>NZ_JBYTBC010000006.1:0-415908 GCF_058788795.1 Variovorax sp. FW301-JW7
GGTCGCCTTTTCTTTGCTTACTTTCTTTTGGCGAAGCAAAAGAAAGTGAGTCGCCCGCCGGGGCGAGACCCGGCCCCGGAAAACAAAAGAACAACAGGAGATGAACCAGATCAAGCCGTCTCCTCCTCAAGCTCCGAAGAAGACCGACGACCACTCCCCCCACCCAACCGATCAAACGCCAGATAGATAACAGGCGTAGTGAACAAAGTCAGCAGCTGACTAACGATCAACCCGCCAAAGATGGCAAGCCCCAGAGGACGTCGCAATTCAGCCCCATCCCCAAAACTGAACATCAAGGGAACAGCAGCAAACAAAGCCGCCAACGTAGTCATCAAGATCGGCCGAAACCGCAACAACGCAGCCTGATGAATCGCCTCACGAGCCGACTTCCCCTGCGTCCGCTCCGCATCGATAGCAAAGTCGATCATCATGATCGCGTTCTTCTTCACGATGCCGATCAGCAGAATGATCCCGATGATCCCGATCACCCCCAAATCATTGCCAGTCAGCATCAAGGCCAACAAAGCCCCAACCCCCGCAGAAGGCAACGTAGACAAGATCGTCAGCGGATGCACATAGCTCTCGTACAGCACCCCGAGCACGATGTACACACAAACCACCGCCGCCAAAATCAACCACAGCTGATTCGACAAAGACTTCTCATAGGCCCCAGAAGCCCCCAGAAAAGTCATCGTCACACTGCTAGGCAATCCGATCTCTTTCGCCGCCGCGCGAATCGCAGCCACCGAACCACCCAGTGACACGCCCGGCGCCGTATCGAAGTTCAACGTACTCGCCGGATACTGCGCCACGTGCGTGATCTGCAGCGGCGCCTGCCGCTCGCTGATCTCCGCAAAGGCCGACAACGGCGTCGCCGTGCCCGACCCCGCAATGAGGTTCAACTGCCCCAGCGTCTGCGGCGTGTTCACCATGCCGGGCTGCGCTTCCAGAATCACGCGGTACTGATTCGTCTCTGTGAAGATGGTCGACACGATGCGCTGCCCGAAGGCGCTGTACAGCGCGTCGTCCACCGAACTCGCGGTGATCGACAGCCGCGACGCCGTGTCGCGGTTCACGTTCACATACGCCGCCAGCCCCTGCGCACCGGCATCGCTGCTCACGTTGCGCACCTTGTCCGATTCCTGCAGCTTCGCCACGAGCTTCTGCATCCACTCGGTGACGAGCGCGCTGTTCACGCCTTCGAGCGACACGCGGTACTCGGTCGGTCCGGTCTCGGCGTCGATGGTCAGGTCCTGCGTGGGCTGCAGGTACAGCGTGAGGCCGGCCACCTGCCGCACACGATCGCGCAGGCGCTCCATCACCTCCTGCTGGTTGTCGTGGCTCTTGGTCAGGTTGATGAGCATGCTGCCGGTGTGCAGCATCGTGTTGTTGGCCGCGTCCACGCCGACGAAGGAACTGAGGTTCTCGACGTCGTGGTCCTCAAGAATGGCGCGCGCGGCCTGCTGCTGCAGCTGCGCCATGCGGTCGAAGGACACGTCTTGCGCGGCCTGCACGCGGGCCTGCAGCTGGCCGGTGTCCTGCGTGGGGAACAGACCCTTGGGGATCGTGAGGTACAGCACCACGGTCAGCACCATGGTGAGCAACGCCACCAGCAGCGTGAGCGGCTGGTGCGCGATCACCCAGTGCAGCGAGCGGTCGTAGCGCACCATCACGCCGTCGAAGAAACGCTGGGCGCGCGCGCCGAAGCCGGTGCCCGATGCGTCTTTCTTCGGCTCGTGCTTGAGCCAGCGCGCCGACATCATCGGCACCAGCGTGAGCGACACCACGCCCGAGATCAGGATGGTGATGGCCAGCGTCACGGCGAACTCGCGGAACAGACGGCCCACCACGTCGCCCATGAACAGCAGCGGGATCAGCACGGCGATGAGCGACACGGTCAGCGAGATGATCGTGAAGCCGATCTGCGCGGCGCCCTTGAACGCGGCCTGCAATGGCTTCTCGCCTTCCTCGATGTAGCGCGCGATGTTCTCGATCATGACGATCGCGTCGTCCACCACGAAGCCGGTGGCGATGGTCAGCGCCATCAGGCTCAGGTTGTTCAGGCTGTAGCCCAGCAGGTACATCAGGCCGAAGCTGCCGATCAGCGAGATCGGCACGGCGATGCTGGCGATGACGGTGGCGCGCAGGCTGCCCAGGAAGGCAAAGATCACCAGCACCACGAGCACCACGGCCAGCACCAGTTCCATCTCGACGTGCTGCACCGACGAGCGGATGCCGGCGGTGCGGTCGCTCAGCACCTCGATCTGCAGGCCCGCGGGCAGGCCGGCCTGCAGCTCGGGCAGCTGCTTCTTGATGGCGTTGACGGTGGCGATCACGTTGGCGCCGGGCTGGCGCTGCACGTTCAGGATGATGGCGGGCGTGAGCTGCACCTGCCCGTCGACCTTGCGCCCGGACCACGCGCCCAGCTGGGCGTTCTCGGCGCTGTTGACCACGCGCGCCACGTCGACCATGCGGATCGGCGCGCCGTTCTTGTAGCTGACGATGAGGTTCTTGTAGTCGTCGACCGTGAGCAGCTGGTCGTTCGAGTTGATGGTGTAGGCGCGCTTGGGACCGTCGAAGCTGCCCTTGGCGCCGTTGGAGTTGGCCGCACTGATCGCGGTGCGCAGCGAATCCAGCCCGATGCCGTTGGCCGCCAGCGCCTGCGTGTTGGCCTGGATGCGCACGGCCGGGCGCTGCCCGCCGCTGAGCGACACGAGGCCCACGCCGGAGACCTGGCTGATCTTCTGCGCGAGCCGGGTGTTCACGAGGTTCTGCACCTCGGTGAGCGGCAGCGTGTCGGAGGTGATGGCCAGCGTGAGCACCGGCGCGTCGGCCGGATTGACCTTGGCGTACACCGGCGGCGCGGGCAGGTCGGCCGGCAGCAGCGAGCCGCCGGCGTTGATGGCGGCCTGCACTTCCTGCTCGGCGACGTCGAGCGTCTGGCCCAGCGAGAACTGCAGCGTGATGATCGACACGCCCGCCGCGCTGGTCGAGCTCATGCGGTCCAGGCCCGACATCTGGCCGAACTGGCGCTCCAGCGGCGCGGTGACGGTGTTGCTCATGACCTCGGGGCTGGCCCCGGGGTAGAGCGTCTGGACCTGGATGGTCGGGTAGTCGACCTGCGGCAGCGCCGCCAGCGGCAGGAAGCGGAACGCCACCAGGCCGGCCAGCACGATGGCCAGCATCAGCAGCGAGGTGGCGACCGGCCGCAGGATGAACGGGCGCGAGGGGCTCATGGGCTGCGCCGTCCCTCACCGCCGCGTTCGCCACCGCCACCGGCGCCACCGCGCTCGGCCATGCGCTGCCAGCGCTCTAGCGCGGCCGGCTCGCCGCGGTCGAGGGCTTCGAGGAAACGCTTGCGGCGTTCGATCTGTTCGGGATCGTCCTTGGCCGCATCGAGCATGCGCTGGCGCTGCTCGGGGGTGGGGAGCTTGGCGGGCGTGGCTGCGGGTGCAGGCGTTGCTGCCGCTGGCGCTGCAGCCGGCGCAGCCGTTCCGGCGGCTGGTGCAGCCGGTGCCTGCGATGGCGAAGCCGGTGCCGCCGCTTCGGCGGGACGAGCACCGCCGCCCTGCGCACCACCGCCACCTTCCTGCCGACGTCCTCCACGCCGTCCGCCCGGCGCGGCCGCACCCGAGGCCGCACCCGCCGGCCGGTCGACCGTGGTCTGCACGCGCGCGCCGTCCTTCAGGCGGTCGCCGCCTTCGGTGACCACGGTTTCGCCGGGCTGCAGGCCCTTGGTGATCGAGGCGAAATCGACGCTCGATTCGCCGCGCGTCACCGGCCGCTGCGAGGCCGTGTTCTCGGCCGTCACCACGTACACATAGTCGCCGTTCGGGCCGTGGCGCAGCGCCGTGACCGGCACCACCACCGCGCTGCTCACGGTGCGCAGCAGCAGCCGCAGGTTGACGAACTGGTTCGGGAACAGCGCGCCGTCGGCGTTGGTGAAGCGCGCCTTGGCCTTCACGGTGCCGGTCTGCGTGTCGACCATGTTGTCGAGCGTGGAGAAACTGCCGTCGGCCAGCCGGCGCGTGCGCGTGCGGTCGAAGGCGGTGGTGGCGAGCGTGGCGCCCTGGCCCAGCCGCTCCTGCACCTCGGGCACGCGGTCCTGCGGAATGGCGAACTCGACGTCGATGGGCGCGATCTGCGTGATGGTGGCCACGCCGCCGGTGCTGCCGGTCGAGATGTAGTTGCCCGCGTCCACCGGTCGCAGGCCGATGCGCCCGCTCACCGGCGCCGTGATGCGGCTCCAGGCCAGGTTGAGCTTGGCGGTGTTCTCGTTGGCGCGGTCGATGGCCACGGTGCCTTCGAGTTGCTTGACCAGCGCGGCCTGGGTGTCGACGTCCTGGCGGGCGATGGAGTCCTGGCCGAGCAGCGTCTGGTAGCGCTGCAGCGTGACGCGCGCCGCGGCCAGCTGCGCCTCGTCGCGCTGGCGGGCACCGGCGGCCTGCGCCAGCGCGTTCTCGAAGGGCTGCGGGTCGATGGTGGCGAGCACGTCGCCCTTCTTGACCATCTGGCCTTCCTTGAACAGCACGGCCGTGAGCACGCCCGACACCTGCGGCTGCACCGTCACATTGGCCAGCGGCGTGACCGTGCCCAGCGCTTCGAGCTGCACCGGGATGTCGGCCTGCCGCGCGACGGCGGTGCCGACGGTGCTGGAGGCCGGGCCCCCGCCGCCTGCCCGACCGCCCGGGCCACCGCCGCCGGGGCGGCCTGCGCCTGCACCCGGTCCGCCCGCGCCGGGCGCCGGCGACTTGGAACGCTGCACCAGGTACCAGGCACCGCCCCCGAGGGCCACCAACAGAAGCAGGGCCATCAGGCTCCCGAACCAGCGGCGTCGACGCGCCGGCGGATGGGTCGGCGACACGACGGGTGGCAGGGGTTCGGGGGGCGTTTGGGAATCCATGGGCGGTGCGTGCGAAGGGGTGCGAAAAGGCGGCCTGAAGGGAGGCGGCCTAGAGTACAGCGCGAAATATCACTCCCGCAGTTTTCCGTGCCGTAAAGCGACGGTAAAGCTTCCGTTTGCGTGGCGACCCCGTCATCCCGCGCCCGCCGTTCGCGCCGGCGACCGGCACTTCACGCCGCCCACCCGCATTTCGTCGCATGGCCGTGGCGGGGGCCGGGCGGCATCGGCACAGTCCGCTCCATCGATTCCCTGCCCCCTTTGTCTTCTTCCAACCCAACGGAGCCTCTCATGCTGATGCAAATCCTTCTTCACACCCCGAAGTGGGTGTTCGCCGTGTTCGTCCTGCTGGCCTGGCTCGGTGGCCGGCAGCTCGTGGCCAACCGCATCGGCCTGAACCGCGTGCTGGTGATGCCGGTCGCCATGGCCGGCCTGTCGTTCTGGGGCGTGGTGTCGGTGTCCGGCGAGTCGGCCGGCGCCCTGATCGGCTGGGCCGTGGCCGCGCTGCTGCTCATGGTGCTGGTGCTGCGCCGTCCGCTGCCGGCGACCACGCGCTACGACGCGGCGGCCCGCCAGTTCGAGGTGGCCGGCACCGCCGTGCCGCTGATGCTCATGATGGGCATCTTCCTCACCAAGTACGTGGTGGGCGTGTCGCTGGCCATGCACCCCGAACTGCGCCACCACGTGGCCTTCGCCCTGGGCGTGCCGGCGCTGTACGGCGCCTTCAGCGGCGTCTTCGCGGCCCGTGCCGCGCGCCTGTGGCGCCTGGCCGCCGCGTCGGGCGCGATGGTCAGCGGCGCCCGCGCGGCCTAAGATTCCGGCACCCCCGCCCGCCCTTCGCCGCCAGGAACCGCCATGACCGTGCTCGTGTTGATCCTCAAGATTTCCATCTCGGTGGTGCTGCTTGCCTCGCTGGCCGAAGCGCTGGTGCTCTCATGGCGCAACGGCTGGCGCAGCTACGACTGGAAGGCGGCCGGCATTTCGGTGTTCGACTTCCTCGTGCGCGAGTACCCGCTGCGCTGGCTGCTGCCGCTGGCCTTCTGGGTCGGCGCCATGGACTGGCTCTACGCCCACCGGCTCTTCACGCTGCCGATGGACCACTGGACCGGCTGGCTCGCCTGCTTCATCGGCCAGGAGTTCTGCTACTACTGGTACCACCGCGCCGCGCACCGCGTGCGCTGGTTCTGGTGCACCCACGCCGTGCACCACTCGCCGAACCAGCTGAACCTGTCGGCCGCCTACCGCTTCGGCTGGACCGGCCGGCTCACCGGCACGCTGGCCTTCTTCCTGCTGGCGCCGCTCCTGGGCATGCCGCCGCGGATCATCTTGCTGATGCTCACGCTGAACCTGCTCTACCAGTTCTGGATTCACGCGACCTGGATTCCGAAGCTCGGCCCGCTCGAATGGGTGCTGAACACGCCCTCGGCCCACCGCGTGCACCACGCTTCGAACCTGGAGTACCTGGACGGCAACTACGGCGGCGTGCTGATCGTGTTCGACCGCCTGTTCGGCACCTACATCCCCGAGCGCGCCGACCTGCCCTGCCGCTACGGGCTGGTGAAGCCGATCACCTCGTACAACCTGCTCGAGATCGAGTTCAGCCAATGGCGCGACCTGTGGCGCGACCTGCGCTCGGCGCGTTCGCTGCGCGCCTTCGTCGGCTACCTCGTGAAGCCGCCGGGCTGGCGGGCGGACGGGCCGGGCGAGACCACCGAGGAGTTGCGCCAGCGCGCGGCACTGCCACCTTCACCGTCGATGCCGGCATCGGCTGCCAGCGACTTCGTTCCGATTTCACCTGTCTCTCTCAAGGAGCTGTCATGACCCCCATGTCCTCTTCCTCCTCCTCGTCTTCGTCCGCCGACATCGAACGGCGCGCCCGCCGCCGCGCCGGCGCCAAGATGGGCTGGTTCATCCATGCCTTCGTCTACGTGGTCGTCAACGTCGGGCTGGTGGGGCTTGCCGCCTCGCGCGGCCACAACTGGGCCGTGTACCCGCTCATGGGCTGGGGCCTGGGCCTGCTGATCCACGGCGCCGTGGTCTGGCTCATCGCGCCCGGCGGCGGCCTGTACGACCGGCTGCTGGAACGTGAACGCCGCGCACTGGGCGGCGAGGACCGCCGGTGAGCCTGGGCCTGTCGCTGTCGCCCCTTGCCGCCGGGCTCAGTGCCCGGTTCAGTGCCGCCAACCTCCAGTCCATGCTGCGGCATGGGCTGATCACCGCCGTCTTCAACTGCATGATTGCCAGCGCGCTGACCATCGCCGGCGGCGGCAGCTGGGCCGCCCACATGGTCTATTCGCTGGCGATCGGCACCGCGAGCTGGCTGTTCATCGATGGCGGCCGGCTCCTCATCACCGGGCACCGCGACGCCCTCTGGCCGAAATGGCCGTGGGGCCCGCTGCTGGTCGTGGTGGGCGTGACCTTCGGCTTCCTCACCGGCAACCTCATCGGCGACGCCTGGAGCGGCGCGCCCGCCTTCGACTTTCTCGACCTGCGGGGCCACAAGCTGGCCACGGGCGTCACCATCACCATCATCGCGGGGGCCGGCATCTGCTTCCTCTTCTACAGCCTCGGCAAGAGCAAGTACATGCAGAGCCAGATCGAACTGGCCCAGCGCAATGCCACCGAAGCCCGCCTCAAGCTGCTCGAAACGCAGCTCGAACCGCACATGCTGTTCAACACGCTGGCCAACCTGCGCGTGCTGATCACCGTCGATCCGCCGCGCGCCGTGGCCATGCTCGACCGGCTCAACAGTTATTTGCGCATGACGCTCAGCGGCTCGCGCGCGCTGTCGCATCCGCTGTCGGCCGAGTTCGACCGGCTGGGCGACTACCTCGAACTGATGTCGGTGCGCATGGGCGAGCGCCTGCGCTACACGCTCGACCTGCCCGACGACCTGCGCGACACGCCCGTACCGCCGCTGCTGCTGCAGCCGCTGGTCGAGAACAGCATCCGCCACGGCCTCGAGCCCCAGGTCGAAGGCGGCGAGATCGCCGTGCGCGCGCGCCGCGAGGCCGGCCAGTTGGTCATCGAGGTGAGCGACACCGGCGTCGGGCTCGATGCGACGCGGCAGCCCTCGGAAGGCGGCGGCTTCGGGCTCGAACAGGTGCGCGAGCGGCTGGCCACCGTGTACGGTGAGCAAGGCCGGCTGAGCCTGCGCCCCGCGCCCGCGGGCGGCGGGACGTGCGTCACCCTGAACCTTCCCCTGCCCGCCTGAACAGGCCTCCACGACAACAAGAAGAAGACGATGCCCCTCACCGCCCTCATCGCCGAAGACGAACCCCTGCTGGCCCAGGCCCTGCAAGCCGAGCTGGCCGCCGCCTGGCCCGAGCTGCGCGTGGTCGCCACCGCCCGCGACGGCCGCAGCGCCGTGCGCGAGGCGCTGCGGCTGCTGCCGCAGGTGCTGTTCTTCGACATCCGCATGCCCGGCCTCGACGGCCTGGGCGCCGCCGCCGAGCTGGCCGACAGCTGGCCCACCGACGAAGCGCCGATGCCGCAGCTGGTGTTCGTGACCGCCTACGACGAGTACGCCGCGCGCGCCTTCGAGGCCGAGGCCATCGACTACGTGCTCAAGCCCGTGCAGCCCGAGCGCCTGCGCAAGACCGTGGCGCGGCTGCGGCAGGCATTGGCGGCGGCGGCGCCGTCGATGACGCCGCCCATCCCGCCTGACGAGGCGCTGGAGCGCACCCTCGCCCAGTGGCGCCAGGTGCTGGGCGCCGCCGGCGGGGCCCCGTCGGCATCGTCGCCGCCGTCAGCGCCGCTGCGCATGATCGCCGCCAGCGATGCCGGCGGCGCGACCGTGCGCATGGTGCCGATCGACGAGGTGCTGTATTTCGAGGCCGCCGACAAATACCTGCGCGTGCTCACCGCCACGCAGGAATACCTGATCCGCACGCCCCTGAAGCAGCTGCTGCCCCAGCTCGATGCCGACACCTTCTGGCAGGTGCACCGGGCGGTGGTGGTGCGCAGCGCCGCCATCGAGGCGGTGCACCGCCTCGATGGCGGCAAGCTGCACCTGGCGCTGCGCGGGCGGGCCGAGAAGATCCCGGTCAGCCGGCTCTACGCCCACTTGTTTCGCGCCATGTGAAATCTGCGCGCCCAGCGCCCAGCAAAAAGCCGGCCTTTTCGGGGCCGGCTTTTTTCATTCAGTCCGGAATGATCTAGCTGTTGCACAAGACATCTCTCAAGGGAAATGAAACCCTTGAGGGATGCCAAAAAATCGCGACTATACGAACCTTCGTCGTACTCCCTCCTCGATGGCGTGGTTGATCAGGACGCGCGCAGTTCATCAGGGACGGTTAGACCAGCTCCTGAAGCATCAAAGCAAGCTCACGCAGCAAGTGAAGGTGATCGAGAGTGAGCTTGCAGCGATCGATGCTGTGATCCCCTTTCACGAAGTGAAAGTTGATGCGGCGGGTATCGTGGGTGTTCAGCCGAGGAGCAAGCGACTTGTACCTCATGGACAAATGACCAAGGTGATCATCCGCTGCCTAAAGGAAGCAAAAGGAAGAGCGGTTCACACCGAAGAGATTGCGCAATTCCTGGCCGGCGAAATCGGAGTTGATTTAGGGCAGTATGGGACGGCGGCGATGAACATCCGGGTTCGCACTCGTCTTAAGGTGCTGTGCAACGAAGGGCGAGTTCGGCGGCATCACATCGGAGCCACCGGGGGGGCTACAGGCAGCTGGTCTCTCATCCTCGATCAGTCTTAGGATTTGGACGCGTGCGCTGATCAAATATCAATTCACTTGATCGGTGATGACCTTGCCAGTAGCCGCGCCACCATCGTGATCGGCCAGTATTGAGTCCTGCGTCGAGAAGTAATTCCATCTGCGTGCGCGTGTCATTTCTTCGAACATCTTCGCGCCATGCAATCTCGTTCATGTAGTCCAGCATGTACTTTGGAGTCATGCGATGAATGGCGCCCCACACCAAGCGCCTGCTGCGCGCGAAAAAACTCTCCGCCTGATTTTCGTTCACGCCATCATCCGTCGAAAACTCAATGCTGTGGTTGACGGTGAAGTGCTCGTAGTGGTCTCCCAACCTGCTGAAGGCATTGCTTTCATCTGTGTGCACGATCGCGCCCTTCTTGATGTACTTCCGTGCCAATGGCGTAACGTGGACTTCGGCCTCCGCGGGGACCACTTCGACAATGGTGCGAGTAGCACCCTGTCCTTTGATCGGTGAAATTTCCCGGAGAACCATCACGATCCGCCGGTTGGGATGCGTCGCATACGATGTCTTGCCTTGCTTGGCCCGGGCGGGTATCGCTGTGGCCTTGATCTTCTTTCTAGGTTTACGGATTCGGCCCGAAAAATGGCCTCCGTCTATTTCGACATGACGCTCAAGCGGGTTGAGATTTCGCGCATCGCAAAGCCCTTCTCGAAACTTGTGCAGAAGAACGAATGCAGTTTGATAGGCGATACCCAGCTTGCGCGATACCTCGAGGGCGGACACGCCCTTCACACTCGTGACATAGAGCCAATGCGCTTGACGGATTTTTCTTAACGGTATCTTGTGGTCCTGAAACTTGGTTCCCGATGTCACCGAGAACGTACGCCCGCATCCCAACGCCTTACAACGCCACTGACGCCGGCCGCGGATGACGTAGTGCTTGTCAATGCTGCCGCAGTCAGGGCAAACCTGCATACCCTCCCCGTACTTGCCCCAGCGTTGCGCGGCAAAGAGTGCCTGCACGTCATCTTCAGACTGGCGTGCAACTTCCTCGAAGCTGAGATTCCTCGCTTCCTTGGAGAGCAGGAAGTGCCCGGCCATCCGTGACAGGCGGAAGTTGCGACGATCCGTTGAACGTCTAACGGTGCCGGCGCCGGACTAACAAGCAGTGCCGATCATTCCGGCAGGCGGTCGGCGCCGCTGCAGAGACCAGCCTGTGGCGTGCGTTTGACGTGGACTCAGGACCTTGGTCGATCGACTGAAGGCGGACGGTCGTAGGCGCGTACCCGTATAGATATTGGGTCATGTGTGTCGTTGCGAAAGTCGGTACGCCAGGGCAGGCGCGGGACGCAGGCGAACGAGGCCCGTCGGGCGCCATCAAAGAGTTGACAGAGCCCAGGACATGACACACAATTTGCGCAAGATAAATCGCCGGCAAGCATTTAATCCCGCACAAAGCCGCCAGTTCCCGAAGGGAGTTGGCGGCTTTTGTGTTTCTCGATCACCCGTAGGAACTGATGCTGCGGTGAGGTCCTCCTGCTATTGATGCGGACGGCTGGCTTGTGAAAATTACTCGCTTATCGATTCCAGCCAATCGGCAATGTCGGTGGTGCGGGCGAAAGGCCCACGGCGGCCTTCCAGGTCGAAGACCTTGACCGGGAGCTTCTCTTCGCGCCTGGCTTTGTAGAAGGCGGCGTACGTCTTGAAGCCGAGCGCCGCAACAAGGGCGCGAGCTCGAACCATAGGGCCATACAGCTCGAGCATTTCCCTGCGCCGTTGCGCGGCCGAGGTGCCTATAGCATTCATTTCAGTTCGCCTGGATTGACTGGAGCTTCGATCCTCTCCATGCTCACTTTGAAAATCTAGGTTCCGATGAGAGCATCATCGATACCTAGACAAGCAATCGTTTTTGGTGATCCATGAAAAAGAAGGACTGGCTCGACCACTTGCAAGTGACGCTCTGGCTTGGCGAAGTGCGAAGGGAAACCGGAGGGGCGAGTAACTACGAGCTGGACCAAATGTTCTCGTCAGAACCTGGAGCCTCCTCGGCGGATCGTCGAAAAGAGTTCGACTTCATCGAACGGAACGCCAAGCCGCCGCGCAGCGACGTGCTTCATCGGGTTGAGTTGAACATCCCCGGAACTCGGAGCCTGTATGAAGCGCCTTTTTGGAAGCTGGTGAGAGACGACAAGACGCCGCAGGCCAAATGCACGCAGAACGTTGAAGAGTTGCTCCAGTTGTATGGACTGGTTCGGCTCGACTGGCTTGAAGTGAGGGAGTACCTATTTGGAAGTAAGCAGGTTGATGAATACAGCGTTTTCAACGTAAGTCTTGAAGCGGCGCTAACTGGTCTTGCCTGGTATGACGGCCTGAGCCTGCTGTTTGCGCTCTACAAGGAAGCCAAAGGCTCAACTAACTTCAGGGTCACCGAATCTGTGAGCAGCATGCTCGACAGCACCATCAACCTTGCGTTGACACAGCGTCTCCCATGGGCTCAAACCACGGAGACTTATCTGGACCTACTGAACCACTGCTTGAACAGTGGGACGGTCGCTGATCGCTCGGATGCCGGGTCACTACTCCAGGCGCAGGTTGAATCTGCCAAGCCGATCCTGCCCTCATGGCTTGTGGCGCAGCGACAAGCACAAAGTCAGGCTGCCTGAGCAGTGCCTGCGATTGCATGACATACATCGTGGATTTTGAATTCCTCGACGGGTGTAGACTTTGATGCCGAACGTTGTCGGCATCCAGGGTTTGTTCGCATGACGAAATCGCTGCTTGAGTTGACTGCCTCCGCCGTATTCAAGCAGCGGTTGAGCAAGAGCTTCGGGAAGATCGCCGAGACAAGGGCTCGGCTGGGTCTGCCAAAGGCTGTCGTTGTTGATGGGGCCGTATTCAAGGAATATCCTGACGGGCGGCGCGAGCGAGTCAGCAAACCCTTGCTCACCTGATTGCAAAATGGGCGCACCGATTTCAATGCCATGGGCGCTCGTCTAGAAGCTGCTCGATGTTTCGAAAAACTCAGCCCAATTTCTGGAAAACCTTCTCGCGGCCATCGCCAAAAGGTCAGAAAGACGAGCATAGGCTGCTGCCCTCGGACCGGATTCCCTGGTGATCTGGTTGTACTTCGTGCGAAGAATGATCGACGACGGCAAGTCATCGCTTGTAACAGCACAGAAGTTCTCGCCAAACTTGAGCGAATCTATGGTGGACCGCCTTAGCCCTGAGCAGCGCAGCCAGCTGATGTCGCGCATCAAGGGCAAGGACTCTCGGCCCGAATTGCTGGTGCGGGGAACCCTGCATCGACTGGGGTATAGATACCGACTGCATGTCAAGGCATTGCCAGGATCTCCGGACCTAGTCTTCGCAGGGCTGAGCAAAATCATTTTCGTCAACGGGTGCTTTTGGCACGGGCACGCATGCAAGCAAGGCCGGGCGGTGTCGAAGAGCAATGTCGAATTCTGGGGGGAGAAGATCCGCAAGAACAAGGCTAGAGATGCACGCGTCTCTGCCAAGCTTCGCCGACGCGGCTGGCATGTCATGACGATCTGGGAGTGCCACATCAAGAAAGACGTGTGGCTTAACCGCGCGCTCCGCTTCTTGGCCAACTAGGCCAAGGGAAAGCCTGTACAGCGTCACGCGAGGTGTTACACGCCGATACGGACTATCATGACAGCAATAACGCTACACGCGGAGGAGTGCGAATGGCAGACGAACAGCCCGACATGAAAATCAACGCGTCACCGACGAAAGAATTTTTCATCGATATCTTGGTCAGAGACATCAAATTGGCCGACGCCATTGCTGATTTGGTAGACAACTGTGTAGACGGTGCTCGAAGACTTCGGCCTGACGGGAATTTTCAAGGACTGACGATTGACGTCGAGTTTGATTCCACGCATTTCTCGATTGCCGACAACTGTGGTGGAATTTCGGTCGATACTGCAAAAAATTACGCGTTTCGCTTCGGTCGTGCAAAAGGAAATCCAGCGACGGACGGCTCGGTCGGTCAGTTCGGGGTTGGGATGAAGCGCTCGCTTTTTAAGATGGGCGAACATTTCACGGTCGAATCCATTGATCCGAAAGCAAAATTTGTCGTCGAAGTCGATGTACCAAATTGGAAGGCCAGCATGCTTCCTGATGGTCGTGAGGATTGGGAGTTTCAATTCAAAGAACTTGTCTATTCTCCGCATCCATTGGATGAATGCAGCACTATCATCGAAGTGACCGTGCTCCGTCCTTCGATTGCCGAAGAATTCTCAAGCAAAGTCTTTGAAAGTCATTTGCTGGATGTTATCCAATCTGCTCACGAGCAGAGCATTCACAAGGGCTTGCATATTGCCATCAACAATCATGAAATCAAGCATCGCCTTTCAACATTAATAGCATCTGATGCTATACGGCCACTAAAAATTGCTGCCGAATACAAAGTAGCCGATCCAGACGACAAGGCGGAGGAAGTTGTCGTTTCTGTGACGATCTATGCTGGCGTCAGCGACTCGAATCAAGAGCAGGCCGGTTGGTATGTGATCTGCAACGGACGTCAAATTCTCAGAGCAGACAAATCGAAGACGACGGGATGGGATGATGTTGTCAATGACGAAAAACTCCCCAAGGCGCACAATCAGTTTTCCAGATTCCGCGGCTTTGTGTTTTTTGAATGCAAGAAAGCTGCTGTTCTACCTTGGAATACCATGAAGAATGCTGTCGATCCCGAGTCATCTGTTTACCAAGCCGCAAAGATGCAGATGGGGACAGCGATGCGCCAAGTGATCGATTTTCTGAACAGACTGGATGCTGAAACAGACGCGGAAGTGACCCCCCTGACTGACGCAGTCAAATCCGGGGCGGCGCAAGCGCTTTCTTCGCTTACACCCTCGTCGACGTTCGTGTACCCGCAACAAACCAACACCACGCGTCCTCCGCCTAAGGATCTACGCATCGCATATTCTCGATCAGTGGAGCATGTGGAATTCGCACGCAAGCATTTCGGTGTTACGGCATTGAAAGCCGTCGGCGAAAAGACCTTCGAGTATTTCATCGAACGCGAGTTGGTGTAATGGTTGCCAGCTACCGGAAGATCGACTACCGGGTTCGTCCCGCCAAGGCCGTCGAACGGAAGATGTTCGTCGAAATTCTGCGAAAGCTATCGGAGTTCGGACGACTCGAAGGCTACCGATATGTAGGTTTGGGATCGCTCTACTTCAGCGACTTCAAGTTGTTTCATCGTGTACTCGGATTCGATACGATGATCAGCATCGAGAACACGAACAACCCTGTCGTCCAGCAGCGATTTAACTTCAACTGTCCCTACCGCCATGTACAGATGCGCTATGGACTTTCCACCGACATTCTTGCGGCCTTGGACTGGCACGAGCGCACTGTCGTTTGGCTCGACTATGACGGGCATTTGGATAAAACGACCTTTGCAGATTTGGAAATAGCCTGCGGTAGTGCGAAATCAGGAAACGCGATCTTTGTGACGGTGAATGCTGCTGCGCCCGTCGAGAATAATGAAGATGGCGAACCTCTGCCCGTTATGGATGCCTTAAAAAAACGAGTCGGCAACGATCACGTACCTATCGGAGCGAAAGCCAGCGACCTCTCTGGCTGGGGGGTTGCACGACTGTACCGGGACATCATCACCACGAAGATTGAGGACACGCTGAGAAGGCTCAATGGTGTACGGCCGGCAGGAGCACGAATGGTCTACAAACAGCTAGTCAATTTTCACTACGAAGATGGAGCACGTATGCTGACTGTGGGAGGCGTCTTGTACGAGTCCGACCAATCAAATCTATTCGACCGCTGCGCGTTTGACAAGCTTCCGTTCGTCTCGCAGGGAACAGAGGCGTATCTGATCGACCCACCACATCTGACGTTCAAAGAAGTAAGGCATATTGATGCTTCGATGCCTGTCTCTACGGCAGATTTCGATAAATTTTCCATCCCTTCAGGTGACGTTGAGCGGTACGTTAAGGTGTACCGTTACTTTCCCAATTTCATTGAGGCGGATGCTGCCTAGGGGGAAATTTATTTGAGGCGTGCCTTAATTGAAGAGAGTACGCCCTCTGCGACGATGGGAGATACGCTATTACCCAACTGCCGGAAACTGTGCCACTTCGTTCCGTGAAGGGCGAACCAGTCCGGAAAGCCTTGTAGGCGAGCTGCCTCTCGAGGCGTAATTACCCTAGGCTGCGTTGGATGAATCGGTCGGACCGCTTGGTAGCTTCCTTTATCACTGCCCGTGCCCGCACGTAGCGTGGGACAAAGTCCCTTAACGTCGAGTCGCATTGCCTTCGAGACCTTGTCGATTTCCTTGGCTTTTAGTTTTGAAAATCGACTGACTACCGCCGGAGTATGTAGCGTACCCATACACCCCGATGTCACTCCAAATTCAAAGAATGCATCGACCGCGAAATTAAACCCAACATTCTTTGGCTGGTGCCCCTGTGCGCGCGAAAAAAAGGTTGAATTTTTGGTTGGCATCCGTTGAACCTCGCGCCATCCGTCTGATTCGGTCTGCCATGCTGAATCGATTTCTTCAGGCAATCCGGACAAGGCAGTGCCAACGGTAACGATCTCTTGCTTAATCGAGGGGACGAAAATCTCCGGCGAAAGCTCATTGCAGCGCTTGGGGTCAAACCCAACAAAGAAAACGCGTGTGCGAGTGGTCGGGGCACCAAAGTCTGCAGCACATACTCGCTGAGGTTCTAGCAAGACATAGTCTTTGGGTAACAGCCCATACGCGGCCTTGACGGTCTCGGCGTTACGCATGTCGAGAATTCCAGGTACGTTTTCAGCCACGAAGAAAGCAGGTCTCGTTTCGTCAACGAGACGCATAAAGTGCCCGAAAAGCGAGTTCCGAGAGTCTTCAGGATTTCGCCGCCCCATGTCGCTGAATCCTTGACATGGAGGGCCGCCGATAAGCCCTGTCAGCTCTCCTGATCGCATGCCTGAATGCGCGATCAAATCTCTGCCCGAGAGCGTGGCCACATCTATCCCGAGATGGCGAGCCTCGGGGAAGTTTTTCTGATGAGTTTCGTTCGCAAACGGATCGATCTCGACGGACGCGACCAAGTCAAACCCTGCGCGGGTCGCACCCAATGAGAATCCACCGGCCCCCGCATAGAGATCCAAAACTTTGCAGAGATCGGGCACTACTAGCTTTCTTGTTGCAAAGTGCGAGAGCTTAGCAGTGCCGCACGATTTTGTCGATCGTGGGTGTCGATGGCCGCGGCGGCGATGGTCCGCGGCATCAACGTCAATCTGCTGCGGCGATGGGACACGAGGCGAAGATGAAACCAAGAAGCGGGGTCTTGCACGCAGATGTCGTTGATTGAGCCAGGGCGCAAGAACGCAAGGCCGTCTTGCCCCGGCGCCACACGGCCATCATCAGTGCGTCCACCACGAGCTGCGAGGTCATGCTCTCTTGCATCGACCAGCCCACGATGCGACGCGAGTACAGGTCCAGCACCGCCGCCACGTACAGCCAGCCTTCGGCCGTCCAGATGTAGGTGAAGTCGGCCACCCACTTCCGGTTCGGGGCATCGGCCTGCAACTGGCGGTCCAGCATGTTGTCAGCCACCGCGCAGCGCCCGCCGCGGCCCTTGGGCAAGCCCCGGCGCCTGGGACGTGCACGAAGCGCCTGTTCGCGCATGAGCCGCTCGATGCGGTGCAATCCACAAGGCTGGCCCTGCTCCAGCACATCGCGCCACACACGCCTGGCGCCGTAGGTGTGGTCGCTGCGCATGAAGCTCTGGCGCACCTGAGCGCCCAGCTTCTCATCTTCAAGGCTGCGCTGGCTCCTGGGACGCGCCAGCCAGGCATAAAAGCCGCCCCGCGAGACACCGAGCGCCTCGCACATCAGATTGACCGGCCAGGCCCCTCGGTGCTTCGCCACGAAGCCGAACTTCACATCGACTCCTTCGCGAAGTAGGCCGCGGCTTTTTTCAAGATGTCGCGCTCCATCTTGAGCTTGGCCACTTCCTCGCGCAGCCTGGCTATCTCGGTGTCCTGGGCCGTCTGCTTGCCATTGCCCGGGAAGGCCTCCTGCTGCGCCTCACGCAACTCGCGAACCCATTTGCGCAACACGTTCTCGTGCACGCCCAGGTCCCTTGGCCGCCTGGGCCACGGCCCCCCCACGCTCGGTGACCAGCTTGACCGCCTCGAGCTTGAACTCGCGGCTGAATGTCCTTCTTCTCTCCATGAACCACCTCCGGTTTCATCTTCCACCTTAACAAGGTGTCTTTGAAGCCGGCAGCAGCCCAATTTCAAGAGTTCGTCGTTGAGTTCGGTATCGACCCGGGCTTCCGTGGGGCTTGATCCAAACTAATCCACCCGCTTGGCATTAAGGATGTGAAGTGCATCTTTTGCATCCATTTGCCAAATGTCGATGGGCTTTGCGGCATCCAGCATAGCGCTATATTTCTCCTTCATCGGCATATGGCTGTTCAGGTTGTCATTTCGGGAAAGATATTGTTTTTGCTCTTCAAATTTCCCTTGCCGCCCAATTAAGAAGCGGCAAAACGCCATTTCGCTGGTTTCATTATTTCCATCAAAGCCAGGAAAAATTGCAAAATTATGAGCAAGCAATTCACCGTCCTTTGTCCGCCGCTTCACATCTTCAATCGCTCTATATAGATCAAGGATGTCAAGGACAAATTTCCCTGCAATCTCCGGCATTTCTTCGCTGAACCATTCGTCAATCACAGAGTAGAAAATTTCGTAACCATTTTCTACAATCTCTATTAACTCCTTGTAATGACTAGACGAATCCGAGTCAAGTGCGGCAAGTATTTTATATTGATTCGCGAGAAGAACTCGCTCCTTCTTAGTTAGCTGCATATGAACCTTCAAAGAATTTTTCGCTTGATATGTTCTGCCATTCCGACGATATCAGGATATATGGTGTACTCATTCAGGTTGGCCCACCGTAAGAACTCTCTCGCATCGGCTTTAGCATCTTTTGTCAGCACAATTTTTCGAAAACTCTGATCAACCTTTTCAAAACCCAGGGGGTCGTTTCCGTGGATTGTAAAGGTTCCCTGCTGCGCTCTTAATCGGTCACTTATGTGAGCTGGGCGAACAGCAAGTGGTTTTTCAATGGCTACCGGCCTATTCTCCCAGTAGATTGTCTTGTAATCGAAGGCTTTATCCTCTGGCAGTTGTAGAATCTCGTTTCTGCCGCTGCTTCGATTTAGGCTTGAAGGATCCAGCAAGAAAAGAGAGCTGTCATTATCATTGGTGTAATCGCTGTGCAATATGAATGCAATTGCGACGCCCAAAACCGTGGTCCAATCCAAAAGACGAGTGGGAATCCAATAGTGCTGCATATCGAACAGCGTTTCCCAGTCGCTGGCGCGCTTTTCGAAAAGCCTCGCAGCAGTATTGCTAAATTCTTCAAAAAGAATTCGCTCTTTTTTTCCCCAGTCGGAAGTTCTGTGTAAGCTTGGAGTTAGGCCCCATGCTGCGTTCGACTGGCCCCGATACCAGACTGCCGGAGGATTACCAAGATCAGCCTCGGCTTCGCGCACAGAGTTTAAGAACTCGTTCCAGGGAGACATCAGGAGCAGGAGATAGGTTTAGTAGGCTACCGGCGCCGGTTGGCGTGGCTTCACTAGCATATTTCATTTGAACCAACCCTTCGCCCACTTCCTTGCGCCTCGGCAGTTCAATGGCTCCAACAGCTTGACATGTAGCCCTTTACTCCGGCCGTCGATACCTCCAACTGCTCGGCATCTGGACGACTGGAAGCGGTCCGACAGCGTAAGTTTGGCTAGTGATCGACAGGGCCGCAAACGGGCAGCCGCTGCTCCGGCGCCCGCAGTTAAGCGCGAGCGGCCTCCGTTCGAAAGCAAGGAATCACGCGGTTGTGATGCGTCTCGCGATTTCTCCGATCGTGAACCCGCGTGACTTTGCGTGCATGGATCTGCCGCAGATTGCCCTGCTGCCTCCGCGCCCACACCATCAGGCCCGGACCGAGCCTAGTCGCGATAGGGAGCGAAGTGGACTGCTAGGTGTAGCTTGCTCACCTAGCCGGCGCATGTTGTAGAGGCTTGCCGCTGCGCATATTTGTGGCCATAGCGCGTGCGCTTTCAAGAGCCTCTACGTCCGACTGAACAGCACGGTCGAACGACCTGGCGATGAACTTGCGGCGGGCACGGGAATCCGCGGCCCAGCGTCGAACTGTGGTGGTGGGGCGCGTTTCTGTAGCCATCCCAGTATTTTCTCCCTAATCTGTATCGGATACCGGTCGATGGGAAAGCCCAAGCGGTGCATCGCGTAGTCGCGGATCGGCCGAGCACTTGGGCGCGTCCTTGCCGTTAGGACCAGCTGATGTGCGAGGTCGGTCAGACAGCAGCCACTACAGCGGCGGCCAGCTTCGCGTGTTTTTCATCCAAATTTGAGCCAAAAAAAAAGTCCAATTTTTCATGATCGCTTGACCCTGCTTTCGAGCTTTCCGCCCTACGAATGAAGGCAATAGATGGATCAATTGAAATGAAAAACGTGGATCAATGTTCAGCTAATTTAGTCGGGATCGGGGATCGAACCTTATGCCAAGCGTCAGGCTTGAATTAGCGGCCCTACGAGGGCGCTTCGAGCAAGCAGCAGCAGACCAACGCGGATGGCTTGAGCCTCTCCACGTTGCGTCGAATCAACATTGCCAGATCCCTTAAGTTGTTGATTTAATTGGATTTTTGCATCAGCTAGATAAGGCCGATTCAGTCACGAATGGCGTTGTAAATCAGCGCCAGTGGCCGTGCCCATGGCCGTGACCGCGGTAGTAACCACGACCGTAATAGCGCGGGCCGTAATAGACCGGCGGCGGCGGTGCGTAGTACACCGGGGCCGGGCGGTAGTACACCGGCGGCGGCGGACGGTAGTAGACCGGGGGCGGCGGCGCGTAATACACCGGGGCCGGCGGTGCATAGACCGGGGCCGGGTAGTAGGCGGGTGCGCCCACGCCGACGGCCACGCCGGGCACGCCGACGCCGATCGACCAGCTCACGTCGCTGCGCGCGCTGGCCGAGGTGGCGGCAAACAGCGCACCGAAGGCCACCGCACCGGCGGCGGCCCATTTGAAGAAGGTAGAACGTGTGACGCTCATGATGTGGAACTCCTTGTTGAGGGGGCGTTGTGGGCCCATGTGTGTATTGAACGCCCCAAATGCAAACCGCGTGGACGCTGCATTGTGAAGAGCGTTGCCAAAAGTAACCCCTGCAGGCCCCCCTCTAGAATGACGCGATGACCTCCCCGACCGACAAAAGCGGCACCAAAACGACCGCTGCACCGAGCAATTTCCTGCGCCATGTGATCGAGAACGACCTCGCACAGGGTGCCTACGCAGGCCGCACCTGGGGCGGTTCCCCGGGCGACGCCGCCCACCACGCCCAGGGCATGCCCGACCCCGCCAAGGTGCGCATGCGCTTTCCGCCCGAGCCCAATGGCTACCTGCACATCGGCCACGCCAAGAGCATCTGGCTGAATTTCCAGCTGGCCAAGGAATACGGCGGCGTGTGCCACCTGCGCTTCGACGACACCAACCCCGAGAAGGAAGAGCAGGAGTACGTCGATTCCATCCGCGACGCCGTGAAGTGGCTCGGCTACGAAACCTACCTGGCCGACCGCCCCAGCGCGCCCGGCACGCTGCAGGAACACGAGTACTTCGCCAGCAACTACTTCGACTTCATGTACGAAGCCGCCGAGTACCTGATCGGCGCCGGCCTGGCCTATGTCGACGAGCAGACGCCCGAAGAAATGCGCGCCAACCGCGGCGACTTCAACACGCCCGGCACCGACAGCCGCTTTCGCAGCCGCACGCCCGACGAGAACCTGGCGCGCTTTCGCGAGATGCGCGACGGCAAGCTCGCCGACGGCGCCGCCATCCTGCGCGCCAAGATCGACATGGCGAGCCCCAACATCAACATGCGCGACCCCGCGCTGTACCGCATCCGCCGGGCCACCCACCACAACACGGGCGACAAGTGGTGCATCTACCCGATGTACACCTACGCGCACCCGATCGAAGACGCGCTGGAGCAGATCACCCACTCCATCTGCACGCTCGAATTCGAAGACCAGCGCCCCTTCTATGACTGGCTGCTCGATCGCCTGGCCGAAGGCGGCCTCGTCGCCAGCCCGCACCCGCGCCAGTACGAGTTCGCGCGCCTGAACGTGACCCACGTGATGACCAGCAAGCGCAAGCTGCGCCAGCTGGTTGAAGAAAAGCACGTCGACGGCTGGGACGACCCGCGCATGCCCACCATCGCCGGCCTGCGCCGCCGCGGCTACACGCCCGCCGCGCTGCAGCTGTTCTGCGAACGCAGCGGCACCACCAAGTCGGGCGGCTGGATCGAGTACGCCAGCCTGGAGGCCGCGCTGCGCGACACCCTCGACCCCATCGCGCCGCGCGCCATGGCCGTGCTCGACCCGGTGAAGCTCGTCATCAGCAACTGGGGTGAGCTGATGGGCAGCGACGACGTGCTCGACGACTGCTCCGCCCCCGTGCACCCGCACCACCCCGAGATGGGCAAGCGCGAATTCAAGCTCGGCCGCGACGTCTGGATCGAGCGCACCGACTACGAAGACGTGCAGCCCAAGGGCTTCTTCCGCCTGTTCCCCGGCAACAAGGTGCGCCTGAAGTACGGCCACGTCATCGAATGCACCGGCGCCACGCGCGACGCCGACGGCAAGCTCCTCGAAGTGCAGGCCACGCTGGTGCCCGACACCAAGAGCGGCACGCCCGGCGCGGACGCGATCAAGGTCAAGGGCAACATCACCTGGGTGGCCGCAGCCGATGCCGTGCAGGCCGAGGTGCGGCTGTACGAGCGCCTGTTCGCCGAAGCCAACCCCGGCAGCGGCGAGCTGCTGGACGAGCTGAACAAGCACAGCCTGGAGGTGTGCACGGCCTTCGTCGAGCCGTCGCTGGCGAAGGCCGAGCCCGGCGTGGGCATCCAGTTCGAACGGCATGGCTACTTCGTGCGCGACACGAAGGGCGCCGCCGGCGGACAGGTGGTGTTCAACCGCGCGGCGGGGATGCGGGACAGCTGGGGCAAGTAGGCCCACTGCAGCGCTCGCCCGAGAAGCCGGGGCCGTCAGGGCTCCGGCTTTTTTCTTGCGCCGAGCGTCGACAGACCCCGGCTATCCTGTCGGTTCATGAACGCTACGAGCCCTTCTTCTCGCCTCATCCGTTTCAACAAACCCTACGGCGTCCTCAGCCAGTTCACGCCCGAGGGCCGCTGGCGCGGGCTGAAGGACTTCATCGACCTGCCCGGTGTCT
Source organism: Variovorax sp. FW301-JW7 (assembly GCF_058788795.1). Classification (NCBI taxonomy): domain Bacteria; kingdom Pseudomonadati; phylum Pseudomonadota; class Betaproteobacteria; order Burkholderiales; family Comamonadaceae; genus Variovorax; species Variovorax sp. FW301-JW7. Next base: position 22,854 of record NZ_JBYTBC010000006.1, read on the forward strand.
ACGTCGCCGGCCGCCTCGATGCCGACAGCGAGGGCCTGCTGCTGCTCACCGACGACGGCAAGCTGCAAGCGCGCATCGCCGATCCGCGCTTCAAGATGGAGAAGACCTACTGGGTGCAGGTCGAGGGCGTGCCAACCGACGAGGCACTCGCTGCTCTGCGCAACGGCGTGCAACTCAACGACGGCCCCACGCGCCCCGCACGGGCGCGCCGGCTCGATCCGCCGCCCGACGTGTGGCACCGCGAGCCCCCGATCCGCGAGCGCAAGCTCATTCCCACCGCGTGGCTGGAGCTGGCGATCAGCGAAGGCCGCAACCGCCAGGTGCGGCGCATGACGGCGGCCGTCGGGCTGCCGACGCTGCGCCTCATCCGCGCCGCCATCGGGCCTTACACGCTCGACGGACTGGCGCCCGGGACCTGGCTGGAACAGAACGGCGGCTGAGCCGTCGCACAACCACCACCTCTTCATTCGAATCCTGTCCATGCACATGAACCTTCCTTTCTCCGACCTCCCCTCTGCCGCATTGAACCGCCGCAGCGCCGTGCTCGGCGCCCTCGGCTTGCTGGCGCTGCCCGCCGGTGCCGCGGCCCCGGCCAAGAAAACCAACAAGCCGCAGGCGCCCGATGTCTGGCCGCATGCGTCGCTGGTGCCCGGCGGCGTCGCCCGCCTGTCGCTCGGCCCCGCGGCCACGCGCCCCAAGGCCTTCGCTGGTGATGTGCCAGTGCTGGTGCTCGGCGATCCGATCGAATGGACCGCGCTGGTCGGCATTCCGCTCGCCACCGCACCCGGCGAAGCCAGCATCAGCGTGCGCGCCGAGGGCAAGCCCGAACGCCAGATCGCCTACACCGTGGCTCCGAAGCAGTACCGCGAACAGCGCCTGACGGTGGCGCCGCGCACGGTCGACCTGTCGCCCGAGGACGAGGCCCGCTACGTCAAGGAACGCGATCACCTGACCAGCGTGATGGCCACCCTCACCGACCTGCGCCCCGACACCGCGCTGCAGATGCGCGTGCCCGTGCCGGGCCGCCGTTCCAGCTCGTTCGGCCTGCGCCGCGTGTTCAACGGCCAGTCGCGCAATCCGCACAGCGGCATGGACATCGCAGCCGGCACCGGCACGCCCGTGCGCGCGCCGCTGGCCGGCAAGGTGATCGACACCGGCGATTACTTCTTCAACGGCGGCACCGTCTGGGTCGACCACGGCGGCGGCCTGCTGACGATGTACTGCCACCTGAGCCGCTGGGACGTGAAAGTGGGCGACGTGCTCAAGGTCGGTGACCCGCTGGCCGCGGTGGGAGCGACGGGGCGGGTGACCGGGCCGCACCTGCATTGGGGGGTGATGCTGAACCGGACGATGGTGGACCCGGCGTTGTTCGTTGCGGGTTGAGGCACCCAGCCGGAACGCCGTCATGCGTGACAAAGCGCCGACCCTCTTCACCGAAGCCTGCCTCGCCTCCTCGTTCGCACCCACCGAACGCCGCGAAGCCCTCACCCGCCTCAACACCCTCTTGCACCCCGCCCTGCAGCGGATCGTCGCCGCCGAAGTCGCCGCGGGCAACCGCGTCGTCGATGTCGGCATCGACTGGCCCGACGAGGGCTCGGTGCACGTCACGCTCCAAAGGCATTTCACGGCCCGGCACGCCGGCAAGCAGGCCGCGTTCAGCCTCTGCGACGACCCGCACTACTGGCATGCCGACTACAGCACCGCGGACAAACCGCGGCACCTGCTGATCTGCTGAAGAAAAACTCCGGCCTCAGAGCGGCCTGGTCAGGTACACCGCCTCGCGCCCCACGATCGTTCGCTGCGCGGGCATGAAGATCGTGCAGTCGTCGCACGGCGCGCGGATCTCGTCCGGGCCGTTGGTGGCGATCAGTTCGCCCTTGGCAAAGGTCTCGAAGCCGATCAGCGGGCGCACGAAGGCGAAGTCTTCTGACTTGATGACATGCGTCTGGAGCAGCTCGAAGCGACGCTGCTCGCCGGGCGCGGGCACGGCCGGGTCCTTGTCGATGAGGCCGAAGTGCGCAAGAAAGTCGAGCGAGATGGCGGTGGCCAGCTCGGAGGCCGAGCGCAGGAAATGCTGGCCGCACTCGGCCACCAGCGCCACGCCCTTGCCGTCGGCCCGGCCATGCTGGCCGTGCTGGATCAGCGGCGTGCCCGAGCCCAGGCCGTCGGGCATCACCAGGTGCACCGACGGGCGGCCGATGGCCATGGCGGCCTCGGCGTTGCGGTCGAAGGCCGGGTACACCCAGAACGGAATCACGGGCTGGCTCGTGGAATGGATGTCAAGGATGTGGTCGGCCGCGCTCACCACCGGGCGCAGCTCGCGGGCACGGCGCAGCTCGGGGCTGTCCTCGCTGCCGTCGAGCCATTCGGGCGACCACACGCGGTTGAGGTTGTGCACCAGCTGGCGGCTGTCGAAAGGCAGCGCCTCGTTGAAGGACTCATACGCCGCCACGTTGGCAAAGCTGACGGTGAGCGTGCCGATCTTTGGGCGCACGCCGGTGTCGAGCAGGTGCGTGGCGGCAGTCATGCCGCAGATCTCGTTGCCGTGCGTCAGCGCATTGATCAGCACGTGCGGGCCGGGCTTTCCGGACTCGAAGCGGTGCACGTAGTCGATGCCGACGTTGCCCTCGCGGTAGGCGGACAGGTCGCGGGGGAGGACTTCGAGGGCAGGGGGAGATTGGGTCATGGGGTGGTGAACAGGTGGGATCGGAGGCCGCCGGCAAGTTTGCTACAGCTGGCAAATTCGTGCCGTGCGCCGCAAATCCCCCGTTGCGGCTCATGTCCTGAGCCGCAACGCCCTCACCAATTCACTTCCCGCTCCGGCGTCGCCGAAATGTGGTGGATCGACAGATCCGCCCCGTCGTATTCCTCTTCCTGCGAGAGCCGCAGCCCCATCGTCGCCTTGAGCACGCCGTACACCACGGCGCCGCCGATCAGCGCCCAGACCACCCCAAGCAAGGTGCCGATGAGTTGCGCCCACAGGTTCACGCCGCCGATGCCGCCCAGCGCCTGGGTGCCGAAGATACCGGCCGCGATGCCGCCCCAGGTGCCGCACAGGCCGTGCAGCGGCCACACGCCGAGCACGTCGTCGATCTTCCATTTGTTCTGTGTGCGCGTGAACATGAAGACGAAGATGGCGCCGGCCACGCCGCCCGCCACGAGCGCGCCCAGCGGGTGCATGAGGTCGGAGCCGGCGCACACGGCCACGAGGCCGGCGAGCGGGCCGTTGTAGACGAAGCCGGGGTCGTTCTTGCCCATGGCCAGCGCCACCAGCGTGCCGCCGACCATGGCCATCAGCGAGTTGACGGCGACGAGGCCCGAGATCTTGTCGATGCTCTGTGCGCTCATCACGTTGAAGCCGAACCAGCCCACGCACAGCACCCACGCGCCCAGCGCCAGGAACGGGATGTTCGACGGCGGGTGTGCGCTCAGCGAGCCGTCGCCGCGGTAGCGGTTGCGGCGCGCGCCCAGCAGCAGCACGGCCGGCAGCGCGAGCCAGCCGCCCACGGCGTGCACGACGACCGAGCCGGCGAAGTCATGGAACTCATGGCCGGTGACCGAGGCGATCCAGCCCTGGATGCCGAAGGCCTTGTTCCAGGCGATGCCCTCGTACAGCGGGTAGACGAAACCGACGATCACCGCGGTGGCGATCAGTTGCGGCCAGAACTTGGCCCGCTCGGCGATGCCGCCCGAGATGATGGCCGGAATGGCCGCCGCGAAGGTCAGCAGGAAGAAGAACTTCACCAGCTCGTAGCCGCTTCTTGCCGACAGTTCGGTGGCGCTGACGAAGAAATGCGTGCCGTAGGCCACACCATAGCCCACCAGGAAATACACGATGGTCGACACCGAGAAGTCGACCAGGATCTTGACCAGCGCATTGACCTGGTTCTTCTTGCGCACGGTGCCCAGTTCCAGGAAGGCAAAGCCGGCATGCATGGCCAGGACCATGATGGCGCCGAGAAGGATGAACAGCGCGTCAGCGCCCTGTTTGAGTGCGTCCATGAGAGCTTCTTGCAGGTTTTTGGTTTGATTTGGTGCGTCGCACCCGAACGGCTCGGGGCGCCGGCGCAAGAAAGCAAAAATGGTGCCTGGAGGCTCTTGAATGGTGCGAAACGACCCAGGAATGAGCCGATTTCGCGGGACACGCACCGGATCGGAACGCGCCGAAACCCTCAGCCCGCGCCGCCGCGCAGCGCGTCGCGATACCGCCGGCTGCAGGGCACGCTCGTGCCGTCGTGCATGTGCAGCCGGGCGTCACCACCGTCCAGCGGCTCGATCTCCTTGATGCGGCCCAGGTTCACCGCGTGGCTGCGGTGCACGCGCACGAAGGTGGCGGGGTCGAGCTGGGTCAGGAAGTCGGTGAGCGTGGCGCGCAGCAGGTAGTCGTGGCCGTTGACGTGCAGCCCGACGTAGTTGCCCTCGGCCTGCAGCCAGTCGATGTCGGTGGCGGCGATGAGGAATTCGCGGCGCAGCTTGCGCACGAGAAAACGTTCGGGGCGGGCCACCACGGGCGATGGCGCCGGCGGCGCTTCGACAGCGGGCGCGGGAAGCACGGCAGCGTCGGTGGGTGCCTCGGCGGCCACCAGCGGCATCGCAGCCTCGGCCGCCCCTGCGTCCTCCGGCGCGTCGAGCACCCGCGCCTCCCCCTGCAGCCGCAGCATGAACAGCCGGTAGGCCCAGATGCCGAAGACCATCGACGCGTACGCGCGCACGTCCTTCAGGTATTCGTAGCCCCACTGGCCGCGCCAGTCCGCGAAGTCGTAGCGCTCGCCGACCGCCGCGTAGGCCAGCGCGCGCAGCGCGAACATGGCCACCACGTGCACCACGCTGAACACCACGCTGGCCACCGCATGCCCCGCCAGGTAGCGCAGCAGGTGCCTGCGCGGCAGCGGCGACAGCCAGCGCTCGACCGCCACGATGCCCGGCACCAGCGCCAGCAGCACGAGGTGGCTGGAACCCTCCCACACCAGAATCTCCCAGGTGGCGTGCGGCACGGCGCGCCGCCCTGCATCGACCAGCGCCACCGAGGTGTTGAACACGGCCTGCACCGCCATGACCACGATCCAGAAACCCACCTCCACGTACCGCCGGATCGGCTCGTAGCGTTCGTACAGGTTCTTGCGCGGGTCTCGCATGCGGGGAATTCTCGCGAAAACAGGCCCCTGGGGTCGGCCCATTTCGTCCCTGCGGGGCACCGCTCGTCACAAAGCGGGAGCGATCCGTCCCCTCGCCGACCCCCGCCGAGGCCGTGGGCCCGAGCATCGCGGCTTCTTCGCTTCGAGGCGCCTGCAATGACCACCGCAACCACCCACCCGGCCGACCCACGCCGCCACGACATCGACGCCCTGCGCGCCCTCGCCTTCCTGCTCGTCATCCTTTACCACGTGGGCATGTACTACGTGGCCGACTGGCCCTGGCACCTGAAGAGCCCGCACGCGGCCGAGTGGCTGCCGTGGCCGATGCGGGTGCTGAACCTGTGGCGCATGGACCTGGTCTTCCTGATCTCGGGCGTGTCGCTCGGTTTCCTGAGCCGGGGCCAGGGCACCTGGGGCCTGTTGCGCAGCCGGGGGCTGCGGCTGATGCTGCCGCTGGCCTTCGGCATGGCGGTGGTCGTGCCCTACCAGGCCTACGCCGAGGGCGTGGCGCGCGGGCTGGTGGCGCCGGGCTTCGGCACCTTCCTGCTGCGCTACCTGTCGATGGGCGCGCCGTGGCCCAAGGGCGCGTTCGCGGGGGCGGAGTTCGGCATCACCTGGAACCACCTCTGGTACCTGCCCTACCTGTTTCTCTACACGGCGCTGGTCGCGCTGACGTTGCCGCTGTGGCGCTCGGCCGCCGGCCAGTGGGTGCGGCGGCGCTTCAACGGGCTGCGCGGCTGGCAGCTGCTGGTGCTGCCGGCACTGCCGCTGCTGGTGTGGACGGTGCTGCTGGCGCGGCACTTTCCGGCCACGCACAACCTGGTGTGGGACTTCCACCTGCACGGCATCTACTTCACCGTCTTCCTCTACGGCTACTGGATGGGCGTGGACACGGGCATCTGGCACGAGCTCGAGCGGCTGCGCCGCGTGTCGCTGCTGCTGGCGGTGGCGGCGATCGGCGCGCTCATCGCGCTGCGCGTCGGGGCCCTTGTTGCGCCCCAGGGCCTGCTGATGGACGTGCTGCGCACCGCCTACCTGTGGCTCGCGGTCGCCACCATCCTCGGCCATGGCCACCGCCACCTGAACCGCCCCTGGCCCTGGCTGCGCTGGGCCAACGAGTCGGTCTACCCCTGGTACATGCTGCACCAGACGCTGATCGTCGCGGGGGTGGCGCTACTGGCACCGCTCGCGCTGGGCCCGGTGTGGGAACCGATGGCGCTGGTCGCCGTGACCATTGCCGGCTGCTGGCTGCTGACCGACGGGCTGATCCGCCGCATCGGCTGGCTGCGCCCGCTGTTCGGGCTGAAGCGCAAGCCCGAGGCCGAGCTTGCGGTGGTGCTTACGCCGCCGGCTTCGGCGTCGTCGACGCCTCGTCCACCGGCACCAGGATGGCGTTCGCCGTCGCCACGAGCTTGAGCGCGTCGTCGCCCTGACCTGCAGGCTGCGCGAACAGCTCGGCCCCGACGAACACCTGCTTGCGCCCCGCCTTCACCACGCGCCCGCGCGCCACGAAGGCCTCGCCGATGGCGGGCGAGATGCAGTTGATGGAGAAATGCGAGGCCAGCACGCGGCCCGCCACGGTGGCCGCCGCGAAGCCGCTCACGGTGTCGAGCAGCGCGGCGATCATCCCCGCGTGCAGGAAGCCGGCGTACTGGCCCATGTCTTCCTCGCGCCACTTCATGCGCAGTTCGGCCTGCCCGTCGGCGGCCTGTGTGACGTCGAAGCCGGCCCAGCGGTTGAAGGCGGCCGAACGGTTGATGGCCTGGATCGTGTCGAGCATGGCGGGTGTCCTCTCAAGATGAATGTGGAAAGTGAGGCCCACTCTAGAAAGCTGGACCGCCGCGCACCGTCTCTTGGGTGACCGGTTTGCCGCCGACAGATGCCTGCGCGACAGCAGCGTGCCCGCGTCACACCGGCGTCATGAAAAAAACTTCGCAACGCCTTAACCCCGTTCGCCCGCCCCGTCCGTAGAAGCGGAGATTCGTCACCGACTTTCTTCCGGAAGGCTTTCCATGCACACACCGTTCTCCGCCCGTCCCCTCCTGCGTGCCACCGCCGTCGCTGCCCTCTGGCTGGCCGCGGGTGCCGGCGCCCATGCGCAGCTGCAGGCCGATGCCTCGCGCATCACCCAGGTCAAGGTCTACCCCGGCAGCGCCACGGTGGAGCGCGTGGCGCGCGTCGCGGCGGGCAGCCGCTCGGTCACCTTCGCCTGCCTGCCGGCCGGGCTCGACGTGCAGAGCCTGCAGGTGTCGGCCGGCGCAGCGGTGCGCGTGGGCGAGACTTCGGTGCTCAGCGAGGCGCGTGAGCTTTCGGCGAACTGCGCCACCAGCGCGCTCGACGGTCGCATTCGCGAGCTCGAAGACCAGAAGGCCGCGCTGCAAGCCGAGACCGATGCGCTGGGCATGGTCACGGGGTATCTCAAGGGGCTGTCGGGCGGCGAGTCGGGCCCCGGCGCGCGTGCGCCGATCGACGCGCGCAACCTCACAGCCGTGACCGACGCGATGCGCCGCTCGGGCCAGGACGCGCTGCTCAAGCAGCACCAGATCCAGCGCCGCCAGACCGACCTCGACCGCCAGCTCCAACCGCTGCTGGCCGAGCGCGGTCGCACGCAGGGCCAGGGTGCGCAGGTGACGGCCGTGACCGTCACGCTGGCCGCCAGTGCCGACGCCGACGTGAAGCTCAGCTACCAGGTCAACGGCCCGGGCTGGACACCCAGCTACCGCGCGCTGCTCGACACCACGACGCGCAAGGTGCGCATCGAGCGCCAGGCGCTGGTAGCGCAGGCCACGGGCGAGGACTGGCGCGGGGTGAAGCTGGTGCTGTCCACCGGCCAGCCACGCCGCGAGACCACGGGGCGCACGCCGAGCGCATGGCGCATCGGCATCGAGCCACCGCCGCGTGCGAACGCCGACTTGGCGTATATGGCCGCGCCGATGGCCGCCGCCCCCTCGCCCATTGCCGCCGACCGCAAGATGGCCATGGAGCGCGTGCGCGAGCCGCTGTTCGACGTGAGCGTGTTCGACAACAGCTTCGCCACCGAATTTGCCGTCCCGCAAAGCATCGACGTGCCTTCCAACGGCCAGCGCGTGACCCTGGCGCTGGGCCAGCACGAGGACACGGCGCAACTTGCCGCGCGCACCAGCCCGCGCGTGGACCCGAGCGCCTTCCTGGTCGCCGAGATGGCACAGCCCGCGGGCGTGTGGCCGGCCGGCCCGATGCAGCTGTACCGCGACGGCAACTTCGTCGGCCAGGGCCGCTGGAACGCGCCGAGCGACGCGAAGCTCACGCTCTCGTTCGGCCGCGACGAGCTGGTGCGCGTGCAGGTCGAGCCCGAGCGCGACAACCAGGGCTCGGGCGGCTTCGTCGGCTCGCGCGCCGAGCGCCAGGTGCAGCGTGCCTATGTGGTGGAGAACCGCCATCGCACGCCGATCGCGGTGCAGGTGCTGGAGGCCGCGCCGGTGTCGGTCGACGAGCAGGTGCGCGTGACCACGCGCTTTGCGCCGCAACCGGCCGATCAGGCCTGGAACAAGCAGCCGGGGCTGGCGATGTGGCGCTTCGACCTGGACGCGGGGCAGACGGCGCGCGTGTCAGCGGACTACACGATCGGATATCCGAAGGATGCGCGGTTGCAGATGCGCTGAGCACGCACCGCGGCGGCGTCAGAAGTCGAACTTCGCCGACACCTCGAAGGTCCGCCGCGGCGCCAGCAGCACCTGGCTCGCGGCGCGGCCGGTCCAGGTCGCGTAGAGCCGGTCCGTCAGGTTGCGCACGCGAAAACTCAGCAGCGCATTCTTCAGGCGGTAGCTCACGGCCGCATCGACCGTGGTGAAGCCGTTGATGCGGATCTGGTTGGCGTTGTCGGTGTACATCGGCCCCGTGTGGTTCAGCGACGCGAAGTACTCGAACTTCGAGCCGTCGGGCCGGTAGGTGGCGAAGACGTTGGCCATGCGCTCGGGCACGTTCGGCGGGGTCTTGCCCACGCGCGAGACGTTGCCCGCTTCCACCAGCGTGTCGAAGCGCGCATCGAGCGCCGCGAGGTTGCCCGCCAGCGTCCATTCGCGCGTGGGCTTCCACACGGCCGACAGCTCGAGGCCGCGTGACGACTGGCGGCCGTTGTTCACGGTGGTGGCCGCGTTGTTCGGGTCGCGCGAGAGCACGTTGTCGAGTTCGATCTTGTACAGCGCCGCGGTCCACTCCAGGTTGGCCGCGGGCAGGCTCTGCTTGAAGCCCACCTCGGCTTGCTTGCCGCGCGACATAGGGAACGCGGCGTTCGAGGCCGACAGCAAGAACAGCGACCCGACCGGCAGCGTGGCGTTGGTGTACTGCGCATACAGGCTCGACTGCGGCGACAGGTCGTACACCGCGCCGAGGCGCCCCGAGGTGGCGCGGTAGCTCGCGCCGAAGCGCGCGACGCTGCCCGCGTTCAGGTCCCAGATGCGGCGGTCGACCTCGGTGCGGTCGTGGCGCAGGCCGCCGACCAGCGTGAGGTCGCGCATCGGCTTGAGCGCGTCTTCCACGAAGACCGAGGCAACCTTCACGCGCGAGAAGGTGTCGGCGCGGTTGCCCGCGCCGGTGGTCAGCGCGGGGTTGTCGTCGAAGTAACCGGTGTACGGGTCGAACACGGGCACACGCAGTTGCGCGGCGGTGGCGGGGCTGCTGTTCGAGAAACGGCGCTGGCTGCCGAAGCGGGTTTCGCCGTACTCGCCGCCGACGACGAAGCGGTTGTCCAGGCCGGCGATCTTTCCCTTGTGTGTGGCGTCGAAGCGGTCGAGCCAGAAGTCCTGGTCGTGCGTGATGAGCGTCTGGTCGCGCGCGATGCTGGCCTGCGGAACGAAGGTGGCACTCTCGGAGTTGCGGAACATGCGCTTGGACTGGTTGGCCGAGAACTCGTTGCGCCACGACCAACCGCCGTCCAGTTGCCCCGTGAGGCGCGCGCGCAGCCAGTAGGTCTCCGACGAATTCTCGTCGTCGCGCACGTTGTAGTTGGTGCGCGCCATGCGCCGGTCGATCACGCGGCCGTCGGGCGTGCTGACCACGTTCGTCGGCTGCGTGGCGAAGCTGCGCGGCACGAGCGGCGTGCCCCAGTAGGCGTCGTTGTCGTCGCGCAGGTAATCGAACGACAGGTCGAGCTTCACCGAGCCGCCCAGGTCCACCAGCAGGCCGCTCGTGAAGTGGTCGATGCGCTCGCCGTTGCGGTCGATGGTGCCCACCTTCGTGTCGTTGCGGCTGTAGTCGAGCCGGTAGGCGCTGGCCTCGCCGAGTGCGCCGCCGAAGCCGAAGGCCGCGCGCGTGGAGCCATAACTGCCATACGAAAGCAGCGCTTCCTTGTGCGGGTTGCTGCGGTCGGGCCGCTTGGTCACGAAGTTGACGATGCCGCCGATGGCGCCCTCGCCGTCGAGCACAGAGGCCGGGCCCTTGAGCACTTCGATGCGTTCGTAGTTCCAGGTGTCCTGCACGCGGTTGGTGACGCCCGCGCCCGAGCTGCGCACGCCGTCGTACAGGTACATGAGGCTGGTGAAGCCGCGCAGCGACAGCGTGGTCGGCGACGAGGGCGGGCCGCCGCCCGACAGGCCCGCCATGCCGCGCAACGCCTCGCTGAAGGTGCGCGCGCCGCGCTGCTGGATCGCGTCCTGCGACAGGATCTCGACCGAGGCCGGCGTCTCGCGCACCGACAGGCCCAGGCGCGAAGCCGTGCCGCTCGAATCATCGAGGTGCAGGCTGTTCGCATCACGGCTGCCTTCGATGGTGACGGTGCCGAGTTCGGCGTTGTTGTTGCTGCTGTCTTGTGCAGAGGCGACCTGCAAGGCGGTGAAGGCGGCCAGCGCGACGGTGGTGCGGGTGAACGGGGTCATGGTGCGTAGAAGAAATGAAGAAAGCGTCAAGCCACCGAGAAGCGCCGAAGCCGCCAGGCCGCGAGGCCGAACAGCAGCAGGCTCGGCACCAGCAGTTGCAGCACGGCGAGCGCGGCCTGCCCGCGCACGAGGTCGGCGGGCTCCTCGCGCCAGGCGAAGGTGGGCATGTGGTCGAAGTCGGCCGGGGCGAGCGCATCGCGCGCATCGATGCGCGGGAAGAAGAAGGCCTTCCAGGCTTCGTGGTGCGCCACGGTCTGGGCGTCGAAGCGCGCATGGCGGCGTGCGCCGTTGCCGGCCAGCGCGGTCATGCCTTCGTAGGCCACGGCCGCCGGCGACACGGCGCCGAAGCGGCCCACCAGCGCCTGCTGTTGCGCCTGCTGCGCATCGAAGCGAGCGAGCGCGGGGCGGATCGCTTCGTCGACCTCGCGCTGGATGCGGTAGTTGGCCAGCGAGCGGCCGGCGATCTCGATCTTGCCGTCGCGCGGCACGAGGATGGCGCCCTGCCCCACGTGCTGGTACTCGGTGCCCAGCAGGTCCTGGTAGCGCTTCATCGCCTCGGCCGTGACCACGCGCTGGCGCGTGGCCAGCTCGGTGCGCGACGGCGCGGGCGCGGCCTGCGTGACGGCCAGGTTCAGCAGCACCGGCGCCACGAGCACCAGCAGCACCCAGGCGATGACGAGCACCATCGCGTTCGTCGCCGACGAAGCACCGAAGGCGTTCACCGCCACCACCAGCGCGAACCAGAACAGCGCGTAGGCGCCCACGAGCAGCGCCCACCACAGCGTGGCGCTGCCCGCGCCGCCGGCGGTGAGCCCCGCATGGCGCGCAATCCACAGCACCGCCACCGGCAGCAGCACCGCCGGCCCCAGCAGCACGGCGGCGCGCACCGTGAGCTTGCCCGCGAGCAGCGTGCGCAAGCGCAGCGGTTGCGACAACAGCAGGCGCAAAGTGCCGTTCTCGCGCTCGGCCGACAGCAGGTTGTAGCTGAGCGCGAAGATGAGCAGCGGCAGCAGGTAGACGATGACAAAGGCCAGGTCGAAATGCCCGCTCAGCAGGTGCCACGGGTTCTCGATGTCGCTCGGGTTCATGAACACGACGCGGCTCTGGTTCGTGACCTGGTACTGGCTCGGGAACAGGTCGCTTTGCCCCAGCGCCACCGGGCCCAGCGGCGCGGTCGGCAGCAGCACGTGCTGGCCGCCGTAGCCGCTCGCCATGCGCGAAGGGTCGGCCGGGTTCTCGAAGGGCGTGGGCTGCGCGGTGCCGGCCAGGATGGCTTCGAGCAGCGTGCGCTGCGCGGTGCGGGTGTCGCGATCGGCCTGCGCCACGGCCGCCTGCGCGCGGTCGCGCTGGGCGGTCTGCAGCAGGCCGTTGCCCAGCGCATAGGCCACGAGCAAAAGGAACAACGCGCCGACGACCCAGAGGCCGCGCTCGGCAAGCATCAGGCGCACTTCCTGGCGCATCACGGCCAGCAGGCGGCGGCCTTGGGGAGGATGGAGGGAGGACATGGGTGGCATCCCCTCTCAGAGCGCGCGCTGGCGCAAGGTGGCGAAGGCCGCGAACGCCGCCGCGAGCAGCAGGCCGGCGCACAGCACGAGGAAGCTGCGCGCCTGGTGCCGCAGCGCCCACCCGGCCCCCGGCGGGTGGTAGTCGAAGGGCGGCACGGTGGCCCAGAGCTCGGGCGTGGCCTGGTAGGAGAAGTGGCGGTCGCCGAGCGGATCGGCATGCGCCACGAGGTCCTTGCTCATCAGGTCCTGGATATTGCGGCGGTGCAGCTCGGCGGCCGTGGTGAAGCGGCGGTGGTGCGAGAAGTCGGTGCCCGCCATGCCCATCGAGAAGCTGCGCACCGCAAGCAGCGGCAGCAGCAGGCCGCTCCACTCCTGCACTTTCTGCTGCTGTTCCCAGGTGTCCCACAGGCGGCCGTAATGGCGGTCGTACACGGGGTACGAGGCCTGGTCGTCCAGGCGCAGCGCAATGCCCCACTTGCTCAGCGGCACATCACGCCCCCAGCGCTCGGTGGTGCCGAAGTTCTGCTGCCAGACCTGGTTCGACACGGCCTTGAGTTCCGCGCCCAGCGCTTTGTTGAACTCGAGCCGCGTCGGGCTCGGGAACCACGTGCGCGAGAGTTCGGAGAGCACGCGCGGCGCCATCACGGCCTGCCCGATCCACAGCGCGAGCAGCACGGTGATCGCCATGCGCGAGGTGGACGACAGCGCCGACACGCCCAGCACCAGGCACACGAAGATGCCGAGGTAGACCGCGTAGCCCAGCGACCACGCGCCCAGCCGCAGCAGCGCATCGACGCGCCCGCCCGGCTCCGCGCCCACCGCCACGGCCACGGCCGCCACGAGGGCCGCCGGCACCAGCAGCACCGCGAGCAGCGCCGACAGCGCGAGCGCCTTGCCGGCCAGCAGCCGCAGCGGCGCCACGCCCAGGCTCAGCGTCTGGCGCAGGATGCCCTGCTCGCGCTCGCCCGCGAAGGCGTTGAAGCCCAGCACGATCACCAGCAGCGGGCCGAGCACCTGCAGGATCCAGCCCACCGACAGGTTGCCGAAGCGCTGCAGGCCGGTCGCGTCCTGCGCGGCATTGAACTTGACCTCGCTCTGGCGGTGCGCCTGCAGCCACACGGTGCTGCCGATGTAGGGGTTGATGCCCGCATCGACCATCGACAGCGGCGGCTCGGGCTTGAAGGCATGCATGCCCTGGTGCGCGGCGTCGTGCGGATGGCGCTTGTCCTGGTGCAGCCAGTCGCGGTAGTCCATGGCCTGCGCGGCCACCTGCTCGGCATGCGCGCCGCGCTGGTGCGCCCAGCCGACGGCCAGCGCGGTGAAGAGCAGCACGGCCACGAGCCCGCCGGCCCAGTACAGGCGGCCATCGCGCAGGCGTTCGGTGAATTCGCGTCGGGCGATCCAGCGCATCGTCATCGGGTCAGGCCCTCATGTGTTGCAGGTAGAGGGACTGCAGGTCGGTCTGCCCGATCTGCGCGCCGTCGAGGCTTTCGACCAGCCGACCGCGCTTCATGATCCCGACGCGCGTGGCGGTCTGCTGCGCGTGGAACAGGTCGTGCGTGGTGGTGAGCACGGCCACGCCGCGGTCGGCCGCGCGGCGCAGCAGGTCGGAGAACTCGGCCGCGGCATGCGGGTCGAGCCCCGAGGTGGGCTCGTCGAGCAGCAGCGCCTTGGCCTCTTTGGCCAGCGCCACCGCGATCCACACCTTCTGGCGCATGCCCTTCGAATACATGCTGACGCGCTTGTCGGCGGCGGCGTGGTCGAGCCCCACCTCGGTCATCAGCGCGAGCAGGCGTTCGCGTGGCAGCTCGTGGCCCAGCGCCAGGCCGGCGAAGAAGCGCAGGTTTTCCAGGCCCGAGAGCGTGCCGTAGAGCGTGACCTGCTCAGGGATGTACGCCACGTCCTGCTTGGTCGCGACCGGGTGGCGCGTGACGTCGGTGCCGTTGATCTGCACCGTGCCGTCGGTCGGCGCGATGAAGTTCAGGAACAGGTTGATGGTCGTCGTCTTGCCCGCGCCGTTGGCACCCAACAGGCAGTAGATGTCGCCGCCGCGGATGTCGAGGTCGAGGCGATCGAGCGCGGTGTGCGCGCCGTAGCGTTTGGTGAGGCCGGAGGCTCGGAGCATGGCGGAGGGGTTCCGATGGAAGGAAGAAAGGAAAGACGCGCGCAGGCACGCCCCGGCGTAGGCACGCCGATGCGGTCGTCGAGTGGGAATGAAGGCGACGGCGGCAGAGCCGCCGAATGCTCAGCGCTTGTTCTTGTTTTTCGCGCCGCCTTGCCGCGCCTTGAAGCGCGGGTTGGACTTGCAGATGACGTAGGTGCGGCCGCGCCGCGTCACCACCTGGCAATCGCGGTGACGCTTCTTGGCTTCCTTGAGCGAGGACAGGACTTGCATGTGCGTGGCCGGGGAGTTCGTTCGGACACGCGAATATACGTTATTGCGAATTCATTCTCAATAACTTTGTTAACCATTCCCCGCACTCCGGGGCTCTGCCGTCGTCAGTGCGGCGGGTGCGCCTTCGGCGCCTTCGGCGCCTTCGCGTCGGCGTCGACGCAGGCCGCGCACAGGCCATGCAGCGTGACCTCGTGGTGCGTCACCTGGAAGCCCTTGGGCGCCAGGTCGTGCATCGGCCCCGGGCAGGCGTGCAGCAGGAACACCTGCCCGCAGTGCGAGCAATGAAAGTAGTGATGGTGGTGATGCCCCGCGTCGCCACCGGCGCCGTGCGAATGGTGGTCGTGCGGATCAGCCTTGCAGGCCACTTCATAGCGCGCGGGCTCGCCCGGCAGTTCGACCTTGGCGATCTCACCATCGGCCAGCAGCAGCGAGACCTGGCGGTATACCGTCGACAGGCTGATCTCGGGCACGATGGCCCGTGCGTGTTCGAGGATTTGGGGGGCGGTCAGCACGCGACCGGCGTCGCTGAAGGCAGAGAAAACGGCGTTGCGCTGGCGCGTGAGACGTTGCATGTCTCGATGATAGGGGCGGCCCGCGCGGCGTTCAGCGTGCCGCGCGCAAGACCTTCACTCGTCCGCCGTGCGACTGCCGTCCGCGGGCGCGGCTTCAGGCTTCTGCTTGCCCTTCTTGCCACGCGCCGCCTTCTTCGCGGCCCGTTCGGCATCGGCGCGCTGGCCGGCGGCCAGCCACTGCGCGAACTCTTCGGGCGTCTCGAGCGTGATGCGCCCCAGGTTGCCGGCGCGGAACTCGTGCATCACGATCTCGGCGGCCTTCTGCAGGTTGACCTTGCCCTTGCCCAGCAGCGCGCCGCGCTTGCGGCCGATGGTGTCGAGCACGTCCTCGTCCTTCATGCCGGCCAGGGTGGCGGTGTCGAGTTCCGTGAGCTTGAAGCGCGCGACAAGACCGTCGGCGTAGTTCGCCTTGAGGTAGTCGAGCAGCTCCAGCGCCACTTCTTCTTCATCGAACGCATTGCGCCCCACCGCGCCGCTGGCCGCGAGGTTGTAGCCGCTCTTGGGCACGATGATGCGCGGCCACAGCATGCCGGGCGTGTCCCACAGGTAGAAGTCGTCGGCCAGCGTGATGCGCTGCTCGAGCTTGGTGATGCCGGCCTCGTCGCCGGTCTTGGCCTTGCGCCCGCCGGTGAGCGTGTTGATGAGGGTCGACTTGCCCACGTTGGGAATGCCGCAGATCAGCACGCGCATCGGCTTGGCCATGCCGCCGCGGTTGGGCGACAGCTCGTGGCAGGCGCGCACGATGCGCTGCGCGGGCATGGTCAGGCTGGCATCGAGCGCGATGGCGCGGGTGTCGGGCAGCGCGTTGTAATGTGCCAGCCAGGCCTCGGTGCGCGCGGGGTCGGCCAGGTCCTGCTTGTTGAGCACCTTCAGCGTGGGCCGCCCGGCCGTGAGCTCGGCCAGCATCGGGTTGGCGCTGGAGCCGGGCAGGCGCGCGTCGAGCAGCTCGATCACCACGTCGATGTCCTTCACCCGTTCGGTGATGGCCTTCTGGGTCGAATACATGTGACCGGGGAACCACTGGATCGCCATCGATGGATGCTCTTTCTTTCGCGCTGTCTGGAAGGGGACCGGCCTCGCAGGCCGGGTGCGCATTGTGAACCGGGAAACGGACCGATTCCTCGATGCTGCGCTTTTGATAGCACCAACTGGCGTATTCACTGGCTTGTTGGCCGCCAGATCACCCCTAGAATCCGCGCGCTGCGCCTGCAGCCGTTTCAAAAAGTCACACCGAGGGAGATCCTTTTCATGGTCCAGCGCCTTGCCGCCGCCGCCCTGCTCGCGGCCACCACCATCCTGTCCGCCACCGCGGTGCATGCCCAGCGCCCGTCGCCGCCGCCCGGCCCGCTGACCGACGGCTTCCTGTGCTGCAACATGCGCACGTACGGCGACTCGATCAGCGACATCAACTACGACGAGCAGGGCACGAGCATCGTCGCCGTGGGCACGCCTGCGCGCATCACGGCCTACGACTTCCGCTTCTTCAACGTCGATCTCGCGGGCAAGCCCCAGCGCATCAAGAACGACTACAGCCGCAACATCACGCTGATCGACTTCGCCAAGCGCTACGTGGTCACCGAAGACCCGAAGCGCAAGATCGCGAGCTTCCCGCCCGCGGTGGGCGCGGCCATCGTCGCGGGCAAGGTGATGCCCGGCATGACGCGCGAACAGGTGCTCATGGCGATCGGCTACCCGGTGGCCAGCGAGAACCCGAGCCTGGACGCATCGGTGTGGCGCTACTGGCGCGACAGCTGGTCGGAGTTCCAGGTGAACTTCGACGCGCAAGGCCTCGTGAAGGACGTCGCGGGCAACGCCGTGGCGCTGAGCCGCGTGCTCGCCACGGCCCCCTGAACACCCTCTGAGGACACCGGGGTTCGTGTGCGCGGCATGACACGCGCAACACCCCGGAGGGTTTTGCATCGCACGGGGCGATTCCGCCCCTATGATTTGTCCGAAGCACGGCGCCGCCACGTGCGTCGGCCGGATCGAAACCCCTGAATGGAGTGCCTGCGATGAAACCCGTCTCCGAACTGCTCAAGCGCCACGATTCCGCCGCCTGGCGCACCTCGCCCGACACCAGCGTGTTCGACGCGCTGGCCACGCTGGCGCATTTCGAGGTGGGCGCGCTCATGGTGATGGACGGCGAAAAGCTCGTGGGCTTTCTGTCCGAGCGCGACTACACCCGCAAGGTGGCGCTGCAGGGCAAGAACTCCAAGGAGGTGAAGGTCTCCGAGATCATGACGCCCGACGTGATGACCGTCACCCCGCAGACCCAGACCCACGCCTGCATGGCGCTCATGAGCCAGCGCAAGTTCCGCCACCTGCCCGTGGTCGACGGCGACAAGGTGGTCGGCATGATCTCGATTCAAGACCTGATGGACGACATCATTTCCGAGCACGAGCAGACCATCACGCAGCTGACCAGTTACATCCAGAGCTGAGCGCGCTGCCATGCCCCCGGAAAAGAGGGGCAACACACCTACGCGCAGGGGCACTCTTTCGGGTGCACAGTGAAGGCTCGTTCACCATCCAGCAGGGACATACGCAATGCAGATCCAGGTCAACACGAGCAATGGCATCACCAACAAGGACACGCTGGAGCGCTGGGCAGACACCGAGATCAAGCAGCACCTGAGCCGTTTCGTCGAAGATGTGACGCGCGTCGAGGTGCACCTGAGCGACGAGAACCACGACAAGGCCGGCGGCGGCGACAAGTGCTGCGTGATGGAAGCACGCCTGGCGCACCACCAGCCGCTCGCGGTGACACAGCATGCCACCAGTCTCGACGAGGCCTTCCGCGGCGCGGCCGACAAGCTCAAGCGCCTGCTCGACAACACGCTGGGCCGCCTGAACAACCACCGCGCCCGCGATTCGATCCGCCGCGACGGCGAGGGCTTCGTCGCCGAGTAGTCGAGTCGAAGCTCAGCGCGCCGGCTTGCGCTTCGGCGCGGGCAGGCGCTGCGGCGTTTCCACCGGAATGAGCGGCGGGCGCCGCCCGTCGGCCATCCAGGCGTCGTAGAAATCGATCTTGCGATCGACCAGCGACAGCGCCTGCTGCCAGTCGGCAATGGTCTGGTGCACGCGCGCGCGGTGCGCCTCGAGCAGGTCGCGCCGCTGGCGCAGCGTGGCCTTGCCCTGCAATGCGAGCGCCGTGTAGTCGCGCATCTCGGCAATCGACATGCCGGTGCGGCGCAGCCGGTCCATCAGGTCGAGCCAGCCCACATGCAGCTCGCCGTACACGCGCCGCCCGCCCGCATCGCGCGCCACGCCGGGCACGAGGCCCTGCGATTCGTACCAGCGGATGGCGTGCACCGTGCGACCGGTGCGCGCGGCCAGCTCGCCGATGTGGAACGACGGCGTGGCAGTGCTGGCGTCAGCCGGCATGGGCGGTCGGCGCGTCGAGCGCCCGCTCGACCAGCGCGGTGTCGAAGTACTCGGTCAATGTTTTCACCTGGCCTCCTTCGAGTCGGTAGACGTAGCAATAGCGGTTGTTGTAGCGCTTGCCGGCCTTGGTGGGCACGTCGCCGCTGAACAGCACCACCACGCGGTCGCCTTCCGCAATGATGCATTCGGTCTTGCTCACATAGGGCCCGGCGAATTGCCCGAACAGCGGCTTGATCAGCTCTTCGCGGATCGCCTGCTTGCCCTGGTAGGTGCGCGACCAGGGCGTGCTGCCTTCCAGCGTCCAGCTGGCGTCGTCGGCCAGGCTGTCGATGAAGGCCTGGCCGTTGCCCTTGTCCAGCTCCGCGTGGATGCGCTGGACCAGGGCCTTGTTGTCGATCGTGTGCATGGCGTGATTTCCTTGGATGAATGAAGACACCGGACATCCGGTGAATTCATTGGAAATGCTCGAGTGCGCTCGAAGTCAAGCGCCATGCACCGAGTGACGAAAGTTCAGCCCCGGCCGGCGTTCGCCTGGCCCTTGGCGACTTCGTTCGCGCCCTGGGCAGCGCCGCTTTGCGGCACGGCCTCGCCTTCGCGCGCGGTCACTTCCGACAGGCGCGCGGCCAACTGCTCGGGCGTGTCGGCGGCAATGCCCAGCCAGGCGCCCAGCGTCAGCGTGATGTGGGCGGCCTCGAAGGTGCCGGCGCCGGCACAGAGGATGGTGCGGTTGGGCGCGTCCTGCGCGGCCAGCACCAGCATCGCGGGCACCACGGCCTCGGGGCGGAAGGCCTCGAGCATGTCCTTGGGGAACAGGTCTTCCGTCATGCGCGTGGCGGCGGTGGGCGCCAGGCAGTTCACGCGGATGTCGTTCTTGGCACCTTCGATGCTCAGCGTCTGCATCAGGCCCACCAGCGCCAGCTTGGCGGCGCCGTAGTTGCTCTGGCCGAAGTTGCCGTACAGGCCCGACGACGAGGTGGTCATCACGATGCGGCCGTACTTCTGCTCGTTCATGAGCGCCCAGACGGCCTTGGTGCAGTTCACGGCGCCCATCAGGTGCACGTCGACCACGAGCTTGAAATCGTCCAGCTCCATCTTGGCGAAGCTCTTGTCGCGCAGGATGCCGGCGTTGTTCACCAGGATGTCGACGCGGCCCCAGGCGTCGACCGCCTGCTTGACCATGGCCTGCACGGCCTCGAAGTCGGTCACCGAGGCGCCGTTGGCAATGGCTTCGCCGCCGGCCGCCTTGATCTCGTCGACCACCGCCTGCGCGGCGCTGACCGAGCCGCCGGAGCCGTCGCGCGCGCCGCCCAGGTCGTTGACCACCACCTTGGCGCCGCGCGCCGCCAGTGCCAGCGCATGCTGGCGGCCCAGGCCGCCGCCCGCGCCGGTCACGATGGCCACGCGGCCCTTGAAGTCGATGGAGGTGCTGTTGCTCATGGGTCTCTGCTCGCTGTCTGTAGGGGGTTGGGAAAGGGGGTGCCGACGGGCGGCAACCCGGCGTTTTACCTCAGTTCCCCGCCCCGTTTGCCCTCGGGCGCCCCTCGCGGGAGTCACCCATGCGACGGCTGGACGGTCGCGCAGTACGCGACCAGCTGGTCGAGCTCGGCCGATTTGTCGAAGAAGGCGTCAGCCCCCAGTTGCTGCGAGCGCAGGCGCATGGCGGCGGTGGCGTAGTTGCTGAGCACCACCACCTTCTGGTGCGGCGAGCGCTGGCGGCAGGCGTTCAGCACGGCCAGGCCGTTGCCGCGCTGCAGGAACAGGTCGACGATGGCCAGGTCCCAATCGCTCTTGTGATCGCGCAGCCAGTCGAGCGCTTCGTCGGCGGTGCTGGCCGAGGCGATCACGTGCGCATCGGCCACGTCCTCGAGAAAGTCGACCAGGTTCTCGCGGATCACCGGACTGTCCTCGACCAGGTAGGCGTGGAGCGTCATGGTGGGAGTCTCGGGTCCGGAACTTGGCAGCGCATGGCGCCATCTTCCGGGCTGGCCGCAGGGCCACGGTGAGCCGGACAGGCCAATGGCTGTAGGCCATCGGCCAGCGGCGCTGTCGGTGTGCGCCGCCCGCCCCTGGCGGCGCTTCAGGCTGCGACCGGCAGACGGCCGGGGGCCATGCCCAGGCGCGCCGGCGAGACGTACTGCTCGCGGTAGATCTCGAAGGGCATGGTGTCGGCCGCCTCGATGCGCTTTTGCGCCTGGATCGACTCGGCCGTCATCTGCTCGAACCCGGCCTGCTGCGCGGCCGAGAACGGCAGCGCGAGCAGCGCGGCGCGGGTCTGCTCCGACTGGGCGCGCACGAAGCCGACGAAGGAGTTGCCGTGCTGCTGCTCGATGGCCGCGAGCACGCGGGCCGACGGCAGGCTGTCGGGGTTCTCGAGGCCGGCCTTGGCGGCGCGCACCGCGTCGACGTGCTGCGTGCCGCCCTGCGCCGCGTCGAGCGCGGCGGCAATCGGCAGGCACTGCTCGACCAGCTCCAGGCCCCAGTCGGTGAGCCCGACCTCGCGCCCGTCGCGGCGCAGCTTCAGGCCCGGCTCGCGACCGCGCGCGGCCGTGAGGTGCTGGTTCTGCGCCAGGTCGGCGATTTCCTGCGGCGTGTCGTCGGGGCTGTCGTTCAGCAGGCAGTGCAGCAGGAACACGTCGATGAAGCGCATGGTCTGCGCATTGATGCCGACGGTCTCGAAGGGGTCGAGGTCCATCAGGCGCACCTCGACGTACTCCACGCCGCGCTCGCGCAGCGCATGCAGCGGGCGCTCGCCGGAGTGGATGACGCGCTTGGGGCGGATGGTGCCGTAGAACTCGTTCTCGATCTGCAGCAGGCTGGTGCCCAGCTGGTTGTAGTCGCCGCCCAGGTTGCGGATGCCGATGGCCTCGTAGGCCGGCCACGGGCGCGTGAGCGCGTCCTGCAGCGAGGCGCCGTAGCCCTCCAGGCTGTTGTAGCTCACGGCCAGCGAGGCCTGCGCCTCGCTCTGGTAGCCCAGGCGGCCCATGCGCAGCGAGGTGCCGTGCGGCATGTACATGCTGCCGTCGCCCAGCGGCTGCAGCTCGTGCGGGCGGCCCGCGACAAAGCTCGAACACAGGGCCGGCGAGGCGCCGAACAGGTACAGCAGCAGGAAGGCCTGGCGGCGGAAGTTGCGGATGAGCGCGAAATACTCTTCGCTCGACACCTCCGGCAACGACCAGTTGTAGTGGATGCCCGAGATGGTCTGCATGCGGCGGCCATAGCGGTGGCTCAGGCCCATGCGGTACACGCTCTTGGCGCGGCCCACGTTCGACGAGCCGTAGCGGCCGATCGGAATGGTCTCGTCGGTCGGCAGGCCGCAGGGCATGCTCGACACCCACAGGCGCTCGTCGCCGAGCTGGTCGAGCACGCGGTAGGTGAACTGGTGCACCCGCGTGAGCTCTTCGAGCGCCGACTCCACGCCCGCGTGCACGCCCGTGATGAGTTCGAGCTGCGACTCGCTGAAGTCGGTCGTGATGTGCGGATGCGTGAGCGCCGAGCCCAGCGCCAGCGGATGCGGCGTGAGGGCCAGCTTGCCGTCGGGCAGCGCGCGCAGGCTTTCCTTCTCGATGCCGCGACGCATTCCCTTCAATCGCGCGGCCGGGAGTGCACCCAGCCTCTCCTGCAATCTGTTGCTCATGTTCTTATGACCCATCAATCTTCTGTGGGGCTGGAAGGTAGCACGGGCGGACAGGCACTGCTGAAGCAGGGAATCCCGCATCCGGCTATGCTGTTTTTTGCTACCATTTTCATAGCTTCCCTCGCACGCACCACGCGCGTTCTGGCACCGAAGTGCCCTTGGAATTCAGGCCTTGGCGCGGCCCGCCGACAGGTCGATCTCTTCCGACTGGTAGACATGGATCGACGGCACGCCGTCGGCCATGGCCGCGAGCGCCTTGCCGAAAGCGCGCGACGCATCGACGCGAAAGTGCGCCTGCAGCGCCGCCATGTCGCTCCAGCGCTCCACGAAGGTGAGCTGCAGCGGGTCTTGCACGTCGGTCGTGACGTCGTGCGAGATGCAGCCGGGCTCGGCGCGCGAGCGCAGCACGTGTTCCACGCTGATGGCCAGCATCGCCTGCAGGGTGTCGGCCTTTGCCAGCGCGTGTCCGATGACCAGGATCATGGGCTGTCTCCTTCTGTGTATGTCTCGTGGGTTGCCGCAGCGGCCTGTGCTTCAGCGCAGCACGCGCAGCAGGAAATCGTTCAGGTCGGCCACTTCTTCCATGCAGACCGAATGCGCCATCGCGTACTCGTGCCATTCGACGGTGTAGCCCAGGGCGGCGAGCGCGTCGCGCGATTGCGTGGCGCGTGCCAGGGGCACCATCGGGTCTTGCCGGCCGTGGCCGAGGAACACCGGCGTGTCGTGGTTGGCGGCATGGCGCTCGGCCGCGGTGCTGGCCGCCAGCGGCAGCCAGCCCGACAGGCCGACGATGCCGGCCAGGCGCTCGGTGTGGCGCAGGCCGGTCAGCAGCGCCATGGCGCAGCCCTGCGAAAAACCGGCCACCACGATGCGGCTGGCGGCAATGCCGCGGGCCTTTTCATTCGCGATCACGGCCTCGATGGTGGCCTGCGAGCGGCGCAGGCCCGCGGCGTCTTCCTGCACATTGAAATCGGGCCCGGCAATGTCGAACCACGCCGGCATCTGGTAGCCGCTGTTCAGCGTGACCGGAATCACCGGCGCGTTGGGGAACACGAAGCGCACCGGGCCCACGGCCGACAGGTCGAGTTCGCCGGCAATCGGCACGAAGTCGTTGCCGTCGGCACCCAGGCCGTGCATCAGGATCACCGTGGCGGTGGGGTTCGGGGCGGTTTCGATTTCGATGGGAGGACGGGACATGGTCGACAAAGGTATTCAGGAGTGCGAATGCCCAGACCTTAGCGCATTCGGGCGAGCCGGGCCGCGGCGAAACGGCCGGTTGGCTGACTTGCACCTCGCAACATCCGGGCCCCCGGCTGTCCTTGCCGTCGCAAGGGGGCGCCGGATGCAACACAATGGCGTTTCGCATGAAGACCCCCACCCCGCCCCTGAAAAGCTCGTCGTCCCGCCCCACCTTCGACAGCGAGGCGCTGCTGCGCGGCAGCGGGCTGCGCGTGACGCGCGCCGCCCAGACCGTGCTCGAGCTGCTCGAACACGGCTCGCAGCCGCTGACCCACGAGGAAGTGGCCGCCGCCTACACCGCCGCCACGGGCGAGCCGCCCGACCGGGTCACGCTCTACCGCGTGCTCGACCGGCTGGTCGAGGCCGGCCTGTGCGACCGCCGCGTGGGCGCCGACCGGGTCAACCGCTTCGCGCGGCACGTCGACACCGCCTCGGGCAACACCTTCGAATGCGACCAGTGCCACAAGGTGCTGGCCCTGCCCTCCGACCCCGAACTGCCCAAGGTGATGGGCCGGCTCGGCAAGGCGCTGCGCAAGCAGGGCATCGACACGCGGCACACGGCGCTCACGCTGCACGGCATGTGCGGCGACTGTGCCCGATAGTTTCATCGCGCTGCACGTGTACGTCTCCCGGCACCACCGCCAGCCCGACCTCGGCGCGAGCCACGCGCTGATCGACGCGCATCCGCTGGGCGCCTGGGTCGTGCCGGGCGCCGACGGGCTGGTCGCCAACCACCTGCCCTTTCTGCTCGACCGCTCGCGCGGCCCGTTCGGCACGCTGCTCGGCCACGTGTCGCGTGCCAATCCCGTGTGGCGCCAGCTCGATGCCCCGGCCCCTTCGGTCGTGATGTTCCAGGGGCCGCAGGCCTACATCACGCCCGGCTGGTACCCCGGCAAGGCCGAGCACGGCCAGGTGGTGCCGACCTGGAACTACGCCGTCGCTCATGCGCACGGCATCGCGCGCGCCATCGACGACGAAGCCTGGTTGCTCGACCTGCTCGCGCGGCTGACCGCGGCGAACGAGGCCGGCCAGCCCGTGCCCTGGCAGACCACGGACGCGCCCGAGACCTTCATCCGCAAGCTGGCGCGCGCCGTGGTGGGCATCGAGATCCCCATCGACCGCCTCGAAGGCAAGCTCAAGGCCAGCCAGGACGAAGCCCTGCAGGACCGTCAAGGCACGGTGCAGGGGCTGGCCGCCATCGGCAGCGAGAACGCGTCGGCCATGGCCCGGCTGGTGCAACAGGCGATGCAGCCCGGCAGCGCCAGCGACTGAACCGCCCGCGCGCTCACACGTTCCACGACGGAAACGGATCGGGCAGGTTCTGCCACCACGACGGGCCGAAGCGCATCTCGTTGGGCGTGAGCAGGCAGGCATCGAGCCGTGCGCGCAGCGCGGCTTCGTCCATGCCGATGCCGATCAGCACCAGCTCCTGGCGCGCATCGCCGGTGGCGTCGTCCCAGTTCTTGCGGATGAGTTCGAGCCCGTCGGGGTCGGTCGGCCAGTGTTCGCGCGGCACGGCCGCCCACCACAGGCCCGCCACGCCGTAGCGGCAGGCGCCGCCGGCCTGAGACCACGCACCCGCGCGGGTCGGGCGGCTCGCGAGCCAGAAGAAGCCCTTGGAGCGCACCACCCCCTCCCACTCGCCCTGCACCAGGTCCCAGAAGCGCTGCGGATGGAACGGCAGGCGCGAGCGGTAGACGAAGCTGCGGATGCCGTAAGCCTCGCTCTCGGGCACGTGCTCGCCGCGCAGCTCGGCCAGCCAGCCGGGCGCCTGCTCGGCCTGCTCGAAATCGAACAGGCCCGTGTCGAGCACGCGGTCGAGCGCGACGCGGCCGAACTCCGATTCTTCGATGCGCGCACGCGGGTTGAGGCTGCGCAAGATGGCCATCAGCCGCTCGCGTTCTTCGGCCGTCACGAGGTCGGTCTTGTTGACCACGAGCACGTCGCAGAACTCGATCTGCTCGATCAGCAGGTCGACCACGGTGCGCGTGTCTTCGTCGCCCAGCGACTGGCCGCGCTGGCCCAGGCTGTCGGGCGAGCCGTAGTCGCGCAGGAAGTTGAAGGCATCGACCACCGTGACCATGGTGTCCAGCCGCGCCACGTCGGCCAGGCTCTGGCCGTCCTCGCCCGCGAAGGTGAAGGTCTCGGCCACGGGCAGCGGCTCGGAGATGCCGGTCGACTCGATCACGAGCTGGTCGAAGCGCCCTTCCTTGGCGAGCCGCTTCACCTCGATCAGCAGGTCTTCGCGCAGCGTGCAGCAGATGCAGCCGTTGCTCATCTCGACCAGCTTCTCGTCGGTGCGCGACAGCGCGGCGCCGCCTTCGCGCACCAGCGCGGCGTCGATGTTGACCTCGCTCATGTCGTTGACGATCACCGCCACGCGGCGGCCCTCGCGGTTGTGCAGGATGTGGTTGAGCAGCGTGGTCTTGCCGGCGCCCAGGAAGCCGGACAGCACGGTGACGGGAAGGCGATCGGCCATGAGGGCAGGCTCCATAGTTGCAACAGAATTGCATTATATGGATTGACGCAACTCAGTTGCATTTCATGCGAGCGCAGCCGACAGGCGCGCACTCGCCTACCATCCAGCGCATGACCGACTTCTCCGCCTTCGTCGCCCCGCCGCCCTCCGACGCGCCGCACGCGGCCGCCGTCGCCGCCGCGTCGGCCTGCCTCGACCGCTTCACGGCCGCGTTCAACGCCTCGGACACGCGCGGCATGGACGCCGAGCTGCACTTTCCGCACACGATGCTCTCCGGTGCGCAGCGGCTCGACTGGCCCGCGCCCGGCCGGCACCCCGCCGATTTCTTCGACACGCTCAAGGCCGGCGGCTGGGCCTCCACGCAGTACGAGAAAAAGGAACCCGTGCTCGTGAGCCAGGACAAGGTGCACTTCGTCGTGCACTACACGCGGCGCGATGCGGCCGGCGCGGTGCTCAGCACGCACACCAACCTCTGGATCGTCGTGCAGGCCGAGGGACGCTGGGGCATCGCCCTGCGCTCGTACTGATCAAAAAACAAGGACCGTCTCCCATGTCCCTTTCCGCACTGCAGCTCGTCTGGCCCTCGCCCGAGCACCTGCCCGGCTACATCGCCGCACTGGAGCGCGGCTGGTCGCCCAACAACCTGCGGGCCGAAGCCGGTCGCGAAGAGCTGGCGCTGATCCGCAGCGACCCCGAAGGCTTTCTCGCCGGCCTCGTCGACCGCGAGGCCAAGGGCCCGCCCGTCGCGCTGCCCACCGGCGGCACCGTGCCACGGCTGCCGGGCTACCGGCGCTGGCTGTGGGACGGCGAGTTCTGCGGCAGCATCCAGCTGCGCTGGCAGCCGGGCACCAACGCCCTGCCGTCTTACTGCCTGGGCCACATCGGCTACGGCGTGGTGCCGTGGAAAAGCGGCCGGGGCTATGCCACCGCCGCGCTGCGCGCGCTGCTGCCCGATGCGCGCGCCATCGGCCTGGACCACGTCGAGATCACGACCAGCCCCGACAACCTCGCCTCGCAGCGCGTGATCCGCGCCAACGGCGGCGTGCTGGTCGAGGAGTTCATCACCGAGCCCGGGCTCGGCGGTGCGCCCGAGCTGCGCTTTCGCATCGACGTGCGCGCACTCGGCTGACACTACATCTCGAACGCCTCGACCTGCCGCCCGTCGATGTCGGTGAAGCCGTAGGCGCGCGCCAGGTCGGCCACGCGCAGCACCTGGCCGGTCTTGTCGAGCACCTGCGCATCCGCCGCCAGCGCGGCCACGGCGCGGCCCAGGTAGCGCGGCGATTCGGTGCGCGCCAGCGCGGGTCGCTCCTGCCAGTGCGCCTCGTCGGTCTTGTGGCCCGCGAGCACGAACTCGGTGCGCATCCAGCCCGGCGACACCGCCACCGAGGCCACGCCGTGCGGCTGCAGTTCCTGCGCGATGCCGAAGGCCAGCCGCGTCATCGAGGCCTTGGCGAGGTCGTAGAACAGGTTGCCGCGCAGGTAGTGGCCGCGGTCCCAGAAGGTGGTGGTGACGATCAGGCCCTGCTTGCGGCGCACCATGCCCGGCGCGGCGCAGCGGCTGGCCACGAGGTGGTTGCGCACGCCGCGATCGAACATCGAATCCCAGTTGGCCAGCGGGTGCTCCCAGAACGGCGCTTCGAACACCCCCGTGAAGGTTTCGTGGCCGCCCCAGGCGTTGTTCACGAGCAGGTCGAGCCGGCCCTGCTCGCGCTCGACGCGCGCAAACAGCGCCGCCACCTCGTCTTCCTTCGTGTGGTCGCAGGCCACGGCAATGCCGCGCCCGCCCAGTTGCGTGACCTCGTCGGCGGTGTCGTCGATGGTGCCGGGCAAGGCCGCCAGCTCGGACAGGGCGAGCAGCTGGCCGTAGCTGTCGGCCGGCCGCGCGCGGGTGCTGCGCCCGGTCACGTACACGGTGGCGCCGGCCGCGCCCAGTTCCTGCGCGATGCCGCGGCCCGCGCCGCGGCTGGCGCCGGTGACCACAGCCACGCGGCCCGCCAGCGGGCGGTGCGCGGCGTCAGGGGTGGAGGGGGCTGCTGTCATGTGTCGTTGCTCCTTCGTTCGGTGAGGGTCCTTGGGCAGGACAAGCGGCCACGATAGGCCGGCCTCAGCGCGCCGTCTTGGAAGAAACCGAAACCCGGCGCCCGAGGAACTCGGTGGGCGTCACGCCGCACAGGGCGCGGAACTCGTTGACGAGGTGCGACTGGTCGTAGAACCCGTGGTCCAGCGCCATGTCGGCCCAGGCCGGCGCGCTGTGCAGGCGCAGCGCGCGCAGGCAGGCATGCAGCCGCGCGAGCCGGCCCCAGGCGCGCGGCGACAGCCCGACGTGCGCATGAAAGAGCTGTTGCAGCCGGCGCTCGCCCACGCCGACGGCCTGCGCCACCTCGCGCAGCGCCTGACGCCCGTCGGCGGCGGCGATGAGCCGTGCGGCATGCATCGCGGCGGCCGGCGGCGTGCCGTCGCCGGCTTTCTGCAGGCGCTTCATCAGGGCCTGCTGCAGCAGCTGCGCGCGTGCGACATCGCCGCGCGCTTCGGCCATGCGCGCGAGCAACGTGGTGCCCTCGCCGCCCCAGAGTTCGTCGAGGTGCACCGCGCGGCCCGCGATCTCGCCGGCGGGCACGCCCAGCAGCGCCGCCGCCGCGCCGGGGCGCAGCGCCACCGACAGGCCTTCCACCGTGTCGCGCATCCGCACCACGGCCGGCGCGGCGAAGGCGCCGATGGCTTCGACCGCCTGCCCCGGCGCGTCGTCGGCCGAGGGCGCGTCGCCGAAGTTGAAGACCAGCCGGATCGCGCCGTCGGGCAGCACGCGCTCGCGCACCTCGTGGCCGGGCGCGAAGGTCTCTCGGTACATCAGCTGGTGCGACACATGCGACCGCAGGGCCGGCGCGATCGGCAGCACCTGCAACGTGCCGTCGGGCACGCCCGACTCCGGCCCGTGCAGCGGGTCGTCGTGGAGCCGGAGGAAAAGACGTTCGCCCATGGCGGTCGATTGTGAGGAAAAACCCGCCGCCGCGCGACCCGGCCCGATGGCTCGACAATCGGCCGGCTCCCGCTGTTCATCTCTTGTTCGCATGCCCGATTCCGCCCTCCCCGTGCTCTATTCGTTCCGCCGCTGCCCCTATGCGATGCGGGCCCGGCTCGCGCTGGTGGCGAGCGGGCAGCGCTGCGAACTGCGCGAGGTCGAGCTGAAGCGCAAGCCCGCCGAGATGCTCGCGGCCTCGCCCAAGGGCACTGTCCCCGTGCTGGTGCTCGACGGCGGCGCGGCGGTGCTGGAGCAAAGCCTGGACGTGATGCTGTGGGCGCTGCGCCGCCACGATCCGCTGCGCTGGCTGACGCCGGAGCGCGGCACGCTCGACGACCTGCTCGCGCTGGTGGCGGACTGCGACAACGGCTTCAAACCGCTGCTCGACCGCTACAAGTACCCGGCGCGCTACCCCGCATCGGAAGGCTCGGCGCGCGACGAGGGCGCGCGCTTCCTGCAAGGGCTCGAAGACCGGCTCACGATGTCGGCGCAACTGGCCGGCGCGCACGCCACGCTGGCCGATGCGGCACTGATGCCCTTCGTTCGGCAGTTCGCTATGGTCGATATGGCCTGGTTCGACGCGCAGCCCTGGCCGCGCCTGCAGGCCTGGCTCGCGGGCTGGACCGCGTCGGAGATGTTCGCGCGCGTCATGGCCAAGCACGCGCCCTGGCAGGCGGGCGAACCGGGCGTGGACTTTCCGCCCGGCTGATCAGTACACGTCGCGGCGGTAGCGCCCTTCGGCGATGAGCGCGTCCATGCCGCTCTCGCCCAGCACCTCGGTGAGCGCCGCATCCACGCCCGGCGCCATGCCTTCGAGGCTGCCGCAGACGAAGACGATCGCGCCCTCTTCGTCCACCCACTGCTTCAGCACCTCGCCAGCCTCGCGCAGGCGGTCCTGCACGTACACGCGCTGCGCCTGGTCGCGCGAGTAGACGAAGTCGGCGCGCGCGACCAGACCACCGGCCTGCCATGCCGCGACCTCGTTCGCGCCGAAGCCGTCGTGCGCCGCCTGCCGCTCGCCGAACACCAGCCAGTTGCGGCCATGCCCGCGGCGCGCACGCTCGCGCAGCAGCGCGCGCAGGCCCGCAAAGCCCGAGCCGTTGCCGATGAAGATGCAGGGCCGTGCGTCGTCGGGCAGTGCGAAGCCCGGGTTGGCGACAAGGCGCAGCGCGAGTTCCGTGCCCATCGGCGCGCCGACCGTGAGCCAGCCCGAGGCCACGCCCAGGCCGTTGTCGTGCCGTGCCTGCCGCACCAGCAGCTGGACGGCGCCATCAGAAGGAATCGACGCGACCGAGTAGCTGCGCGGCGCGGGCGCCGGGGCGCCGTCGTCGTGCATCTGGCGCGGCACGATCTCGACCAGTGCGCCGGGCGTCCAGTCCATCGCGCCGCCACTGACGCGCCGCAGCTCGATCTCGAACAACGGATCGCCCTGGCTGCCCGCATTGAGCAGGCGCCGGCCGTCGAGCCGCCAGGCTTCGAAAGCCGGCGCGGTCGACACAGGCCACGCGGCATCGCGCACCCCGAAGGTCTCGCGCAGCGCATCGTGCCAACGCGCGAGCGCTGCCGGGTCTTCGCCGTCCACCTCGATCATGGGGAACAGCGGCTGCGCGCCCTGGTTGTGCAGGTCGTGGTCGAGCTTGCGGCCGTAGCCGCAGAAGGTCGCGTAGTGGCGGTCGCCGAGCGCGAGCAGTCCGTAGCGCAGATGGCGCAAACCCGGGCCGCCCTGCCGCGCGAACGCACGGGCAAAGGCGCGCGCGCTGTCGGGTGGCTCGCCCTCGCCGAAGCTGCTCGCGACCCACAGCACCTGGCGGAAATGCAGCAGCGCATCGGCGCTCAGTGCCGACACAGGCCGCACCACCGCCGCGACACCGGCCGCCTGCAATGCGCTGGCCGTCTGCAGCGCGAGGCGCTCGGCATGGCCGGTCTGGCTCGCGAAGGCGACCAACACCTGGCCCGCGTCGCCCGCTGTGGTGGGCACGGCGGCCGCATCGAGCCGCGCACGCTCGGCGCGCACGGCCTTCGCGGTGCGGCGGCGGCCGAGGTACATCATCCAGCCGCTGATCGCGAACAGCGCGAGCCCCAGGCTCGTGAGCATCATCACGATGCGCCCCGGCAGGCCCCAGTAGGTGCCCATGTGCAGCGGGTAGATGCTGTTCACGAGGCGGCCCGCGAGCGGCTTGTCGGCATAGCGTTCGTGGCGCAGCGTCTCGCCGGTCGCGGCGTGCAGGTACAGGCGGTTGCGCGCGCGCTCGTGCTCGGGGTGCGTGCGCAGGTAGTTGGCCTCGACCTGCGCCCCGTTGCGCGCGGGCAGCCGCAGCGTGACCAGGGCCCAGTCGCCCCCCGTGGTGTCGACGAAGGCCTGCCAGACGCGCGCCAGGTCGAGCGTCACTGGGGCATCGGCCGGCGCGCGTTCGGTGCGCACCACGCGGCCTTCGCCGACCGCGCCGTCGACCGCCTTGCGCAAGCCGTCGAAGGCCCAGTACATGCCGGTGGTGGTCGACACCACGTAGGCCAGCAGCGCGACGGTGCCGACCACCGCGTGCAGGTTCCACAGGAAGGCGCGACCGCGCAGCGCGAAGTCGATGCGCAGCCACTGGCGCCACGCAAAGGGCCGGCGCGGCCAGCGCAGGTACAGGCCCGAGAGCGCGAGCAGCAGCAACAGACCGGCCAGCGAGCCGGTGATGGGCTTGCCGTCGTCGCGCGGCAGCAGCAGCCAGCGGTGCAGCTCCTCGACGAACTCGAAGAAGTGCTCGCCCACCGGATCGGGCAGCAGCGCGCCGGTGGCGGGATCGGCGAAGCGCGTCTCGCCGCGCCGCTGGCCGGGCGGCGGCGCGAAGCCGACGCGCGCGGGGCGCCCGGGCTCGGCGAACACGGTGAGCGTCGCGATGCGGCGCCCCGGCGAATCCGCCTGCAGGCGCTCGAGCAGCGCGGGCGGCGCCTGCGGTGCGGCCGAGGCCGCGGGGATCGGGTTCAGCAGGTCGGTGATCTCGGCGCGGAACGACAGCGTCGCCCCGCTCAGGCCGATGACGACCAGCACGCTGCCCGCCGTGATGCCGATGAACCAATGGATCTGGAACCAGACGCGTCGCAGCAAAGCCATGAAAAACAGAAGAAAACGAGAAACAGGAAGCCCCGCCAAGGCGGGGCGCGCGGGTTCAGAGATCGATCTTGACCAGGGCCTTGATCGTACGCGGCGTGCCGACCGCCAGCCGCGTTCCGGCCGCCGACCAGTAGCGCTTGTCGCCCACGTTGTCGACGTTCAGCTGGAACGTGGTGCGCCTGCCCATGAGCTGCGCCACGTAGCGCGCGCCCAGGCCGAAGACGGTGGTGCCGCCGATGAAGCCCTGGTTCAGGTCGTCGACGGGACGGCGCCCCGTGAAATACGCACCGCCGTTGACCGACAGCCCCGGCACCGCCGCGATGTCGTACGAGACAAAGGCGCTCGCCGTGGTGCGCGCCGTGTTCTCGGGCCGCTTGCCGTCGTACTGCGCGTTGATGCGGCGGAACTCCGCATCGAGCCACTGGCCCGAGAGCTGCCACGCCAGCGCGGGCGTGAGCCGCCCCTGCGCCGACACCTCGAGCCCACGGTAGCGCTGGCGCCCGCTGGCCACGAAGGTGTTCGCGCTGTCCGTGTAGGCGCCGGGCCGTTCGATGTCGAACAGCGCGCCCGACAGCAGCGTGCCGCCGCCGGTCAGCCAGCGCAGGCCGACCTCCTTCTGCCGGCTCACGCCCGGCGGCATGCGCGTGTTCTGGTTGGTGGTGCCGGCCGGCGCCACCTCGCCCTCTTCCACGCCCTGCGAGTACGACACGTAGGCCATGAGCTCGGGCGTGAACTTGTAGCTCAGCGCCGCCAGCGGCGTGGTCTTGCGCACGCTGTAGTCCAGGGCCGGCAGCGTGGCGCTCGCGCCCTGCCAGCTCTGGTAGCGCGTGTGGCGCAGGCCGGCCACCAGCTGCCACTGCGGCGAGAAGGTGATGCGGTCGAGCGCGTACAGGCCCAGCTCCTCGCTGTCCTGCGCGCCCGAAGTGGGCCGCGACGGCATCGCGCTCAGCGCCAGCGCGCCGATGGGCACGGGGCTGTACAGGTTCTGCAGCGTGGTCGCACCGCCGTAGTTGCGCTGGAACACGGGCGCCTGCGTCTTGTCGCTGCGTGCCGCGCCGAGCGTCAGTTCATGCTGCAGCGCGCCGGTGGCGAAGGTGCCGAAGAGCTCGGCGCGCAGCAGGTCCGAACGCTGCTCCAGATGCTGCACGTTGCCCGTGAGGCGGCCCAGGCCGGTGCGCACGTTGTAGGTGCCGAACTGCGCCAGGCGCCGGTCACGCTCGGCCTCGGAATGGCCGGCTTCCACGCTGAGGGCCCAGTTGTCGCTCAAGGCGTAGTCGGCGCGCAGCTGCGTGTTGGTGACCTCGGCCTCGAACACGGCCCAGGGCGGTGCGATCAGCTTGTGCGGATCGGGCAGCGCCGGCAGCGCGATGACGCCGTTGACGGCCGCGAGCCGCGCGATGCCGGCCTGCTCGGTGATGCGCTTGCGGTAGTGCTCGATGTCGGCCTTCAGCGTGAGCCGCCGGTTCACGCGCCAATCGAGCGCGGCCGAGACGAAGCTGCGCTTGCCGTCCACGCCGTCGATCGTCGAGCCCAACTGGCCGCCCGCCGCGTTCAGCCGCAGCCCGAACTGGTCGTTCTCGCCGAACTGGCGACCGATGTCGACCTGGCCCTGCAACCCGCCCTGGTTGTCGACGCTCATCCCGAGCAAGGTCACGGGCGTGCGCCCCGCGCGCTTGGTGACGAAGTTGATCACCCCGGCCGGCGTGGTGAAGCCGTAGTACAGCGCCGACGCGCCCTTGAGCACCTCGACGCGCTCCTTGTTCTCCATCGGGATCTCGGACACGTTGGGGATCGCGAGCGCACCGTTGAGGCGGTAGTTGGTGCGGTTCTCCACGGCGATGCCGCGGATGACGAGCTGGTCGAAGGTGTCGCCGCCGTTCTGCTGGCGCGTCACGCCGGCCGTGTTGCGCAGCACGTCGTACACGCCCGTGGCGCCCTGCAGCTCGATCACCTCGCGCGTCACGGTGTTGACCGTGGCCGGCACGTCCATCACGGACGCGCCCCGGAACGTGCCCGCCTCGACCGTCTCGGCCAGGAAGCCGTTGGCGCGCGACGCCTCGACGTTGACGGTGCTCAGTTCGCCCGTTTCGGCGGCAGCCACGGATTGCGCCTGCGCTGCCTGTACGGCGGCGAGCGCGAGGCCCACACAAACTCTCTTCATTCAAATCCCTTGGGTGTTCTTCTGGTGACGCTTCCGGCGTGCGGAAGCGGGAGGGATTATGAATGAGAGGAATTCTCATTTGACAACAGTTTCATGGCACTCGCCGATAGGATCGAGCGCCAGAGCGTTCCATGTCGAAACGCCATCAAGGAGGAATTCATGACTGCCAGTGAAACATCGACCAGGCGGGAGGCCCTGCGATGAAGACGGCCGGACGCCTGGCGCTCGGCGTGCTCGCCTGGGTCACCGTGGTCCCGTTGCTGGGACTTCTCTGCTTGTGGCTGGGCGCGGTGGTCTTTGACGCCCCCGAAGCCTCGTCCGTCATCCTGTATGTGACCGTGGCATTCAACATCGGCACGGCCGCACTGCTCTACTGGTATGGCGTGCCGAGCGTGCCGCACTGGGGCCGCCGCGTGGCCTACTTCGTCGGCTTCGTGGTGCTGCTGGTGGTCGCCAGCGCCGTCGTGACCTTCGGCGTCCAACTGCTCATCGCGATGCTGGTGACGTTCAGGCGCTGAGCTGGGGCCATGGAGACTTGGCCCGGTGGCACTTCCGGTGCGCGGAAGCGGCAGGGCTCCCGGATGAGCGGAAGCCTCATTTGACAACAGTGTTTTGGCGCTCGCGCCCCTAGCATCGCCTCCAGAGCGTTCCATTTCGAAACGCCAATCAGGGAGGAAAGTCATGAACACCAATGAAAACTCGGTGGGGCGTGCGCAGCACTCGGCGCCGTCGTTCACGCTGTACGGCCGGGTGGCGGCCGGTCCTGTCGGGCTTGTAGGGAACCCCTATCCGAGCCTGCACATCTCGCTGGTCATCGATGACGCCTATTCGGGCCTCACGGTGATCGATGGTCAACCGACGATGGGCGAAGCGGGGTTGCACAACGTGTTGCGGATCGGAACCAACGTCTATGCCAACACGCTGCCCACCGACGTCGTCGTCAAGATTCCATTGGGCCGCCCGGTGGCATGAGCCCCGAGGCGTTCGCGCGCACACTGATGAGGCGCGCCACGGATTTTTCGAGCTACGTGTCTCCCTACAGCTTCCCCGCACGCCTGCGAGGCGACCGGATGAACCCCGGCGAATACAACAGCAGTTCGTACCTCGCCGCGCTGCTGCGCAGCGTGATGGGCTCGGTCCCCGATCTCGGGGTGTCCGGCTATCAGGCGCCCGGCTGGGAAAGCCCGATGCCTCTTCACTTCTTCAAGGGCGAGGCCATCCGATGAAGGCGGCGGGGCGGCTCGCGCTCGGCGTGCTCGCCTGGGCCGCCTTGATCCCGCTCGCGGGAGTCCTCGGCCTGTGGCTGGACCGGTCGATCTTTCACTCTGCCGGAGCCACGCGCGTCATCGCCCACGCAATCGAGGGCGTGCTGATCCTCGCGGCTGCGCTGGTCTATTGGCGCTGCGTGCCGAGCGCGCCGAACTGGGGGCGGCGCGTGATCTATCTCGTCGGCTTCGCGCTGCTGCTGGCCGGCATCGGCTACGTGGTCCTCGGCGCCACCGTTGCCCTTGTGGTGCTGCTGTTCGGGCTTTGAGCCGCCCCGCCTCCGCTACCCCTTCATCGCCGCCGCCGACGCCCGCTGGATGCACTCGATGAAGTGCTGCGCCGCCGGCGTCGACGGCTGCCCGCGCCGGCGCACCACGCACACGTTCAGCATCGGCAGCGTCTCGCGCACGTCGACGCGCCGGATGCCGTGGCGCTTGAAGCTGAGCCCGGCCAGCGGCTCGACAAAAAGGCCGATCAAATCCATGTGGCCCACCAGTGCGAGCGCCACGGTGACCGAGTGGCCCTGCAGCACGCGCGTGGGCGGTGGCAACCCGAGCGGGGTGAACAGCGGCGCCACGGCGTTGGTTCCGCCGTGGTCGTCGCCCGGCAGGACCCATTCGGCGGCATAAAGGTCGTTCAGCGAGCGCGCGTTGCGCAGCGGATGGCGCTCGCGCAGGCCGACCACCAGCTGCACCGGAAACAGCTCCAGCGCCTCGAACTGCGGATCGAGCGTGCCGGGCACGATGTGGGCCACCGCGAAGTCGAGGTACCCGTCGCGCAGCCGCGCGAGCATCCACGGCAGCACGGCCTCGCTGAACTGCACGTCGACCGCCGGCAGGCGCGTGTGGAAGTCCTTGAAGGCGGCGGGCAGCACGGTGAGCGCGAACGAGGCGCTCACGGCCAGCGAGACGGAGCCGGTGGCGCCGTCGCGGATCTGCGCGATCTCGTCGCGGGCGCGTTCCATGTCGGCCAGCAGCAGCCGCGCGCGCGGCGCGAAGGCCAGGCCGAACTGCGTGAGCCGCACGCCTTTCACACTGCGTTCCACCAGCGGGGCGCCGACCTCGCGCTCCAGCTCGCGCACGATCTTGGTCACGGCCGGCTGCGAAATGCCGAGCACGCGCGCGGCAGCGCGGATGCTGAGCTGCTCGACCACGGCCACGAAGGCATGCAACTGATTGGGTTTCATCTTTGGAGTGACAACCAAAAGTTATCGTTGACGCCCAATTATTGTCTTTTCATGACAGCGGCGAGTCTCTAGCATCCGCCGCGGTTCGGGCCCACACGGCCTGCGCCCCCGATACACACAGGAGACACATGAACACCCTCGCTTCCCAGCCCTCGCCTTCCTCGCCGGCCCGCCGGCGCCAGACCATCGTGGCCACCACCATCGGCAACGGACTGGAATTCTTCGACTTCACGGTCTACGGCTTTCTCGCGCTGGTGATCGGCAAGCTGTTCTTCCCCACCTTCAGTTCCTACGGCCAGCTGCTGCTGACGGTGGCGAGCTTCGGCGTCGGTTTCATCATGCGGCCGCTGGGCGGCATCGTGATCGGCGCGTACGCCGACCGCGCGGGCCGCAAGAAGGCCATGACGCTCACGATCTTCCTGATGGCGCTGGGCTGCGCGCTGATCGCCTTCACGCCGACCTACGCGAGCATCGGCGTCGCGGCGCCGATCGTGATCGTGCTGGCGCGCCTGATCCAGGGCTTCTCGGCCGGCGGCGAGGTGGGCGCATCCACCACGCTGCTGGTGGAGCACGCCACGCCCGCCAACCGCGGCTACATGGCGAGCTGGCAGTTCGCGAGCCAGGGCCTGGGCGTGATGCTCGGCGCCGTGGTGGTGGGCGCGCTCACCTTCTCGCTCACGCCCGAGGCGATGCAGAGCTGGGGCTGGCGCGTGCCCTTCGTGCTCGGCATGCTGATCGCGCCGGTGGGCATGTACATCCGCCGCCACCTCGAGGAGTCGCTGCACATCACGCCGGAAGACGCCAAGGCGCCGCGCGAGAGCAGCCTGAAGATCGTCTGCACGCAGCACGGCAGGACGGTGCTGGCCGCCATCCTCGCGCTGGTGGGCGGCACCACGGCGGCCTACGTGGTCACCTTCTACATGCCGACGTACGCGGTGCGCGAGCTGGGCCTCACGCCCTCGGTGGCGCTGTTCGGCGCAGCGCTCACGGGCCTGCTGTCGTTCGCGCTCGCGCCCTTCGTGGGCAAGTGGTCGGACATCGTGGGCCGCAAGCCGCTCATCCTCTGGAGCCGCATCGTGATGGCGATCCTGATCTATCCGGGCTTCCTGTGGCTCAACGCCTCGCCCACGCCCGTGGTGCTGTTCACCGTGCTCGGCGTGCTGAGCATCGGCCTGGTGGTGCAGACGGTACCGGGCATCACGATGCTGCCGGAGATGTTTCCCAAGCGCGTGCGCGCCAGCGGCATGTCGCTGGTGTACAGCGTGGGCGTGGCGCTGTTCGGCGGCTTCGCGCCCTTCGTCAGCACCTGGCTGGTCAACGCCACCGGCAGCAAGCTCGCGCCGGCCTGGTACCTGGTGGCGATGACGCTGGTGTCGCTGCTCGGGCTCCTTTGGTTGCGCGACCACACCGGCCGCGACATTGACGCCGCCAACGCCCACGCGCCGGCCTGATACCGTCTTCCTCCTTCCCGCCTTCATGCACAGGAATCTTCCCGCCATGTCCCAGCCTGCCACCGCCGCCACCCGCCATTTCTCGGGCACGTACGTCGAAGCCCGCGCCAAGTTCCTCGAGGCCGCAGCGGCGCGCGGCGCCACCATCGAGTCGTTCGTGCACCCCACGCACCGCGGCGCGCTCGGCGAAGAACTCGCCACCGACGTCGCGCTGATCGGCGCGGCCGACGCCAGGAAGGTGCTGCTCGTCACCTCGGGCACGCACGGCCCCGAGGGCTTCTGCGGCTCGGGCGCGCAGGTCGCCACGCTGAACGACGCCGACCTGCTCGCGCGCCTCGAACGCGCGGGCGTCGCGCTGCTGCTGGTGCATGCGGTGAACCCGCATGGGTTCTCGCACCTGCACCGCACCAACGAAGACAACATCGACCTGAACCGCAACCACATCGACTTCAGCGCACCGCTGCCGGTGAACGCCGAGTACGCCGACGTGGAGCCGCTGGTGCTGCCCGCCAGCTGGCCGCCGACGCCGGCCGACGACGCGGCCGTGGCGAGCTACATCGCCACGCACGGCATGACTGCCTTCCGCGCGGCCGTCACGCGCGGGCAGTACACCTCGCCCGACGGCCTCTTCTACGGCGGCACCGCGCCGTCGTGGAGCAACCGCACCATCCGCGCGATCCTGCGCGGCTACGCGGCCTCGGCCACGCACCTGGGCTGGATCGACGTGCACACGGGCCTGGGCCCCTACGGCCACGGCGAAAAGATCTACCCGGGCCGCAACACGCCCGAAGACCTCGCGCTGGCCCATGCCTGGTGGGGCGCCGACGTGTTCGCGCCCTTCGCGGGCGACTCGGCCTCGGCCGACGTGTCGGGCCCGGTGATCTCGACCGCCTACGACGAATGCCCGAACGCGCGCGTCGCGCCCATGGGCCTCGAATTCGGCACGCTGCCCGACCTGGAAGTGCTCGACCGCCTGCGCGCCGACACCTGGCTGCGCCGCCACCCCGAGGCGCCCGAATCGCAGAAGCGCGAGATCCGCCGCCGCCTGCGCGACGCGTTCTACTGCGACAACGACGAGTGGAAGGGCATGGTGCTGGGGCAGACCCGCGTCGTGCTGCTGCAGACCTTGCAGGGGCTGAGCAAGGCCTGAGCCGGCGGACTTCGGCTCAGCCGAAGTTCGGCGCGCGCTTCTCGCGCAGCGAGGCCACGCCCTCGCGCACGTCGGCGCCCGCAAAGCCCATGAACTCCAGCGCCAGCGAGGCGTCGAAGGTCGGCCCGGCCTGGCGCAGCCAGTTGTTCAGCGCGTACTTGGTGAAGCGGATCGCGCTCTGGCTGCCGGCCGCCAGGCGGTCGGCGATCTCGTAGGCGCGCGGCAGCAGGTCGGCCTCGTCCACCGCCAGCGACACCAGGCCGATGCGCTCGGCCTCCTCGCCGCTCACCGGCTCGCACAGCAGCAGGTGGTACTTGGCCTTGGCCATGCCGCACAAGAGCGGCCACACGATGGCCGCATGGTCGCCCGCCGCCACGCCCAGGCGCGTGTGGCCGTCGACGATCTTCGCGTTCTTCGTGGCGATGGAAATGTCGGCCAGCAGCCCCGCCACCAGCCCCGCGCCCACGGCCGGGCCGTGCATGGCGCTGACGATGGGCTTGTCGCAGTTGATGAGGTTGTAGACCAGGTCGCGCGCTTCCTTCCACACGCGCTGGCGCACGGTGTCGTCGGTGGTCATGTCCTGCACCATGCCCAGGTCGCCGCCGCCCGAGAAGCCCATGCCCTCGCCGCGCAGCACGGCGCAGCGCACCGTGTCGTCGGCCGCCACGTCGCGCCAGATCTCGGCCAGCTCGCGGTGGCCGTCATGGCCGGCCGTGGGCAGCTTGCCGTTGGCGGCGCGCATCTGGATGTCGAGCACCGCGCCGTTCGCGCCGCGGCGCGTGAGGGCGAGGGTCTGGTAGCGGGTGTAGTCCATGCGTGTGTCTCCGCCCCGCACGCACGGCCATGGCGCGGGGACTTCGTTCGATGAAGGAGAGAAGAAAGGCCGGAGGCCTATTTTTGCGCGGCCAGCTCGCGGCAGCGCTTCACGTTCGCATCGAAACGCGGCACCAGGCCCGGCTCACAGCCATCGTCGGCGGGGTTGAGCCGGCACATGCCGACCACCGCGTAGTCCATGACGGCCGCCGTGCACATCGGGTAGGCGGCCAGTTCGGGGTTGGCCTTGGCCTTGAAGCCCCAGCGCTCGGAAAACTGCACCATGCGCGTCATCGCGCCGAGGAAGAAGCTGCGGTCCTTCGCGGCGATGGCCGCTTCCATGCGCGGCAGCTCCTCGTTGAGGTAGCCGACCGAGTCCAGCGGAAAGCCGGCGGGGTCGGGCAGCGGCTGCGCGACGGCCGTGGCGGCCAGCAGGGCCAGCGAGGCGCCCACGCAGGCGCGTCGGAGCGGGAGGAAGAAGGCGGAACCGGTGGGCAGGTGGCGGTATGGCATGGCCTGCGATTCTGCAACGTTTGGAAGCATTTTTGCGCGCCGACCGATGCGCGCACGCGACGTTTTCAGGCGGCCACCGGCCTCCCCGTGCGGCGCGGGACAATGGCCGCTTCCGTTTTCCCTTGCAAAGACCCCCATGGCCCGACGCCCCCAACGACAGCTGCGCACCATCGAGCGCGGCATCCTCTGCCTCCTGATCGGCGTCGCCGTGCTGCTGGGGCCGCGCTTCCTGCAGGGCACGCGCTGGTTCGACATGGTGGCCGGCGCGTACCTCGTCGGCTGGTTCGCGCTCGCGCTGGGGGTGGCGCTGGTCGGCGTCGGCCTGTTCCAGCGCGGCAAGCCGGACCGCTGAGGTCCGGCTTCAAGCACTCAGTGCGCGGCGGCTTTCTTGCCGCGCAGCTTGCCGACGAGTTCCACCACGGCCAGCACAACGGCGCCGGCCACGATGCCCACGACGGCATTGACGCCCATCGAGCCCAGCGTGCCGAACACGCCGCCCGTGGCCTTGGCCCAGTCTTCGACCGCATGGCCGAACGCCGGCACGCCGTGCACCAGGATGCCGCCGCCCACGAGGAACATGGCGGCCGTGCCGGCCACCGACAGGCCCTTCATGAGCCAGGGCGCCGCCGCCAGGATGCCGCGGCCCAGGGCGCGCGCCGCCGCGCTGCTGCGCTGGCTCAGGTACAGGCCCGCGTCGTCCAGCTTCACGATGCCGGCCACGAGGCCGTAGACGCCCACCGTCATGATCAGCGCAATGCCGACCAGCACGCTGAGCTGCGTCGTGAACGGCTGGCCCTGCACGGTGCCCAGCGTGATGGCGATGATTTCGGCCGAGAGGATGAAGTCGGTGCGCACCGCGCCCTTGATCTTGTCCTTCTCGACCGCGACCACGTCGACCGTGGTGTCGGCCACCGCCTGCTGGTGGCGCGCGGTGTCGGCCTCGTGCTCCTGCTTGTGCAGGAACTTGTGGGCCAGCTTCTCGGCGCCCTCGAAGCACAGGAACGCGCCGCCCACCATGAGCAGCGGCGTCACCAGCCAGGGCAGCCAGGTGCCGATGGCCAGTGCGGCCGGCACCAGGATGGCCTTGTTGACGAGGGAGCCCTTGCACACGGCCCACACCACCGGCAGCTCGCGCTCGGTGCGCACGCCGGTGACCTGCTGCGCGTTCAGCGCGAGGTCGTCGCCGAGCACCCCGGCGGTCTTCTTGGCAGCAAGCTTGGTGAGGACGGCGACGTCATCGAGCACGGTGGCGATGTCGTCGAGCAGCAGGAGCAGGCTGGTGGCCATGGGCGAAGTCGGGCTGTGGAAGAAGCGGCGAGCTTATCCGCAGCCGATGGCCGCGCCGGTGAAGACCGTACGCGGCATCCGGGGGTGGATCAGTCCACCGCCCGCTTCAGGCGGATCTCTTCGACGCGCACCGTGCCCAGGGCGGTGGTCTTGGCGGTCTTCATCTCGCGCTTGAAGCCGGCGAGTTCGTGGAAGCGCATGGCGCGGTCGTTGCGCAGCGGCACCCAGATGGTGACCGTGGTGCAGCCTTCTTCGGCCAGGCCTTCGCGGGCGGCGTCCCACAGGGCCACGCCGGCGCCCTTGCCCCAGTGCTCGGGCTTGACGTAGATGGCCCAGATCTCGCCCGTGGTGGGCGGCGTCTTGGGGTCGCGCGAGCGGTCGAAGCCCACGAAACCGACGATCTCGCTGCCGTGCGTCACCACATGGACCTGGGGTTCGCTGAACTCGATGGCCTCGCGCCACTTGGCCTCGCGCGAGGCGGGGGCCAGCACGCGCAGGTCGTCTTCGGACAGGATGCCTTCGTAGGCAGCCTTGGCAGACAGGGCATGGACTTCGGCGACGGCCTTGGCGTCGCGCATCGTGGCGGGGCGAACTTCGTAATCGGACATGAAAGCGGAAAAACGTGTGGAACCGGCTATTGTCGCCGCACCGCTAAACTCCTCCCGCATCCGCACGTATCAACTGGAGAAAGCACATGGCCAAGGGTCAGCAACGCACCAACAAGGAAGCGAAGAAACCGAAGAAGGACACCTCGCCGCCGAAGGCACCCACCGGCGGCATCGAGCCCGTGCGCACTGTCACCACGGCAGTGATTCCGCGCGGCAAGCTCAAGAACAAGTGACCGACGTCCCCGCGCCCGCCCCCAAGCCGGCGCAGCCGCGCAATCCCCTGCATGGCCTCACGCTGGAAGCCATCGTGACTGCGCTGGCCGACTACTACGGCTGGGAGCAGCTGGGGCACCTCGTGCCGATCCGCTGCTTCATCAGCGAGCCCAGCGTGGGGTCCAGCCTCAAGTTCCTGCGCAAGACGCCCTGGGCCCGCGACAAGGTCGAGAGCCTGTACCTCTTCATGCTGCGCGAGCAACGCCGCGAACAGCAGCAACAGCAGCAAGACCCTCCCGCGCAATGAAGGTCCGTCTCGAACCGTCGGGCCTCGAATTCGAGGCCGAGGCGGGCGTCACGCTGCTGCATGCGGCGGAGGCGGCCGGCATCGAGCTGCCCAGTTCGTGCCGCAATGGCACCTGCCGCACCTGCATCTGCCGGCGGCTTTCAGGCGAGAGCCGCCACCTCATCGAATGGCCGGGCCTGAGCTTCGACGAAAAGATCGACGGCTGGATTCTTCCGTGCGTGGCCGAGGCGCAGAGCGACCTCACGCTCGACGTGCCGCAGGCCCGCGCCCTCTTCGACTGACGATCAGGACCGCGCCGACGCCGGCGCCGCCACCACCAGCCGGTCGCGCTGCGCCAGCGACGGGAACAGGCGGAACCACGTCAGCGCCACCAGCATCGTCCCCACGCCGCCGAGCACCACCGAGCCGACCGGCCCCAGCAGCGCCGCCGTCGCGCCCGATTCGAATTCGCCGAGCTGGTTGCTCGCGCCGATGAAGATCGAGTTGACCGCGCTCACCCGCCCGCGCATGGCGTCGGGCGTTTCCAGCTGCACCAGCGTCTGGCGGATCACGACGTTGACCATGTCGGCCCCGCCCGACACCGCCAGGGCGACGAGCGAGACGAGAAAGCTCTTCGACAGCCCGAACACCACCATGCACAGCCCGAACGCCCCCACGGCCAGCAGCAGCGTGCGCCCCACGTTGCGCTCCACCGGCCGGC
Organism: Variovorax sp. FW301-JW7; assembly: GCF_058788795.1. Classification (NCBI taxonomy): domain Bacteria; kingdom Pseudomonadati; phylum Pseudomonadota; class Betaproteobacteria; order Burkholderiales; family Comamonadaceae; genus Variovorax; species Variovorax sp. FW301-JW7. Next base: position 66,826 of record NZ_JBYTBC010000006.1, read on the forward strand.
GCGTGAGCGCGATCGACATCACCAGCGCGCCCACCGCCGGCGCGCTGCGCAGCAGGCCCAGGCCCCAGGGGCCGGTGTGCAGGATGTCCTTGGCATAGATCGGCAGCAGTGCCACCGCGCCGCCCAGCAGCACCGCGAACAGGTCGAGCGACACCGCGCCCAGCACCGGCTTGCGCTTCCAGATGAAATTGACGCCCGCGAACACCGTGGCCAAGGTGACCGGCTCGCGCGCGGCCGGCGCGTGGTCGTAGCGCAGCCGCAGCACCAGCATGCAGGCCACCGCGAAGCACAGCACGCTCGCGCCGTAGACCACCGCCATGCCCGCCACGAACAGCAGCCCGCCGAGCGCGGGGCCGCCGATGATCGCGCCCTGCATGCCGGCCGAGCTGAACGCCATCGCGCGCGACAGCAGCAGCGGCGGCACCAGCAGCGGCGTGAGCGCCTGCTGCGCCGGCATCTGGAAGGCGCGCACGGCGCCCAGCACCAGCGACAGCCCGAGCAGCAGCCCGCGCGTGTCGTTCCTGTGCAGCACCGCGAAGAGCAGCGCCAGCGCCACCGTGCCTTGCACCGCGAAGCACACCGCCACGATGCGGCCCCGGTGGTGCCGGTCCACCACGTGGCCAGCCAGCAGCGCCAGCAGCAGCGCGGGCACGAACTGGTAGAGCCCGACCAGCCCCAGGTCCCACGCACTGCCCGTCAGCTCGTACATGTGCCAGCCGATGGCCACGAGCATCATCTGCGAGGCGGCGGTGCCGAAGAGGCGCGCCACCCACAACTGCATGAAGGGGCGCTCGCGCCTCAGGTCGGTGAACGTGGGAGACAAGGGAGGAGCGGCGCCGGGCATATCGGTCGAGGATAGCCCAGCCTTCTTCCGGCTTTCTGAGCCTCTCTACACTCGCTGTCCCCATGACCGCTTCGCCGCCCGACCTGCTCCCCGTCCACGAAGACGCCCACCTGCTGGTGCTCGACAAGCCCGCCGGCCTGCTGTGCGTGCCCGGGCGCGGCGAGGACAAGCAGGACTGCCTGAGCGCGCGCGCCCAGCGCCAGTGGCCCGACGCGCTCATCGTGCACCGGCTCGACATGGGCACCAGCGGCCTCGTGGTGATGGCGCGCGGCCTGGAGATGCAGCGCGCCCTGAGCGCGGCCTTCGCCGACCGCGAGGTGCACAAGCGCTACGAAGCCGTGGTGGACGGCGTGATGCCGCAGCGCGATGACTGGTCGCTCATCGACGCCCCGCTGATGGCCGACTGGCCGCGCCGGCCGCTGCAGAAGATCGATCCGGCGGGCAAGCCCAGCCTCACGCGCTGGCGCGCACTGAGCAGCGTGTCGCCGCCCGGCGGCCCTGCGGCCACGCACGTGCTGCTGGAGCCGCTCACCGGCCGCTCACACCAGCTGCGCGTTCACCTGCTGTCGATCGGGCACCCGATTTTGGGCGACGCGTTGTACGGCGATGCCGCGCTGCAGGCACGCGCGCCGCGCCTGCTGCTGCATGCCAGGGAGTTGGGGTTCGTGCATCCCGCGACGCGGGAGCCTTTGCACTTCGAGCGTGCGGCGGGTTTCGTGCTCAGCGGCCCTTGACGACGAGCACCGGCATGGTGGCGTCCTGCAGCACGCGCTGCGTCACGCTGCCCAGCAGCAGTTTCTCGATGCCGCTGCGCCCGTGCGAGCCCATCACGATCAGGTCGGCCGCGATGGCGATGGCGGTGTCCACGATGCCTTCGTGCACCACATGGCCGTCGATCACGCGCTGGTCGCTGTGCAGGCCTTCGGCCGCCAGGGCGGCCACGCCGCGTGCGAGCGCCGCATTGGCGCTGGCGGTGGCCGCCGCGAGGTATTCGTTCTGGCCGAGCGCATAGTCCGCGCCCACGCCGATGAAGGGGTAGTTGTCGATCACGTGGATCAGCGTGATGCGGCTGCCGAAGGCCAGGGCGAGACCGCTGGCCTTGCTGACCGCGAGCATGGAAGTTTCGGAGCCGTCGATGGGGACCAGGATGTGATTGAACATGGCGGGACCTCGCTTAGCGTTCGCAGACAGACAGACTGACGGACCCGGTTCGCACCGGGTCGGGCCCCGAATTTAACCGCTATGCAGAACCCGCCCTGTAGGACTCCGACCAGCGAAGCCCGCAGGCATCTCAATCCCCCTGGAAACCCTCAGACCGGCAGGTGACCACGAGCGTGTCGCGCCACCCATCGCCGCCCTCTTCCAGCGGCTGGATCGGCGTCGATTCGTGGATCACGCGCGCGTCGTCGAGCAGCAGCAGCGTCCACGGCTCGGTCATGGTGAAGCGCTCGCCGCGCCGGCCGTTGGCCTCGAACACGCGCGTCTCGCCGCCCTTGATGCCCTGGCGCCCGATCAGCACCACCGCCACCAGATCGACACCGTCGCGGTGCGCGCCTTCGGGCGTCGGACGGCCGATGCCGCCGGCGGTGTCGATGCGGAACTGGTGCGCTTCCACGAACCAGCGCTGCGGTGCGCCGCGCATGTCGCTGCTGACCTGGCCGAGCTGCTGCATCAGCCGCTGCCACACGGGCTGCGCCACCGTGGCCTCGAGCATCGGCGCGAACCAGCGCTGCATGCCGCCGTGCAGCGCGTTGTATTCGACCGGCTGCCAGTGCGCGCGGTGCGGCACCTGCGCCAGCGTGGCGTCGGCCTCGACCGTGAAGCAGGCGTGGCGGCGCGTGCGGTAGCGCCCGCCGTCCTTCAGGTACTCGTCGGGCGGCAGGTCGTTCCAGTCGGCGTGCAGCGCTTCGAGCTGCGCCAGCGGCACGCCGAGCCAGTCGCACACGCCCTGCGGGCTGAGCACCGCGTAGCCGTGCTCGCGCAGCGCCCCGGCCAGTTCGGCCGGCGGCGTGAACGGGGGAGCGAAGGCGGCGGTGCTCACTGGGCGCTGACCTTCACGTCCTTCCAGAACGCGACGCGGTCACGAATTTCCTCGGCTTCGGGCTTCGGGTCGGGGTAGTACCAGGCGGCGTCGGCGTGGAGCTCGCCGTTGACCAGCAGCGAGTAGTAGTTCGCCGAGCCCTTCCACGGGCAGGTGGTCTTGTGGTTGCTGAAGGTGACCACGTCGCGGTTGAGCGAACTCATCGGGAAGTAGTGGTTGCCTTCGACGAGCACGGTGTCGTCGCTTTCGGCGATGGTGACGCCGTTCCAGGTTGCTTTCATGGGATCGATCTCCGGGGAGGTGCAAGGTGCCGATGCCGCATTGCGCGCTCGGGACAGCGGCTATTGTGACGCTGGCGCGACGTGCTTTCCTTGCGCCGGGTCATCCCGGCCCGATGCCGGCAGGGTTTCCCCCGCAACCTCAGCCGCGACCGCGCCCGGTGCGCCCCGATGCCGGCTCGAGAAACAGCTGCCGGAAATAGTTGCGGAACGCCGTCATCGCCGGCGAAAACTCCACGCCCTGTTTCCACCCCAGCCCGATGTTCATCGTGGGCACCGCGTCGCGCAGGTTGATGGTCTCGATGCGCTTGCCTTCCAGCGACCACGGGCGGTAGACCATGTCCGACAGCACCGTCACGCCCAGCCCGTTGGCCACCGTGCTGCGCACCGCTTCCACCGAACTCGTGCGCAGCCGGATCTGCGGCTGGTGCGGCGTCTTGCTCCAGTACTTGAGCGCGGTGGCCGCGGCCTCGTCGACGGTGAGCATGATGTAGGGCTCGGCCGCCACGTCGGCCAGCGTCACCTCGGCCTTGTCCAGCAGCGGGTGCTTGGCCGGCACCCACAGCCGGCGCTGCGAGCCGAAAAAAGTTTCGAGCGACAGCTCGCGCAGCACCACGTTCGAGGTGAGCACCACGCCGATGTCGTAGCGCTGCGTGATCAGGCCTTCTTCGATGGCCTCGCGCGCCACCTCGTGCACCTTCACCGTCACCTGCGGGTGCAGCTGCTCGAAGCGCTGCAGGTGGTGCGGCAGGAAGTAGCCCAGCACCGTGTAGCTGGCCGCGATGGTGAGCGAGCCCTCGACGTTCTCGCCCTCGTGCGGCATGCGCACCGCTTCGTCGGCCGCCGACAGCACCGCGTAGGCGTGGCTGAGAAAGCGGCGCCCGGCCTTGGTGAGTTCCACGCCGTGCGGGTGCCGCTCGAAGAGCTGCTGCCCCATCAGCTCCTCGAGCTCGCGAATGGCGGTGGTCACGGCCGACTGCGAGATGTTCAGCTGCAGCGCCGCGTGCGAGATGCGCCCCACCTCGGCCACCGCCGAGAAGTACTTGAGCTGGCGAAGGGTCAGGGACATGGCGCCGTCTTCCTAGGGTATTTACGGATACGCGCCACCCGCCTCGGGCGAAAACCCGATACCGCGCGATCGCTTCCCTCCAGCGTAGCGCCCAATCCGGCGGCTTGCAGCATCTGTTTTTCAGATATCGGGCCGCCTGAAAACAATGCTTTTCGGCCTTTCGACTGCTGGCTAACCTTCGCGCCAACCTGCATCGCCCCCTTGGCGATGCGCACCACACAAAGGCGGGACGACGTGACGAAGACAACGCGGATCGATCTGAATTCCGACATGGGCGAAGGCTTCGGCCCCTGGACCATCGGCGACGGCGTTGACGAGCAGCTCATGCCGCTGATCAGCTCGGCCAACATCGCGACCGGCTTCCATGCCGGCGACCCGAACATCATGCGCAGGATGGTGCTGCTGGCCCGCGAACACGGCGTGGGCATCGGCGCACACCCGGGCTTTCGCGACCTCGTGGGCTTCGGGCGCCGTCACATCACAGCGCCGGCCGACGAGCTGGTGAACGACATGGTCTACCAGCTCGGTGCGCTGCGCGAGTTCGCGCGCCTGGCCGGCATGACGCTGCAGCACATCAAGCCGCACGGCGCGCTCTACATGCATGCGGCGCGCGACGAGGCGCTGTCGCGCGCCCTCGTCACCGCGCTGCAGCAGATCGAACCCACGCTGCGCCTGTTCTGCATGGAATCGTCCGTCACCTTCCAGGTGGCGCGCGAGCTGGGCCAGCCGGTGGTGCGCGAGTTCTACGCCGACCGCGACTACGACCTGAGCGGCTCCATCGTCTTCACGCGCCGCGTCGGCGCGCTCGACCCCGAAGCCGTGGCCGCCAAGGTGCTGCGTGCCTGCACCGAGGGCGTGGTGCGCACGGTCGAAGGAGAAGACATGGCGATCGGCTTCGACTCGGTCTGCATCCACAGCGACACGCCCGGCGCGCTCGCGCTCGTGCAGACCACGCGGCGCGCCCTTGCCGACAACGGCATCGAAGTTGCAGGCCTGGCGGCCTGAGCGTTTTCTTTCTTGTTTCTGATCTTGTTCCAGGAGTGCACCGATGCCCGCTACCCATGACGTCCTGAGCCCGCTGCCGGGCACCTTCTACCGCCGCTCGGCGCCCGACGCGCCGCCGTTCAAGGCCGAAGGCGACACCGTGGCCGTGGGCGACGTGCTCGGCCTGGTCGAGGTGATGAAGCAGTTCAGCGAAGTCACGGCCGACGCGGCCGGGCGCCTGGCCCGCTTCGCCGTCGAGAACGGCGAGCCGGTCGATCCGGGCCAGCTGCTGGCCGTCATCGAAACGGCCTGAGGCAACCGCCCATGACCGCCGCATTCGACACACTGCTGGTCGCCAACCGGGGCGAGATCGCGGTGCGCATCATCCGCGCCGCGAAAGAGCTAGGGCTGAAGACCGTCGCCGTCTACAGCGACGCCGACGCGCAGAGCCTCGCGGTGCGCATGGCTGACAAGGCCGTGCGCATCGGCCCGGCGCACGCCACCAAGAGCTACCTGAGCATCGACGCAATCCTGCAGGCCGCCGCCGACAGCGGCGCCGGCGCGGTGCACCCGGGCTACGGTTTTCTTTCGGAGAACGCCGCGTTCGCCGAGCGCGTCGAGGCCGCGGGCCTGGTGTTCGTGGGCCCCACGCCGCACGCGATCCGCACCATGGGCGACAAGGCCGCGGCACGCGCCGCCGCGCTGCGCGCCGGCGTGCCCACCGTGCCCGGCAGCGCGGGCGTGGTGACCGACCCCGACACCGCCGTTGAAGTCGCGAAGGACATCGGCTACCCGATCATGATCAAGGCCTCGGCCGGCGGCGGCGGGCGCGGCATCCGCGTGGCGCACGACGAGGCCGAGCTGCGCCAACAGTTCGCCACCGCCACCGCCGAAGCGCAGGCCGCTTTCGGCAACGGCGAGGTGTACCTCGAACGCTTCATCCGCCAGGCGCGCCACATCGAGGTGCAAATTTTGGGCGACGGCGAGCGCGTGGTGCACTGCTTCGAGCGCGAATGCTCGCTGCAGCGGCGCCGCCAGAAGGTCTGGGAAGAAGCGCCCTCGGCCGCCATCAGCGAGGCCACGCGTGCCGCGCTGTGCGAATCGGCACTGCGGCTCGCGCGCGCCGTGGCCTACCGCGGCGCGGGCACGCTCGAATACCTGTACGACGACGACACGCGCGAGTTCTTCTTCATCGAGATGAACACGCGCATCCAGGTCGAGCACCCCATCACCGAGATGGTCACCGGCGTCGACCTCGTGAAGGAGATGCTGCGCATCGCGCTGGGCCAGCCGCTGCGCCTGCAGCAGGACGACATCCGCCTGACCGGCGCGGCCATCGAGGTGCGCATCAACGCCGAGAACGCGGCGAAGAACTTCATGCCGAGCCCCGGCCTCGTGTCGCAGCTCGTGGTGCCGGGCGGCCCGGGCGTGCGCTTCGACACCTTCCTGTTCCCCGGCTACACCGTGCCCGCGTACTACGACTCGCTGCTCGGCAAGCTCATCGTGCACGACACCGACCGCGCCAGTGCCCTGGCCCGCATGCGGCGTGCGCTCGACGAGTTGCAAGTCGACGGCATCCACACGACGATCCCGCTGCACCGCGCGCTGTGCGAAGACGCGGATGTCGCCAAGGCCGAGTTCCATACCGGCTTTCTCGAAACCTGGCTCGCGGCGAATCCACTCGCCGACGCGCCTCCTCTGTTGAAGGTGGCCGCATGAGCTCTGCAAGCACCCTCCCCGCCCAGGCCCGCTACAGCTTCGGCGGCGACGAGCATCTGTTCGTCGAGATCAGCGAAGAGATGTCGCTGCCCGCCTTCTTCAAGGGCATGGCGATCTGCAACGCGCTGCGCCGCCGCGCGCTGCCCGGCGTGACCGAGATCTGTCCGGCCAACGCCGCCTACCTCGTGCGCTTCGACCCCGATGCGATCGCGCCCGACGCGCTGCTCGCCACGCTGAAGGAGATCGAAGCGGGCCTGGGCGATGCCGACCTGCAGATGCAGACGCGCATCGTCGAGATCCCGGTGCTCTACAACGACCCGTGGACGCACGAGACGCTGATGCGTTTTCGCGAGCGCCACCAGGACCCGTCGAGCACCGACATCGAGTACGCCGCGCGCATCAACGGCCACGCCTCGGTCGAGGCCTTCATCGAGGCGCACTCGTCGGCACCGTGGTTCGTGTCGATGGTCGGCTTCGTGGCCGGCCTGCCCTTCCTGTTCCAGATGGTCGAGCGCCAGCGCCAGATCCAGGTGCCCAAGTACCTGAGCCCGCGCACCGACACGCCCAAGCTCACGCTGGGCCACGGCGGCTGCTTCAGCTGCATCTACTCGGTGCGCGGCGCGGGCGGCTACCAGATGTTCGGCGTCACGCCCGCACCGATCTTCGACCCGGCCCAGCGGCTGTCGTACCTGAAGGACCTGATGGTGTTCTTCCAGCCCGGCGACATCGTCAAGTGGAAGCCCATCGACCGCGCCGAGTACGACCGCCAGGTCGCGCAGGTCGAGGCCGGCACCTACGCGCTGCGCATCGCGCCGGTGTCGTTCTCGCTCAACGAGTTCCTGGCCGACCCCGATGGCTACAACCAACAACTGCTGAAGGTGCTCCATGGCGATTGACGTGCTCAAGCCCGGCCTCGCGACCAGCGTGCAGGACGCCGGCCGCCCCGGCTACTACCACCTGGGCATTCCGCTGTCGGGTGCGCTCGACCAGCAGAGCCTGGTGCTCGCGAACCTGCTGGTGGGCAACGACGAAGGCGCGGCCGTCATCGAAAGCACGCTGCTCGGGCCCGAGCTGCAGTTCGACGCACCCACGCTGGTGGCCGTGACCGGCGCCGACGCGAAGATCAAGCTCAACGGCAACGAGATGCCGCGCAATGAATCCTTCACGGTGCAGGCCGGCGACAAGCTGAGCTTCGACTTCATGAAGCTCGGCGCGCGCATGTGCATCGCCGTGGCCGGCGGCATCGACGTGCCCGTGGTGCTGGGCAGCCGCTCGACCTACGGCCTGGGTGCGTTCGGCGGTTTCAACGGCCGCAAGCTGCTGGCCGGCGACAAGTTGCCCGTGGGCACGCCCGCTGCCGGCGCCCGCGCAGGCCGCACGGTCGATGCCGCGCTGCTGCCGGTGCTCGAGAAGGAAGTGGCCCTGCGCGTGCTGCCGGGCATCTACTTCCATCGCCTGCAGGAGGTGTCGGTGCACAGCTTCTTCGCCGACACCTGGACCGTCGGCTCCGAGGCCGACCGCATCGGCTACCGCTACAAGCATGGCACGCCGCTGAAGTTCCAGGAGCGCACGCCGCCCTTCGGCGCGGGCGACGACCCGTCGAACATCGTCGATGCGGGCTACCCGTACGGCTCCATCCAGGTGCCGGGCGGGCGCGAGCCGATCATCCTGCACCGCGACGCGGTGTCGGGCGGCGGCTACGCGATGGTCGGCACCGTCATCAGCGCCGACATGGACCTCATCGCCCAGATGCAGCCCAACCACAAGGCGCGCTTCGTCGAGGTCGACATGGCGCAGGCACTCGAAGCCCGCGCCGAACGCCGACGACGGCTCGACCGCCTGCGGGCCGCACTCGCGGCCTGACGCGTTCCCTTCCCCCTTTTCTTCACCGCTGTCACCCAAGGAGTTCTTCATGAACAGCTCGCCCCTGCGCGTTTCATTGATCGCCGCTTCGCTCGCCACCGCCCTGGCGTGGCACGCCCCGGCCTCGGCTGCCGACTGGTTTCCCTACAAGGCCGAGGCCACCGAGCCCGCCTTCTCGGCCGAGGGCACGAAGAAACCCATCGACTACACGCCGCTGGCCAAGGCGTCGAAAAAGTGGGACATCTGCGTGTCGTTCCCGCACATGAAGGACGCCTACTGGCTCGGCGTGGACTACGGCGTGATCGAGGAAGCGCGCCGCCTGGGCGTGAAGCTGCAGGTGGTCGACGCGGGCGGCTACACCAACCTGAGCAAGCAGGTCTCGCAGATCGAGGACTGCGTGGCGCGCGGCGTCAACGCGGTGATCATCGGCGCGATCTCGGGCGACGGGCTCAACAACGTCATCAAGGCCACGGCCGCCAAGAAGGTGCCGGTGATCGACCTCGTGAACGGCATCAGCTCGCCCGACCTGTCGGCCAAGTCGCTGGTGTCGTTCTACACGATGGGCCAATCGACCGGCGAATACCTCGCCAAGAAGCACCCGGCCGGCTCGCCGCCGGTGAAGGTCGGCTGGTTCCCCGGCCCGGCCGGCGCGGGCTGGGTCGAGGCCGCGCACAAGGGCTTCATGGAAGCGATCAAGGGCAGCGCCGTGACGGTGCTCGACCCGAAGTACGGCGACACAGGCAAGGAGGCGCAGGCCAAGCTGGTCGAAGACGTGCTGCAGGGCAACCCCGACCTCGCCTACGTCGCCGGCACGGCAGTGACCGCCGAGGCTGCCACCGGCATCCTGCGCGCGCGCAACCTCGACAAGAAGGTGCAGGTGCTCTCTTTCTACATGACGCCGGGCGTGTACGAAGGCATCCAGAAGGGCCGCATCGTGGCCGCGCCGGCCGACTCGATGGTGATCCAGGGCCGCATCGCGGTCGACCAGGCCGTGCGCCTGCTGGAGAACAAGGACGTGGTGAAGCACGTCGGCCCGAAGATCTTCGTGGTCGACGCCGGCAACATCAAGACCGTGAAGCAGGCCGACATCCTGCCGCCGACCGGCTTCAAGCCGGTGTTCGAGGTCAAGTAGGCCGGCCATGGCTCCCGTGCTGCTGCAGACCCTCGGCCTGGGCAAACGCTACCCCGGCGTGCTCGCGCTCGATGCGATGGACTTCGAGCTGCGCGCCGGCGAGGTGCATGTGCTGTTCGGCGAGAACGGCGCCGGCAAGTCGACGCTGATCTCGCTGCTGGCCGGCGCCAACGTGCCGACCGCGGGCGAGATCCGCATGCACGGCGCGCCGGTGAAGTTCGCCAACGTGCACGACGCGCGGCGCCACGGCATCAGCGCGGTGTTCCAGGAGTTCTCGCTGATCCCGACGCTGTCGGTGGCGCAGAACCTGAGCCTGGGCGAGGAGCCGTGCCAGGGCGGCCTGCTCGACCGCGCGGCGGTGCGCGAACGCGCCCGCACGATGCTGGCCGACCTGGGCTTCGAGATCGACGTCGACGCACCCGTGGCGGGCCTCACGCGCGCGCAGCAGCAGATGGTGGAGATCGCCAAGGGCCTGCGCGGCGAGGTGTCGGTGCTGATCCTGGACGAACCCACCGCCTCGCTCACCGACACCGAGACGCAGCGCCTGTTCGAACTGGTGGCGCGGCTGAAGGCGCGCGGCGTGGGCATCGTCTACATCTCGCACCGCATGCAGGAGATCGCGCAGATCGCCGACCGCATCACGGTGCTGCGCGACGGGTGCAAGGTCACGACCGTGGACGCGCATGCGACCAGCGCCGACCGGCTCATCGAGCTGATGAGCGGGCGCGCCATCGACAACATCTACCCGCGCATCGCCGCCAACCCCGGCGAGGTGGTGCTGCAGGTCGAAGGGCTGGCCTCGCCGAACGGCGTGCGCAACGCCAGCCTCATGGTGCGGCGCGGCGAAGTGGTCGGGCTGGCCGGATTGGTGGGCTGCGGCAAGTCGGAGCTGTTCCGCGCGATCTACGGGCTCGACCCCGTGAGCGAAGGCCGCGTGCTGTTCAAGGGCCGGCCGCGCACCGGCGCGACGGTGCGCCAGCTGCTCGACGAGGGCCTGTTCTACCTGCCGCCTGACCGCAAGGGCGAAGGGCTGGTGCTCGGTTTCACGTCGCGCGCCAACATCACGCTGCCGCTGGTGCACGGACCGCTGCGCGGTCGCGGCGGCTGGCTGCGCAAGCGCCTCGGGCGACGGCTTTCGACGACGGCCGCCGAGCGCGTCGAGCTCGCGCCGCGCAACCTCGAACGGCCCGTGGGCCTGCTCTCGGGCGGCAACCAGCAGAAGGTGCTGTTCGGCAAGGGCATGACGCGCGACGCCGCGCTCTACGTGTTCGACGAACCCACGGTCGGCGTCGACGTCGGCACCCGCAGCGCGCTGTACGAGGTGATCCGCAAGCTCTGCGAAGGCGGCGCCGCGGTGGTCGTGATCTCGTCCGACCTGCCCGAGGTGCTGCACCTGAGCCACCGCGTGTACGTGATGTGCCGCGGCGAGATCGCCGGCGAGCTGCACGGCGACGCCATCCAGGAAACCGCCGTGCTCAACCTGTTTTTCGGCCCCAGCGAGAACCACCCCTCATGACTTCGCCCTCACTCACCGCCGCCCCGGCGGCTCCCACGCCCGGCCTGGCCGGGCGCGCCCTCGGCCTGCTGCGCAGCCTCTTCCTGCGCCTGGGCGTGCTGCCCTTCATGCTGGTGATCGCCTGCGTGGTGTTCGCCACGCTGTCCGACCAGTTCCTCACCGTGCAGAACCTGGTGAACCTGCTGCGTCAGTCGGTCTATCTGATCCTCGTGTCGCTGGGCCAGATGCTGGCGCTGGTCACCGGCGGCTTCGACCTGTCGGTGGGCACGGTGATGGCGATCACCTCGGTGGTCTCCGCGCTCGCCATGCAGGCGCTGGGCGCAGCCTTTCCGGACGCGGCCTGGATGGTGGTGCTCGTGGGCTGCGCCTGCGGGATGCTTGCCGGGCTGGTGGTGGGCCTGGTCAACGGCTTCGGCGTGGCGGTGATCGGCGTGTCGCCCTTCATCGTGACGCTGGGCGTGCAGTCGATCGGCTTCGGCTTTGCGCTGTTCCTCACGGGCGGCGTGCCGGTGTCGGGCATGCCGGCGCAGTTCAGCGAGCTGTTCGGCTTCGGCACCGTGCTCGGCGTGCCGGTGCCGATCCTCGTGACGGCCGTGTGCGTGGCCGGCATGGGCGTGCTCATGGGCCGCCTGCCGACCGGCACGCACCTGCTCGCGGTGGGCGGCAACGCCAAGGCCGCGGCGCTCTCGGGCATCGACACGCGCCGCGTGCTGCTCATGGCCTACCTGCTGTGCGCGGGCCTGGCGGCCGTGAGCGGCCTGCTGCTCACGGCGCGCGTGGAAACCGGCGAGGCCAACCTCGGCGGCACCGTGGCGCTCGAATCGATCGCCGCCTGCGTGATCGCCGGCGTGAGCCTGCGCGGCGGCATCGGCCGCGTGCCCAACGTGGTGATGGGCGCGATCTTCATCGGCCTGGTGCAGAACGGCATGAACCTGGCCAGCGTGGGCTCGTACCTGCAGATGGTGGTGCTGGGTGCCCTGCTGATCGTGGCCGTGGTCGCCGACCAGATCCGCCATCGCATGGTGGCGCCGGGCAGCCACTGAGCTTCACACCCCAACACAAGCAACGAAGGAATCTCGCATGACAACCAAGACCAACGCCGCCATCGACGCGCGCCGCATCGCCGCCACGCCGCGCGGCGTCGGCATCGGCTTTCCCATCTATGCAGAGCGCGCGCTCAACGCCGAGCTGTGGGACGTCGAAGGCCGGCGCTACATCGACTTCGGCTCGGGCATCGCCGTGCTCAATACCGGCCACCGGCATCCACGCGTGGTGGAGGCCATTCGCGCGCAGCTCGATCGCTTCACCCACACGGCCTACCAGGTGGTGCCGTACGAAAGCGTGGTGTCGCTGGCCGAGCGCCTGAACCGCCTCACGCCCGGCACCCACGCCAAGAAGACCGCCTTCTTCACGACCGGCGCCGAGGCGGTCGAGAACGCCATCAAGATCGCACGCGCCGCCACGCGCCGGCCCGGCGTGATCGCGCTGGGCGGCGGCTTTCACGGCCGCACCTTCATGGGCATGGCGCTCACGGGCAAAGTGGTGCCGTACAAGACCGGCTTCGGGCCCTTCCCCGGCAGCATCTTCCACGTGCCCGCGCCGATCGCGTTGCACGGCGTGTCGGTGGACGACTCACTGCGCGCCATCGACAAGCTGTTCAAGGCCGACATCGAGCCCGAGCAGGTGGCCGCCATCATCCTGGAGCCGGTGCAAGGCGAAGGCGGCTTCTACGCCGCGCCGCCCGCCTTCATGCGCGCGCTGCGCGAGATCTGCGACCGCCACGGCATCCTGCTGATCGCCGACGAGATCCAGACCGGCTTCGCGCGCACCGGCAAGTGGTTTGCCATGGATCACTACGACGTGGTGCCCGACCTCACGACCATGGCCAAGAGCCTGGCCGGCGGCACGCCGCTGTCGGCCGTGTGCGGACGCGCCGAGATCATGGACGCGCCCGCGCCCGGCGGCCTCGGCGGCACCTACGCCGCCAACGCGCTGGCCATCGCGGCGGCGCATGCGGTGCTCGACGTGATCGAGGCCGAACGCCTGTGCGAGCGCGCGCAGATACTGGGCGACCGGCTCAAGGCGCGCCTCGAGGGGCTGCGCGCGAAGGTGCCGCAGATCGCGGACGTGCGCGGCCTGGGCGCGATGGTGGCGGTCGAGTTCGCCGGTGCCGACGGCGCGCCCGACCCCGAGTTCACGAAGCAGGTGCAAACCCGAGCGCGCGACGCGGGTTTGCTGCTGCTGACTTGCGGCGTGCACGCCAATGTGGTCCGCTTCCTGTTCCCCCTGACCATCGAAGACGCGGTGCTCGGCGAAGGCCTCGACATCCTCGCCGCCGCCCTGCAAGCCTGAGACAAACCACCCATGCCACTGAAACTCCAAGACCCGACCCTGCTGCGCCAGCAGGCCTGCATCGCCGGCACCTGGGCGAATGCCGACAACGGCACCACCGTCGCCGTCACCAACCCCGCCACCGGCGAGCAGATCGGCACCGTGCCCATGTGCGGCACCGAGGAAACCGTGCGCGCCATCGCCGCCGCCGAGAAGGCGCAGAAGGCCTGGGCCAAGGTGCCCGCCAAGGAACGCTCGGCCATCCTGCGCAAGCTCAACGACCTGATGCTGGCGAACGTGGACGACCTCGCGCTGATCATGACCGCCGAGCAGGGCAAGCCTCTGGCCGAGAGCCGCGGCGAGATCGCCTACGCCGCCTCCTTCATCGAGTGGTTCGCCGAAGAAGCGCGCCGCGTGTACGGCGACACCATTCCCGCGCCACAGGCCGACCGCCGCATCCTGGCGCTCAAGCAGCCCGTGGGCGTCACCGCCGCCATCACGCCCTGGAACTTCCCCACCGCCATGCTCACGCGCAAGGCCGGGCCCGCGCTCGCGGCCGGTTGCGCCATGGTCGTGAAGCCGGCCACGCAGACGCCGTTCTCGGCGCTGGCCTTTGCCGTGCTCGCCGAACGCGCGGGCGTGCCCAAGGGCCTGCTGTCGGTGCTCACCGGCTCGGCCAGCCAGATCGGCGGCGAGATGACGCGCAGCCCCATCGTGCGCAAGCTCACCTTCACCGGCTCGACCGAGGTGGGCCGCACGCTCATGAAGCAGTCGGCCGACACGATCAAGAAGCTGTCGCTCGAACTCGGCGGCAACGCGCCCTTCATCGTGTTCGACGATGCCGATGTGGATGCCGCCGTCGAAGGCGCGATGGTGTCCAAGTACCGCAACACCGGCCAGACCTGCGTGTGTGCCAACCGCCTCTACGTGCAGCGCGGCGTGCTGGAAGCCTTCACGCAGAAGCTCGTGGCCAAGGTCAACGCGCTGAAGGTCGGCAACGGCACCGAGGTCGGCGTGAACCAGGGCCCGCTGATCGACGCCAAGGCGGTCGAGAAGATCGAGGAGCACGTGGCCGACGCCGTCGCCAAGGGCGGCACCGTGCTCGCGGGCGGCAAGCGCCATGCGCTGGGCGGCCTGTTCTACGAGCCGACCGTGATCGGCGGCGCCACGCCCGACATGCTGTTCGCGCGCGAGGAAACCTTCGGCCCGCTGGCGCCGATCTTCGCGTTCGACACCGAGGCCGAAGCCATCGCCGCAGCCAACGACACCGAGTTCGGCCTGGCCGCGTACTTATACAGCCGCGACATCGGCCGCATCATGCGCGTGGCCGAGGCGCTCGAATCGGGCATCGTGGGCGTGAACACCGGGCTGGTGTCGACGGCCGAGGCGCCGTTCGGCGGCGTCAAGCAGTCGGGGCTGGGGCGCGAAGGCTCGAAATACGGGCTCGACGACTTCCTCGAAGTGAAGTACGTGTGCCTGGCGGGGCTGGACAGCTAGGAACGCGCTGCCCGTGCCCACGTACCAAGGCGCTTGCCATTGCGGCGCGTGCCGCTTCGAGGTGGACACCGACCTCGACCATGTCCGCAGTTGCAACTGCTCCGTGTGCCGGCGCCGGGGCGCGCTGATTCACCGTGTGCCCGCATCGGCGCTTCGCCTGCTCACGCCGCTGGAAGACCTCACGGTCTATGAATGGCACACACGGACCGCACGGGACTACTTCTGCCCCACCTGCGGAATCATGCCGTTCCGAGTTCCCAGCGCGCCGACCGCGCAAGAGACGGCCGAAGGCAAGCTGCCGTTCACGGGATGGGCCATCAATGCGCGCTGCCTGGAAGGCGTAGACCTGGCCAGCGTGCCGGTCAGGCTCGTGAACGGCGCGGACCTGTCCTGAGGCTCAGCTCAGGAGCCAGTGCACGCTGAACAGCCGCTCGGGGTCGGTCCACACCGCCCCGACGCGGAAGCCCGCGCGCACCGCCAGGGCCTGCAGGCCTTCGACGGTGAACTTGTGCGAGTACTCGGTGTGCAGGGTCTCGCCTTCCTCGAACGAGAAACGCTCGCCGCGCAGTTGCACGCTCTGCGCGCGCCGGCTCACGAGGTGCATCTCGATGCGGCGCATCGGTGCGTTGTAGAAGGCCGCGTGCGAGAAGCCGTCGAGGTCGAAGTCGGCCGACAGCTCCGCGTTCGCGCGCCGCAGCAGGTTGAGGTTGAACGCCGCCGTCACGCCCTGCGCGTCGTTGTAGGCCGCGTGCAGCCGGTCGGGGTCTTTCACCAGGTCGACGCCGATGAGCAGGCCGCCGCCGCGCAGCATGCGCGCCGCGAGCTGCAAAAACGCCAGCGCCTCGTCGGGCTCGAAGTTGCCGATGGTCGAACCGGGGAAGAAGCCCACGCGCCGGCCCGCCCCGGCCATCGGCGCGGGCAGCACGAGCGGCATGGTGTAGTCGGCCGCGATGGGCTGCACCGCGAGCGCCGGGTAGTCGGCCTTCAGGCGCGCCGCCGCGGCTTCGAGGTGCTCGCCCGAGATGTCGATCGGCAAATAGCGCTTGGGGGATTCGAGCGCGTCGAGCAGCAGCCGCACCTTGGTGAGCGAGCCCGCGCCGAACTCGACGATCTCGGCGTTCGGCCCGATCTGCGCGGCGATCTCGCCGGCGCAGGCGCCCAGGATGCCCAGCTCGGTGCGCGTGGGGTAGTACTCGGGCAGCTCGCAGATGCGGTCGAACAGCTGCGAGCCGGCCACGTCGTAGAAAAACTTGGGCGAGATGTGGCGCGGCGTGCGCGCGAGGCCAGCCTGCATGGCGCGGCCGAACTCGGACCACGGGGCGGTGTCGGGCGGGGTCGCTGCCTCCTGTCGCTGCAGGTGGCTGGCGAGGGCGAACGGGGCGGTCGGATTGCGCATGGTGCTCGGCTCCATCGAGGTGTCGGTCAAAGGTCTTTCGCGAGCCGCAGCCCCGAGAACTGCCAGCGTGCCGCCGGCGGAAAGAAATTGCGATAGCTTGGCCGCGTGTGGCCGGCCGGCGTGGCCACGCTGCCGCCGCGCAGCACCAGCTGGCCCACCATGAACTTGCCGTTGTATTCGGCCGCGATGCCGGGCAGCGGACGAAAGCCCGGGTAGGGGTCGTACGAGGAACGCGTCCATTGCCAGACGTGGCCGCTCATCTGCGCGATGCCGGGCGCGTCGAAGGCGGCCTCCCATTCGAACTCGGTGGGCAGCCGAGCGCCGGCCCATTCGGCGTACGCGGCGGCCTCGTAGAAGCTCAGCTGGGACACGGGTGCGTCGGCCTCCATCGGCCGCACGCCGTGCAGGCCGAACACCTGCCAGCCGCCGGGCGCGGCAGGGCCGCCGGCACCGAGGGTGGCGATGCGCGGGTCGTCGGCTTCGAGCCAGTAGGCCGGGTGGCGCCAACCCTGCGCCTGCACCGTGGCCCAGCCGTCGGACAGCCACAGCTCGGGCCGGCGGTAGCCGCCGTCGGCGATGAACTGCGCGTAGTCGCCGCAGTTCACCAGCCGGTCGGCGATGGCATAGGGGCGCAGCAAGGCGGCGTGGCGCGGCGTCTCGTTGTCGAAGCTGAAGCCCTCACCCGCATGCCCGACCTCGACCGTGCCGCCCGGCTGTGCCAGCCAGCGCACCTCGGCCGGCACGGCGGCCAGCCGCCGTGCGGGGCCGCTCGCGGGCTTGTAGGCCGGCAGCAGCGGGTTGCACGACAGCGCATGCAGGATGTCGGTGAGCAGCAGCTCCTGGTGCTGCTGCTCGTGGTTCAGCCCGAGCGCGACGATGGCCTCGATGGCCGTCCAGTCGAGCGCCTCCGGCGCCGCGAGCAGCGCGAGCACCGCCTCGTCGACATGGCGGCGGTAGGCATGCACTTCGTCGAGCGAGGGCCGCGTGAGCAGGCCGCGCTGCGGCCGCGGGTGACGCGGACCGAGCGCCTCGTAGTAGGAGTTGAAGAGGTAATGAAAACGCGCATCGAAGGGTCGGTACCCCGCCGCATGCGGCTGCAGCAGCACGGTCTCGAAGAACCACGTCGTGTGCGCCAGGTGCCACTTCGTCGGGCTGGCGTCGGGCATCGACTGGATGCACTGGTCCTCGGCGGACAGCGGCGCGGCCAGCGCCAGGCTGGCGGCGCGCACCATGCGAAATTGCTCGCGCAAGGCGCTCGCCGCGGGGGCGATCGGCCGGGAAAACGTCATGGTGTCTCCAGTCGGGTGAGCCGGAAGTTTTAGCCCATACCGGCGACAAAGGCACGTAGGACAAGACGCCGCCGCCGCGCCGCCGCGGGAGCCCGTCCTGCGCCTGGGCGCCCCGGCCCGCTGCGTATGATTCGGACGATGCAAACCCCCTCTCCTTCGGCCAGGCCCCACGTTGTCATCATCGGCTGCGGTTTCGGCGGACTCGAGGCAGCGCGCAAGCTGCAGCGGGCCGACGTCGATGTGACGGTGATCGACAAGACCAACCACCACCTGTTCCAACCCCTGCTCTACCAGGTGGCGACCGCCGGGCTCGCGGCACCGTCGATCGCGGCGCCGGTGCGCGCCCTGTTCCGCAAGCAGTCCAACGTGACCACGCTGCTGGCCGAGGTGACGGGCATCGACCCGGCCGCGCGCACGGTGCAGCTGGCCGACGGCAGCCAGGTGGCCTACGACCACCTGATCGTGGCGGCCGGCGCCACGCACAGCTATTTCGGGCACGACGAATGGGCGCCCGCCGCGCCGGGCCTGAAGACGCTGGCCGACGCCTTCGAGATCCGCCGCCGCGTGCTGATGTCCTTCGAGACGGCCGAGACCACCGCCGACCCCGAGCGCCGCCGCGCGCTGCTCACCTTCGTGGTGATCGGCGCCGGGCCGACCGGCGTCGAGATGGCCGGCACGCTGGCCGAGATCGCCAAGCACACGCTCGCCGGCGAGTTCCGCCGCATCGACCCCGGCAGCGCGCAGGTGCTGCTGGTCGAGGGCGGCCCGCGCGTGCTGCAGGCCATGCCCGAAAGCCTGAGCCAGAAGGCGCTCGAACAACTGGAACGGCTCGGCGTGGAAGTGCGACTGAACGCGCGCGTCACCGCCATCGACAACGCCGGCCTCGAAGTGCAGACCGGCGGCGGCCCCGACGGCACGCCGCTGCAGAGCTACCGCATTCCCAGCAGCTGCGTGGTGTGGGCGGCCGGTGTCGCGGCCTCGCCGCTGGGCCGGTTGCTCGGCAGCGCCACGGGCGTCGAGTGCGACCGCGCGGGCCGCATCAAGGTCGAGCCCGACCTGAGCCTGGCGGCCCACCCCGAGATCAGCGTGGTGGGCGACCTGGCCGCCGCCATGAGCCACGCGCCCGGCAAGCCGCCCAAGCCGGTGCCCGGCGTGTCGCCCGGCGCCAAGCAGGCCGGCCGCGCGGCGGCGGCGAACATCCTGCGCCGCCTGGCGGGCCAGCCCACCGTGCCATTCCGCTACGCCGACTACGGCAACCTGGCCACCATCGGGCGCAACTCGGCCGTGGTCGACCTGGGCACGCCCTTCGGCCCGCTGCGCTTCAGCGGCCGGCCCGCGTGGCTGTTCTGGTTGTTCGCGCACGCGTACTTCCTCATCGGTTTCCGCAACCGCGTGGTCGTGATGTGGGACTGGGCCAGCGCCTACTGGAGCTTCCAGCGCAACGCGCGCGTGGTGGCCGACGTGCAAGGCCGCAGCGAGTCGTAGACAAGCACCCTCACGCCGCGCGATGACGTTGCTCTGGTGGGTCGTCTTTCATGCGCTCGATGCGCTGTTCTGGCTCTGGATCCTGCGCTGGGGCGGCGCGGCCTGGCTCGAAGGCACCTTCCTGTCGGGCTTTCTCGTGAGCATCTTCGCGCCGCGCTGGGGCGCCGAGGGCCTGCGCATGTTCGCGCTGCTGATGCTGATCGTGTGCGCCATCAGCTTCGTCTGGGGCCTGTTCATGCCCGAGGTGCGCTGCTGGTATTCGGGCCACTGCTGACCCATTGATTTCGCGAGGCGCCGTCAGGCGCTCATGACAAGGGTTCGAAGCGCACGTCGCCCCACGGCTGCGAACTGCCGCCACCATGGCGCGGCTGCTCCCGCCGGTCGCGGCGCCAGTCCCAGGGCGGCGTCGGCGCCGTGTCGGCCCACAGGCCCAGGTGCTGCGCACGCGCCGTGGCCTCGAGCCGGAACAGGTCGCCCCCGCGCTTCTTCGCGATGCCGTGGTAGTCGTACACCCAGGCCCAGCCCTCGGCCACCATGCGGCGGCCAACGTCTTCGCCTTTGCAGCGCACGTCGGCCACGGTGCGGCCGTAGCGGTCGGTGTCGCGCTCGGTGATGACGGCCTTCTCGGCGTAGCACAGGCGGCTCAGCGCCTGGCGGCTGCGCTGGCCGTAGGGCTGCGCTTTCTCGGGCGCGTCGATGGCGGCGATGCGCACCTTGACCTGCTCGTAGGCGCCGCTGCGACCGCAGCGCGCGGTGAGCGTGTCGCCGTCGCTCACGCCGACGACGAGGCAGGTGCGCGGCGACGCGGCGTGGGTCAGCAGCGGGAGGGAAAGGCCGAGGGAAAGAAGCAGGAAGACGGGACGAAAGCGCATGCGGAAAGGGAACGGAACACGGGGCCGGGAATGGCCGACGATTCTCGGTGCGAAGTGTGCGCGCCGCCCTGCGGATGCATTTGTTTTCGTCTTTGTTCAGCGCGCGGCCGGCGCGGCCGTCGACTTGCGCACCACCAGCTCCGGGCGCAGCACCACGGTGGAGGCCGAGAGCGCCTGCCCGTCGATCTCCTCGAACAGCATCTCGGCCGCGCGCCAGCCGAGTTCGCGGTGCGGCAGCCGGATGGTGGTGAGTGGCGGATCGACCATGTCGACCAGCGGCATGTCGTTGTGGCCGGTGATCGAAATGTCTTTCGGCACGCGCAGGCCTGCCTCGCGCAGCGCGTCGTAGGCGCCCAGCGCCACGAGGTCGTTGCAACACACCACGGCCTGCGGCGCGGCACCGGCCGCAAGCATCTGCTTCATCGCGACCGCGCCTGCCTCGCGGCTGTAGCTCGTGCACTCGACGATGCGGGCCGGCTTCATGCGGTGGTCGCGCAGCGCCTGCTCCACGCCCAGCAGGCGGCCCACGCCGGTCGGGATGGTCTGCGGCCCCGCCAGGTGCGCGATGCGCTTGTGGCCCAGGCCCACGAGGTGATCGACCGCGAGCTTCATCGCCAGCCGGTCGTCGCTCACCACGGCGGGCAGGCGGCCGGTCTCGTCGGCGCGGTTGACCAGCACCGCGGTCATGCCGGCCTTGGCGACGAAGTCGACCAGCGGGTCGTCGCGCGTGGCGGTGGCCAGGATCACGCCGTCCACGCGCTGCGCCAGCATGCGCTCGAGCACCGGCCGCGCGAGCGCCGGGTCGACCACGTTGGTGACGAACACGAAGTAGCCGCGTGCCGCCGCGCTGGCCTCGATGCCCTGCAGGATCGGCGGGAACACCGCGTTCGTGATGTCGGGCACCAGCACGCCGATGGTGTGGGTGCGGCCCGTGCGCAGCGCCGAGGCCGCGCGGTTGGGCCGGTAGCCCAGGCGCTGCGCGGCCTCCTCGACCACGCGCAGCACCTCGTCGCTGATCAGCGAGCGCTTCTCGGGGCTGAGCGCGCGCGACACGGTCGACACATGCACCCCGGCGGCACGGGCGACGTCGCGGATGGTGACGGGGCTGGAAGGGGGATGGGTGCTCATTGGTGCAAACGATTGTTGGGCATCCGGTACGCCATGGTTGGTGAATTCCCATTCTGGCATCCCGGATACCCAGCATTTTACTTTTCCGAAATCTGTCTTAAGATAATGCAAACGATTGCAAGGATTGCAGATGAACATCGCCACCTCCCCCGATTCGGTGCTCGGCTTTGCGCTCGACGCCATGAAACGCACCCCCGATCCGCGCCTGCGCACCGTGATGGACGCGCTCACGCGCCACCTGCACGCCTTCGTCCAGGAGGTGAAGCTGACCGAGGAGGAGTTCGAGCAGGCGCTCGAATTCATCGTTGCCATCGGCCACGCCACGGGCGAGACCAAGAATGAGGTGGTGCTGGCGGCCGACATCCTGGGCGTGTCCACGGTGGTGGCGCTGCAGAACAACCAGGACCCGCACGGCGAATCGCCGGCCGCGCTGCTGGGCCCCTTCTGGCGCGCCAACTCGCCGGCCTGCGCGGCGGGCGAGAGCATCGCGCGCTCGGGCACGCCCGGCACGCCGCTGGCGGTGACGGGCACGGTGCGCGACCTGGGCGGGCAACCGATGGCCGATGTCACGGTCGACGTGTGGCAGGCCTCGCCGGTCGGGCTCTACGAGAACCAGGACCCGGAGCAGGACGACATGAACCTGCGCGGGCGCTTCACCACCGACGCGCAAGGCCGCTTTCATTTCCGCAGCGTGCGCCCCGCCGGCTACCCGGTGCCCACCGACGGGCCCTGCGGCGTGCTGCTGCGCGCGCAGCAACGTCACCCGAACCGCCCTGCGCACCTGCACTTCATGCTGAGCAAGCCGGGCCACAAGGTGCTGGTCACACAGGTGTTCGCCGACGACGACGAGAACCTGGAAAGCGACCCGACCTTCGGCGTGACGCGCCAACTCATCGGCCGCTTCGCGCTCGCGCCTGATGGCGGTAGCGCCACGCTGCAGTACGACTTCCAGCTCGAACCCGGCGAGATGAAGTTCCCCCGCCCGCCGATCCCCTGATTCCGCAACTTCCCTTCATCCCATGAGCTTCGATCCCCAATCCCGACTCCACGGCAAGATCGCCGTCATCACCGGCGGCCTCGGCGCCATCGGCTACGCCACGGCCACGCGGCTGGCCGCGCTGGGCGCCACCTGCGTGCTGCTGCACCGCGGTGGCGACGACAACGCCGCCGCGCGCGCCGCCGCCCTGCCCTCGGACAGCGGCCAGCGCCACGGCGCGATCCGCGCCGACATCGTCGACACGCCGAGCCTGCAGGCCGCCGCCGCCGAGGTGAAGGCCGCGCACGGGCGCTGCGACATCCTGGTCAACAGCGCGGGCCACACGCAGCCCGTGCCGGCCGGCGACCTCGACGCGCTGACCGACGAACTCATCGACGACCTGCTGCGCGCCAACTTCCGCGGCGTGTTCGCCACCATCCGCGCCTTCGCGCCGATGCTCAAGGCCACCGGCGACGGGCTGGTGGTCAACATCTCGTCCATCGCCGGCTTCACGGGCGTGGGCAGCAACCTCGCGTACGTCGCGGCCAAGGCCGGGCTCGACGTGGTGGGCGATGCGCTGGCCAAGGCGCTGGCGCCGGCGGTGCGCGTCGTGTCGGTGTCGCCGGGCGCGGTCGAGTCGGGCTTCGTGCCTGGGCGCGGCGCCGAGTTCGCCGACAAGATGGCCAGCACCACGCCGCTGGGGCGCATCGGCAAACCCGACGACGTGGCCGCCACCGTGGAAGCGCTGGCCACCACGCTGCGCTTCGTCACCGGCACGCGCATCGTGGTCGACGGAGGGCGCCACCTGTGAACAACCCGAAGACGCTCATCACCTGCGCCGTCACGGGCAACCTCGTGAAGCCCGAGCAGACGCCGCACCTGCCGATCACGCCGGTGCAGATCGCCGACGAATGCCTGGCCGCCGCCGAAGCCGGCGCGGCGCAGGTGCACATCCACGTGCGCCACCCCGAGACGGGCAAGCCCTCGATGGAGGTCGATCTGTACCGCGAGGTGGTCGACCGCATCCGCCGCGAGAACCGCGAACTGATCGTGAACCTCACGACCGGGCCGGGCGGGCGCTTCATTCCGAGCGAGGACGACCCGAAGATCGCCGCGCCCGGCACCACGCTGCTGCCGCCCGAGAAGCGCGTGGAGCACATCGCGCTGATCCGGCCCGACGTGTGCTCGCTCGACCTCAACACCATGAACTCCGGCCCCGACGTGGTGATCAACACGCCGAAGAACGTGCGCCGCATGGCGAAGGTGATGCGCGAGGCCGGCGTGAAGCCCGAGCTGGAGATCTTCGACTCGGGCGACATCCACCTGGCGCTGGACCTCATCGCCGACGGCACGCTCGACGGGCCCGCCATGTGGACCTTCGTGCTCGGCGTGAAGTACGGCTTCGCGCCCACGCCCGAGACGCTGCTCTATGCACGCAACCTGCTGCCGCGCGGCGCCTTCTGGAGCGCCTTCGGCATCGGCCGCACGGAGTTCCCGATCGTCGCGCAGTCGTGGCTGCTGGGCGGACACGTGCGCGTGGGCATGGAAGACAACATCTATCTTGAGAAAGGCGTGCTGGCCCAGAGCAACGCGCAGCTCGTGGCGAAGGCGCGCGACATCCTGCGCAGCCTGGGCGGCGAGGTCGCCAACCCGCGCGAGGCCCGCGCGATGCTGGGGCTGGCCGACACCCGCGCCGTTCAGGGAGCCGCACGATGAGCGCCCTCACCCACGAACTCCACGAGCCCCGCGCCCTGCGCGTGAACGGCAAGGCCGCCAACCTCGAGGCGCTCCACCTGCAGGCCGCGCCGCAGCCCAAGCCCGTGGCGCCGCCTGGCCATGCCGTGGTGCGCGTGGCCGCCGCCGCCGTGAACCCGAGCGACGTGAAGGCTGCGCTGGGCCTGATGCCGCAGGCCGTCTGGCCGCGCACACCGGGCCGCGACTTCGCGGGCACCGTCGTGAGCGGGCCCACGGAATGGATCGGCCGCGAGGTCTACGGCTCGGGCGGCGATGTCGGCATCACGCGCGACGGCTCGCATGCGCGCTACCTGGTGCTGCCCGAAGCGGCCCTGCGCGCCAAGCCCCAGGGCATCTCGATGGACGAGGCCGGCGCGGTGGGCGTGCCCTTCGTCACGGCCTACGAGGGCTTCCGGCGCAGCGGCATGCCGCAGGCGGGTCAGACGGTGCTGGTGCTGGGCGCCAACGGCAAGGTCGGGCAGGCGGCGGTGCAACTGGCCGCGCAGGCCGGCGCGCGCGTGATCGCGGTGCAGCGCGGCCCGGGGCCCTTCGCGGGGTTCGCGAGCGCGCCGGTCGACGTGGTCGATGCGCGCCACCACGCCGACGTGGGCGCGCAGGTGCGCGAACTCACCGACGGACGCGGCGCGCACATCGTCTACAACACCGTGGGCAGCGCCTACTTCGAGGCCGCCAACAAGGCGATGGCCAAGGGGGCCACGCAGATCTTCATCGCCACGCACGACCGCGCGGTGCCCTTCGACATCTTCGCGTTCTACCGCGGCATGCACACCTACGTGGGCATCGACTCGCTGGCGATGGACTGCGTGGCCTCCACCGCGCAGCTCGACGCGATGCGCGAGGGCTTCGAGCGCGGCACGCTGAAACCCTTTCCCGTGGCACGCCACTTCGCGCTCGACGAAGCGATCGATGCCTACCGGCTGGTGCTGTCGGGCAGCACCGACCGCGTCGTGCTGCGCCCCTGACCCTCGAGGACACCCACCATGCATGTGACCCGTTTCAGCGAGGCGCCGCACTACGAGGCGCCCAACCACTTCGACATGCGCTGCCTGCGCCTGCAGGGCAAGGAAGCCGGCCCCTCGACGCAGATGTGGATGGGCATGAGCCAGATCCTGCCCGGCGGCCGCACCGGGCTGGACGGCTCGCCGATGGAGAAGCTCTACCTCGTGCTCGAGGGCGAGCTGCACATCGTCGGCGAACTCGACGGCGCGCACCAGGAAGACGTGCTGCTGCCCTACGACAGCTGCCGCTTCGCGCCCGGCGAGAAGCGCCAGCTCGAGAACCGCAGCAACCGCCCGGTGCTGGTGGCGCTGGTGATGGCGAACGCACCGCCCGCCTGACGCCCTCCTTTCCCAGCCAGTCATTCATCGCTCGCACCAACAAATCAACGGAGACAAGACGCATGAAAAAGACATTCCCCTGGAGCCGCCGACAGGCGCTCACGATCGCCGCGGCACTCGCGGCCTGCACGCTCGGCGGCGCCCATGCACAAGGCGCCTGGCCGGGCACGCAACCGATCAAGCTGGTCGTGCCCTTCACGGCGGGCAGCGGCACCGACATCGTCGCGCGCCTGGTCGCCGAAAAGCTGGGGCCCGCGCTGGGCACCAGCGTGATCGTGGACAACCGCCCCGGCGCGGGCGGCACGCTGGGCGCGGCCATCGCGGCCAAGGCGCCGGCCGACGGCAACACGCTGCTGGTGCATTCGGCCGGCCACCTCGTGAACCCGTGGATCTACAAGGGCCTGTCGTACGACACGCTGAAGGACTTCACGGGCGTGACGCCGATGGCCAGCTTGCCCAATGTGCTGGTGACCGCGCCCTCGCACTTCACCGACGTGAAAGACCTCGTGGCCAAGGCGAAGGCCAAACCGGGCGGGCTGAACTACGGCTCCGCGGGCAACGGCTCGGCCACGCACATGAACGCCGAGGTGTTCCGCCTCGCGGCCGGCGTCGATGCGCAGCACGTGCCCTTTCGCGGCACGCCCGAAGCCATGACCGAGGTGATGGCCGGGCGCGTCGACTGGTTCTTCGCGCCGATGGTGTCGGCGCTGCCGCTGATCAAGAGCGGCAAGCTCAAGGCGCTGGCCGTGGGCACCGCCGGCCGCTCGTCCGCCCTGCCCGATGCGCCCACCACCGTGGAGGCCGGCGTGCCGGGCTCGGCCTACCTGTTCTGGGTCGGCCTGTTCGCGCCCGCCAAGACGCCGCAGCCCGTGGTGGAACGGCTGCAGGCCGAGGTCGCGAAGATCATGGTCGCGCCCGAACTGAAGGAGCGGCTGGAGAAGCTCGGCGCCGAGCCCTTCACCATGCCCTCCGCGCAGTTCAACAAGTTCATTGCCGACGAGACCGCGAAGGCGCAGCAGGTGGTCAAGGCCGCGGCCATCAAGGTGGACTGACCTCAGCGCAGCAGCGCCGCCAGCACCGGCGCCAGCCCCGCACCACCGGCCACGGCGGCAGCACCGGCGCCCCACGCCACGGCGCGCGGGCGGTACGGCAACAGCAAGGCCACCGGCAACGCACCGGCCGACAGGAAGCCCAGCCACGCGACCGTCCCGACCGTGGGGCCCCAGGCCAGCACGCAGGGTACGACGGCGGCGACGAGCAGCAACGCACCGATCACGCGCAAGCCCGTGCGCCGTCGCGCAGGCACTTCGCGCCCACGCGTCAGCTGCTCGTGGTGCCGGTCCATGGCAAAGCTCAGGCACGCCATGCCCGCATGCGCCAGCGCCAGGCCAAGCAACGAAGCCCATGCCGTCGTCATCGCGCCGCCTTCCGCAGCAGATGGCGCAGCGCGCCCAGCGCCGCAAGCCCGAAGGCCACCACGCCCAGTTCGACGCCGAGGCTTTCCCAATCACTGCGCAGAAACTGCGCCAGCAAGTGATCGCCCGTGGTCACGACGTTGAGCACCGGCAACAGCAGGCACAGCGCGGCCAGCGCACCGAGCTGCTCGCGCCACGCGCGCGCCGGCTGGCGCACGAAGGCATGCACCAGCGCCAGCGCCCACAGCGCGAAGAAGACCTGCAGTTCGCGGTCCGCGCGGTGCCCGATGCCGACCGGCACCAGCCGGTTGGCCCACAGGTAGCCCACGCAGGCGATGGCCAGCCCGGCGATGGCCGCGACGTTCAGCGCTTCGACCAGCCGGTAGACCCGCGCCGTCGCGCCGCCGAACTCGCCCAGATGCTTCTGT
Source organism: Variovorax sp. FW301-JW7 (assembly GCF_058788795.1). Lineage (NCBI taxonomy): Bacteria > Pseudomonadati > Pseudomonadota > Betaproteobacteria > Burkholderiales > Comamonadaceae > Variovorax > Variovorax sp. FW301-JW7. Next base: position 94,181 of record NZ_JBYTBC010000006.1, read on the forward strand.
CGGCGCTTGACGATGAACAGCACGGCGCCCGAACCCATCATCGCGGTGCCCGCGAGGCCGCACAGGAAGTAGAGCCACTTCATCGGCCAGCCGCCGAAGGTGACCATGTGCAGCCCGCCCATGGCCGACTGCGCGAGCATGGCCGCGCCGCCGTCGGCGGCGCCCGGCAGGCGCACGCGCTGCACCTCACCGGTGGCGGCCGAGAACTGCACCATGCCGGTGGTGGCACTGAGCCGGCGCGCGGATTCGTCGTCGCCGTTCCATCCGTACACACCGATGCGCGCCCCCGCGTCGCCCGGGTGGTCGATGACGACCGCGCGCACCGGCTGGCCCATGCGTTCCTGGCCGCGCGCCGCGAAGGGTTCGAGCACGGGCACAGGCATCGCGCGGCCGGTAGCGGCGGGCTTGTCGCCGTCGCCCAGCTCGGCCGCGAAGCGCACCTGCGCCTGCGGGCCGGTGCCGTAGTGCAAGACCTTGGGGGCCGGCATGAAGCTGGTGCCCGAGATCACGAGACCGGTGTAGGCGATCATGAACTGGAAGGGCAAGGTCAGCACCGCCACGGCGTTGTGCGCGTCGAGCCAGCTGCGCTGGCCTTTCTTGGGCCGGAAGGTGAAGAAGTCCTTGAAGATGCGCTTGTGCGTGATGACGCCCGACACCAGCGCCACCAGCATCGCCATCGCGGCGATGCCGACGATCCACAGGCCGACGGTGCCGGCGTGCAGCTCGTAATGGAAGTCGACGAAGTGGTGACCGCCCAGCGTGGCGCGTGCCGCGTGGCCGCCGTCTTCCTTCAACGGCTTGCCGGTGGCGGGATCGAGCGCGATGCCCGCGTACTGGCGGTTGGCGTCGAACCAGAACACGCGCAGCTCGCCGCCGCCCTGCGCATCCGAAGGCCACAGCTCCCACATGGAGGCGCCCGGGTGGTGCTCGGCCATGTAGGCCATGCCCCAGGCCAGGCGCTGCGCGCGGTCGGCCGTGGGCTCGCCCTTCCTGGCTGCGGCGGCGGCTTCCTCGGCGTGGTGCTCCGGCGTCATCCAGTGGGTGATGGGCTCGTCGAACACGGCCAGCGTGCCGGTGAGGAACACCGCGAACAGCAGCCACGAGAACCACAGGCCGCACCAGGTGTGCAGCCAGGCCTGGGCCTGGCGAAAGCCCCCTTGCGACGGCGCCTTGGCTTTCTTCGTGCTCATGCCCCGCCTCCCGCGCCGCGCAGTGCCAGGCCGAGCCCGGCCAGCAGCACGGCGGGCAGCAGCAGGCCGGCCCAGGCGCGCCGCAGCGACACGGGCGCAAAGGCCCAGATCACGGCAACGGTGTAGACCGCGAAGCTGAACTGCATGCCCCCGAGCGCGGCCTCGGCGGGGCCGGCCGGCAGCACGGCGGCCAGGAAGACGGCGGCGGCCGAAGCCAGCGCGTAGCCGCCGAACACGGCGGCCGCGACGCGGGACAGCAGCCGCAGGGCGGGAGAAAAGGAGGAGGTGCGGGTGTTCATCGGGGACCGGAAAACGGGGCGCGGACATGCGCCCCTCCCCTACATGACAAACGAGAACGAAAAAAGGGTCATGCCCCCCGCTCTTTCCCGGTCAGAACGCATAGCTCAGCGTCGCCACCGCGTTGCGCGGCGTGCCGAAGTAGGCCTGCCCGTCGATGTTGCTGTAGTACTTCTTGTCGAAGAGGTTCTCGATGTTCAGCTGCAGCGCCAGCTTGGGCGTGAAGGCGTAGCGCGCCATCAGGCTCACGACGGCGCGCGAGCCCTGCTGGTAGCGCAGGTCGACATCGCCCACGCTGTAGGCGTAGGAGGTGCGGTTCTGCCAGTTGACGCCGCCGCCCAGCGTGAGCCGGTGCCACGCGCCGGGCAGCCGGTAGGTGGTGAACAGCGTGGCCTGCGTGGTCGGCATGGCGGTGTTGATGCGGTTGCCGTTGCCTTCGCGGCCCAGCGTGCGCGCGATGCCCGCGTTCAGCTGCCAGCCCGGGGCCAGTTCGCCCGACACCTGCAGCTCGATGCCCTTGCTGGTCACGCCGCGTGCGCCGTAGTAGGCGCCTTCGCTCGAGTTGGGCACGAGCTTCGTGCCGTCGCGCTGTGCCACGTTCTCCTGCTCGGCGCGGAAGACGGCGATGGAGGTGTTGAGCTTGCCGTTCAGGTGCTCGCCCTTGAGGCCGATCTCGTAGCTCTTGCCGGTCACCGGGTCGAGGTACGCACCGCTGGCGTCGCGGTAGTTCTGCGGCTGAAAGATGTCGGTGTAGCTCGCGTACACCGAGTAGTTCTCGCTCAGGTCGTACACCAGGCCCGCGTAGGGCGTGAACACCTCGTGCTTGCGCGTGGCCGGTGCGTCGGCGGTCAGGCGCGGGGAACGCCAGCTGTTCTGGCGCCCGCCCACGATGAGCTTGAGCGAATCGGCCAGCGACAGGCGCGCGGCGCCGTAGGTGCCGGTCTGGCGCGTCTTGGTGATGGCCGAGACCTTCAGCGGGTCCCAGCCCGGCTCGGGGTACGACGCGGCGTTCCAGTCGTAGAAGTTGCCGGTGTCGGGCAACGCGCTGGTGCGCGGGTGGCTCGCCTCCACGTAGCGCGACTGGCTGTTGCTGACGCCCACCACGAGTTCGTGCGTGCGGCCCAGCAGCGTGAAGGGGCCGGTGGCCTGCAGGTCGAGGCTGTTCTGGCGGAACTGGTGTTCGAAGTAGCCCGGCAGCGAGCCCAGGCCGGTGCCGGTGAGGCGGTCGAGGTCGCCGTACAGGTACAGCAGCTTGGCGTTCTGCCTGCTCTGCCGGTGCGAGCCGTTGGCCTTGAACTTCCAGCCGTTGTCGAACTGGTGCGTGAGGTTCGCGAAGGCGGTGGTGGTGGTCGTGTCCCAGTGGGTCCACGGTGTGCCGACGGTCTTGGAGCGGTCCCAGCGCGTGGCCGTGCCGTCGCTGAAGGTCAGCGGCAGGCCGCCCCAGGTCGACGAGGTGGGCCGCGTGGCCTGTGACTCGATGCCCACGCTCAGCGTGGTGCTGGGCGTGAGGTCGGCATCGACCACGCCGTACAGCACGTGCTTGCGGCCGTGGTACATGTCGATGAAGGAGTCACGGTCTTCCGTCATGCCGATGAGGCGGGCGCGCACGCGGCCGTCTTTCGTCACCGGCGTCTGCAGGTCGACCGTGCCGCGGCGCAGGTTCCATGAACCCAGCGCGAGCGACGCGTTGCCGGCGAACACCTTGCTGTCGGCGTGCTTGCGCACCAGGTTCACCGAGGCCGAGGGGTTGCCCGCGCCGGTGAGCAGGCCGGTCGAGCCGCGCACGACCTCGATGCGGTCGTACAGCACCGGGGCGTTGGTGGAGGCGCCGAAGAAGTCGGTGGTGACCGTGGTCGGCACGCCGTCGTACTGGTAGTTGTCGATGTAGAAGCCGCGCGCGTACAGGTCGGTGCGGTCGCTGTCGGAGCTCACCGAGAACACGCCGGGCACGCTCTGCATGGCCTGGCCGAGCGACAGCAGGTTCTGGTCGTCGATCTGCTGGCGCGTGATGACGGTGACCGACTGCGGCGTCTCGCGCGGCGACAGTGCCAGCCCCGTGGCCGCCGCCGTGGCGCGCGTGGTGTAGGCGCCGGTGCCTTCGGTCGTGCCGCTGCGGTCGGCCTCGGCCGTGACGGTGACGGGCGAGAGCGTGTCGATGCCGCCCTGCCCCGCGTGCCCGGCGGTGGGTGTGCCGGCCTCGCGGCGGTTCAGCGTGTAGCTGCCATCGGTGCGCGCCACCACCTGCAGGCCGCTGCCCGCGAGCAGGCGCTCGATGGCTTCGCGCGCGGTGTAGCGGCCCGACACCGCGGGGCTGCTGCGCCCCTGCGTCAGCGCGGGGTCGAACGACAGCGCGATGCCGTTGCCGGCCGCGAAGGTCGCGAGCGTGCGGCCCAGCGGGCCGGCGGGAATGTCGTAGGCGCGGGACGCGGCGGCGTCGAGTGACGACGACGACGCCTGCGCGAAGGCCGGCCCTCCCGCGCCGGCCAGGCCGCCGAGGGCGAGTGCCACCAGGGCATGGCGAAGGACGGTGTTCAGGCGGCGCTCTGCGAACGGGCGCAAGGCGGACGGGCGGGATGCAGACATGGAGACGGGCCTTTCGGTTGGGCAACGGTGAGTTCTTCACCCTCCTTGCCAGCCGAAACGAAAAAAAGTCTCACCCCCGGATCGATATATTTTTCGAAGCGCCCGCCGCGCCTTCTTCGGGTGCCGCGCGCGGCACGAGCGTGACCCAGTAGCCGCGCAGGCGCGTGGCCGCATCCACCGGATAGGTCGACACCAGCATGCGCAGCACGCCGTCGGTGTCGGCCAGCGGAAAGGCGCCCGAGACACGCAGCTCGGCCACCGCCGCGTCGCACTGCAGCAGCCCGGGGCGGTAGCGCGACAGCTCGGCGGCGAAGTCGGCCAGCCGCATGCCGTCGGCGAGCAGCATCCCTTGGGTCCACGCCAGCAGCGAGGCGTCCGCCGGGCGGAAGTCGTCGATGCCGTCGGCCGTGAAGCGGGCCTGCTGCCCCGCCGGCAGCACGCGCGCGGCGGCGCGCTCGGGCGTGATGCGCACCGCGCCTTCGAGCACGGCGATGTGGGTGACGCCGCCCGCCTCCTTGCGCACGCTGAAGCGCGTGCCCAGGGCCTCCAGCGTGCCGCCGGCGCTGGCCACGCGGAACGGGCGGTGCGCGGCGGCGGGGTCGGGCGCGGTGGCGATGAAGATCTCGCCCGCCTGCAGCACCACGCGGCGCTGCGTGCCGTCGAAGTGCACATCGACCGCGCTGGCGGTGTTGAGCGTGAGGCGGCTGCCGTCGGCCAGCCGCAGTTCGCGGCGCTCGCCGGTGGCGGTGCGGTGCCCGGCCATCCAGCCGCGCTCGTCGGCCATCTCGACCGCCTGCCAGCCGAGCCAGCCGGCGGGCACGGCCGCCAGCAGCGCGGCCAATCGGCCGAGGGTGGCGCGGCGGTTGTTCGCGTTGCCGCGCGCAGGTCGCGCGAGCGACGACATCGCCAGCGCCGGCGGCAGGCCGCCGAGCTTGTTCATCAGTTGCTCGGCGCGCGCCCAGGCGCGGGCGTGGTCGGGGTGGCTCTGGCGCCAGCGTTCGCAGGCTCGGCGGTCTTCGTCGGTGACGGCGCTGTCGTGCAGCCGCATCAGCCATTCGGCGGCCTCGTCGAGCACGCGAGGCGCAAGTGCTGACGTTTCGAAATTCATCGCGCTCATCAGAATGCCTTCGTGCTTCGCACTTCGGCGCGCGCTTGCTTGGGGCGGCCCGGCGCGGCGCTCATGCCATCACCGCCAGGCAGCCCCGGAAGCCCTGCTGCATGTAGCGCTTGACCGTGACCAGCGACACGCCCAGCTCGCGCGCGATGTCCTCGTACTTCATGCCGTCGAGCTGCGACAGCAGGAAGGCCCGGCGTGCGAGCGGCTTGAGGGCGTCGAGCATGGCGTCGATCTCGTGCAGCGTCTGCAGGATCACCAGGCGCTGCTCGGGCGACGGCGCCTCGGGCTCGGGCATCACGGCCAGCGCCTCGAGGTAGGCCCGCTCCAGCGCCTGGCGCTGGTACCAGTTCACGAGGATGTTCTTCGCCACGCTCGTGAGGTAGGCGCGCGGCTGCACGATGACCTCGGGGTTGCGCGCCGTCAGCAGCCGCGCGAAGGTGTCCTGCGCCAGGTCGGCCGCGTCGCACGAATTGCCGAGCTTCTTGCGCAGCCACGACTGCAGCCAGCCGTGGTGGTCGCTATAGAGGGTGTGGACTTGCTGGAAGGCGGCTTCGGCAGCGGACATGGCGGGCGGCACGGCGGCGGGGGCTCCGCCTACAAATAAGAATTATTCTCATTTTAAGCAAAAAGGCCGCAGTGCCGCCCTGCCCGTCCTGTCCGCCCAGCGGACAGCGTGGCTCAGGTCGGCCGAGCCGCCGCGAGCGCCACCGCGTCCGCACCCGCCGGATAGCGCAGCGTCGCCCCCGTGTCGTTCGCGGCGCGCCAGACGGCCTCGGCCACGTCGGCCGCCGTGGTCACGGCCGTGGGGTTGCCCAGCGCCGCGAAGACGCCCTGCGCCAGCGCTGCGTAGTCCGGCGGAATCAGGCCCTGCATGCGCTGCGCCCCGTTCTCGGTGAACCGCGTGCCGGGCCCGTAGCCCGGCTCGACCAGCTTCACCCGCACGTCGAACGCCGCCAGCTCGAACGCGAGCGAGGCGGTGAAGCCCTCGATCGCCGTCTTGCTCGCGGTGTACGCGGCCACCAGCGGCATCGGCGCGAGCGTGACGGTCGAGGTGACGTTGACCAGCACCCCCGAGCGCCGAGCCCGGAACTGCGGCAGCACGGCCTGCGCCATGGCCATCATGCCGAAGGTGTTGGTCTCGAACACCTCGCGCACGGTGGCCATGGGCGTGGCCTCGAAGGCGCCGAAAAGACCGACGCCCGCGTTGTTCACGAGCACGTCGATCGGGCCCGCGTTCTCGATGGCGGCGGCGATGCTCTCGGGTTGCGTCACGTCGAGCGGCAGCACGCGCAGGTTCGGCGCGTCGGGAAAGAGGTCGTCGCGCGGCGTGCGCATGGTGGCGACGACGCGCCAGCCCTGGGCGTGGAAGTGGCGCGCGGTGGCCAGGCCGTAGCCGGAAGAGCAGCCGGTGATCAGTGCGGTTTTCAATGGGGGTCCTTGGTGGTGGGTGATGAAGAGCCCCAACGATAGGGACGACCGGCCGGACTTGCTACCATCGAACGTCGCCATTTCTTTTGCAGGAGTCCAGCCATGGCCGATCCCCTGGCCGAGGTCATCGCGCTGCTTCGCCCGCGCGCCGTGTATTCCAAGGTGATCGCGGGCGCCGGCGCCTGGGCCGTGCGCTACACGGCCTTCGGCCAGCCCAGCTTCTGCACCATGCTCGAGGGCGAGTGCATCCTGGCGGTCGACGGCCAGCCGCCGCTGGCGCTGGCCGCCGGCGACTTCCTGCTCATGCCGGCCACGCCCGGCTTCACGCTGTCGGGGCGCACGCCGGCGCCGCCGGTGTTTCTCGATTCGCATGAGCAGGCGGCGCGCGAGGACGCACACAACGAGGTCCGCCACGGCGACCGGAACGGCCCGCCCGACGTGCGCATGCTCGGCGGCTATTTCGCCTTCGATTCGCCCGACGCGGCCCTGATGGTGTCGCTGCTGCCTTCGGTGCTGCACATGCGCGGCGTCGCGCGGCTGTCGCTGCTGGTGCAGCTCGTGCGCGAAGAGTCGATGGCGCAGCGGCCGGGGCGCGACCTCGTGCTCGGGCGGCTGGTCGAGGTGCTGCTGATCGAGGCGCTGCGCTCGGCGCCCGGCGAAGGCGCGCCGCCGGGGCTGCTGCGCGCGCTGGCGGACAGCCGGCTGGCCGCCGCCGTGCGGCACATGCACGCGGACCCCGCGCGTTCATGGACGGTGGAAGAACTCGCCGGCAAGGCCGCGCTCTCGCGCTCGGCCTTCTTCGAGCGCTTCTCGCGCGCCGTGGGCCTGCCGCCGATGGAATACCTGCTGGCGTGGCGCATGGCGCTCGCCAAGGACCTGCTGCGCCGCGGCGGCTGCGCGCCGGCGGAGGTGGCCGCGCGCGTCGGCTACAGCTCGGCCAGCACCTTCAGCACGGCGTTCAGCCGTCATGTGGGCCAGGCGCCGGGGCGCTACGCGCGCCAGCTGTAGCCCGCAGCGGCGCAGGTGACAATCAGGCCGCCGTGCCTTCCTTCTCCTGCAGCAGGCGCCACATCACCTTGCCGCTGCCGCTCTTGGGCAGCGCATCGACGAACTCCACCTTGCGCGGAATCTTGTAGACCGCCATGTTCTCGCGGCACCAGTCGATGATCTGCTGCTCGGTCGTGTCCTTGTGCGTGGCGCGCAGCACCACCACGGCCTTGACCGATTCGCCGCGGTAGTCGTCCTTGGTCGAGATGACGCAGGCCTCCTGGATCGCGGGGTGGCGGAACATCAGCAGCTCGACCTCGGCCGGCCACACCTTGAAGCCGCTCGCGTTGATCATGCGTTTCAAGCGGTCAGTGATGAAGAAGTAGCCCTCCTCGTCCATGCGGCCCATGTCGCCCGAGCGGAAGAAGCGCTTGCCCTCGAACTCCACAAAAGCGGACTTGGTGGCGTCGGGGCGCTTCCAGTAGCCCTGGAACACCTCGGGGCCGTGGATGATGATTTCACCCGATTCGCCGATGGGCATCTCCTGCAATGTGTCGGGGTCGACCACGCGCGCGTCGGTGCTCATGAACGGAATGCCCAGGCACTGCTGCTTGGGGTGGTCCGAGGGGTTGGTGTGCGAGGGCGCGGCGGTCTCGGTGAGGCCGTAGCCTTCCTGGTACTTCAGGCCGTACTGCTCGAACAGGCGCTGCGCCACGGCCTGCGGCATGGCGGCGCCGCCGCCGCCGATGTGGGTCATGCTCGTGAGGTCGTAGCTCGCGAAGTTGGGGCTGGCCATGAGGTCGATGACCATGGTGGGGATGTTGGTCCAGCTCGTGACCTTCCAGCGCGAGATGAGCCGGCCCGCCACGTCGCGGTCCCAGCGCGGCATGATGACCAGCGTGGCCGCCGCGAGGATCGAGGTGTGCATCATGCTCACCACGCCGGTGATGTGGAACATCGGCACCACGGCCAGCACCACCGCCTCCGACGTGGCCTGGCCCCAGAGCTGGCCGGCCATCGCGTTGTGCATGAGGCTCGAATGGTGGTGCACGCAGCCCTTGGGCAGGCCGGTGGTGCCGCTGGTGTAGGGCAGCAGCGCCATGTCGTTGGCGCCCACCACGTGCGCGGGCGCCGCGTGGCCGGCCGCGAGCGCATCGGTCCACGCCATGACCTGGCCGTCGGCCAGCGCGGGCAGCGGGTGGCGCGTGCCGAGCCAGTCGGCCCAGGCCGGCGCGGGGGCGTCGTCGCCGGTCACGTTCGCATCGAAGGCGTCGGTGAACTGGCTCACGATGAGGTGCGACAGGCGCTGCTCGGGCGGCAGCGCGTCGCTGGCCTTGGCCAGCTCGGCCGCGAGGTCACCGGTGGTGATCGCCACCTTGGCGTCGGGGTCGACGATGTAGTGCTTGAGCTCTTCGGCCCGGTTCATCGGGTTGACCGGCACCACGACGGCATTGGCGCGCAGGATCGCGAAATGCGCGATCACCAGCTGCGGGCAGTTCTGCATGTTCAGCACCACGCGGTCGCCGCGCTGCACGCCCAGCGCATGCAGCGTGCCGGCCAGCCGCTCGACCTGGTCGGCCACGTCGCGGTAGCTCAGCACGCGGCCGAAGAAGACCAGCGCGGCCTTGTCGGGGTAGCGCGCCGCCGAGGTGGCCAGGTTGTGCCACAGCGAGGTCGCGGGGACGGTGATCGAATGCGGGAGGCGCTTGGGCCAGAACTTGTAATGCGGGCGTGGTTGCATGGTCTGTGAACAGGCGAAGGAGGAAGGAGAGGGGAAGGAAAGCGGTGCGACAAAGGCGCAATGCGCCAGCCTAAGCCGCACCGGCCGCCGCTCCCATCGGGGAAGCCCCCGGGGCGTCACCTTGGCGACGCCCATTCTTCGTACGTCGGGTAGGCACAGGCGCGTCGGCTATCGTGCGGGCTCCGCTTCACCTGTGCCTGCCATGCCCGATCCCGCCCGCCCCACCTTGCGCCGACGCATCGCCCTCTTCGGTGCCGCACTGGCCGCCCTGGCCGCGGCGGGCTGCTCGCGGGTCCCCCGGTTCGGCATGTCGGCCCCTCCGACGGAGCCGCCGTCCAAGGAACCGCCGACATGGTTCGTGGCTGACTGCTGGCTCGGAACCGAGGACGTGGTCCCGCCGCACAAGGGCAAGGCCGGCGGCTCGGCAGCCGGTACGCTGACGCTGGCCACCGGGGTGTTCGAATGGCGCGTGAACGCCGCGCGCCTGAGCGGACCGGCGACGATCGTCGGCTTCTACGGCCCCGCCGCCACGGGCAGCAACGGCCCGCTGGCGATCCAGCTGCCGCTGCCCAGCGAGGGGGAGCCGCGCAACGACGGCACCGGCGCCGGCTACGAACGGACCGGCACGAGCCGGTTGACGCCCGCGCAGATGGCCGACCTGATGGCGGGCCTCTGGTATGTCAGCGTATCGACGCAGGCCTGGCCGGGCGGCGAAGTCCGGGGCCAGCTCAAGCGCAGCACCTGGGGCGTGCACGGCGGCTGACGTCGCCGCGTGCGATGCGCTCTGCGACTACAGACAGCGGCGACTTTCGGGGCGATACCTGCGGTTCTCCCTCCGAGCAACCCCCACCCCGACTGAAGGAATAGCCATGGCAGCAGACAAGCACGCAAGCGTTCACTGGGAAGGCGCCGGCAAGACCGGCAAAGGCCTGGTCAGCACCGAGACCGGCGCCCTGAAAGACTATCCCTACGGCTTCGCCAGCCGCTTCGAAGACGACAAGCGCGGCACCAACCCCGAGGAAATCGTCGGCGCGGCCCATGCGGCCTGCCTGACGATGGCCTTTGCCTTCGCGCTGGAAGCGGCGGGCCTGACCGCGACGCGCATCGACACCAAGGCCGCCGTGCGGCTGGCCAAGGACGGCGCTGGTTTCAAGATCGACCGCATCCAGCTCGAACTGGACGCGGCCGTGCCGAACCTCGACGAAGCGAAGTTCCAGGAAATCGCCGCCGCCGCCAAGGCCGGCTGCCCGCTGTCGAAGGCGCTGGCGAGCGTGCCCGAGATCACGTTGAAGGCAACGCTGGCCGGCTGACCGCCGACCAGCATGCGCGCCGCGTTCAGCGCGGCGTGGCCGCGTGCCGCTCCAGCTGCGCGCGGTCGAGCAGTTCGATGCTGCGGTAGCGCACGCGCAGCGTGCCGTCTTCCTCCCACAGCTTGAGCTGGCGGTTCACGCTCTGGCGCGACACGCCGAGCATGAACGACAGGTCTTCCTGCGACACGCCCAGCAGCGTGCCGCCGCCGTCCTGCGCCGGCGCGATCGCGCGCGCATCCAGCGTGAGCAGCCGGTGCGCCAGCCGCACGGGCAGCGGCATCAGGATCACGTCGTCGATCCAGGCCAGCGCCTGGCGCAGCCGCAGGCACACGAGCCGGGTGAAGGCCATGTGCACGTCGGGATGGTCGGCCACCAGCCGGTGAAAGTCGGCCGCCGCGACCACGGCCATCTCGGTGGTGTCGACCGCGCAGGTGTCGTAGACGCGCTCGCGCCCCACCAGCAGCGAGACCTCGCCGAACCAGTGGCCCGGCTCGAGCATCGCGATCACCGCCTCGCGCCCGCCCGACGCCACCACGCTCACGCGCAACGAGCCGCTGACCACGCCGAACAGCGCGTCGGGCGACGAGCCCTTGTGGAACAGCGATTCGCCGCGCACCAGCGTGCGCCGGTGCGCCACCGCGAGCAGGCGCTGCTGCACATCGTCGGCCAGCCGCATGTCGCTGTTGTGCACGGGCGAAGGCTGCACGTCCGGCTCGTCGGGGCTGGCGCTGGCAGAAGGGGAAGAGCGTGGCATCGCGGGTTTGTCCGGGGCCTCGATTGCCAACACCGGACAGTCTGGCTTCGAGGGGCTGTCGATAGTACGCAGGCCACCCGGGTCGACGCATTCGCGGCAACCCGATGTCCCCCGTCACCCCTGTCGCATGGAGCACACCCCGATGACCACACTGACCGACCTGCAAGCCCGCCGCGAGCGCCTCGTGCTCGACCATTTCGCCGACGAGACCCGCCAGGACTTCGACGCGGTGCTCGGCACCTTTCCGCACCCGCACTACGAGCTGATTCCCAGCGGCGAGGTGCATGACGGCATTGCCGACGTGCGCCAGTACTACACCGACACGCGCCGCGCCTTCCCCGACCAGCGCCACGAGATCATCCAGCTGCGCCATGCCGACGATTCGGTGATCGTGGAGTTCTGGCTGCTCGGCACGCACCGCGGCCCACTCAAGGGCCTGCCGCCGACGGGCAACAGCTTTCGCTGCCGCATGAACGCCTTCTTCATCTTCGAGGGCGACCGGCTGGTGTGCGAGCGCGTGTACTTCGACACGCTGACGATGCTGCGCCAGCTGCTCGTGGGCGTGCCCCCGGAGATGGTGGGCGGCCTGGTCGCCGACCTGCTCGGCCAAACCGCCCCGCGGGCCGAGGCCGCCACGGCATGACCGACGCGCTCGCCCGGCCACTCGAAGGACGCCATGCGATCGTGACCGGCGGTGCACGCGGCATCGGCCTGGCCATCGCGCGGCGCTGCCTCGCGAACGGCGCGAGCGTGGCGCTGTGGGACGTCGAGGCCGCAACGCTGGCGGATGCCATGGCGCAACTGGCGCCGCTGGGCACCGTGGTCACAGCGTTGGTCGATGTGCGCGACGAAGACCAGATCGCCCGTGCGGCTGTGCAGTCGCAGGAACGCTTCGGCCGCGTCGACGTGCTCGTCAACAACGCGGGCGTGCTGGGGCCGACGGTGCCCGCGTGGGAGCACACGCCCGCGCAATGGCGCGACGTGCTCGACATCAACCTCACGGGCGCCTGGCTGTGCTGCCGTGCCCTCGCGCCGCTGATGCTCGCGCAGCGGCGCGGGCGCATCGTCAACATCGCCTCGGTCGCGGGCAAGGAAGGCAACGGCTTCAACGCCGCCTACTCGGCCTCGAAGGCCGGGCTCATCGCGCTGACCAAGTCGCTCGGCAAGGAGCTGGCGTCGTCGGGCGTGCTGGTGAACTGCATCACGCCCTCGGCGGCCGACACCGCCGTCTTCGCGAGCGTGCCTGCCGAGCACCGCGAACAGCTGCGCACCGCCCTGCTCTCGCGCGTGCCGATGGGGCGCTTTGTCGAGGTCGACGAGGTGGCGGCGATGGCCGCGTGGCTGGCGTCGGACGAGTGCTCGTTCAGCACCGGGGCGGTGTTCGATATCTCCGGTGGGCGCTCGATGTACTGAGCGACGAACCCACAAGCCCACGCATCCAGACACAGGAGACCCCCATGACCCGAGACCCCGACCCCACCGGCTTCGCGCAGATCACCGAACTCGACGGCACGCGCCACGCCGCCCTGCCGCAAGACCGCCTGCGCGCCATCCGCCGCGGCGCCGAAGCCCTGCGCGAGCGGCTGCTCGACGCGCCGCCGGTGCACTTCGCGCGCAGCTTCAACCTGCTGCGCATTCCGTATCCCGCGTGGTTCGCCTTCACCGGCGTGTACTCGCAGCAGCTGCTCAAGCCGCACATGGTGCATCTGCTGGCGCGCACGGTGCTCGTCCAGTACGACGACTTCGAAGGCCGGCTGCGCACGCTGCTCTTCACGCCGGCCGACTTCGAGGCCGGCAACGAGACGCCCTACTTCAAGCGCCTGAGCGACCAGACACCGAAGTTCCTGCACAAGGCGATCGCGCCGGTCTACCAGACCGTGCTGCAGGCGCTCGCCGGCTGCGGCGTGGCGCCCGAACAGATCGACCACATCACCTACGACCACCTGCACACGCAGGACGTGCGCCGCTGGCTCGGCAGCGCCAACGCGCCGGGCCTGCTGCCGAACGCGACGCTGCTGGTGCACCGCCAGGAGCTCGCGAACGTGCAGGGCCTGCTGCCGGTGCAGGCCGAGTGGTACTGCCCGCACGGCCTGGACGGGGTTCCGGCCGAGCGCGTTGTCGCCTTCGACGGCAGCCTGCAGCTCGGCCCCGGCGTCGCGCTGGTGCACACGCCGGGGCACACCGAAGGCAACCACTCGCTGGTGTACCGCACGGGCGACGGCCTGCGCGTGAGCAGCGAGAACGGCGTGTCGGCCGACAGCTGGGCGCCGCTGCAGTCGCGCCACAACGGCATCCGCCGCTATGCGCAGGCCACGGGCGCCGAGGTGATCCTCAACGGCAACACGCAGGAAAGCAGCAACGACCAGTACCTGTCGATGGTGCTCGAGAAGACGCTCGCGGGCACCTCGGCGCTGCACGGCTTCAGCAACGTGGTGCCGTCGGCCGAGTGCTCGCCGCACTGGCTGTTTCCCGGCGCGCCCACGAGCCACCTGTGGGGCGAAACCAGCTTCGGCGCGCTCGTTCGGGCCTGACCCGACGGCACGCGCACCACGACCAAAAAGAAAAGGAGACACACCGATGAACACCGCTACCCTCGACGCCGCCGCTGGCGCGCACGCACCGGCCTCGGCCGATGCGCGCGACGACGCCGCGCTCTTTCGCAAGATCACCTGGCGGCTGATGCCGCTGCTGTGCGCCTGCTACGTGCTGAACTACCTGGACCGCACCAACGTCGGCTACGCGCAACTGCAGATGAAGGACCAGCTGGGCTTCAGCGATGCGGTGTTCGGCCTGGGCGCCGGCATCTTCTTCCTGGGCTACGCGGTGTGCGAGATCCCGAGCAACCTGATGCTCGCGAAGATCGGCGTGCGCGCCACGCTGCTGCGCATCATGGGCCTGTGGGGCCTGGCCTCGGCGGCGATGATGTTCGCCACCACGCCCACGCAGTTCTACGTGCTGCGCTTTCTCATCGGCGTGTTCGAGGCCGGCTTCGCGCCGGGCGTGCTGTTCTACCTGACGCTGTGGTTCCCCTCGCGCCGCCGCGCACAGGCCACCGCGCTCTTCTTCATGGCCTTCGGCGCGGCGCCCATCGTCGCGGGGCCGATCGCCGGGCTCACGATGACCTACCTGGACGGCGTGCTCGCGCTGCGCGGGTGGCAGTGGCTGTTCCTGCTCGAAGGGCTGCCGAGCGTGCTGCTGGGCGTGATCGCCTTTCGCACGCTGTCGAACAGCCCGGCGCAGGCGCCGTGGCTGTCGGCGGCCGAGAAGCAGCGCGTGGCGCACCTGCTGGCCGAGGACCAGGCCGCGCACGGCGCCGCCGGGCGCCACACCTTCGGCGCGGCGATGCGCGACGGGCGCGTGTGGCTGATCGGCTTCATGTCCTTCCTGATCATCCTGGGCATCTACGCGCTGTCGTTCTGGCAGCCGACGATCCTGAAGTCGATGGGGCTCAGCGTGCTGCAGATCGGCTTCTATTCGGTGATTCCCGCCGTGGCCGGCATCGCGGCCAACATCGTCGTGGGGCGCCACTCCGACCGGCACCAGGAGCGCCGCTGGCACTTCGCGCTGGGCGCGCTCGCGGGCGCAGCCGGGCTGGCGCTGACCACTCTCTTCATGCACAGCCCGGTGGCCGCCGTGCTGTGCCTGGCGCTGGCGTCGATGGGCATCTCGAGCGCCTTCACCGTGCTGTGGGCGATTCCCGGCAGCTTCATGTCGAAGAGTGCCGCGGCGGCGGGCATTGCGCTCATCAGCACCATCGGCGGCAGCGCGGGGCTGGTGGCGCCGATGATGGTGGGCGCGCTCAAGACGCTCACGGGCGGCTTCACGGCCAGCCTGTATGTGCTGAGCGGTGCGCTGGTGCTGTCGGCATTGCTCATGCTGCTGGCCCTGCCCCGCAGCGCGCTCGGCAAACGGTAGCGCGCACCGCCGGCGCACCGCGGCCGGCCCATTTCGGTGCACACGGCTTGCATACCAGTTGGCACGGAAGCTGCTGATATGCAGGCCTATGGCCATCTCCGCATCCGAAATCAGTGCACGCATCGTCGAAGCGGTGATGGCGCAGAAGCTCGCGCCCGGCGCGCGCCTGGGCGAGCAGCCGCTGGCGATGCTGTTCGACTGCAGCCGCACCATCGTGCGCGAGGCGCTCACGCGGCTGGCCGCGCGCGGCATCGTCACGGTGAGCGCGCGGCGCGGCTGGTTCGTCATCGAGCCCTCGCAGGACGAGGCGCGCGAGGCCTTCGAGGCGCGGCGCGTGATCGAGCTCGGGCTCATCCGAAGTACCGACAAGATCGACAAGGCCGCCCTGCGCCAGCTGAAGGCGCACCTTCAGCGTGAAAAGGCCGCACTGAAAGAGAGCGACGTCGGCCACCGCAGCTTCCTCCTGGGCGACTTCCATGTGTGCCTGGCCGAGTGCCTGGGCAACACGCTGCTGGCCGACACGCTGCGCGACTTCACCGCGCGCACCACGCTGATCGCCATGCTCTACCAGAGCACGCACGATGCGGTGCAGTCGTGCGAAGACCACGTGCAGATCGTCGCGGCGCTGGAGCGCGGCGACCACGCCGCCGCCGAGGCGCTGATGGCCGCGCACATCGGCACGGTGCAGTCGGCGCTGCGCGTGCAGGCGCCCGCCGACCCGCTCGCGCAGCTGCGCGATGCGCTGGCACCGCTGAACAACACCCCCGCGCCGAAGCGCCGCCGCAAGGCCGCACCCGCCGACGACGCCACCACCGATTCATCGACCTACCTAGGAGCCCTGCTATGACCTCTTTCGCCTCCCGCCGCCTCGCCCTCGCGCTGGCCAGCGTCGCCCTGCTGGCCGCCACCGGCGCCGCCCAGGCGCAGAACGCGCTCGACAACGTGCTCAAGGCCAAGACGATCAAGATCGCCGTGCCCACCGACTACCCGCCGTACGGCTCGGTCGACCGCAACATGCAGCCGCAGGGCCTGGACGTGGAGATGGCGCAGCTCATCGCCGCCAAGCTCGGCGTGAAGGTCGAGCTGGTGCCGGTGACCAGCGCCAACCGCATTCCCTACCTGCAGACGCGCAAGGCCGACCTCGTGATCTCCACGCTCGGCAAGAACGTCGAGCGCGAGAAGGTGATCGACTTCAGCGCGGCCTATGCGCCCTTCTTCCAGGCCGTGTATGCGGCCAAGAGCATGAAGCTCACGAGCTTCGCCGACATGGCCGGCAAGACCGTCGCCGTGACGCGCGGCGCCATGGAAGACCAGGAACTGAACAAGGTGGCGCCGCCGAACGTCGACTACCGCCGCTTCGAGGACAACAACGCGACGATCGCCGCCTTCGTGGCCGGCCAGACGCAGACCCTCGCCACCAGCGCGGCGGTGGCCGGCGACATGCTCGCGAAGAACCCGAAGGTGAGCGCCGAGTACAAGCTGCTGCTGAAGGACAGCCCCTGCTTCATCGGCATCGCCAAGGGCGAGACCGCATTGAAGACCCGGGTCAACGAGATCATTGCCGCCGCCAAGAAGGACGGCACGCTCGACGCGATGTCCAAGAAGTGGCTCGGCAAGGCCGCTGGCGACCTGCCGGTCTGAGCCAAAGGCGCGGCCATGGGCATTGAATTCGATTTCGGCGCGGTGCTCGCCGAGTGGCCGCTGCTGCTGCGCGGCGTGGCATGGACGCTGGGCCTCACGGCCGTGGGCACCGTGCTCGGGCTGGCCGTGGGCACGCTGTGCGCGTGGGCCCGTTCGGGCGGGCCGGCGTGGCTGCGCGCGCTCGTGGGTGCGTACGTGGAGCTGATCCGCAACACGCCCTTCATCGTGCAGCTGTTCTTCATCTTCTTCGGGCTGCCGGCCGCGGGCGTGAAGCTCTCGCCCGAGGTGGCGTCGGTGATCGCGATGGTGATGAACCTGGGCGCGTATTCCACCGAAATCATCCGCGCCGGCATCGAGGCCACGCCCAAGGGGCAGATCGAGGCCGCCGTGAGCCTGGCGCTCAGCAAGGCGCAGGTGTTCCTGCGCGTGGTGCTGCCGCCGGCGCTCAAGAAGGTGTGGCCCGCGATGGTGAGCCAGATCGTCATCGTGATGCTGGGCTCGGCGGTGTGCGGGCAGATCTCGACCGAGGAGCTGAGCTATGCGGCCAACCTGATCCAGAGCCGCAACTTCCGCGCCTTCGAATCCTTCATCGTCGCCACGCTCATCTACCTGGCGCTGGCCGTGGCGCTGCGCCGCCTGCTCCAGTGGGCGGGGCCGCGCTTCTTCTTCGGCCGCTGAACGCGAGGCCCTGCACCATGGTCGATTTTTCTTTGTGGGACATCCTGCGCAACCTGCTGATGGCGCTGCGCTGGACCGTCGTGCTCTCGCTCATCGCCTTCGTCGGCGGCGGGATCGTGGGCGCGCTGCTGCTGTTCGCGCGGCTGCGCGGCGGCAAGGCGGCGCAGCGGGCCGTGGGCCTGTACGTGCAGCTGTTCCAGGGCACGCCGCTGCTGATGCAGCTGTTTCTCGCCTACTTCGGCATCGCGCTGTTCGGCATCGACGTGTCGGCGTGGACCGCCGCGAGCGTGGCGCTCACGCTGTACACCAGCGCCTTTCTCACCGAGATCTGGCGCGGTTGCGTGGCCTCGATTCCGAAGGGCCAGTGGGAGGCCTCGGGCAGCCTGGCGCTGAGCTTCGGCGAGCAGATGCGCCACGTGATCCTGCCGCAGGCCGTGAAGATCGCCATCGCGCCCACGGTCGGTTTCCTGGTGCAGGTGATCAAGGGCACGGCGCTGGCGTCGGTGATCGGGTTTGTCGAACTCACCAAGGCCGGCAGCATGATTTCGAACGCCACCTTCCAGCCCTTCGTGGTGTTCAGCTGCGTGGCCCTGCTTTACTTCGTGCTGTGCTTCCCCGTGAGCCTGTACGCCAAGACCCTCGAGAGGAAGACCCATGGCCGCCGTGCTTGAACAAACCCAACCCGAAGCCGCATCGTTCGCCGCGCCCATCGTGCGCATCACGGCGCTGCGCAAGTCCTACGGCACGAACGAGGTGCTCAAGGGCATCGACCTGGACGTGAAGCGCGGCGAGGTGATCGCCATCATCGGCAAGAGCGGCTCGGGCAAGAGCACGCTCCTGCGCTGCATCAACGGGCTCGAGGTGTTCCAGGAAGGTGCGCTCACGGTCGACGGCAAGCCGCTCTTGCACGAGAGCGCGATGGCCATGCGCACGCTGCGCCAGCGCGTGGGCATGATCTTCCAGGGCTTCAACCTGTTCCCGCACCTCACGGTCGGCAAGAACGTGATGCTGGCGCCCACGCTGGTGAAAAAGCGTTCGCAGGCGGAAGCGGCTTCGCAGGCGCGCAAGCTGCTCGAGCGCGTGGGCCTGGCCGAGAAGTTCGATGCGATGCCCGAGCAACTGTCGGGCGGCCAGCAGCAGCGCGTGGCGATCGCCCGCGCGCTCGCGATGGAACCGGCCGTGCTGCTGTGCGACGAGATCACCTCGGCGCTCGACCCGGAGCTGGTCGGCGAGGTGCTGCGCGTGGTGGAGTCGCTGGCCGACGAGGGCATGACGCTGTTGATGGTCACGCACGAGATGAGCTTTGCGCGCAAGGTCAGCGACCGCGTGATCTTCATGCACCAGGGCCGCGTGCACGAGATGGGTCCGCCGGCGGAGCTGTTCGGCGCGCCGCAGACACCGGAGCTGAAGCAGTTCCTCTCGTCGCTGCACGACTGACCCGGCCCTGGCGGGCTACAGGCGCTGCTGCGATTCGTCGATGCCGCACAGCAGGCCGGCGGCCTGCGGCGGCAGAGACCGCCCGCCGCGCCGCTCGACCTCTTCGCCGGCCTGCAACACGACCTGCACCTGTTGGAACAGTTCGCAGCCGGCCGCGGTCAACTGCACGCCCTGCTGGCTGCGCGCGAACAGCGCGTGCCCGAGGATGCCTTCGAGCTCCCTCACGCGGGCCGTGATGGCGGGTTGGCTGACAAAGAGGTGGCGGGCCGCCGCGTTGACGGAGCCCAATGTCGCGGCCCAGTGAAAGGCCTCCAGCTGCCGGAAGGTGATGCGCAACACCGCTGCCACCTCTCAGCCGGGGGCTGTTGTGGACGTGCAGGGGTACACCGCGGCCTGTTCGCTCTTCTGCTTCATGTCTGCCTTCTTTCAAAGCAATTCAATCGCATCGAATGGCGAGAAGGCCACGCAACGGGGAATTCTCATTGCATGAATTCCCATGACTACGGATGCACAACCACGGATCCCATCAATTCAACAGAGGTGATTCCTTCTCATCAAATCCTTGAATTACCCGACTTCCCGGCTTGTAAGGCATCGCCGGGAGCGAATTGATAATTTAGTGCAATAAATGTTCTCGTTAAAGAGAAATTTTCTGATATAGAACTTTGGAGCTACATGCAATGAGGACGCAAAGCAACGGAAACCGGTAGGCCTTGCGAGCCCGTAGCCCAGCGTGCGTCACCCCGTCGCCAACGCGCGTTCCTGCCAGGACCCCAGGCCTTCCGGCCCGAAGCGCTCGGCGATCCGGTGCAGCCAGATCGTGAAGTGCGCCGGGGCCCGCGCCAATTCGCGGTGCAGGTCGGGCAACGCCAACCATCGCCACGCGCGCACCTCGCCGGGGTCGGGTTGCGGCAGGTCGTGCGCAATGCCGACGAACACGTGGTCGTACTCGTGCTCGACCAGTTCCGCGGACACCGCCTCCCGGTAGAGAAAGGCCGTCACCGGCTGCAGCGCGCACCGCAGGCCCAGCTCTTCGTGCAGCCGCCGCAGGGCGGCTGCGTCGGTTGCCTCGCCGGGGCGTGGATGCCCGCAGCAGCTGTTGCTCCACAGGCCGGGCGAGTGGTACTTGCCCAGCGCGCGCTGCTGCAGCAGCACCCGGCCCTGCGTGTCGAACAGGAAGATCGAGAACGCCCGGTGCAGGATGCCTTCGCGGTGGGCGTTCATCTTCTCGACCGCGTGCAGGGGGCGGTCTTCGGCATCGACGGCGATCAGGAATTCGTCCATGAGGTGCTCCCGAAGTGCGGGCCGGAAAGCCTCTCGGCCCACCGATTTCCGTGGCCTGGTGGCCTTGAAAAAATCGGCTCGCTTCTTTATCACGTATTTTTTTATTCCCCTTAATAGGAAATTCAAATTAGTTCTAATTAATTACATCGATGCGGAATATAGAAAATTGAATAAACACAAATAATTATATAGATAACAAAAATATCAAATTGAATTCACAAATGCACCCGACCTGTCCGAAAGGAATTTCCGGCGCATTTCAAACCGTGGTTCCTGGTTCGCGCCGTTGCCCGGTCAATGGGGTGCAGTCGGCAAAGACGTGATCGCCGCCGCTTCCCCGCAAACCCCGCGCCGGGTTACCCTCGACCTCCATGGCCCGCCTTCGCACCGCATCGATCATTCGTCCGCTCTCGCGAGAGCGGGTGAGCTAGCGCACGGTTCGAAACCACGCCATGCAACCCGCCCCAGGAGGCGGGTTTTTCTTGTCCGTCTCCCGGGGTTTGTTCCCCCACCCGCAGGAGACCGAATGACATCGACACCACCCCCACCGCCCGTGCTCCACATGGTCTGCGGCAAGATCGGCGCCGGAAAATCCACGCTGACCCGGCGCCTGGCCCAGGCGCCCGCCACCGTGTGCATCAGCGAGGACACCTGGCTCGCCGCGCTCTACCCCGGCGAAATCCACGCACTGCCCGACTACGTGCGCGCCGCGGACCGGCTCAAGCAGGCGATGGGCGAGCATGTCTGCGCGCTGCTGGGCGCCGGCGTGTCGGTGGTGCTCGACTTTCCGGCCAACACCGTGAGCCACCGCGCCTGGGCGCGCGGCCTCTTCGAGCAGGCCGGCGCGGCGCACCAACTGCACTTTCTCGACGTGCCGGACGACATCTGCAAGGCGCGGCTGCGGGCGCGCAACGCGGCGGGCGAGCACCCGTTCGAGACCTCCGACGCGCAGTTCGACCTGATCACCCGCCACTTCGTGCCGCCCACGGCCGAGGAAGGCTTCCACGTGATCCGCCACACCTGACACCGGTAAGCTGCGCGCCGATGCACATCGAACCCGCCCTTTCCACCGAAGCGCCCGCCGTCGCGGCCGTGTTGACCGAAGCCGCGCAATGGCTCGCCGAGGGCGGACGCCCGCTCTGGAGCGCCGCCGACACCGGCCTCGAACGCATCCAGCGCGACACCGACGCCGGCCGCTACGTGGTGGCCAAAGAGAACGGCGACTGGGCCGGCGTGATGCGCCTGGACCTGGAAGACCCGTCGTTCTGGCCCGAGATCGCGCCCGGCAACGCGCTGTTCGTGCACAAGCTGGCCGTGCGCCGCGCCTGGGCCGGCCGGGGCGTGTCGCGCGCGCTGCTGGGCCATGCACGCGACCACGCCCGCGCGCTCGGGCGCCCCTGGCTGCGGCTGGACTGCGTGGCCGACCGCGCCGCGCTGCGCACGCTGTACGAAGGCTTCGGCTTCGCGCTGCACAGCTGCATCGACCTGCGCGGCGGGACGTTTGCGCGCTACGAACTGCGCGTGAACGGCTGACCGTCCGACACGCCGACGCGCCCCTTCGGCGCTGGCGGGAACCTCATCGCCTGTGGCAAGCTCGCACGCTCCATGACCGACCGAATCCCGCCCTCTCATTTCCGCCGTCGCGTGCTGCGCGCGCTGCTGGGCGCCGCCGCCCTGCCCGCGCCGTTCGCGGCGCTGGCCGGCTTCAACTTCTTTACCAACGAGTACACCGCCACGCGCGAGGAGCTGCAGTCGCAGATCGCCAAGCGCTTTCCGGTGGCCGAGCGCTATGCCGAGATCTTCATGGTCGGGCTGCGCGACCCGCAACTGGGCCTGGACGGGCGCGCCAACCGCGCGGCCATCACGGCCACGCTGACCATCGCCAGCCCGCTGCTGGCGGCCTCGCCGGTGCAGGGCGTGGTGTCGGTGAGCAGCGCGCTGCGCTACGACGCGGCGGCACGCGCGCTGCGGCTCGATCAGCCCAAGGCCGAGCGGCTCGAACTGCAGGGCGTGGAAGGCCGCGACGCCGAGCGCCTGCAGAAGGTCGGCGCGGTGGTCGCGCAAGAGTTGCTGCAGGGCCAGATCCTGCGCAGCTTCACAGCCGACGAACTCACGGTCGGGCGCAAGACCTACGAGGTGGGCGACATCACGGTGCAAGACAACGGCATCAAGGTGCAACTCAAATGAAACATCGCGCCGTCCTTCTCCTGATCGCCGCTGCGCTCGTCGGCGCCGGCTGTGCCGCTGTCGCCCCCAAGGTGAAACAGCACTTCGACCTGCAGGCCCACCGCGGCGGACGCGGCCTGGCGCCCGAGAACACGCTGGCCGCGTTCTCGAACGCAATGAATCTGGGCGTGACCACGCTCGAACTCGACATCGGGCTCACGGCCGACGGCGTGGTGGTGGTGTCGCACGACACGGCGCTCAACGCCGACCACACGCGCGACGCGCGCGGTGCCTGGCTCACGGCCCAACCCGCCCCGTCCGTGCGCTCGCTCACGCTGGCGCAGCTGCAGACCTACGACGTGGGCCGCCTCAACCCCGAGAGCAACTACGGCAAGCAGTTCGCGCTGCAGCAGCCGCGCGACGGCGAACGCATTCCCACGCTGGCCGCGCTGTTCGCGCAGGTGCAGGCGCGGGGCGCCGATGCCGCACGGGTGCACTTCAACATCGAGACCAAGATCGACCCGACCAAGCCCGACGAGACGGCCGCACCCGAACCCATGGTGCGCGCGCTGCTGGCCGAGATCGACAAGGCGAAGATGGCCGACCGCGTGACCATCCAGAGCTTCGACTGGCGCACGCTCGCGCTGGTCGGCCAGCTCGCGCCGCAGCTGTCGCGCGCCTACCTCACCACGCCCCGCACGCTGAAGGACAGCCGCTGGACCGCCGGCCTGGCCGCCGCGAACTTCGCCTCGGTGCCGCAGCTCGTGAAGGCCGCGGCCGGTGCATCGACCGGGCCGCTGATCTGGTCGCCGGCGCACGCCGACCTGGGCGCCCCCGCGATCCGCGAGGCGCAGAAGCTCGGCATGAAGGTCGTGCCCTGGACCGTGAACCAGCGCGCCGACATGGTCCGACTCATGGACGCGGGCGCCGACGGCCTGATCACCGACTACCCCGACGTGCTGCGCGACCTCATGCGCGAACGCGGGCTGGCACTGCCACCACCAGCGAAGGCCACCTCATGAGCTCCGTGACGCAACTCGACACCATCGCCTCGGGCATCGCCGCGCTGCAAGGCGGCAGCGGCTCTGTCGCCACGCTCTCCACGGCCGCGCGCGCCAGCACCGAGCTGCTCGGCGCCCTGCCGCCGCGTTATGGCGAGGTGCTGCTGAACCTGCTGGACCGCCTCGAATCGAGCGCGCTCTTCAGCGAGGAAAGCTGCTCGTTCAGCCAGAAAGACCTGCTCGACAACCTGCAGGTGTGGGTCGACAAGGCCCGCGGCCAGCTGGTGTCTTGAGGCACTGACGCCCCGCCCCGGTTTATCATCGCGCCCAACCATGCGCACCCTGCTGCTCGCCCTCATGATCGCCCTGCTGCCCATCCGCGGCTGGCTCGGCGACGCCATGGCGCTCGAGATGGTGCGGCATTCGCTGCCCGCCGCCGAGGCGGTGGTGGCCGCGGCCACCGGCATCGCCGAATCGCACTGCCATGAAGCCACCATGGAGGCCGACACCGGCCACGACATGGCGGCCATGCACGGCAGCAGCGGCGATTCGCAGCAGTCCCACGGCAC
The DNA here is from genome assembly GCF_058788795.1 of Variovorax sp. FW301-JW7. NCBI lineage: Bacteria > Pseudomonadati > Pseudomonadota > Betaproteobacteria > Burkholderiales > Comamonadaceae > Variovorax > Variovorax sp. FW301-JW7. Next base: position 118,279 of record NZ_JBYTBC010000006.1, read on the forward strand.
CGACCACGCGAACTGCGGCACCTGTGTCGCCTGCCAGGTCTGCCACACGGTGGCGCTCGGCGGCATGCCGCTGGTCGACACCCCGCATGCGGCGCCCCAGGCGCCACCGGCCGCGCACGCGGCCCGCTTTGCCAGCGCCGAGCCCGTCCTGGGCTTCAAGCCGCCCATTTCCTGATCTTCCTGCCCGTAGTCCGTCCGCAGTGAGCCCTTCTCGGCTCGCAGCGTTCGCCGTATTGCCCATGGAGATCGCTCGTGAATTCCCTTGCTCGCCGGCCGTATGCCGGCATCCCCCGCTATCGAACAGATAGCCCGCCCCCCGGGCGAAAAAGTCACTTTTCATTCCTCCGAACCGCCACCGCGCTGACCGCTGCGTTGGTGCTCGCCGGCTGCGCCAGCCTGGCACCCGACGGCGGCGCCGGCGACGTGCAGGCGCTGGTCGACGGCAACCCGCTCATGGCGGGCGCCGCGGCCCAGCGCAAGCCGGACGACGCCTCGCAGCAAAGCGTCGACGCGCTGCTCGCCAAGCCGCTGGACGCCGAAGCCGCCGTGCGCATCGCGCTCGTCAACAGCCCGCGCGTGCAGGACGCCTTTGCCACGCTGCAACTGAGCGACGCCGACCGCGTGCAGGCCGCGAGCCTGCCGAACCCGGTGCTGTCCTTCAGCCGTCTGGCGCAGGGCAGCGAGCGCGAGTTCGAGCGCATGCTGAGCTTCAACGTGGTGGGCCTGCTCACGCTGCCGTGGCAGGCGCGCTGGGCCGGCCAGCGGCATGAGGCCGCCAAGCTGCAGGCCGCGCAAAGCGTGCTGCTGCTGGCCGCCGACGCCCGCCGCGCCTGGGTGCGCGCGGTGGCCGCGCAGCAGAGCGTGAGCTACCTGCGCGACGCGAAGGACGCCACCGAGGCCGGCGCCGAACTGGCGCACCGCATGGCCCAGGTCGGCAACTGGAGCGCGCTGCAGCGCACACGCGAACAGCTGCTGCTGGCCGATGCGTCCGCGCAGCTCGCACGCGCCGAACAGGCGGCCGTCGCCAGCCGCGAACAGCTCACGCGCCTGCTGGGCCTGAGCGGCACGCGCACCGCCTACACCCTGCCCGACCGCCTGCCGCCGCTGCCGAAGGCCGCGCCCGAACTCGGCGACGTGCAGGCCCTGGCGCTGCGCGACCGGCTCGACGTGCGCTCGGCGCAGGCACAGAACACGGCCGTGGCCGGCTCGCTCGGCCTGACGCACGCCACGAGCGTGATCAATGCCATGGAGCTGGGCGTGGTGCGCAACACCACCTTCGAGAACGATGCCGATCGCTCGAAATCGACCACGCGCGGCTTCGAGCTCGACCTGCCGATTCCGATCTTCGACTGGGGCCAGGCCCGTAACGGCCGCGCCGAGGCGCAGTACCTGCAGTCGGCCGCGCGCGTGCGCGACGTGGGCGTGCTCGCGGCCAGCGAGGCGCGCGAAGCCTGGCAGGGCTGGAACACCGCCTACGCCCTGGCGCGCCGCTACCGCGACGAGGTGCTGCCGCTGCGCAAGCAGGTCAACGAGGAGATGGTGCTGCGCTACAACGGCATGCTCGCCAGCGTGTGGGAGCTGCTCGGCGAAACGCGCGCCAGCATGCTCGCCGTGAACGCCGGCATGGAAGCCCAGCGCGATTTCTGGCTGGCCGACACCGACCTTCAACTGGTGCTCACGGGCAGCTCGCCCGGCGGCATGACGGCCCTGCAGACCGCGGCCACCAACGAACCTGCGGCGGGAGGCCACTGACATGAACCGTCGCAACTTCTTTGCGGGCGCCGCCACGGCCGTGGCCGCCACCACCGTGAGCCGCGTGAGCATGGCCGCGCTGCCCGAGCCGGTGACGCAGGCATCGACCGCCACCGCGCCGCCGCTCGTGCCGCCCAACGGCCGGCCCTACAACCCCGTCGTCACGCTCAACGGCTGGACGCTGCCCTGGCGCATGAACGCCGGCGTCAAGGAATTCCACCTCGTCGCCGAACCCGTGGTGCGCGAGATGGCGCCCGGCTTCAAGGTCAACATGTGGGGCTACAACGGCCAGTCGCCCGGCCCGACCATCGAGGTGGTCGAGGGCGACCGCGTGCGCATCTTCGTGACCAACAAGCTGCCCGAGCACACCACCGTGCACTGGCACGGCCAGCGCCTGCCCAACGGCATGGACGGCGTGGGCGGCATCACGCAGCCGCACATTCCGCCGGGCAAGACCTTCGTCTACGAGTTCACGGCGCGCCGCCCCGGCACCTTCATGTACCACCCGCATGCCGACGAGATGGTGCAGATGGCGATGGGGATGATGGGCTTCTGGGTCACGCACCCGAAGGCGGAGCATCCGCTGATCGAGAAGGTCGATCGCGACTTCTGCTTCCTGCTCGGCAGCTTCGACGTGGAACCCGGCAGCGCCACGCCCAAGGTCAACACCATGACCGACTTCAACATCTGGAGCTTCAACAGCCGCGTGTTCCCGGCCATCGACACGCTCAACGTGCGCCGTGGCGACCGCGTGCGCATCCGCGCGGGCAACCTCACGATGACCAACCACCCGATCCACATCCACGGCCACGAGTTCGAGGTCACGGGCACCGACGGCGGCCCCGTGCCGCGCACCGCGCGCTGGCCCGAGGTGTCGGTGGACGTGGCGGTGGGCCAGATGCGGCAGATGGAGTTCATTGCCGACGAGGAAGGCGACTGGGCGCTGCACTGCCACAAGGCGCACCACACGATGGGCCCGATGGGCCACGACGTGCCGACCATGATCGGCGTGGACCACAAGGGCGTGGCCGAGAAGATCAAGAAGCTCGTGCCCGACTACATGGTGATGGGCGACAAGGGCATGGCCGACATGGGCGAGATGGAAATGCCCATTCCCGACAACACCGTGCCCATGATGACCGGCACCGGCCCCTTCGGCTCGGCCGAGATGGGCGGCATGTTCACGCTGCTGAAGGTGCGGCGCGACCAGAAGCCGGGCGACTACCGCGACCCGGGCTGGTTCAAGCACCCGGCCGGCACGGTCGCGCGCGAGGTGTCGGCCAGCGGTGCGCCGGTGGCGCCGCGCAAGACGAGCGCCGCGCCCGCGAGCCCCGACAGCGGCAGCGCCACCGTGCGCAAGCCCTCGGGCCATGAGGCCCACAACCACTGATCGCATCGATCCAACTTTTTGAAATTCCAGTCATGAACACCCGTTTCTCACCCCTCGTCGCCGGCATCGCACTGGCGGCCGTCACCACGTTCGCCACAGCCCACGAAAGCCACGCACCCAAGGCCGGCACCGCCACGCTCGCGCCCGAGCAGAAAGCCTGGGGCATCGCCGGCAAGGCCAGCGCCGTGAAGCGCACCATCGACATCGCGATGGCCGACGACATGACCTTCACGCCCTCGGTCCTCGAAGTGCGCGAAGGCGACACCATCCGACTGCGGCTGAAGAACCGCGGCAAGGACCTGCACGAGCTGGTGCTGGGCACCGCCGCCGTCATCGAGGACCACGCCGCCATGATGAAGAAGCACCCCGGCATGGAGCACGACGAGCCCTGGATGGCGCATGTGCAGCCGGGCAAGACCGGCGAACTGATCTGGACCTTCAACCGCGCCGGCGATTTCGACTTCGCCTGCCTCGTGAAGGACCACTACGAACTCGGCATGGCCGGCCGCGTGCGCGTGCTCGCCGCAGCCGCCCCGTCCAAGTGAATCCGATGAATCGCATGAAAGGAACCTGACCATGCAACGACGAACCCTCCTGAAACTCGCCGCCGCCACCGCATCCCTGCCGCTCGCCGCGCAGGCCGCCGCGCCGATGGTCGAGATCTGGAAAGACCCGAACTGCGGCTGCTGCCAGGACTGGGTCAAGCACCTCAACAAGAACGGCTTTGCCACGCGCGTGCACGACGAGGGCAACGGCCCGGCGCGCGAGCGGCTCGGCATTCCGGCGAAGCTGGGTTCGTGCCACACCGGCCGCGTCGGCGGCTACGCCATCGAAGGCCACGTGCCGGCGCGCGAGATGCAGCGCCTGCTGAAGGAAAAGCCCAAGGCCATCGGCCTGGCCGTGCCGGGCATGCCCATCGGCTCGCCCGGCATGGACGGCCCGGCCTACGGCGACCAGCGCGACGCCTACGACGTGCTGCTGGTGCTGGCCGACGGCAGCACGCGCGTCTTCCAGAGCTATCGCTGAAGCCCCTCCCCGAACACCCATCGAAAGGACATTTCCCATGAAAAGACTTCTCACTGCCCTGTCGGCCGCCCTGCTCGCCGCCGCCGCTTTTGCCCAGGCCGCGCTGCCGTCCGTCGACGGCGAAGTGCGCAAGATCGATACCGAAGCGAACAAGATCACGCTGAAGCACGGCGACATCCCGAACCTCGACATGACCGGCATGACGATGGTCTTCCGCGTGAAAGACCCGGCCCTGCTGGCCAAGGTGAAGGCCGGCGACAAGGTGCGCTTCACGGTCGACAAGGTCGATGGCGCGCTGACCGTGCTGTCGATCGACCCGGCGAACTGAGTCCGGCCGGGGAGCCCGTCGCCGCATCCCTAGAATGCGGCGACGAAAACGCCGGACACAGGAACAGAACTTGCCCAAACGCAGCTATCTCGACTTCGAACAACCCATCGCGGAACTCGAATCAAGAATCGAGGCATTGCGATCGATGCAGGAAGGCTCCGCGGTCGACATCTCCCAGGAAATCGACCAGCTCGACAAGAAGGGCCGACAGCTCACCCAGGACATCTACGGCGAGCTCACGCCCTGGCAAGTCTTCAAGATCGCGCGGCACCCCGAACGCCCGCTCACGCTCGACTACATCCAGGCCATCTTCACCGACTTCGTGGAGATGCACGGCGACCGCCACTACGCCGACGACATGGCACTGGTGGGCGGGTTGGCCCGCCTCAACGGCACGCCCTGCATGGTGCTGGGACACCAGCGCGGTGCCGACACCCGCGAGCGCGTGCTGCGCAACTACGGCATGTGCAAGCCAGAGGGCTATCGCAAGGCATTGCGCCTGATGAAGACGGCCGAAAAATTCGGCCTGCCTGTGTTCACCTTCGTGGACACCATGGGCGCCTACCCCGGCATCGACGCCGAGGAGCGCGGGCAGTCCGAAGCCATTGGCCGCAACATCCTGGAAATGGCGCAGCTCGAAGTGCCGATCATCACCACGGTGATCGGCGAAGGCGGCTCCGGCGGCGCGCTCGGCATTGCCGTCGCCGACCAGATGCTGATGCTGCAATACGCCGTGTATTCGGTGATCAGCCCCGAAGGCTGCGCGTCGATTCTCTGGAAGACCAGCGAACGGGCGCAAGACGCCGCCGAGGCACTGGGCATCACCGCCCCGCGGCTGAAGGCGCTGGGCTTGATCGACAAGATCGTGAACGAACCGGTCGGCGGTGCCCACCGCGACCCGAAGCAGGCCGCGGCCTCGCTCAAGCGCGCCCTGGGCGACGCGCTGCGGCAGCTGTCCGACCTGAAGCCCCAGGCGCTGCTCGACCAGCGCTACGAAAAACTGCAGAGCTACGGGCGCTTCATGGACGTCAAGGCCAGCGCAAGCGGTCGCTGACGGGCATTGACGGGCACTGGCGCCGACGACAGAAGAAACTACTTCTTGCAACTGCCGGGGCGACGGTGACGAAGGCGCGGTCCCATAATCGGCCGCCATGTCCGCTGCGTCTTCTTCCCCCTCTTCTCGCGCCGGTGCCATCACCGACGTTGCCGGCATCGAAGTCGGCCATTTCTCCGACACCCGCCGCCCCACCGGCTGCACCGTGATCATTGCGCGCGACGGCGCCGTGGCCGGTGTCGATGTGCGCGGCGCCGCGCCCGGCACGCGCGAGACCGACCTGCTCTCGCCCGGCAACCTCGTGCAGGAAGTGCACGCCGTCATGCTCACGGGCGGCAGCGCCTGGGGCCTGGCCGCCGCCGAGGGCGCGATGCGCTGGCTCGAAGAGCGCGGCGTCGGCATGGACGTGCGCTTCAGCACCTTGCCCATCGTGCCGGCCGCCGTGCTGTTCGACCTGCCGATGGGCGACGCGCGCATCCGCCCCGACGCGGCCGCGGGCTACGCCGCCTGCGAAGCCGCCTCGACCGACGCGCCCGCCGAAGGCAACGTGGGCGCGGGCACCGGCGCGCTGGTGGGCAAGCTCTTCGGCGTGCACCGCGCGATGAAGGGCGGCATCGGCACCGCCTCGGTCACCGTGGGCGGCGTCACGGTCGGCGCGCTGATCGCGGTCAATTCGCTGGGCGACGTGATCGACCCCGACACCGCCCTGCCCGTGGCCGGTGCGCGCACCGAGGACGGCTCCGCCCTGCTCGACACGCGCCGCGCGCTGCTGCGCGGCGACCTGCCCAAGCCGCTGCTGGCGGGCACCAACACCACCATCGGCGTGATCGCCACCGACGCGGTGCTGACCAAGGTGCAGGCCAACCGGCTCGCCATGGTGGCGCACGACGGCCTGGCGCGCGCCATCAACCCGGTGCACACCATGAGCGACGGCGACACGCTGTTCGCACTGGCCACCGGTCGCGTGCCGCTCGAAGGCGATGCGCCCGGCATGACCGTGCTGAGCACCATGGCCGCCGAAGCCACCGCCATCGCCACCGTGCGCGCGGTGCGCGCCGCGCGCGCGGTGACCGCGGGCGAGCTGCACATTCCCTGCGCCGCCGACCTGGCCGCACCGCGCGGCTGACGCGCGCACCGCACGACGAGGCACCCCATGGCGTTTCCCCGCACCCTGAAGCTGATCCTGCTGTCGATCCGCGACCTGATCGCCTCGGCCGGCCCGATCGTGTTCATCGTCATCGGCCTGCTGGTGGCCGCCTACTGGTGGCTGCAGCCGCAGCCGCCCAAGCACGTGACGCTTGCCACCGGCCCCACGGGCAGCGCCTATGCGCAGTTCGGCAAGCGCTACGCCGAGGCCCTGAAGCACAGCGGCATCACCGTCGAGCTCAAGGCCACCTCGGGCTCGACCGAGAACCTGCAGCTGCTGCGCAGCGGCGGCGCCGACGTGGCCTTCGTGCGCGGCGGCAGCGCCGACCCGGTGGCCGACGAAGAGGCCGGCCTGCGCTCACTGGGCGCGCTGTTCTTCGAGCCGATCTGGCTCTTCTACCGCACCGACAGCGCCCAGAAGATCGACCGCAAGACCAGCACCCTGACCTCGCTCACGCAGCTGCGCGGCCTGCGCGTGAACGTCGACCTGCCCGGCAGCGGGTTGCCCGAGATCATGGAGCGGCTGCTCAAGGCCAACCGGCTCGGGCCCGACGACCTGTTGCTGTCGAACCTCGAGCAGGCCGCCGCCGCCGAGGCGCTGCAGGCGGGGCTGCTCGACGCCATCGTGCTGTTCTCGGCACCGCAGTCGCCGCAGGTGCAGCGCCTGCTGCGCGCGGGCGACATCCAGCTCATGGACTTCGGCCAGGCCGAGGCCTACACGCGGCGCTTTCCGTTCCTGTCGGCCGTGACGCTGCCGCGCGGCGTGGTCGATCTGTCGAAAGACCTGCCGCTGCACGACGTGTCGCTGCTCGCCGCCACCACCTCGCTGCTGTCGCGGGACGAGACCCACCCGGCCCTGCGCCAGCTGTTCGCGCAGGCCGCGCAGACCGTGCACAGCGACGCCGGCTGGTTCAACCGCGCGCGCGACTTCCCCAACACCCGCACCAGCGAACTGCCCGTGAGCCCCGAGGGCGACCGCGCCATCAACGGCACGCCGCCGTTCTGGCAGCGCTACCTGCCGTTCTGGGCCAGCAACCTGGTCGAGCGCATGTGGCTGGTGCTGGGCGGCATGCTGGTGCTGATGCTGCCGCTGAGCCGTGTGATCCCGCCGCTGTACCAGTTCCGCGTGCGCCGGCGCGTGTTCCGCTGGTACGCGCGGCTGCGCGACATCGAGGCCAAGGTGGACGGGCGCCAGAGCCAGGCCGAGCGCGACAAGCTGCTGGAAGAACTCGACGCGCTCGACCGCGTGGTCAACAAGGTGGCGGTGCCGCTGTCGTACGCCGACGAGCTCTACGCGCTGCGCAACAACATCTACGCGGTGCGCAAGCGGGCGCTCGCGGGCTCGGCAGGCGCAGCAGCCGCCGCCGCGCCGGTCCGCGCGGCCACCTGACCAGGGACCGGGCGCGCTTGCTGTCCACGCTGATCGATTTCGCCGACCCGCGCACCGACGGGGCGACCCGGCTGCGCGCTGCCTTCGGTGCGCCCGTGCGCGTGCTGGTCGCCCATGCGCCGCACGAGGTGCGCCCCGTGCTGGACGCCGTCGAGGCGCTGGCCCGCGAAGGCCGCTGGTGCGTCGGCCACCTGCGCTACGAGGCCGCCGCGGCGTTCGATGCGGCCTTCGAGGTGCACGCGCCCGACGGGCCACTGGCCTGGTTCGGCGTGCATGACGAGGCATTGCCATGGCCCGACGCGCCGGCGCCCGCCGTGGCGCCCGTCGCGTGGACGGCCGACCTCTCGCGTGAAGCCTTCGACCGCAGCATGCAGGCGATCCACCGCGCCATCGCCGACGGCGTGCTGTACCAGCTCAACTACACGGCGCCGCTGCGCGCGGCCTTCGACGGCGACGCGCAGGCCTGGTTCCACGCGCTTCGGCGGGCGCAGCCCAGCGGTTACGGCGCCTTCATCGACACCGGCGACGAGCAGGTGCTGTCGGTGTCGCCCGAGCTCTTCTTCGACCGCGACGGCGACCACATCCTCGTGCGCCCCATGAAGGGCACCGCGCCGCGCGGCGCCACGCCCGCCGAGGACGCGGCCCACGCGCTGCGGCTGCGCACCGTGCCCAAGGAGCGCGCCGAGAACGTGATGATCGTGGACCTGATCCGCAACGACCTCTCGCGCGTGGCCCAGCCCTTCTCGGTGCGCGTGCCGCGCCTTTTCCACACCGAGGCGCTGCCCACCGTGTGGCAGATGACCTCCGACGTGGAGGCCCGGCTGCGCGAAGGAACGACGCTGGCCGACCTGTTCGCGGCGCTGTTCCCCTGCGGCTCCATCACGGGCGCGCCCAAGGTGAGCGCCATGCGCATGATCCGCGCGCTGGAGCCCGACGCGCGCGGCGTGTACTGCGGCGCCGTGGGCGTGGTGCGGCCCGGCGGGCACGCGACCTTCAACGTGCCGATCCGCACCGTCACGCTGCGCGGCAACGCCGCGCGCTGCGGCATCGGCAGCGGCATCACAGCCGATGCGCAGGCGGATGCGGAGTGGGACGAGTGGCGGCACAAGCGCGCCTTTCTCGGCGCGGCGGTATCTTCGCAACCATGACCTCCTTCGAGCTGCTCGAAACCCTGGCGCTGGCCGATGGCACGCTGCGCGATGCGCCCGCGCACCTGGCCCGCATGCATCGTGCGGCGGCGCACTTCGGCTATCCGTGGCACGAAGCGCAAGTGGCGGCCTGCCTGGACCAGCTGCGCGCAGCGCATGCCGCAGGCACATGGCGCGTGCGCCTGCTGCTCGATGCGCAAGGACAACCGCGCGCCGAAGCCTTCGCCATGGACGCCGCGCCACCGCGCGTGCGCCTGCAACTGGCCACGCGCGCCTTCGACGAGGCCGACAGCGAGTTCTCGCGCTTCAAGACCACGCGCCGCGCGCACTACGAGGCCTTCGCGCCGACTGCGCCCGGCGTGTTCGACACGCTGCTGTGGAACCGCGACGGCGAGATCACCGAATGCACGCGCGGCAACATCGCGCTGCAGCTCGACGGCCGCTGGGTCACGCCGCCGCTGCATTGCGGCCTGCTCGACGGCATCGGCCGCGCGCGCCGGCTGCGCGACGGGCAACTGACCGAAGCGATCGTGCGCGTGGACGACCTGCCCCGCGTCGAAGCCCTCGCCTTCGTCAACAGCTTGCGCGGCTGGCTCGACGCCGACCTCGTCGGCCACGACGCCCCCTGAACGACAAAGCGCGCGGCCCCTTGCGGAACCGCGCGCTCTGGTCGTCGAAGCGGCCGAAGCCGCCTGCGTCCTGTCTTACTTGAGTGCCTTGTAGCGCATGCGCTTCGGCTTGGCGCCTTCTTCGCCCAGGCGCTTCTTCTTGTCGGCTTCGTACTCCTGGTAGTTGCCGTCGAAGAAGGTCCACTGGCTGTCGCCTTCGGCGGCCAGGATGTGCGTGGCGATGCGGTCGAGGAACCAGCGGTCGTGGCTGATGACCATCACGGTGCCGGCGAACTCGAGCAGCGCGTCTTCCAGGGCGCGCAGGGTTTCCACGTCCAGGTCGTTCGACGGTTCGTCCAGCAGCAGCACGTTGCCGCCCGCGATCAGCGTCTTGGCCAGGTGCAGACGGCCGCGTTCACCGCCCGACAGCGTGCCGACCTTCTTCTGCTGATCGGCGCCGTTGAAGTTGAAGCGGCCCGCGTACGCGCGGCTGGCCATCTGGAACTTGCCGACGTTGATGATGTCCAGGCCGTTGGAGATGTCTTCCCACACGGTCTTGTCGGACGCCAGCTCGTCGCGGTGCTGGTCGACGAAGGCCATCTTCACGGTCTGGCCGATGACGACCTCGCCCGTGTCCGGCTTTTCCTTGCCCGCGAGCAGCTTGAACAGCGTCGACTTGCCGGCGCCGTTCGGGCCGATGATGCCGACGATGGCGCCTGGCGGCACGGTGAAGCTCAGGTTGTCGATCAGCATGCGGTCGCCGAAAGACTTGCTGACGCCGTGGAACTCGAACACCTGCTGGCCCAGCCGCTCCGCTACAGGAATGAAGATTTCCTGCGTTTCGTTGCGCTTCTGGTATTCCATGTCGCTCAGCTCTTCGAAGCGGGCCAGGCGCGACTTGCTCTTGGCCTGGCGTGCCTTCGGGTTCTGGCGCGACCACTCCAGCTCCTTCTTCAGGGCCTTGGCGTGGGCTTCTTCGCTCTTTTGCTCCTGCGCCAGGCGTTCGCCCTTCTGCTCGAGCCAGGTGCTGTAGTTGCCCTTCCATGGAATGCCGCGACCGCGGTCCATTTCCAGGATCCACTCGGCGGCGTTGTCCAGGAAGTAGCGATCGTGGGTGATGGCCACCACGGTGCCCGTGAAGCGCTGCAGGAACACTTCGAGCCACTCGACCGATTCGGCGTCCAGGTGGTTGGTCGGTTCGTCGAGCAGCAGCATGTCGGGCTTGGACAGCAGCAGGCGGCACAGCGCCACGCGACGCTTTTCACCGCCCGACAGCAGGCCGATCTTGGCGTCCCACGGCGGCAGGCGCAGCGCGTCGGCGGCGATTTCCAGCTGGTGCTCGGAATCGGTGCCGGCGGTGGCGATGATGGCTTCGAGCTGGGCCTGCTCGGCCGCCAGCGCGTCGAAGTCGGCGTCTTCCGCACCGTAGGCGATGTACACCTCTTCGAGGCGCGCCTTGGCCGCGAACACCGCGCCCATGGACTCCTCGACCGATTCACGCACCGTGTGCTCGGCGTTGAGCTTGGGTTCCTGCTCCAGGTAGCCGATCGTCATCCCCGGCATGGGCAGGGCCTCGCCCTCGAATTCCTTGTCCACACCCGCCATGATCTTGAGCAGCGTGGACTTGCCCGAGCCGTTCAGGCCGAGCACACCGATCTTGGCGCCGGGGAAGAAAGAAAGCGAAATGTCCTTCAAGAGCTGCCGCTTGGGCGGCACGGTCTTGCTGACGCGGTTCATCGAATAGACGTATTGAGCCATCTGTGAATGGTTACCTCGGTAGCTTGGGATTTGCGTAAAAGCACGGTCGTCCGGACAGTGATCCGGGCGCGGCGAACCCATGATTATCGACTCATGCGACAATAGTCCTCGTTGCCGGGTCCAGTTGCCCGCAAACCGGCTCTCTGCCGGGGACGAAGAAACCCCTTATCACAACGGGTTTTCCGGCTCCCACCCCTGACCTTCATCTGCCTTGACTGGCTCGGCGTCATCCAAACGACGCCTGGCGGGCCGATGCCACTGCGCCGTGTATGGCGCTTGTTGTTTCCACAATGAATTTTGACGAACTGAAGCTGGCTCCGGCCATCTTGAAGGCTGTGCTCGAACACGGCTACGACACCCCTACGCCCATCCAGGCACAAGCCATTCCCGTGGTCCTCGACGGCCACGACCTGCTGGGCGGCGCCCAGACCGGCACCGGCAAGACCGCGGCCTTCACCCTGCCGATGCTGCACAAGCTCACCATGAGCCGCAGCGCCACCAACAAGTTCGGCGGCATCGGCATCCGTGCCCTCGTGCTGACCCCCACGCGTGAACTCGCGGCCCAGGTCGAAGAGTCGGTGCGCACCTACGGCAAATACCTGCAGCTCGACTCCACCGTGATCTTCGGCGGCGTGGGCATGAACCCGCAGATCAGCAAGCTCAAGAAGGGCGTCGACATCCTCGTGGCCACCCCCGGCCGCCTGCTCGACCTGCAGCAGCAGGGCATGCTCGACCTGAGCCAGGTCCAGATGCTGATCCTGGACGAAGCCGACCGCATGCTGGACATGGGCTTCATCCACGACGTGAAGAAGATCCTGGCCCTGGTGCCCAAGGAAAAGCAGAGCCTGCTGTTCTCGGCCACCTTCAGCGACGAGATCCGCGACCTCGCCGGCTCGCTGCTCAAGAACCCGCAGAGCATCCAGGTCACGCCGCGCAACACCACGGTGCAGCGCATCACGCAGGTGATCCACCCCGTGGGCCGCGGCAAGAAGAAGGCGCTGCTCGCGCACATCATCAACGAGCACAAGTGGAGCCAGGTGCTCGTGTTCACGCGCACCAAGTTCGGTGCCAACAGCGTGGCCGAGTTCCTCACCAAGAACGGCATCGAGGCGATGGCGCTGCACGGCAACAAGAGCCAGAGCGCCCGCACGCAGGCGCTGGCCGGCTTCAAGAGCGGCGACATCCGCGCGCTGGTGGCCACCGACATCGCGGCCCGCGGCATCGACATCGACGAGCTGCCGCACGTCGTGAACTACGAAATCCCGAACGTCAGCGAAGACTACGTGCACCGCATCGGCCGCACCGGCCGCGCCGGTTCGAGCGGCGAGGCCGTGAGCTTCGTGTGCCTGGACGAAGAAGGCTTCATGCAGGAAATCGAACGCTTCACGAAGCAGACGATCCCGGTGCAGAAGGTCGAGGGCTTCGGTCCTGAAGAAGGCGAACGCGCCGAGCCGATCGCCATGGGTCGCCAGACGATCTGGGGCGGCGCCGGCCGTCCGCCGAGCCGCGAAGTCATGCAGGCAGCCGCCAAGGCCGCCCGCACCGAAATGATGTCGCGCATCCGCGAGAACAAGGCCGGCCAGGGTGGCGGCAACGGCGGTGGTGGCGGCGGCAATGGCGGCGGTCAGCGCCGTGGCGGCGGCCAGGGCGGCGGTCAAGGCCGCAATGCCAACGGTGGCGGCCAAGGCCAGGGCCAGGGCCCGCGTGGCCAGGGCGCAGCCCGTCCCGCACAGGGCCGCGGCCCGCAGCAAGGCCAGCCGCGCGCACCGCAGCAGCCGCATCACCACACGCCCCACGAAGAGCGCCAACCGCGCCATCACGGCAACAGCCACAGCCCGACGCAAGCCAACCAGGTCGCGCACCTGCGCGCTGAAGCCGTCGCAGGCGGCGGTGCGGCCGGCCAGCCGGACCCGTTGCGCACGAGCGTCGACCACATGGGTGGTCGCGGTCGCGGCGGTCGCCCGGGCGGCGGCGGCGGTGGCGGCTACGGCGGCAACCGTTCGGGTGGCGGTGGCCGCTCGGGTGGTGGCGGCTACGGCGGCGGTGGTGGTGGCAACCGCTCCGGCGGTGGCGGCGGCGGTCGTTCGTTCGGTCGCTGAAACGCACACACGCGTCGATTCCACAAAGGGCACTTCGGTGCCCTTTTTCGTTTCTGCCGGTGCGGCCGGCGCGGCAGGGTCGTTTGCACCGTCTCAGGACACAATGTGCGGGCCATGCCCTCCTACCTCCCGCCCAACTACGCCACGCTCTTCGTCGCCACCTGCAACCTGCTCAACCTCGCGAACCCCAACCGCGTGTACTACGAGAACCAGGACGCCTACAACGAGCGCGAATACGAACGCAAGATCGACTGGATCGGCGAGCGCATCCACGCGCTCAACGCCGACGTGCTCGCGGTGCAGGAGGTGTGGGACGAGGCCGCGCTGAAGGCCGCCATCGGGCGCAGCGGCCTGCGCTACGACTTCGTCTCGGTGCCGGGCGCCGAGAACTCGCCGCCGCCCGGCAGCCCGCCGGGCACGCCCGGGCGGCCGGGTGCGCAGGGCACGCCGCGCGTCGGCATCGTCACACGGCTGCAGGTGGACAGCGTGCAGTCCTTCGTCGACTTTCCCCCGGGCTTCGGCGTCGAGGTGCCGGGCATCGGTGCGCACACGCGCTTCGAGCGCCCGCCCCTGCTGGCCACCGTGCGCATGAAGCACGGCCAGCTGGTGCATGTGCTGACGGTGCACCTGAAGTCCAAGCGCCCCAAGTTCCTGCAGGACGCGCAGGGCAACCACCTGGAAGACCGCGACGACCGCAAGATCGGCGCCATGGCCTCGTTGCGCTCGCTGCTGATGCGCGGTGCCGAAGCCGCGGCCCTGCGCTGCATCGTGATCGACCTGCTGCAGGGCACCAACGTGCCGCTGGTGGTGATGGGCGACTTCAACGACAACCCGCACAGCGTGACCACGCAGCTGGTGGCCGCCACCTCCGAGGTGGCCTACGACAAGGCCGCGCGCGACGTGGCGCTGTTCAACGCCTACGAGATGCAGGGCGAGTCGGCGCTGAAGAAGGACGTGGCCTATTCGCACATCCACCAGGGGTTCCCGGATGTGCTCGACCAGATCCTCGTGAGCGAGGAGTTCGTCGCCAGCAGCCGCCACAGCCTGGGCGACGTGCGCCGCGTCGACTACTTCAACGACCACCTGCACGAAGGCCGCGACCGCTCGCGCTCGGACCACGGCTTCGTGCGCGCGCTGCTGCGCCTGCGCACCGACTGAATCACCCCATGCGCCGGCCGGTCTGGCGGTCGAACAGGTGCACGTTCTCGGCGTCGATGGCGAGCTGCACCGTTTCGTCGGGCCGCGCATCGACGCGGCCGTGCACCGCGAGCACCAGCTTCGACTCGCCCACCTGCACCAGCAGCTCGGTCTCGGCGCCCGTGGGCTCGACCACGATCACCTTGGCAGCCACGCTGTTCGCTCCGCCGCCGAGCGTGATGTCGCCGGGGCGCACGCCGTAGTGCACCGGCTGGCCGTCGGGCGCCGACGTGCCGGCTGGCACGGGCCAGCGCGCGCCCTGCGCCTCGACATGGCATTCGCCGCCCACGCGGCGCACCGTGCCCTCGATCACGTTCATCGACGGCGAGCCGATGAACTGCGCCACGAACAGGTTGTCGGGGCGGTCGTACAGGTCGAGCGGCGTGCCGATCTGCTCGACGATGCCGTCGTGCATCACCACGATGCGGTCGGCCATGGTCATGGCCTCGATCTGGTCGTGCGTCACGTAGACGGTGGTGGTCTTCAGGCGCTGGTGCAGCGCCTTGATCTCCGCGCGCATGGCCACGCGCAGCTTGGCGTCGAGGTTCGACAGTGGTTCATCGAACAGGAACACCTTCGGGTCGCGCACGATGGCGCGGCCCATCGCCACGCGTTGCCGCTGGCCGCCCGACAGCTCGCGCGGGTAGCGCCCGAGCAATGCGTCGAGGTTGAGGATCTTCGCGGCGCGCGCCACGCGTTCGTCCGTCACCGACTTCTCGGCGTTGCGCAGCCGCAGGCTGAAGCCCATGTTCTCGCCCACCGTCATGTGCGGGTACAGCGCGTAGCTCTGGAACACCATGGCGATGTCGCGGTCCTTCGACTCGAGGTCGTTGACCACGCGCCCGTCGATCATGATCTCGCCGCCACTGATGTCTTCCAGGCCCGCGAGCATGCGCAGCAAGGTCGACTTGCCGCAGCCCGAAGGCCCGACCAGCACCACGAATTCACCGTCGGTGATGTCGAAGCCCAGGCCCTTGATGATCTGGGTCTTGCCGAAGGATTTCTGGATATTGCGAAAGGATACGGAGGCCATTTTTTGTCCCTGAAATCGTTCAGCTCTTGACTGCGCCAGCCGTCAGACCGCCGACCATGTAGCGCTTGAAGGTGTAGTAGATGGCCGCAGGCGGCAGCGCGTAGATGAGGCCCGTGGCCATCAGCAGCTCCCACGGCGAATCGTCGGCCGACAGGAAGTTGCCCAGCGCCACCGCCAGCGTCACGCTCTTGTCGTTCGACAGCAGCAGGAAGGCGTAGAGGTATTCGTTCCACGCCAGCAGCAGCGAGTACGTGCCGACCGCCACCAGCGAAGGCACCATCAGCGGCAGGTACACGAGGCGGAACAGCTGCAGCGGCGAGGCGCCGTCCATGCGCGCGGCCTCGTCGAGTTCGTAGGGCAGCTTGTCCGACGCCTGCTTGAGCACCCAGATGCAGTACGGCGAGGCGATGGTCACCATGGCCAGGATCAGCGCCCACTGGCTGTTGAGCAGGCCGTAGTTGCCCATGGTCTTGTACATCGGCACCGCGAGGAAGGCCGCGGGGATGAAGTAGGTGAACAGCGCCAGGTTCATCACCGTGCGCCCGCCGCGCACGCGCAGCCGGCTGATCGCGAACGCAGCCGTAGTGGCCACGAACAACGTGATGGCGCCCACCGACAGCGCGATGACCAGCGAGTTGCCCAGCTGCACCCAGAAGTGGTCGAGATAGAAATGCTTCTGGTGAAACACCGTGCTGAAGTTGGCCAGCGTGGGCTTGGTCGGCCACAGGTGGCCGGAGGTGGCCGAGTCCTTGGACGAGAAGGCGAACAACGCCATGTGATAGACCGGAATCAGCGTCCACAGCAGCACCGGAAGGCCGATGAGCAGCAGCTTGGCCTCGGTCGCTATGGCCTTGGGGGTCCAGCGTTTCATTTCGAGAGCCTCTTCATCATGAAGTACACCAAGGGCAAGACCAACGGCATGGCGACGACGATGGATGCCATCGACAGGTCGACCTGGTCGAGCCGCAGGTAGCGGATGCCCAGCGTGGCCAGCACGTGCGTCAGGTCGGCGGGGCCGCCGCCGGTGAGCAGATACACGCTGTTGAAATCGCCCAGTGTCCAGATCATCGAAAGGATGAGCGACGTGACGTAGAGCGTCTTGAGCGCGGGCCAGCTCACGAAGCGGAACTTCTGCCACGACGAAGCGCCATCCACCGACGCGGCCTCGTACTGTTCGGTGGGAATGGCCAGTCGCCCCGCCACGAGGATCAGTGTCCAGAACGGCAGCGACTTCCAGATATGAACCAGCATCGCGAAGCCGAGCGCCAGCGTCGGGTCGTTGAGCCAGTTGGGACCATCGGCGCCCGTGAGGCGGAAGATGGTGGTGTTGATCACGCCCCACTCGGGGTTGAGCATGAAGCGGAACGACAGGATGGTCGGAATCGACGGCATCGCCCACGGCAGGATGAAGATCGCCGAGACGATCTTGATCCACCAGCGCGAGGTGACGAAGAAGCCCGAGAGCACCAGGGCCACGAGCATCTTCAGGTTGATCGCCACGACCAGGAAGATGGCCGTGTTGATCACCGAGCGGAAGAAGATCGGGTCTTCGACCAGCTTGACGTAGCTTTGCGGATGGCGCGCGAGCCACAGCCCGTAGCCCACCGGGTAGAGCACGAACACCACGAACACCAGCAGGTAGGGCACGACCATCACCGCGCCCCAGAACTGCCAGCGCGCATGCCGCGCTCCAAGGTTGGCAACAGGCGCCGGGCCTGGCGCGGTGGTGGTGGTGCTCATGCGATTGCCCCCGTTGGTGAAGATGGTGCCGCGTGCCGCTGGCTTACTGCGCCGCCACCGTCTTGATGCGCGCGATCATCTCGTCGACCGCCTTGTCCACCGGCACCTTGTCGGTGACGACGCGGCTCATCGCCTTGGCCCAGACGTTCTCGTTGTTGATCACGGTGAAGCGGTAGTTCTTGGTGAACTCGAAGGTCACGGTACCGGCGGCGTACTGGTTAAACACCGACTTGCGATGCGAATCGGCCTGCCAGAACGGGCTGGCCTGCCCGGCCTTGGTGACCGGGAACCAGCGGCCCAGCGAGCCCTCGACGTACGGCGTGAGGTTTTCTTCCTGCAGCAGGAAGGCCACGAACTCCTTGGCGCGCGCCTTGTTCTTCGCGTCCTTGAACACCACGCCGGTCTTCACCGCCGTGCGGTAGACCATCTTGCCGCCGTCGGGCTTGCTCGGGAAACCGGCCGTGCGAATGCGCTCGGTGTAGTTCTTGCGGGCTTCTTCACGCTGCTCGGGCGTGAGCGTGGCGTTGTTCGAATCGTCCAGCCACTTGGCCGGCAGCGAGATGGTCGCGTTGTGCGTCATCACGGTCGTCTTGTTGTGGAACGCAACGTTGTTGTCCGGGTCCTTCCAGCTCGTGGACGACGGCGGCGTGCAGCCCGTGAGGTAGGGCTTGGTGTAGTCGGTCATGGCGCTGATGAGGCCGGCGCGCACCTTCGGGTCGTCGACCAGCAGCTTGCCGCTGTCGTCCACCAGCTTGACGTTGTAGGCGTCCATGAAGGTCAGGAACGAATAGAAGGCGTCGCTCGAATCCACGCCCATCGGCATGCCGATGCCGAAGTTGCGCTTGCCGCTGGCCTTGCGGCTGGCGGGCTGCACCTTCTCGCACCAGAACGACCAGTAGTCGTTCCAGGTGGTGGGGATGTCGCTTTCCTTGAAGCCGGCTTCGGCGAGCATGTCGAGCCAGTACTCGATGTGCATCGTCTGCTGCTTGATCGGGAAGGCGTAGTAGGCCTTGGTCTTGGTCTGGTTGTTGTAGAGGTTCGTGGTCTCGATGGTGTTGGGCGCGAAGCGGTCCTTCATGGGCGTGAGCACACTGCCGATGTCTTCGAGCTTGCCGTCGAAGGCCCACTTGCCAGTGACCTGGAAGTCGTACACGTCGGCGTACGCCACATCGGGCGGGCTGCCTGAGTCGAGCGCGGACACGGTCTTGGGGATCATGTCCTGCACCGGGTACTGCGACAGCTCGATCTTCACGTTCTTGTTCTTCTCCTCGAACTTCTTGATGGCCGCGAAGAGCGCATCGTCTTCCGCCTTGTAGAAGCCCTTGACCCACCAGACGGTGAGCTTTTCCTGCGCGGCGGCCGGGCTGGCCGACGCCAACAACCCCAGCGCGACCAGCGTCGGCGCGATGAGCGACTTGACGAGTTTCATGGTGTCTGTCTCCTTCTTCTCGGGTGGGAAATGCTCGGAACGCGAGCGTGGGTGAAAGAACCTCAGATGCGAAACGGGGCCTGCGCCGCCGACGGGCACCCTGCCCGCCCGACGCACGGTCTAGCTGGCCTTGAGCCGGGGCGGCGGCCGGCTCAACCGGGGCAGGCGGCGGCGCGAGCCGAGCACGTCCTCGATGTCTTGCCGCGCACCGTCGATGAGCCGGATCACCGCGCGCTCGGCCTTGGCCGGGTCGTGCGCAATGACCGCGTCGAGCACCGCGCGATGCAGCGGCAGCGACAGCGCCGGGCCGTCGGGCTTGGCGGTCGAGATTTCGAAGCTGGTGCGCAGCAGCGCGCTCAGCGCCTTGCTCATCTGCGCCAGCATGCGGTTGCGTGCGGCGCTGAGCAGGCCGGTGTGAAAGCGCAGGTCGAAGGTGACGTAGTCGCCGCCGTTCTCGACGGCGTCCTTCATGCCCGCGTAGGCACGCTCGATTTCCTCGATGTCTTTCGGGCCCGCGCGTTCAGCCGCAAGGCGCACGGCCGCCGGCTCCACCACGCGGCGCAGGTCTTGCAGGTCGCGCAGGAACTCGGGCGTGAGGCCCGCGCGCGACTGCCAGGTGATGACGTCGGGGTCGAACCAGTTCCACTTGTCCTGCGGCAGCACGCGCGTGCCGACCTTCGGCCCGGTGGAGACCAGGCCCTTGGCCGCGAGCGACTTGATGGCCTCGCGCACCACCGTGCGGCTCACGCCCAGTTCTTCGCCGAGCAACGGCTCCGCGGGGATCGACGCACCGATCGCATAGCGCCCCGCCACCACGGCTTCGCCGAGCAGTTCGAGGGTGCGGCCATGGATGTTCTTGATCATGTGCGATGTGAATTTCGGTATCCCGCCGTTCCAAAAATTCAGGCTCTGGCAGGCTCTCCACGCTTATCATATGATGATTGAAATTGCATTTCGGCAGGACAAACCCTGAGGTCTGCCGCCACAAAATCAGCAGTTGGAGACAAACCCCATGAGCACGATTCCCAAGAAAAAATCAGGTGAGTTGCGCAGCCAGCAATGGTTCGGCCGCAACGACCGCGACGGTTTCATCTACCGCAGCTGGATGAAGGGCAAGGGCGTGCCGCACGACCAGTTCGACGGTCGCCCGGTCATCGGCATCTGCAACACCTTCAGCGAACTCACGCCCTGCAACTCGCACTTCCGCACGCTCGCCGAGCAGGTGAAGATCGGCGTGTACGAGGCCGGCGGCTTCCCGCTCGAGTTCCCCGTGATGTCGCTCGGCGAAACGCTCCTGCGCCCCACCGCCATGCTGTATCGCAACCTCGCGAGCATGGACGTCGAAGAAAGCATTCGCGGCAACCCGCTCGATGGCGTGGTGCTGCTCATGGGCTGCGACAAGACCACGCCCGCGCTGATGATGGGCGCGGCCAGCGTCGACCTGCCGACCATCGGCGTGTCGGGCGGCCCGATGCTCTCGGGCAAGTGGCGCGGGCAGGAGCTGGGCTCGGGCACCGGTGTGTGGCAGATGAGCGAACAGGTGCGCGCCGGCACGCTCAAGCTGCAAGACTTCTTCGAGGCCGAGAGCTGCATGCACAGGAGCCACGGCCACTGCATGACGATGGGTACCGCGAGCACCATGGCCAGCATGGTCGAGTCGCTGGGCATCGGCCTGCCGGGCAATGCGGCCTACCCCGCCGTCGACGGCCGCCGCAACGTGCTCGCGCGGCAGGCGGGCCGACGCATCGTCGACATGGTGCATGAAGACATGAACATGTCGAAGATCCTCACGCGCCAGGCGATCGAGAACGCGATCAAGGTCAACGCGGCCATCGGCGGCTCGACCAACTTCGTGATCCACCTGCTGGCCATTGCAGGCCGCATCGGTGTCGACCTCACGCTCGACGACTTCGACCGCCTCGCCGCCGACCTGCCCTGCCTCGTGAACCTGCAGCCCTCGGGCCAGTTCCTGATGGAAGACTTCTGCTACGCGGGCGGCCTGCCGGTGGTCATCAAGGAAATCGCCGACCACCTGCACAAGGACATCCTCACCGTCACCGGCCAGAGCGTGTGGGAGAACGTGAAGGACGCCGAGAACTACAACTCGCAGGTCATCCGCACTCAGGCCGAGCCCTTCAAGGACAAGGCCGGTATCTGCGTGCTGCGCGGCAACCTCGCGCCCAACGGCGCCATCATCAAGCCCAGCGCGGCCACGCCCGAGCTGCTGGTGCACAAGGGCCGCGCGGTGGTGTTCGAAAGCGCCGACGACCTGCACAGGCGCATCGACGACGAGAATCTGGACATCGACGAGCACTGCATCATGGTGCTCAAGAACTGCGGCCCCAAGGGCTACCCTGGCATGGCCGAGGCCGGCAACATGCCGCTGCCGCCGAAGGTGCTGCGCAAGGGCATCACCGACATGGTCCGCATCAGCGACGCGCGCATGAGCGGCACCGCTTACGGCACCGTTGTTCTGCATACCGCGCCTGAAGCGGCTGCAGGCGGCCCGTTGGCATTGGTGCAGGACGGCGACATCGTCGAGCTCGACGTGCCGAACCGCAAGCTGCATCTGCATGTGAGCGATGAAGAACTGGCGAAGCGCCGCGCGAAGTGGGTGGCGCCCAAGGCACCGCTCGACTCGGGGTACTGGAAGCTGTACGTCGACACGGTGCTGCAGGCTGACCAGGGAGCGGACCTGGACTTTCTGCGTGGTCGCCGTGGGGCTTTTGTGCCGCGAGACAATCACTGATTTGGAGAGATCCAGGGCGCGCTCCCGTCGACGGGGTACCTTGCTCCGCGAATGTCCCCCGCCCTTCGGGCTCCTCCTTGATTTCGCTGCGCAAGGCACCCCATCGACGTGAGCGGGTTCAGAGCAGTCGTTGATCGGCTGCAAAACGCAGAGCGTGCCCTCGTACACAGGGCACCGGGTGCTTCCCGCAGCGAAATCAAGGAGGAGCGAAGCGGGGGACATTCGCGAAGGGAAGTACCCGGTGTCCTGTGCACGCACCCCGAACAAGCTCTCGAAACGCAACAGACGACAGACATGACAAGACTCATCGCCATCGACTGGGGCACAAGCTCGCTACGCGGCGCATTGCTCGACCCGAGTGGAAAAGTCATCGAAGAACGCAGCGACGCCCGCGGCATCCTCACCGTGCCCGAGGGCGGCTTCCCTGCCGTGTTCGAGTCGCTGTTCGGCGACTGGATGCGCCTGGCAGACACGCGCTGCCTGATCTCCGGCATGGCCGGCAGCAAGCAGGGTTGGGTCGAAGCGCCCTACTGCCCCTGCCCCGCAGGCCGCGTCGAAGTAGGCCGCAGCATCATCGCCACAGACGCCATCCCCGGCGCGCGCATCGCCATCGTGCCCGGCCTCAGCGACGAGCACGCCGGCGTGCCCGACGTGATGCGCGGCGAAGAGGTGCAGATCCTCGGCGCCATGACGATCACCGGCCTGGACGACGGCGTCTTCGTGCTGCCCGGCACCCACAACAAATGGGCCACGGTCAAGAAGGGCCGCGTCGCGGGCTTTCGCACCTACATGACGGGCGAGTTCTACGCGCTGCTGAGCCAGCACTCGATCCTGGGGCGCACGCTCGACGCGGCCGCGCCGCTCGACGAAGCCGCATTCCTCGAAGGCGTGACGCGCTCCGAGAACGGCCACGGCCTGCTGCACAACGCCTTCGGCACGCGCACGCTCGCGCTGTTCGAGCGCATGCCCAAGGAAGAACTGTCGAGCTACCTCTCGGGCCTGCTCATCGGCGAAGAACTGCGCACGCAGTCCGTGCAGGCCGTCGGCGAGGTCGTGCTGATCGGCTCCTCGGCCCTCACTCAGCGCTACACCCTGGCCCTGCGCGCCACCGGCGTCGCCACGCGCACGCTCGGCGCCGAAGCCACCTGGGCCGGACTGCACACGCTGTCCGGCTTCCTCGACACCGACAGGACACCCGCCCCATGACCACGCCCCTCGATAAATTCAACGCCGCGATGCAGGCCCTGCCGCTCGTGGCCATCCTGCGCGGCCTCTCGCCCGCCGAAGCCGCCGACGTGGGCGACGCCATCGTCGAGCCCGGCTTCCGGCTGCTCGAAGTGCCACTCAATTCGCCGCAGCCGCTGGAGAGCATCGCGCTGATGCGCCAGCGCTTTCCCACCGCACTGGTCGGCGCCGGCACGGTGCTTGAAGCAAGGCAGGTGCGCGAGGTGCAGGCGGCCGGCGGCGAGCTGATCGTGTCGCCCAATTTCAACGCGGAAGTGATCCGCGAGGCGGCACGCCTGGGTCTGGTCTGCCTGCCCGGCGTGATGACGCCGACCGAGGCCTTCGGCGCGCTCACGGCCGGTGCCACGGGCCTGAAGCTGTTCCCGGCCGAGCTGGCCTCGCCCGCCGTGGTGAAGGCCCTGCTCGCGGTGCTGCCGGCCGGCACGCCCGTGATGCCCGTGGGTGGCATTTCGCCGGACAACATGGGCACGTGGCGTGCCGCCGGCGCGGCCGGCTTCGGCATCGGCTCGTCGCTCTACAAGCCCGGCAAGACCGCCGCCGCGGTGCGCGAAGACGCGCACCGCTTCGTGGCGGCTTGGGCCGAGCTGGTCCGCGCCTGATCCGACAAGACCCATCCACCACAAGAAAGAAGGAGACCCCCGCGATGTCCGCCGATTCCGAATACGCCAGCCCCGCCGTGCGCCAGTTGCGCGAAGACCTCGCGCTCGCGCTGCGCGCCGCGGCCCACCATGGGCTGTCCGAAGGTGTGTGCAACCATTTCAGCGTGTTGCTGCCGGGGGCGCAGGACCGCTACCTGATCAACCCGCGCGGGTTGCACTGGAGCGAGATCGGCCCCGACGACATCGTGCTGATCGACGTGCACGGCGAAGTGCTCGCGGGCCGCCACCGCGTGGAGCCCACCGCCCTCTTCATCCACGGCGCGGTGCACCGCCTCACGGGCCACGCCGTGGTGCTGCATTGCCACATGCCCTACGCGACGGCGCTGACGCTCACGGTCGACCGCGCGCTCGACCCGACCGCCAGCCAGAACGCCATGCGCTACATGAACCGCATCGCCATCGACGCCGAGTACAACGGCCTGGCGCTCGACGACGCCGAGGGCGAGCGCATCGCGCGCGCCATGGCCGGCAAGGACGTGGCCTTTCTCGCGAACCACGGCGTGATCGTGGCGGGCGGCACCATCGCCCATGCCTACGACGACCTGTACTACCTGGAGCGCGCCTGCCTGCACCAGGTGATCGCGCAATCGACCGGGCGCCCGCTGGTGCCCGTCAACGTGAAGCTGGCCGCGCACGTGGCGGCGCAGATCCAGGGCGAGCGGGAACAGTCCGACCTGTTCTTCGAAGCCCTGCGGCGCATGCTGCCGGCCCCGCAACGCTGAAAAGGCGTGCGCGCAGCGGCTTACAGCTCTTCATGCGATTTCGCTTGCGGCTTACAAGAACTTCACACAATGACGTGACGATGGGGCATCGCAATCACTCCCCAGGAGTCGCCATGAAAAAGCTGACATTCGCCTTCGGTGCCGCTGCCCTGCTCTCGCTGGCCGCCCTCACCGCACCCGCCCATGCCCGGGCCGGCGGCCCGTTCATCCAGGCCCAGGTGTACGTGACGCCCGCGCCGCCGCCGCGCCATCACTACTACGCCCCGCCGCCGCCCCCGCGCCACTACCACCCGCGCTACTACGAAGGTCCGCGCCGCCACGGTTACTACGACCATGGCCGTCGCGGCTGGGACGACCGCCGCCACGGCCGCCGGGACAACGACGGTGACGGTGTGCCCAACCGCTACGACCGTCGCCCGAACAACCCCTACCGCTATTGACGCACGTCAGACCGGCGGGCTCGCATACGCGGGCCGCTCGGTCGACAGGCTCTGCTTGACCTGGCGCGTGACCTCGTCGGCCAGCACCTCGGGCAGCCCCGCTTCCACGCCCGCCAGCGCCTGGCGCGCAGCGTCATCGGGAGAGGTCTTGGGACCGGGCAGGCGCGCCGCCATGTCGGTGTCCATGAGCGCCACGTGCAGGCTCGTGACCTGCGTGCCCTGCCCCGCCAGTTCGTTGCGCAATCCGTTGCTCAGCGACCAGGCCGCCGACTTGGTGGCGCTGTAGGTCGCCACGCCGGGGAACGTGGTCCAGGCCAGGGCCGACAGCACGTTGAGGACCGCACCGCCGCCGTTCGACGCGAGCACCGGCGCAAAGGCCTGCGTGAGCGCCCAGGGACCGAAGAAGTTGGTCTCGAACTCGGCGCGCGCCGCGGCCACCGCATCGGCCGAACCCAGGAAGCTCGATCCGCGCGAGATGCCCGCGTTGTTGACCAGCAGCGTCACGTCGCCGCAGGCACGCACGGCAGCTTCGATCTGCGCGGGCTGCGTCACATCGAGCGCCACGGGGACGACGCCCGCGAGCGTGATGCTCTTGGGGTCGCGCGCGGCCCCGTAGACCTTGCGCGCGCCGGCCGCGAGTGCCGCCTTGGCGAACGCCAGGCCGAGCCCCCGGTTGGCACCGGTGATGAAGACGACGGAATCCTTGATCTGCATGACGAGCCTTTCGTTGAAAAGAAAAAGCGAGCGCTTCAGGCCTGCGCCACGCGGCGCAGCAGCCCCTGGGTCGTGCGCGGCCAGCCCACGCGGCCGAACCACGCACCGCCCGCGATGGCCGAGGCGATGACGATGCCGTACACCACCAGCGCCACGCCCTGCGCCGCGAACACGCCGGTGAGCCCGCCGCCCCAGCGCAGCGCCAGCCAGCCGCCCGTGCCCGCCACGGCGAGCCGTGCGATGTTGCCGAGCACCGGCCACAGCAGCCGGCCCGCGCCCTGCGAGGCGAAGTACAGCACCAGCCCGACACCGAAGAAACCGTACAGCGGTCCCACCACGCGCAGGTAGTGTGCGCCGGTCTCGAGCATCACAGGGTCGTGGCCGAACAGCATCAGCCACGGACGCGGGAACAGCGCCGCGGCCAGCCCGATGACCTCGGCCATGCCGAAGGCCAGCGCCGCGCCGGCCCAGGTGGCGCGCAGCGCGCGCTCGCGCAGCCCCGCGCCCATGCAGGTGCCGACCATCGCCACCAGCGGCGCACCGAGGCCGAACACCAGCGGCACCAGCAGGTACTCGAGCCGCGACGCGGTGCCGTAGCCGGCCAGCGCGCCCGCGCCGAAATGGCCGGTGAGCGCGGTGGCGATGCCGATCGACAGGTTGGTCGCCACGGTCGACACCGTGCCCACCAGCCCGATGCGCAGGATGTCGCGGAACAGCGGCCAGCGCATCTGGAACGCCGCCAGCGTGGGGCGCAGCAGGCTGCGCGGCGAGCGCAGGTAGGCGATGAGTGCGAGCGAGCCCAGCAGGTAGTACAGCAGCAACGCCAGCGCCCCGCCCGCGATGCCCATGCCGCCCCACGGCCCGATGCCGAAGATCAGGAGCGGCGATGCGGGAATGAGGAACACCACGCCCACCACCGTCACGTTGGCCGGCACCGCCATGTTGCCGGTGCCGCGGATGATGGCGGACAGCGAGTTGAAGAGCCACACCAGCACCGCGCCCGCGAACACCCAGTTCGAGTACGTGAGCGCGGCTTCCAGCGCCGCGCCGGTGCCGCCCATCACGCCGTAGAGCCAGCGTCCGCCCAGCAGCAGCGCGAGCGTGAAGCACAGGCCGAAGCCGATCGCGATGACCACCGCATGCCAGACCAGCGCATCGGCGTCGCCCCGGCGCCGCGCGCCCAGCGCACGCGCGATCGACGAGGCGATGCCGCCGCCCATCGCGCCGCTGGAGGTCATCTGCATCAGCATGACGATGGGAAACACCAGCGCCATGCCGGCGAGCGCGTCGGTGCCGAGCTTGCCGACGAAGTAGGTCTCGATGAGCCCGACGGAGGCCTGCGCCAGCATCACGAGCACATTGGGCGCGGCCAGCCGCAGCAGCGTGGGGATGATGGGCGCCTCGAGCAGGCGGCGCGTGCGCGGGTCGAGGTCGCCGTTCGCTTGTTGCGTGGTGGTCATGCGGGTCTCCGGCGGTCAGGCGCGTGCGGCGGCGTTGGTGGTGGCCGCGGCCGGTGCAGCGGCGGTCTTGGCGGGGCGGCGGATCGCCATCACGATCACCGCCGCGAGCAGGCAGGCCGCGCCGGCCGTGTACAGCGCGGGCGTGTAGGTCAGCAGCAGCGTGCGCGCAAAGCCGGCGCCGTAGGCCGCGGTGGCCGCGCCCAGCTGGTGGGCCGCGAAGATCCAGCCGAACACCAGCCCGACCTTCGCGGGGCCGAAGGCGGCGCCCGCGAGCTTGACGGTCGGCGGCACGGTGGCGATCCAGTCCAGGCCGTAGAACATCGCGAACAGGCCCAGGCCGTAGATCGTGAACTCCGAATGCGGCAGCCAGAACAGCGACAGCCCGCGCAGGCCGTAGTACCAGAAGAGCAGCTTGCGGTTGTCGTAGCGGTCGGAGAGCCAGCCCGACAGGATGGTGCCGACGAAGTCGAAGGCGCCCATCATCGCGAGCACCGAGGCGGCCGGCACGGCGCTCATGCCGTAGTCGCCGCACAGCGAGATGAAGTGCGTCTGCACCAGGCCGTTGGTGCTCAGGCCGCAGATGAAGAAGGTGCCGGCCAGGATCAGGAAGGTGCGGTTGGTCGCCACCTCGCGCAGCACGCGAAACGGCGTGGCGAAGTTCATCGTGAAGGCGGGCGCCGGCGCCGGCTGCGTACCGGGCGCTTCACCATAAGGCAGCAGGCCGATGTCCGACGGCCGGTTGCGCACCAGGCACAGCGCAAGCAGCGCGATCACCACGCTGCCGATCACGATCGGCACGATGGCCGAGCGCCAGCCCCAGTGCTCGATCATCCAGGCCGCCAGCGGCAGGAAGGCCAGCTGGCCGGTGGCCGCGCTGGCGGTGAGCATGCCCACGACCAGGCCGCGCCGCGCGACGAACCAGCGGTTGGCCACCACGGCGCCCAGCACCAGCGCCGTCATGCCGGTGCCCAGGCCGAGCATCAGGCTCCACAGCACGAACAGCTGCCACAGCTGCGAGGCCGTGGTGACCAGCGCCATGCCCAGGCCGACCAGCGTGAGGCCGGCGCACATCACCGCGCGCAGGCCGTAGCGCTCCATCAGCACCGCGGCGAACGGGCCCATGAGGCCGAACAGCGCAAAGCGCAGCGCGAGCGCGGACGAGATCTGCTCGGTGCTCCAGCCGAACTCCTCGCCGAGCGGCTTCATCATCGCGCCCGGCAGGCCGAGCGCGGCCGACATGGTGAGCATGGTCAGGAAGGTGACGGCGGCGACGATCCAGCCGTAGTGGATGCCGCGGCGCTGCAGCCATGCGGAGACGTGGGTGGCGAACATGGGACCTCTGGAACTGTTGGAATGGGTCGGGGGAGAAACGAAGAGACAGGGAATCCGGCCGCGCGGCTTCAGGAGCGCGGAACGTGTTCGTTGAAAAGGGGGTGGGAGCGTCAGTCCTGCACGTCGACCGGCTCGCCCGTGCCCAGCAGCGCGAGCGACTCGTCGATGAGCGTATGCAGCGCGAGCACGCGCTCCACGCCCAGCAGCGCATTGAGCTTGAGCTGTGCCGTCTTCCAGTGCTGTTGCGCCTCGCGCCACTTGGCATCGCCGGCGTCGGTGAGCGACACCAGCCGGCTGCGCGCATCGGCGCCCGCCACTTGCGCCACCCAGCCCGCGGTGATCAGCGGCTGCAGGTTGCGGCTCAGCGTGGACGCGGTCATCTTCAGTTCGCCCGCCAGGTCGACCGGACGCATCGGGCCCAGGCGCTTGAGGTGCGACAGCAGCGAGTACTGCGTGGTCTTGAGGCCGCTGCGCGACACCTCGGCGTCGTAGTGCTGCGTCAGGCGGCGCATCAGCTGGCGCGTCTTGAAGCTGGTGCAGCCGCGGGGTTGGGTGGGTGTGTCCATGGGGTATTATTGTATGTGCAACTATTGCATATGCAATCAACCCCTCCCCGCAAAGCCCCCAGCAGGAACACAGGCATGACGCAGCAAGCTTTCACCGACACCCCTTCCCATCTGCTCGACGCATGGATCGCCGAAGAACGGCAAATCGCCGAGCGCCTCGAGAACGGTCCCGGCCCCGGGCTCGCACGCCCCGAGCAGGTCGCCGGCAAGACCGGCCTGGAGGTCATGCAGGCCATGCTCAACGGCGAGATTCCCTACGCCGCCATCGCCAAGACGCTGGGCTTCACCATCGTCTCGGTCAGCCGGGGCATCGCCATCTTCCAGGGCACGCCGCTGCCCCAGCACCTGAACCCGCTGGGCACCATCCACGGCGGCTGGGTCGCCACGATGCTCGACTCGGCGCTGGGCTGCTCGGTCCACACCATGATGCCGCCCGGTCGCGCGTACACGACGGCCGAGCTCAGCGTGAACTACGTCAAGGGTCTCACGCCAAAGGTGCAGCGCGTGCGCGCCGAGGGCAAGGTGATCCACTGCGGCAAGCAACTCGCCACCGCCGAGGCGCGGCTGGTCGGGGCGGACGGCACGCTGTACGCGCATGCGACGACGACGTGCCTGGTGTTCGAGGTGCCGGCGGGGCGGTGAGGCGAAGCCCCCGTCTTCGCTGATCTGCAGGGCGCCCCGCCCTCCTCTGAAGGCCGACATATGTCGGCCTTTTTCGTTGGGGCGTTCGGCGAGAAAGTCGTCATCGCCAACCAAGGAAAAGACTGCCATGGCCGCCATGGGCTGGCCGGCGACGGAACCCTTCGTCGCCGAACCCGAAGGCACCGCCTGCGTTCGCGCAAGGCAGCCCGCAGAGGACCCAACCAGATGACAACGACACTTACCGAAAAGACTTTTGCCGAGCTGTTCACCTATGCGGGCGGCACGAACGGCTCTCGCGTCAACGCCCAAGGCTTCATCGAGCCCTGTGCCACGCCGCGCTTCGACTTCGATCCGATCACGAAGGTGGCGAAGGGGCTGCTCATTGAGAACGCGCGGACGAACTTGCTGCCGTTTTCGTCTCGGTTCGAAAACCCGGCCTGGGTGAAGGCCAGCGTGACCGTCGTGCCTGGCGCCGCCCAGGCGCCGAATGGACGGTGGGACGCTTGCAAGCTGACCCTCTTCAACGGCGTGAACGCAGGCACCGGAAACCTCCTTCGAGAGGACGCAAAGGCAGCGACGCCGATCACCTACGCCTTTTCGGTCTATGCGAAGGCCGCAGGATCGTCCGCCGGATGGCTCTACGCGAAGGGAACCACCGGCAGCATCAGCATCCCCTTCAATCTGTTGACGGCGACCGCTTTGCCTGGCCCTGCCACCGGAGGTTTTGTCGAGGTCTCCAAGAGAGTTGTCGATGTCGGCAATGGCTGGTGCAGGGTCGAGATCGCTTTCACGACCGATGCAACCACATCGATCAGAACGTGCATCTACCCCGGGTCGTCTGCAGGCAACACCGGCCCAGGGGATGGCAACGCCGGCATTTACATCTGGGGTGCGCAGCTCGAAGTGGGGGCGTTCGCCAGCTCCTACATCCCCAGTTTGGACGGGGTCACCGCACGGGCATCCATCGGCAGCTACTGCGACACCAAGGGCATCCTGCGCTATGCGGCCGCAGGCGTTGCGCGCAACAGCTACGAGCCGTCGAACCTGACGCTGCCGCCTGTCCTGATGGTGGAAGAGCAGCGCACGAACATCTTGGCCAAGAGCAGCGACATGCACCTGTGGTCGGGCGGAGGAATGGTGCGCAACACTGGCAAGACGGCACCGGACGGCACGCTCCGCGCAGTCGCATTCTCTGGAGCGGCCACTTCGCCCAACTTCCTGTCTGTTGCTGCTACTGCGGCAGTGATGACCTACTCGGTGTATCTCAAGAATGTTTCGAGAACAGCCGTCATCGACGTGCTGCTGCGAAACAACACGACAGCGACAAACGGGGTGCCTGGGAGCGTGAACCTCCACAGCCCGACACCATCAATCTCGGGTGTAGGTTGGGAAATGCGGGACGTCGGTGGGGGCTGGTTTCGCTGCACCTACACATCGAACATGCCAATCACGGTCGGCGATACGCTGACTTGCTACGCAGTGGCCTCGGGTGCTCGATCAGACAATGGCGCCTGCCTCGCCTGGGGTGCTCAACTCGAAGCCGGCGCGTTCGCCACCAGCTACATCCCGAGCACCGAGACGTTCACAGGCCGTGCGTCCGTCGGGACTTATTTCGACTCGACGGGGACGATGAAGACTGCTGCCGCTGGCGTCGCTCGGATGACCTACAACCCGGCCGACCTGACCATTGCGCCGTGGCTGATGGTGGAGTGGCAGAGCACGAACTTGCTCTTGGGCAGCCAGATCGCGGCAGGCATTGCAGGAGGAACCACTCCCCCTGTCGTGGCCAGTACGACGGTTGACGGAGAAGCGTGCGTCGCTGTCACGTTCACATCGGCTAGCGCCTTGGGCTATTCGGGCAGCCGTGCACAAAGTGGCGCCGGCGTCGGCGCGAACGTCACTGTCGGAACGGCCTACTCGACAAGTGCCCACGTCAAGCTGAGCAGGCCGTTGACCGGAAGCGAAGCCATCAACGTGTACTACACCGGCTCATCTGGGATGGGCGGCTTTCCAATCAACAGTGTGAACTCTTCTCAGTTTGTGGACCGCTTCGCTCGAGCGGCCACTCAGAACATTGCCCCGGCTGCATCCGGCGGGATTTACCCCGTCGTTCACACGAGCGGAGCGCTCACCAGCGACCTCACAGTATGGTTCTGCAGGGGCCAGGTCGAAGAGGGGCCTGTGGTGACCAGCTACATCCCGACAACGACCGCGACGGTGACGCGGGCAGCAGACGCATCGACATCAGCCGCAACGACCCGCCAAGCAGACACCGCAACCTCGGCCGCCACCACGCGCACCGGCGACCTCGTTCGCGTCGACACGGCCAAGGGCTGGTGCAATGCCGCCGAAGGCACCCTCTTCATGGAGTTCGGACGACCAAGAGACGGTGACGCTTCAACTCGAAACCTGATCGAAATCGGCTCCGCCATTGCCAATCGCGTCGGCATCGGATTCAACGCGACGGGCTCGGCCTATGCCTACTCCAACGCCAATGGCGTGTCAGGCCCGAGCACGGTGGCGGTCGGCCTCCTCGGCACCCCCGTTGGAAGCCCGGTCAAGACCACGGTCAGCTATGGCACCGACGGCCTTCGCTACGGATGCAACGGCCAGTTGTTCAAGGCGGCCATGACGACGGTCCCGCCCATGAACTTCCTGGGCATCGGGAACCTGGCCACTGGCGGCAACCAGCCCTTCCTTCATGTCCGATCGGTGCAATATCGGCCGCAGAAGCTGACCGACGCGGAAGTCGTGGCCTTGACCGCCTAGCGACACCCAGGCCCGAAGCAACGCCAACGCGCCGCAGTAGGCCCTCAAGCTGTAAGCCAAAAGGAAAACCCACCCCTCCCCGTCAGTGATAATTGTTCTCATCAGCGACGCACCCGCCGTCGCCGATGCCTTTCCTAGAACACCTCACCGCACCTGGAGGATCCTTCATGACCGACCGTTCCGGCCCCCAGGGCCGCGTGGCGCACGCCCTCCTCGGCGTTTCCGCCGCCTGGCTCGCCCTCACCGCCCTGCCCGCGCACGCCGCCAATGACGAGCTCACGCTCTACACGACCCGCGAGCCGGCGCTGATCCAGCCGCTGATCTCGGCGTTCAGCGCGCAGAGCAAGATCAAGGTCAACACGGTGTTCGTGAAGGACGGCCTGCTGGAACGCGTGAAGGCCGAAGGCGCGCGCTCGCCGGCCGACGTGCTGATGACGGTGGACATCGGCAACCTCGTCGACCTCGTCGAAGGCGGCGTGACGCAGCCGGTGAAATCGGCTGCGCTCGAGTCGGCCATTCCGGCCAACCTGCGCGGTGCCGACGGCCAATGGTTCGCGCTCTCGCTGCGCGCCCGCGTGCTGTACGCCGACAAGAACCAGCCGCTGACCAGCTTCCGCTACGAAGACCTGGCCAACCCGAAGTACAAGGGCAAGGTCTGCATCCGCGCCGGCCAGCACCCCTACAACACGGCCCTGGTGGCCGCGATGATCGCGCACGACGGCGAGGCCAAGACCGAGCAGTGGCTGCGCGGCGTCAAGGGCAACCTGGCGCGCAAGGCCACCGGCGGCGACCGCGACGTGGCACGCGACATCCTCGGCGGCATCTGCGACATCGGCGTGGCCAACTCGTACTACGTGGGCCAGATGAAGAGCGCCAAGGAAGGCACCGACGCGCGCAAGTGGGGCGACGCCATCAAGGTGATCCGCCCGACCTTCGCCAACGCCAAGAGCGGCGGCACGCACGTGAACATCAGCGGCGCGGCCGTGGCCAAGAACGCGCCGCAGCGCGCCAACGCGGTCAAGCTGCTCGAGTTCCTGGTGTCGGAACCGGCCCAGGCGCTGTACGCCGACGCCAACTACGAGTACCCGGTGCGCAAGGGCGTGGCCCTCGACCCGATCATCGGCCAGTCCATCGGCGAGCTGAAGGTCGACCCGCTGCCGCTGACCGAGATTGCCAAGTACCGCAAGCAGGCCAGCGCCCTCGTCGACAAGGTCGGCTTCGACCAGTGACCTTGCATGGCCGGGCACACCTTGCCGGCAACTGAATGCTGATTTCGCGGCGCCAGCCGCCGGGCCTGCGCGCCGCGGGCCCGGCGTGGCGCTGCGCGTCGTTCCTGATCGCGCTCGGCGTGCTCGCGCCGGTGCTCACGCTGGCCTGGCTCGCGTTCGGCTCGGGCGTCGGCCACTGGGGGCCGCTGTTCGCGCACGTGCTGCCGCAGGCGGCGCTCAACACGGCGCTGCTGCTTGCGGGCGTCGGCACCCTCGTCCTCGTGATCGGCACCGGCTGCGCCTGGCTGGTCACGGCGCATGACTTTCCCGGCCGCGGCGTGCTCAACTGGGCGCTGCTGCTGCCGCTGGCGATGCCGACCTACATCGTCGCCTTCGCCTACCTCGACCTGCTGCACCCGATCGGCCCCGTGCAGGGCGCGATCCGCTGGATGCTGGGCTTCGACAGCCCGCGCCAGTTCCGCCTGCCCGACCTGCGCTCGATGCCGGGCGCGATCTTCGTGCTGGGCTTCGTGCTCTACCCGTATGTCTACATGACGGCGCGCGCGATGTTCATGACCCAGCCGGCGCACCTGCTGGAAGCGGCGCGCACGCTGGGCGAGAACCGGCGCGGCGCCTTCTTTCGCGTGGCCCTGCCGCTGGCACGGCCGGCGCTGGCCGTCGGCCTGAGCCTGGCGCTGCTCGAGACGCTCAACGACATCGGCGCCTCCGAATTCCTCGGCGTGAACACGCTCACGGTGGCGGTCTACACCACCTGGATCACGCGCTCCGACCTGGCCGGCGCCGCGCAGATCGCCTGCGCGATGCTGTTCGTGGTGGTGGCGCTGGTCTGGCTCGAACGCAACGGCCGCCAGCACCAGCGCTTCGGTTCCGCGCAGCGCATGCGCGCGGTGCAGCCCCGGCGCCTGCACGGCGGCGCGGCCTGGGCGGCGACCGCGACGGCGGGGCTGCCGGTGCTGATCGGCTTTGTCGCGCCCGCGCTGTACCTGGTCTGGGAAAGCGGCAAGCGGCTGCACCAGGGCGGCGGCATTTCGCAGGGCCTCGTGGCCAGCCTGGGCAACACGCTGGCGCTGGCGGCCGGCGTGACGGTGGTGGCCGTGGCGGCGGGGCTGGTCGTGGCCTGGGCCTCGCGCAGCCAGGGCACGAGCCTCAACCGCGCCCGCTGGCAGGCGCGCGCGGCTACGTTGGGCTACGCGGTGCCGGGCACCGTGCTCGCCATCGGCCTGCTGACGCCGGCCTTGGCCTTCGACGCGGCGCTGGCCGGTGCGATGGGCTGGCAGGGCCTGCCGCTGATGGGCGCGGGCATCGTGCTGGTCATGGCCTGCGCGATCCGTTTTCTTGCGATGCCCGTGGGCGGCATCGAGGCCGGGCTGGCGCGCATTCCGCCGGCCATCGAGCAGGCCTCGCGCCTGCTCGGCGAAACCACCGGCGGCACGCTGCGCCGCGTGCACCTTCCGCTGCTGCAGCCCGCCATCGCGGCGGGCGCGCTGCTGGTCTTCGTCGACGCCATGAAGGAGCTGCCGGCCACGCTGCTGCTGCGACCGGCCAACTTCGACACCCTCGCCACCTGGCTCTACGCCGAGGCCGCGCGCGGCACCTACGAGGAAGGCGCGATCGCCGCGCTGGCCATCGTGGTCGCCGGCCTGCTGCCGGTGGTGCTGCTGGCGCGCAACCAGCTCGGCACGACGCCGGCGGCGACACCTCCCGACACGGACCCCGCATGAGTTCCCCGCTTCATCTCGACTCGCTCCAGCTCGCCTACGACACGCCGCGCGGCCCGCACACGGTGGTCGACGGCTTCTCGCTGGACCTGCCCGCGGGCGAGATCGCCTGCCTGTTCGGCCCCTCGGGCTGCGGCAAGACCACGGTGCTGCGCGCCATCGCCGGCTTCGAGCCCGTGCGCGCCGGCACCATCCGCCTCGGCGACGCGCTGCTGTCGTCGCCCCAGAAGCACCTGCCGCCCGAGCAGCGGCGCGTGGGCATGATGTTCCAGGAGTACGCGCTGTTCCCGCACCTGTCGGCCGCCAGGAACGTGGCCTTCGGCCTGCGCCGCCTGGGCCGCGCGGCGCAGCAGGCACGCGTGGCCGGGATGCTCGCGCTGGTCGGCCTGGCCGAGGCCGGCGAGCGCTACCCGCACGAGCTGTCGGGCGGCCAGCAGCAGCGCATCGCACTGGCCCGCGCGCTGGCGCCCTCGCCCGCCCTGCTGCTGCTGGACGAGCCGTTTTCCAACCTCGACGGCGGCACGCGCGAGCGCCTGACCGCCGAGGTGCGCGGCATCCTGAAGAAGGCCGGCCAGACCGCGATCCTGGTCACGCACAACGAGGCCGAGGCGCATGCGATGGCCGATCGCATCGGCGTGATGCATAACGGGCGGATCACGCACTGGCTCGAGACGGCCTCGTAGCGGGAGGCACTCCGATGCGCAAGGCGACCCGACTCCTCCTCGCGTGGGCGACATTGCTCGGGTCGGCGATGCCGGCCCTGGCGGAAGTCCGCACGGTCTACCAAGGCACCCTCGGCACCAGCGAGGTCGTGCTCGAAATGAATGCCACTGGTGGCGGGCGGTATTTCTATCGCCGCCACGGTGTCGACATTCCGCTCTCCGGGCCGGTGACGAAGCTCGTGGAAGCCCTCCCGATCCAGGGCGAGGCGATGTACCGCGCGGCACAAGGCGGCAACGCGCCGTTGTTCGAAGACGCGCAGACCCGACAGCCGGGTCCGACATGGCGCGGCCAGGTAATCGACGGCACTTTTGCCGGAAGTTGGAGCGACGGCCCCGGCAAGCAGAACGTCGCGTTCGAGCTTCGACAGGTTCGCCAGTACGACCCGGACCAGAATCCCGGCGCAACCGCACCAGTGACGCGCGCCATCCCGCCAGGCAACACCACCGGCGCGGCTTCGGACGCGCCGATCTCCATCGAGACGGCACCCTACGACCACCTGAAGCTGCAGACATCGCTCAAGCATGGAGCGGAGCACGTCAGCGGAGCGGTGGCATGGCGCATGGTCATCGATCCGCGCACGCGCTTTTCCTATCCGCGGCTCACGCGACACCCGAATGCGCGCGTGGTCGAGAAGGTCAACGCCATCCTCGCGCGCAGGCACGGACAGCTCAGCCTCGCCGCGCTCGAATGCAAGGCCACCCTCTACACCGAGACGCATCCGGCGGCCGGCTCGCTGGGAAACTACGACGCGGAATCGGTGCGCGTCACCTTTCTCAGCCCGACGCTGATGAGCGTCGTCGAATCGGGAAGCGCCGACTGCGGCGGCGCCCATCCCCACAACCACTACGCGCCCTACACACTCGACCTGGTCCGTGGCGAGTACCTCGACTTCGATCGCCTGTTCCGCGCGTTCACCCAGACACCGGACGGGTTCGTGCCGAGCAAGACGCTCATGGCGCTGATCGGGAAGAAGCTGAAAGCACAGGGGCGCGGGCCCGAATCCGCAGCCGCCGCAGACCCGCAGCACTACACGGGTTGCGACGAGGTGTGGCCCGAGTACCTGGCATTGCATTTCGAGCGCACCCGCGGGCGCGATGCGCTGGCCGTCGCGGTCAGCGGCGTGCCGCATGCGCTCGGCGCCTGCCTCGGCACCACGGTGGCGCTGCCGTTCACCGAACTCAAGCCCCTTCTCAAGCCTGCGGCCAGCGCGTACCTTTTTCCTAAGCCGTAGCACCCGGGCGGCGCCCGAATGGGCTTTTCCAGAAAAGGTTGTTCAGGACCGCAAGAATCGCGGCGATCCGACCACCCATTTCTTCGAAGACGGAACGCCCCATGACCCAGGCCCTCACCCTCGTCAGCCACCTGCTGTGCCCCTATGTGCAACGCGCCGCCATCGCGCTGCACGAGAAGAACGTGCCCTTCGAGCGCGTCGTGATCGATCTCGCGAACAAGCCCCAGTGGTTCCTCGATATCTCGCCGCTGGGCAAGGTGCCGCTGCTGAAGGTGCAGCGCCCCGACGGCACCGAGGCCGTGCTGTTCGAGAGCAACGTGATCTGCGAATACCTCGAGGAGACGCAACCCGGCGCCCGCCTGCACCCCGAAGACCCGCTCGCACGTGCGCAGCACCGCGCATGGATGGAGTTCGGCTCGGCCATCCTCGTCGACCTGTGGGGCTACGAGACCACGCAGGATGCCACCGTGTTCGCGCAGAAGCGCGAGGCGCTGGCCGCCAAGTTCGAACGCGTCGAAGCCGCGCTGGGGCAAGGCCCCTACTTCGCGGGCGAAGCCTTCAGCCTCGTCGATGCGGTGTTCGCGCCGGTGTTCCGCTACTTCGAGGTGTTCGACGCGATCAGCGACTCGCACCTGTTCGACGCGCTGCCCAAGGTGAATGCCTGGCGCCATGCGCTGGCGGCGCGCCCCAGCGTGCGCGCGGCGGTGGTGCCCGAGTACCCGCGGCACCTGATGGATTTCCTGAAGAAGCACCAGGCGCATCTGCTGACGCTGGCGGCTTGATCGCCGGGAGCAGAGGACGACAATAGCGCCATCCCCCATAACGACACGACCCACGAGATGCGACTTCTCCACACCATGCTGCGCGTTGGCAATCTCCAGCGCTCCATCGACTTCTATACGCAGGTGCTCGGCATGACGCTGCTGCGCACGTCGGAAAACCCCGAGTACAAGTACAGCCTCGCGTTCGTCGGCTACGGCAACGGCAACCCCGACCAGGCCGAGATCGAGCTCACCTACAACTGGGGCACCGAGAGCTACGAACTCGGCACCGCCTACGGCCACATCGCGCTCGGCGTGCCCGACGCCTACGCGGCCTGCGACAAGATCAAGGCCGCCGGCGGCAACGTGACGCGCGAGGCGGGCCCGGTCAAGGGCGGCACGACGGTGATCGCCTTCGTGACGGACCCCGACGGCTACAAGATCGAGCTCATCCAGCGCAACGAGAACGCGTCGGGCGGCGGCCTGCGCTGAGCCGTTTCGGGCCGCACCCCACGCCATGGCAAGCCCGAAGAAGAAGCAAGCGCCGCTGACGCGCTACGTCGCCCTGCTGCGCGGCGTGAACGTCAACGGCATCACGATCAAGAGCGCCGACCTGAAGGCGCTGTTCGTCGACGAACTCGGCTTCGGCGCGGTGCGCACGGTGCTCGCCAGCGGCAACGTGCTGTTCGACACCGACGCGCCCGATGCCGCCGCGCTGCGCACGCGCATCGAGCAGGCGCTGCGCCAGCGCTTCGGCTACGAGGCGTGGATCGTCTTGCTCACGCAGCGGCAGGTGGCCGACATGGCGGCGGGCTATCCCTTTGAGCGCATCGACGACACGCACCATCCGTACCTCGTGTTCGGCTCGGATGCCGCGATGCTCGACGAGATCATCGAGAAGGCCGGCACGGTCGATGCCAAGGTCGAGCAGCTGGTGCGCGGCGATGGCGTGCTGTACTGGCAGTGCCCGCGCGGCGAAAGCCTGGAGACACCGGTGGCGAAGGTGCTCGCGAAGACCCGCTACAAGTCGAGCACCACCACGCGCAACCTGCGCACGGTGGAAAAGCTCATCGCCGACTGATCGATCAGCAGCCCAGCCGGTCGGCCAGCGCGACGATGTCGCGCACATGCAGGTTGTTGTCCGGCTGCGGCGACACGTCCTTCGGCTGCTTGCGGCCGAACTCGTGGGGCCGCTCGATGTACGCCGTCTTCAGGCCGCACACGCGCGCGGCCGCCAGGTCGTCGTGGTGCGCCGCGGCGAGCATGACCTGCCCCGGCGTCGCGTCGAACACGCCCGCCACGCCGAGGTAGGTGCGCGGGTCGGGCTTGTAGGCCTTGAACACCTCGGCCGACAGCACGCAGTCCCAGGGCAGGCCGGCGCGCTTGGCCATCTCGGTGAGCAAGCCGATGTTGCCGTTGGAGAGCGTGCAGATGGTGAATTTCTTCTTGAGCCGCGTGAGCCCCTCGACCGCATCGGGCCAGGCCGGCAGGCGGTGCCAGGCGCGGCTCAGGTCGCGCTTGGCGGCGCTGTCGAGCTGGTCGGCCAGGCTGAAGTCGTGCAGCACCTGTTCGAGCATGCTCAGGTGCAGCTCGTCGAGCAGCGTGAAGCCGCCCTCGCCGGCCGCGATGCGTTCCATCACGGCCTTCATGGCGGGCTGGTAGCCGGCGCGCCAGGCCAGCGCAAAGGCCGCGCCGTCCACGCCGGGCAGCACGCGCTCGACCTCGGCCGCGATGCCGCTGTGCCAGTCGACCACCGTGCCGAACACGTCGAACGCGATGACCTTGAGGTCGCCCGTGTCGAAATCGGCCGACATGCTCAGCGCGGCAGCTGGCTCGCGGCGCGCGCCAGTTGCTCGATCAATGCCCAGTTGCCTTCGCGGATGGCGTCGGCCGGCACGATCCACGAGCCACCCACGCAGGCCACGTTCGACAGCGCGAGGAACTCGGCCGCGTTGCCCGCATGGA
Source organism: Variovorax sp. FW301-JW7 (assembly GCF_058788795.1). Taxonomy (NCBI): domain Bacteria; kingdom Pseudomonadati; phylum Pseudomonadota; class Betaproteobacteria; order Burkholderiales; family Comamonadaceae; genus Variovorax; species Variovorax sp. FW301-JW7. The sequence goes on from NZ_JBYTBC010000006.1 coordinate 158,302, forward strand.
TGCCGCCCGTGGGGCAGAAGGTGACGTCGCCGAACGGACCCTGCCAGGCCTTGAGCATCGGCAGGCCGCCGGCCTGCAGCGCGGGGAAGAACTTGAGCTGGGTGTAGCCGTCTTCCTGCGCCGTCATGATCTCGCTGCCGGTGGCCACGCCGGGCAGCAGCGGCAGGCCGAGGTCGTGGCAGGCCTTGCCGACCGCGCGCGTGTAGCCCGGGCTCACGCCGAACTTCGCACCGGCCAGCGCCGAGGCCTGCGCATCGGCCGCGCTGCGGATGGTGCCCGCGCCGGCCACGGCCTCGGGCACTTCCTTGGCGATGGCTTCGATGCACTGCAGCGCCTGCGGCGTGCGCAGCGTCACTTCGAGCATGCGGATGCCGCCTGCGACCAGCGCGCGCGCCAGGGGCACGGCGTCTTTCACGTCGTTCAGCACGATGACCGGAATGACGGGTGCGTCGCGCATCACGTCGAGGGGGGTGAGTCTGTCTGTCATCTCATGGCTCCAAAAATTTCTTGCGGCCCGCGTGGGCCCCGTCACATCCAGGTGCAGGCGCCCTCTTCGGCGGTCAGTGCGTTGCGGCGCATGCCGGCGAACAGTTCGCGGCCCAGGCCGTGGCCGTCCGCGATGCGTTGTGCGTCGGACAGCGTTGCGGTCTCGCGCGCGGCCCATTCGTCTTCGGGCAGCAACACGGCGAGCGTACCCGCTACGGCGTCGAGGCGGATCAGGTCGCCGTCGCGCACCTTGGCCAGCGGGCCACCGGCGGCGGCTTCGGGCGACACGTGGATGGCGGCCGGGATCTTGCCCGAGGCACCGCTCATGCGGCCGTCGGTGACCAGTGCCACGCGGAAGCCCTTGCCCTGCAGCACCGACAGCGGCGGCGTGAGCTTGTGCAGCTCGGGCATGCCGTTGGCCTGCGGGCCCTGCCAGCGCACCACGCAGACCACGTCCCTCTCCAGCTCGCCGGCCGTGAACGCTTTTTGCAGCGCGGCCTGCGAGTCGAACACACGGGCGGGCGCTTCGATGACGTGGCGGTCGTCGGGCACCGACGACACCTTGATCACGCTGCGCCCCAGGTTGCCGCTGAGCAGCTTGAGGCCGCCGGTGGCGCTGAAGGGGCTGGCCACCGGGCGCGTGACGGCTTCTTTCTGCAGCGGCGCAGCGGGCGTCCATTGCAGCGTGCTCTCGCCGGCCAGCGACGGGATGTTCGCGAATTCGCGGATGCCGCCGGCGCGCACCGTGAGCACGTCGGCGTGCATCAGGCCGGCCTCGACCAGCTCGCCGATCACGAAGCCCGGACCGCCGCAGGCCTGGAACTCGTTCACGTCGGCGCTGCCGTTGGGGTACACGCGCGTGAGCAGCGGCACCACGTCGGACAGCTGGGAGAAGTCGTCCCAGTCGATGAGGATGCCCGCGGCGCGCGCCACGGCCACCCAGTGGATCAGGTGGTTGGTGGAGCCGCCCGTGGCCAGCAGCGCGACCATGGCGTTGACGATGCAGCGCTCGTCGACCATCTCTCCGATCGGCGGGCAGTTGAAGGCCGTGTCGCTGGCCTTGCCGAGCACCGAGCGCACCGCTTCGCGCGTGAGCGTCTCGCGCATGGCATCGCCGGGCTGGATGAAAGCCGTGCCGGGCACGTGCAGGCCCATGGCCTCCAGCAGCATCTGGTTGCTGTTGGCGGTGCCGTAGAAGGTGCAGGTGCCGACCGTGTGGTAGGCCGCCATCTCGGCCTCGAGCAGGCCCTGGCGGCCCACGAGGCCCTGCGCCGCCTGCTCGCGCACCTTCGACTTGGCGGTGTTCGACAGGCCCGAGGGCATGGGCCCGGCGGGCACGAAGACGGTGGGCAGGTGGCCGAAATGCAGCGCGCCGATCAAGAGGCCCGGCACGATCTTGTCGCACACGCCGAGCATCAGCGCGCCGTCGAACATGTCGTGCGTGAGCGCGACGGCAGTGCTCATGGCGATCAGGTCGCGGCTGAACAGGCTCAGCTCCATGCCGGGCGTGCCCTGCGTGACGCCGTCGCACATGGCGGGCACGCCGCCCGCGACCTGCGCCGTGGCGCCGTGGCGGCGGGCCTCGTGCTTGATGATGTCCGGGTAGCCTTGGTACGGCGCGTGGGCCGAGAGCATGTCGTTGTAGGCGGTGACGATGCCCAGGTTGGGCGCGCGCTCGGCCACCACCTTGAACTTGTCGTTGGCCGGGATGCCGGCCACGGCGTGCGCCACGTTGGCGCAGCCCATGCGGTCGGAGCCGCGGTCGCGGGCGCGGATCTCGGCCAGGCGCGTGAGGTAGGTGCTGCGCGTGTCGCGGCTGCGCGCGCGAATGCGATCGGTGACGTCGCGGACGGTGGGGTGTGTGCTGCTCATGGGGAAGTTGGCTCTTGCTGCGTGTCGCCGGCGCGACTGGGGGCCTGGAGGCCCATCGTACCAACTCGAGCGCAAAACCCTGATGAAATCAGGCCGCAGAACGATACGAAATCAGTCGGACATGCCACCGGCGGCGTGCAGGCACAAAAAAACCCGGCCATGCCGGGTTTTTTGCTGGGGGATGCGGAAGGCCGGATCGCTCAGTCGACCAGCCGGACCTCGACGCGGCGCGCCTCGGCGTTGTTGCCCGATCCGGCAGTGACGGCGGGCTTCTGCAGGTCGATCTTCTCGGCCGGCACGCCCAGGCCCGTCAGCACCTCGCGCACCATCTGGGCGCGGTTCTTGGCGAGTTCCTCGTTGACGGCGGCGTCGCCGGTGGTGTCGTGGAAGCCCGAGACCACCGCCTTGCGGCCGCCCTCGACGCCCTTGATGACCAGGGCCAGCGCCTCGGCGGCGCCCGGTGCGAGGTCGGCGCTGCCGGTCGCGAAGTAGAAGTTCACCACGCCGCCGACCACGCGGATGCTGGCGCCGTCGGGGATCACCACGGTGACGGTCTCGGTGACTTCGGTCACCTGCACCGCGCCGCCCGGCGCCGCTGCCGAAGCCGCGACAGCGGGCTTGGCGTGCGCGGCCGTCGCGCCCAGGCCCTTGTGCCAGAAGGCGACGCCGATCACGAACATGATCACGAGCGCGATCAATGCCACCAGGAAACCGAGGGCGAAATTCTGTTGGCTGTCGTCGTTGTTCATGGAAGCGCGAACTCCGTAGGAAAGGGGTCGGTAAATAATGGTGCGGTGAACCATGATCACGAAATTGTAGGCGCCCCCTCCGACACCCCCGTGTCAGCCGGCGCGCCGGACCTCGGTCCGCCGGGGCTGGACCCCATGCCCCGTCCGCTGCGCGACCCGCAGCCGATGCTGGAACGCGCGATCGCCGACTGGGGCGGCCGCGACGATCTCTGGCTGTTCGGCTACGGCTCGCTGATCTGGCGGCCCGAATTCGGCTTTGCGGAACGGCGCGCGGCCACAGTGCAGGGCTGGCACCGCGCGCTCAAGATGTGGAGCCGGGTCAACCGCGGCAGCGTGCAGACGCCGGGCCTGGTGTTCGGCCTGCTCTCGGGCGGCAGCTGCCGGGGCGTGGTGTTCCGCGTGCCGAAGGCCGAGGGCCTGGAGACGCTGAAGCGCCTGTGGCTGCGCGAGATGCCGACCGGCGTGTACGACCCCAAGTGGCTGCAATGCGGCACCGCCGAAGGGCCGGTGCGCGCGCTGGCCTTCACGCTGTCGCGGCGCAGCCCCAACTTCACGGGCGAGCTCAGCGACGAGCGCTACCGCCACATCTTCGCGAATGCCGTGGGCCGTTACGGCAGCTCGCTCGACTACGCGCGCCAGACCCTGCTCGAGCTGCAGCGCCACGCGATCCACGACGCGGCGCTGGCCCGGCTGGTGGCGCTGGCCACCACCGATGCGCCGTCCGAAGCCCCTGTCGCGGCACCGGCCGATTGCGGCGCGCCGCCGGCTCCGGTATATGTTCCGGGGTCTTCCGACAATTCACCCTCTTCTTCCGCATCGTTCGACAAGGAAAAACCATGAACCATCGCCGCCTCCTCGCCACCGGCACCGCCCTCCTCGCCACCGCCGTGCTCGCCGCCTGCGGCAGCATGGGCGGCAAGCCGAGCACCACGGTCGAGCTGACGCCGACCGCGGCCGTCACGCCCAACCCGGCACGCGGCTCGGTGACGCTCACTGCGCTCGACCACGGCGTGCGCGTGTCCGGCGAGGTGCGCGGCCTGGCGCCGGGCAGCGAGCACGGTTTCCACATCCACGAAAAGGGCGACTGCGGCGACAACGGCAACGCCTCGGGCGGCCACTTCAACCCGGCCGGCGGCACGCACGGCAAGTTCTCCGCGCCCGGCAGCCACGCCGGCGAACTGCCCAGCCTCGTGGCCGACGCCAGCGGCGTGGCGCGCTTCAGCGTCGAGAACCATGCGATCTCGCTGACCGACGGCGCCGCCAACAACGTGCGCGGCCGTGCCCTCGTGGTGCACCGCGACCGTGACGACTTCACGACGCAACCCGCAGGCAACTCCGGCCCGCGCGTGCTCTGCGCGGTCGTACCCAAGGGCTGAGCCAGACGTCAGGCGCCCGCGCGCGCCTGCCACAGCGCCTCGGCCCGCGCCAAGGCCTCGGGCGTGTCGATGTCGGTCACCACGCCGGCATCGTCCACCGCCAGGTCGACGACCGCATCGATGGCACGCATCGCCCGCAGGACGGACGATGCGCCCAGGTTTCCCTCCAGCGCCGCCAGCTGCGCCCCGCAGCCCGCCGCAAAGCCCACCGGGTGCCCGCGCTCGCCGCGGTACTGCGGCTGCACGGCACTCACCCGCCCGCCGAGCGCTGCGGCCACCGCCCGCAGCGTCGCGGGCTGCACCAGCGGCAGGTCGCCCGGCAGGATCAGCCAGCCCGCGGCGTCGGGCGTGGCGCGCACGGCGGCGGCGATCGAGTCGCCCATGCCGGGGTGACCGGCGTCTTCCAGGTGCCACGGCAGGCCGCTCGCGCGCACCGCGTCGAGCGTGCGCTCGAGCACGGGCCGGCCCGCCAACAGCGCCTTCAGCTTGGAGCCCATGCCGCCGGCCGCGATGAAACGCTCGCCACGGCCCGAGGCCAGCACGATCACGGTCGGGGAGTTCGCCTCTGTCGTCGTCATGGGCCGAGTATGTGCGCAACAATCCCGGCATGACTTCTTCTCCTCTTTCCAAGGACGCGCTGGCCGCGCTGCGCAAGAGCTACGAGCGCGCCGAGCTCGACGAGACCCGCAGCGCCGCCGACCCGCTGCAGCAGTTCGAGCGCTGGCTCACCGAGGCCGTCGACGCGCACATCCCCGAGCCCAACGCGATGACGCTGTGCACCGTGGGCAGCGACCTGCGGCCGTCCAGCCGCATCGTGCTGATCAAGGGCTACGACGCGCGCGGCATCGTCTGGTACACCAACTACGACAGCCGCAAGGGCCGCGAGCTGTCGGGCAACCCGTATGCCTCGCTGCAGTTCCACTGGGTCGAGCTGGAGCGCGTGGTGCGCATCGAAGGCCGCGTGGAACGCGTCAGCGCCGAGGAAAGCGACGCCTACTACGCCAGCCGCCCGCTCGATTCACGCATCGGCGCCTGGGCCAGCCCGCAAAGCGAAGTGATCAGCGGGCGCGACGTGCTGGTGAAGAACGCCGCCGTGTACGCCGCCAGGCACTTGCTCTCGCCGCCGCGTCCGCCGCACTGGGGTGGCTTCCGGCTGGTGCCCGACCGCTGGGAGTTCTGGCAGGGCCGCAAGAGCCGGCTGCACGACCGGCTGCGCTACCGGCTCGAAGGTGCCGACTGGGTGCGCGAACGCCTCGCGCCCTGACCCTGGCTCAGGCCTCGCAAGTTGCGACCTTGAATTCGACGCGCCGGTCCAGCGCATCGCTCGCATCGTCGGCGCCCGTGCCGACGATGTTCTCGCGAAAGCCCATGCCGGCTTCGCGCAGCTTCTTCGACAGCGGCGGCGCCTCGCCCACCAGCCGCGCCTTGACGCTGGTCGCGCGCTGCAGCGACAGCCGCTCGTTGACCGCCTCCGAGCCCGTGCGGCTCGTGTGGCCCGTGACCACCACGCACGCATCGATCTGCGCCGCCTGCCGCGCGATCTGGCGCAGCCACATCGGGTAGGCCGCGCTGATCTTCGGGTCGGCCAGGAAGTCGGTCGAGCCCGGCTTGAACAGGAACTTGACGCTCAGGTTGTTGCTCTCGAGCCCCAGCCGCGCCAGCGTGCCGAAAGTGCGCTCGGCATCGGCCGTGCGGCCCAGCTGCGACTGCGTGAGGTACAGCCCGCTGTAGATGCGCAGCTGCTGGCCGTCGGCGCGTTTCGACGCGGCCTCGTAGCGGCTCAGGGCCTCGCTCATGCGGCCGGCCTCGTAGGCGGCGGTGGCCTCCTGCAGCACCGTGGCGGTCGGCAGGCGCTCCAGGTACAGCGCGTCGGCGGCCTGCCCGGCCGGCGTCTCGGCGGTGCGGATGTAACCCTCCACGCCGCGGTCCTTGCCGTTCACGGGGCTGTCGCGGAAGAAGGCGGTGGGCCGCGTGTCGAGCGAGGCATCGCTGATGCGCGCCACCGACTGCGCGATCACCATGCCGCTCTTGATCTCGGTCATGGCGAGGTTCAGCCGGTACGGCGCGCCCGAGGCGTCCTTGTCGCGCACCAGCGTGCCGTTGAGCACGTACTGCGCGTTGCCGATCTCGTTGGCGTTGAACGGCGTCACGGTGAACTGCTTGAACTGCGCCTGCATGCGCTGCACGATGCGCTGCTCGGCCACGCGCGTCACCTCGGTCTGCTGGCCGCTGGCGCCTTCGAGCAGCGGGTCGATCACGATGCGCCGCTGCGTCAGCGTCGACTCCACCTTGGCCAGGAAGGCCGGCAGCTTCTGGGTCTGCACCATGAGGTCGTCGACCGCCTGGGTGACGGCCTGGTCGAAGGGCATGGCGCTGCTGGGCGCGGGGCGGTGCGCGCAGGCGGCGGCCAGCAGCGCGGCGGTGCACAGCGCCAGCACGCGCCACAAGGCTCGGGGGACGGCGGTGTTCTTGGTCGTGGTCATCAGCACTGGCTCCTCAAAATGGTCATGTCCTGGTCCGACAGCGGCTCGCCGACGGCGGCGCGCATGTTGATCTCGCTGCAGCGTTTGGAGGGCGCGGGGCGCCGCTCGGCGGGTTCGCGATGCACCTCGGGCGCCGGGGCCGGCGCTGCGGTGGCGGTGATCTGCGGGCGCGGCTTCGGCGCCGGCCGCACGACGGCGGGCCTGGGCTCCGCTTCCTTGGCCGGCGGTGCCTCCGCCGGCACAGGAACCGCCAGGCAGGGCGTGCGGCATGGCTTGGCCTCGCCCGCCGCATGCGCGCGCGCGCCGTGCAGCGCGATCACCGTCGCGACCACCGCCGTCACTGCAAGGGCAAGGGGCGAAACACGCGCCGGGTAGATCGTCATCAGCCGGCAAATGTAGGGGCGCGAACGCCGCGCGCCAGCCCACCAAACGGCCACCCCTGCCAAACGGCATAGGGCTAGCGCTGTCGTTCAGTCGGGCAAAAGTTCGCGAAAGGCGCGGAAGAAATGGGGGCCGTCAGGGCAACCACTGCACCCAGACCATGACCAGGGTGAGCGTGCCCAACGCCAGCACGGTCGACACGGCGACGCTGGCCGTGACCAGGTCTTCGGCGCTGCGGTAGCGCTGCGAGAACAGGAACACGTTGGCGCCGATGGGCAGCGCCGCCGCCACCACCATCACGGTGAGCGGAATGCCGCGCACGCCCAGCAGCCAGCCGATGAGCGCGACCAGCAGCGGGTGCACGAGGTTCTTCACCAGCGCCTGCACCAGCGCGCCGCGCCAGTGGCGCCCGATGGGCGTGAGCGCGAGCGTGATGCCCACCATCACCAGCGCGACCGGCCCGAAGGCCTGGCCCAGCAGCTGGATCGGCTTGTCGATCACCTCGGGCATCACGAGCCCCGTCTGCGCGAACAGCAGGCCCGCAATGATGGGCAGCGGCACCGGATGGATGATGGCGTTGCGCAGCGCGCGAAGCACGGTGCGCGCCATGGAGCGGCGCTGCGCCCCATCCACCGCTGCATGCTCGCGCGCCACGGCCAGCTCGAGCACCACGGTGGCGCTGGTCATGAGCACGAGCGAATGCAGCGAGATCAGCGTGAGCAGCACCACCATGCCGGGCTCGCCGTAGGCCAGGCCGATCAGCGCGATGCCGATCATCACGGTGTTGCTGTAGGTGTTGGCCAGCGCGAGCACCGCGCCCGTGCGGTTGAAGCCGCGCCACGCGAGCGTGGCCGCGAACAGCAGGCCCGAGGCGATGAAGTACGCCGCCACGGGTTTCAGGCTCAGCTGCTGCACGTGCACCGTGCTCATGGCGCGGAACAGCAGCGCGGGCGCGAGCAGCAGGAAGATGAGGTTCGACAGGTCTTTCACTGCATTGCCGCCGATCCACCGGCGCCGTCCGGCGAGGTAGCCGGCGGCAATGAGGAGAACGACGGGCAGCAGGGAGGAGATGACGAACGAATTCACCCGGCGAGGATAAGCTGCCTTGCTCCTTCCCCCTCTGGGGGAAGGCCGGGATGGGGGCAAGCGGCGCTTGCAGAAGCCGTGGCCTCATCACAGGCCGCGAGCCCCCACCCCTGCCCTCCCCCAGCGGGGGAGGGAGAAACACCGCGATCAGAACGTGACGCGCAAACCCACCTTCAGCGAACGCCCCGGCAGCGGCGCCTTCGGGAACACCGTGGTCGTCAGGATCGAGGTCGGCGTGTAGGCCAGCGTGTTCCCGATGTTGTCCATGCGCGCGTACCAGGTGAGGTTGGCGCGCTGCACTTTCATGCGGTAGCTGATGGACGCGTTCCACAGCGTGTACGCGTCCGTCTCGCGCGCGCCCACGCTCGGCACCCGGCGCTGCGCCGCGTTGTAGTCGAAGCCGACGCGCGCGGTCCACGGCCCGTTGCCGTAGGCCAGCGTGGCGCCCAGGCGCAGCGGCGCGATGCGCGGCAGCGGCTCGCCGGTGTCGAGGTTCTTCGCGCGCACGATGTCGCCGCGCCATTCGAGGTCGAGCGTGCCCGCGTCGGCCATGCGCGCGAAGCCGTCGCTGCCCAGCAGCCGCAGGTTGCCGTTGGCCTCGATGCCGGTGAAGCGCGCGCGCATGCCGCCGTAGCGGTACTCGGCCAGCGTGTCGGTCGCTTCGGGGTCGGTGACGACCTGCCCTTCCTCGTCGAGCGTGCGGCCCGACGCGGTCAGGCCGATGTAGTTGCGAAAGCGCGTGACGTACGCGTTCACGCGGGCCGTGTTCGGGCCCGACTTCCACTGCGCGCCCAGGTCGAAGCCGGTGGATTTTTCCTTGCCCAGGTTCGGGTCGCCCACCTCCCAGGCCGCCGTGGCCACGTGCGGGCCGTTGGCGAGCAGTTCGTAGTCCTTCGGTGCGCGCTCGGTGTAGGCCAGGTTCGAGGTCAGCTGCCACTGGGGCGTGAGGTTGACCAGCGCGCCGAACGCCGCGCTGTGCGGGTTGAAGCTGCGCTCGCCGATGGCGAAGCGCGTCACCGACAGGTCGTCGGGGTAGCCCAGCGAGCGCACCGTGACCTTCTCGGTGCGTGCGCCGAAGCTCAGGCGGCCCCACGAGGTGCCGAGCTCTTCGTGCAGGAACAGCGCGTTGGAGCGCGTGCGGCTGTGCGGCGCGAAGGCCTCCGAGCCGTCGGCGGCGAAGCGGTTGGTCTCGCGGCTGAAGCCGACCAGGCCCTCGAGGTTGCCGATCTTCTCGTGCCGCGCCTCGATGCGCAGGTCGTTGCTCAGGTTCGAAAAAGTGGTGCCGGCCTCGCGGCCCTCGAACTCGGTGTGGCGGTAGTCGGTGCGGCTCACCTTGGCGTGGATGCTGCGGATGAAGCCGCCCGGGCGCCACTCGCCTTCCAGCGCGTAGCGGTCGGACTTCATGCCGATGGTCACGTCGTCCTCGGCCACGGTGCCGTAGTTGCTGCGGTAGGTGCTGGCCGAGGCGCCGATCCAGCCCTGGCTGAAGAACAGCGTGCCGCCCACGGCACCGCCGTGCGCCTCGTTGGCGGAGTTGCAGATGCGACGCGCGAGCCAGGGGCGACCCGGCTTGCTGCATTCAAGCTCGACCGGCACCGCCACGTCCTTCGAGTCGCGGTTGAAGGCGTCGACGTGCAGGGCGAAGCGGTCGTTGCCGCCTTCGAGCAGCACGCCGCCGCTCTTTTCCTTGTTGCCGCTGGCGTAACCCAGATCGGCACGGCCGCCGAAGCCGTTGAAGGGCTCGGTCGGGATGCGGTTGTCGATCACGTTGACCACGCCACCCACGGCGCTGCCGCCGTACTGCAGCGCCGAAGGGCCGCGCAGCACCTCGATGCGCTCGGTCACCAGCGCGTCGACGGGCACCGCGTGGTCGTAGCTCAGCGCCGAGGCGTCGGGCGCGCCGCCGCCGTTCTGCAGGATGCGGATGCGGTCGCCGTCCTGCCCGCGGATGCTGGGGCGGCTGGCGTTGGGGCCGAAGTAGCTGCTGCTCACGCCGGGCAGGTTGTTCAGCGTTTCGCCCAGCGTCGATTCGGAGCGCAGCAGCAGCTGGTCGCCCGACAGCGAGGTGGTCGGCGCGATCAGGTCGCTCGCGCCCAGCGGGTTGCCGGTGACGGTGACCTCGCGCAGGCTGGCGGCGTCAGCAGCAGGGGCCGCGACGGTGTCGGCGGTCTGGGCCAGGCTCGCCACCGAGGCGAGCGAAAGAACGGCAGCGCCGATGGCGTTGCGACGGAATTGGGGGGTCATGAAGAAAGAACACTCGTTGAATCGGGGAACGACCGGCCGCCCTCACCCGCCCGAAGGGGTGCGGCAACCGGAACACGGGGGATTCAGCGAGTGGACGGCGGGCCGCGCGCGTCGAAGAGCGCGACCCAGCGGGCGATGGCTTCGCCCTGCAGATAAGCAAACGTGGCCGCCGGCAGCAGCATCGGCAGCACCACCAGCGGCACGCCGGGCACGCCCGTGCCGTGCGCGAGCTGGTCGTACAGGCGGCAGTCGGCGTCGTCGTGCACGCCGAAGAGGCTGGCCAGCGTGTGGCTGCTGTCGTGCCGGTGCGCGGCCTGTGCCTGCGCCGCCGCTGCAGCGGCGGGCAGGCCCGGCACGTGCAGCGAGCGGTGCATCAGCCCCATCGTGCCCGCGAACCAGAGCGCGAATGCCAGCGCGACGACAAGCGCGCGGGTGGCGTGCGTCAAGCGGGTCGGGGTCTGGCGCAGGGTGGCGGACACAGGGGGCTTGGTGAAAAACGAAGGATCAGGCCTTGACGCGCGAGGCGAAGGTCTTCTGGAACTTCTCGACCTTCGGGCCAACCACGAACGCGCAGTAGCCCTGGTTCGGGTGGTTCAGGAAGTAGTCCTGGTGGTAGGCCTCGGCCGTCGAGTAGTTGGCCAGCGGGGCCACTTCGGTCACCACGGGCGAGCTGTAGGTCTTGCTGGCCTCGATCTCGCGGATGACAGAGTCGGCGACCTCTTTCTGGGCGTCGCTCGTGGTGTAGATGCCGCTGCGGTACTGGGTGCCGACGTCGTTGCCCTGGCGGTTGAGCGTGGTGGGGTCGTGCACCACGAAGAAGATCTCGAGCAGCTCGCGCAGGCTGATCTGCGCCGGGTCGAACTCGAGCTTCACGACCTCGGCATGGCCGGTGCGGCCGGTGCAGATCTGCTCGTAGCTCGGGTTCAGGGTCTGGCCGTTGCTGTAGCCCGATTCGACGTCCAGCACGCCCTGCACCCGGTCGAACACCGCCTCGGTGCACCAGAAGCAGCCTCCGCCGAGCACGATGGTTTCGGTGGGCGACGGTGAGGAAGACATGGCGCGGCTCCGGGTGGGTTGGAAAAAGCGGGGACCGGTATTGTCGCGGCTTGACGGGCCGGATGCCGGTCACTACATTACTAACCCGTCAGTCATTAACACCATGGCCTCCCCCCGCTCCCTCGTCGACAAGTTCTGCCCGCTGCCGTCCAAGCGCGAGCGGCGCAAGGAGGCGCGTCCGGGCGAGCTGCTGGCGGCGGCGCTCGACCTGTTCGTCGAAAAGGGCTTTGCCGCCACGCGCTCGGAAGAAGTGGCGGCCCGCGCCGGCGTGTCCAAGGGCACCCTCTTTCTGTACTTTCCGAGCAAGGAAGAGCTGTTCAAGGCCGTGGTGATCGAAAACCTCGGCGGCCGTTTCACAGAGTGGAACGCCGAGTTCGAGGCTTTCGAGGGCACGACGGCCGAGATGCTGCGCTATTGCATGAACGTCTGGTGGGAGCGCGTCGGCCTGACCAAGGCCTCGGGCCTGACCAAGCTGATGATGAGCGAAGGCGGCAATTTCCCCGAGCTGGCGGAGTTCTACCGCCAGCAGGTGGTGCGCCCCGGCCACGACCTGCTGCGCCGCATCCTGCAGCGCGGCATCGACCGCGGCGAGTTCGTGCAAATGGACATCGACCACGCCATCTATTCGGTGGTCGCCCCCATGGTGTTTCTCATGCTCTGGAAGCATTCGGCCATGGTCTGCGTCGACGGCGTGAGCACGCTCGACCCCGAAAAATTCATCGCCACCCAGGCCGAAACCGTGCTTTACGGTCTCTGCGTGCGCCCCGGGAGCCCCGCATGACGGCCATCGGATGGCCGACTGGCGCGGTGGCGTCATCGGCGCGACCTAAAATTGAAGGTTTGTCCCGTCCAGAGCCTTCAAGGAAAGCCACGCCATGAACCCCACGCCCACCCTCGAGCGCTTGCGCTTCAACATGATCGAACAGCAGATCCGTCCCTGGGACGTGCTGGAGTCGGACATCCTCGAGCTGCTGGCCGAGATTCACCGCGAAGACTACGTGCCCGACGCGCACCGCACGCTGTCCTTCTTCGACATGGAACTGCCCCTGCTCGACGGCTCGGTGCCCGGCGAATTCATGCTGTCGCCCAAAGTCGAGGCCCGCACGCTGCAGGACCTGCACATCCAGAAGCACGAATCGGTGCTCGAGATCGGCACCGGCTCCGGCTTCATGGCCGCCCTGCTCGGCGCCCGCGCGGCCCAGGTGCTGTCGCTCGAGATCAACCCCGTGCTGGCCGCCCGTGCCGCCGAGACGCTGCGCAGCAACGGCGTGACCAACGTCGAAGTGCGCCACGCCGACGGCGCCGTGCCGCTGGCCAGCGGCCCGAGCTTCGACGTGATCGTGCTCAGCGGCTCGGTCGCGCGCATTCCGCAGAACCTGCTCGGTTCGCTCAAGGTCGGTGGCCGCCTGTCGGCCATCGTCGGCGACGAGCCCATGATGCGCGCCCATTTCGTGACCCGCACCAGCGAAAGCAAGTGGGAGACGATCCAGCCCTGGGACACCGTGGCGCCGCGCCTGCTGAACTTCCCCGAGCCCTCGCGCTTCGCCTTTTGATCGAGCGGCCCACCGAATGATCGATCAAGTCCGCCCCGCCGACCTGGCCGCCTGGTTCGCACAGGACGCCGACGCCGCCCCGGTGCTGCTCGACGTGCGCGAGCCCTGGGAGCTGCAGACGGCGAGCGTCGCGCCGCAGGGCTTCACGCTGGTCGCGATCCCGATGAACGAGATCCCCGGCCGGCTGGCCGAACTCGCCACCGGCGACGGACAGCCCGCGCCGCGCATCGCCTGCCTGTGCCACCACGGCGCCCGCAGCCAGCGCGTGGCCGCTTTTCTGCACCAGAACGGCTTTGACTCGCTCGCCAACGTGGCGGGGGGCATCGACGCCTGGTCCGCGCAGCACGACCCGAGCGTGCCGCGCTACTGATTCTTTCCCTCCCAAGGACGTTCAATGCCTCCCAGGCCCCGGCTTCTGCCACTTTCCGCAGCCCTCGCAAGCGCCATTGCGAGCCTGCTCGCCCTGCCGGCCCAGGGCCAGACACTGAACGAACTCTACGATTCCGCGCGCGGCTTCGACGCCACCTACCAGGGCGCGCGGGCCCAGTACGAGGCCAACCTGGCGCGTGCCGCACAGGCCAAGGCCGGCATCCTGCCGGCCGTCGGGCTCACCGCGGGCGTGAACCGCAGCGACCTGGACATCGACACCCTGACCGGCACCGGCCGCGGCAGCAGCGCCTCGCGCGACTTCACCACGCAGAACGTCGGCATCAACGCCACGCAGCCGCTGTACCGTCCCGCCAACTGGGCCACCTACGAGCAGGGCAAGCGCCAGGCCGAAGTGGCGCAGGCGGTGCTCACCATCGCCGAGCAAGACCTGATCGTGCGCGTGAGCCAGGCCTACTTCGACGTGCTCGCCAGCCAGGACAGCCTGGCCCTGGTGCGCGCGCAGAAGGTCGCCGTGGCCGAGCAGCTGGCCTCGGCCAAGCGCAACTTCGAGGTCGGCACCTCCACCATCACCGACTCGCGCGAGGCCCAGGCCCGCTACGACCTCGTGATTGCCCAGGAAATCGCCGCCGAGAACGACCTGCAGGTCAAGAAGGTGGTGCTCGACCAGCTGGTCGGCCGCCCGGGCAGCGTGCCCGTGCCGCTGGCCGCGCCGGTCGTGCTGCCGACCGCGCAGCCCGCCGACATCAACGCCTGGGTGGCGCAGGCCGACGAGGTGCATCCGGCGATCCGCCAGGCGCGCCTGGGCCTGGACGTGGCGGGGCTCGAAGTGCAGAAGGCGCAGGCCGGCCACAAGCCCACGCTGGACGCCAACCTGGGCTACAACGTCACGCGCAACCCGACCGGCACCAGCACCAGCACCGTGGGCACGCGCGTCAACGCCGCCACGGTCGGCGTCACCTTCAACCTGCCGCTGTTCGCGGGCTTCGCCACCGAGAACCGCATCAAGGAAACGCTGGCCCTCGAAGACCAGTCGCGCAGCGTGCTCGACGGCACGCGCCGCAGCGTGGCGCAGGCCACGCGCGCGGCCTACCTCGGACTGGTGTCGGGCGCCGGCCAGGTGAAGGCGCTCGAAGCGGCCGAATCCTCCAGCCAGAGCGCGCTCGACGCCAACAAGCTGGGCTACCAGGTGGGCGTGCGCATCAACATTGACGTGCTCAACTCGCAGAGCCAGCTGTTCCAGACCAAGCGCGACCTGGCGCAGGCGCGCTACAACGTGCTGCTGGGCAACCTGAAGCTGCGCCAGGCCAACGGCACGCTGACCACCGACGACATGAACGCGATCAACGCGACGCTGGCACGCAACGGCGCCACGCCGGCGGTGCCTGCCGCGACCACGGGTGCGCCCGTGGTGCCGGTCACGCCGCCCGCCATTCCGGTGGTGCCGCCGGTTCCGGTGCAGCCGTTCAACCCGCCCGCGCCGACGATGCCGGTGGCTCCGCCGCCGCCGGTGATCCTGAATCCGCCGGTGCGCTGATTGGTTTTTCTCCCTCCCCCGCTGGGGGAGGGTCGGGGTGGGGGCACGACGGCCTCGAAGCCATTGCAGCGCTCGTTGGGCGCTTGCCCCCATCCCAGCCTTCCCCCAGAGGGGGAAGGAGCCAACACCAAGTCAGTCCAGCGTCGGTTCGGCCCGCGCCGCTTCGGGCGGCGGCGCGCTGTCGTTACCGGCCACCGGCGTCGTCACCGGCTCCGCCGCCTGCGCAATCGCCAGCACCGCCGCGGCCGTGCGTTCGGCCGCCCCGCGGTTCGACGACGAAAACGCCAGCGCGGCCTGCGCCATCACGGCGCGGCGCTCCGGGTTCTCGACCAGCTTGAGCGCGGCCGTCACGGCCTGCTCCATGCCCTCGACGCGCAGCGACGCGCCTGCCGCGAGCGACAGCTGCGCCGCCTCAGCGAAGTTGAAAGTCGACGGGCCCATGACCACCGGGCAGCCGCAGGCCGCCGGCTCGATGAGGTTCTGCCCACCCAGCGGCTCGAAGCTGCCGCCGAGCAAGGCCACGTCGGCCAGGCCGTAGTACAGCGCCATCTCGCCCAGCGAATCGCCGAGCCAGATCTCGGCCTCGGCCGGCTGGCCGGCCGCGCTGCGGCGCGCCACCGCGAAGCCTTCGGCCTCGATGAGCGCCGCCACTTCGTCGAAACGCTGCGGATGGCGCGGCACGATCATCCATTGCACGTCGTGCACGCGCTTGGCGATCGAGCGAATGGCGCCCTGTTCGGGCGGCACCGGCGAGGTGGCGCCGAAGCGCTTGAGCACCTCGAGCAGCAGCCGCTCCTCGCCGTCGCGCGAGCTGGCCAGCACGACCATCGGGCGCGGCAGGTGCTCGCGCAGCGAGACGGCCGTGGCCAGCTGCCGCGCGTCGGGCGTGGCGTCGAACTTGAGGTTGCCGTAGATCCCGGCCACCTTGGCGCCCAGCGACACCAGCCGGTGCGCGTCGGCCTCGGTCTGCGCCCAGACGGCGGTGAGCGCCGAGTAGGCCGGCCGCGCCAGCCCGCTGAGCCGCTCGGCCGCGGCGCGCGATTTCTCGTTGAGCCGCGCATTGGCCAGCACCAGCGGAATGCGGCGCTCGGCGCAGGCGGCGGCCATCTCGGGCCAGACCTCGGTTTCCATCAGCACGCCGATGCGCGGCTGGAAGCGGTCGAGAAAGCGGGCGACGGCGCCCGGCGTGTCCCACGGCTGCCAGACCTGCGTGTCGCCGGGCTCGAGCAGCTTGGCGCCCTCTTCGCGGCCCGTGGCGGTGCCGTGCGTGAGCAGGATCGGAATGCCCGGGTACTGGCGCCGCAGCTCGGCGATCAGGATGGCGGCGGCGCGCGTCTCGCCCAGCGAGACGGCATGCACCCAGCACTGGGCAAAGCCGGTGGTGGCGTCGTCGTAGTGGCCGAAGCGCTCCTCGACGGCCACGGCATAGCCGGGCTCGGCGACGGCGCGGCGGCGCAGCTTGCGGCGGACCAGCGGTTGGACGGCGGTGGTGAAGACGCCGTAGAGGCGAAGCAGCAGGGAACGCACAGGTTCTTCAGTGGGCAGCAGCGGCCAGCGTGGCGTCGGGCTTGACCGTCCGCAGCACCGCAAGCATCTCGGTCTCGATGCGTTGGAGCGCCGCCTCGGTCTGGCCTTCGAAGCGCAGCACCAGCACGGGGGTGGTATTGGAAGCGCGGATCAGCCCGAATCCATCGGGCCAGTCCACGCGCAGGCCGTCGATGGTCGAGACCTGGGCGGGCGCGTCGAAGCGCGCGTTCTGCACGAGCTGGGCGACCAGCGCGTGCGGCTCGCCTTCGGCGCAGGCGACGTTCAGTTCGGGGGTCGAGAAGCTGGTGGGCAGCGCATTCAGCACGGCGTTCGCGTCCGGGTGCTTGCTCAGGATCTCGAGCAGGCGGCAGCCGGCGTAGGTGCCGTCGTCGAAGCCGTACCAGCGCTCCTTGAAGAAGATGTGGCCGCTCATCTCGCCGCCCAGCGGCGAATCGATTTCCTTCATCTTCGCCTTGATGAGCGAGTGGCCGGTCTTGTAGATCATCGGCGTGCCGCCCGCGGCCTCGATGGCCGGCGCCAGGCGCTGCGAGCACTTCACGTCGTAGACGATGGTGCCGCCGGGCATGCGCGAGAGCACGTCCTGCGCGAAGAGCTGCATCTGGCGGTCGGGGAAGATGTTCTGGCCGTCCTTCGTGACGATGCCCAGGCGGTCGCCGTCGCCGTCGAAAGCCAGGCCCAGCTCGGCCTGGCCCTTGGCCAGTTCGGCCATCAGGTCCCGGAGGTTGTCGGGCTTGCTCGGATCGGGGTGGTGGTTGGGGAAGTTGCCGTCGACCTCGCTGAACAGCTCGACCACGTCGCAGCCGATGGCGCGGAAGATGGCCGGCGCGGTCGCGCCCGCGATGCCGTTGCCCGAATCGACCACGATCTTCATGGGGCGTGCCAGCTTGATGTCGCCCACGATGCGCTGCACGTAGGCCTCGGTCACGTCGACCTTGCGCACGCTGCCGCCGGGCGCCAGCGTGGCGCTGCCGTCTTCCATGGTCTTGCGCAGGCCCTGGATCTCGTCGCCGTAGATCGCGCGGCCGGCCAGCACCATCTTGAAGCCGTTGTAGTCCTTCGGGTTGTGGCTGCCCGTGACCTGGATGCCGCTGGTGCACAGCGTGTGGGCCGCGAAGTACAGCATCGGGGTCGTGACCGCGCCGATGTCGATCACCTCGACGCCGGTGGCGACCAGGCCGTCGATCAGCGCGTCCACCAGCGCCGGGCCCGACAGGCGGCCGTCGCGGCCCACGGCCACCGCGGTCTCGCCGGCCGCGCGTGCTGCGCTGCCGAAGGCACGGCCCAGCGCCTCGGCCACTTCGACATCGAGACTGAGGGGCACGACGCCGCGGATGTCATAGGCCTTGAAGATCGATGCGCTGAGCTGCATGAAGGGCGGGGTCACTGTTGGTTCGGAGTCGGGCATTGTAGGCAACGCGTTGTAGACATCGATGTCCGAAAACGGCCAGTTGAAACGAGTCGAAACCGTATCATTTCCCCATGTCTACCGCCCACGCCCCCTCCGAAGTGCTCGAGAGCGACGCCTGCTACCTGGCGATGAAGACGCACGACGCGCGCTTCGACGGCTCGTTCTTCACGGCCGTGACCTCCACCGGCATCTACTGCCGGCCGGTGTGCCGCGTGAAGCTGCCGCGGCGCGAGAACTGCCGCTTCTTCCGCCACGCGGCCCAAGCCGAGGCGGCGGGCTTTCGGCCCTGCCTGCGCTGCCGGCCCGAGCTGGCACCGCGCGCGGCCAGCTGGTCGACCGAAGATGCCTCGCGCATCCTCGCGCTGCAGGCGGCGCGGCTCATCGACGAGCCCGATGCCTGGTCCGAAGAAGGCCCCGGCGCAG
This sequence comes from Variovorax sp. FW301-JW7, assembly GCF_058788795.1. Lineage (NCBI taxonomy): Bacteria > Pseudomonadati > Pseudomonadota > Betaproteobacteria > Burkholderiales > Comamonadaceae > Variovorax > Variovorax sp. FW301-JW7. The sequence continues at coordinate 176,891 of NZ_JBYTBC010000006.1, forward strand.
CGCAGATCGCGGCGCGTCTGGGCGTGAGCGACCGCCACCTGCGGCGCATCTTCGAGGCGCAGTTCGGCGTGTCGCCGCTGCAGTACCTGCAGACGCGCCGCCTGCTGGCCGCCAAGCAACTGATCGCCGATACGCGCCTGCCGATGACGCAGGTGGCGCTGGCCAGCGGCTTCGCGAGCGTGCGGCGCTTCAATGCGGCCTTCGTGGAGCACTACGGGCTCAACCCGAGCGCGCTGCGCCGTGCGGGCGGCGCCGAGGGCGGCGAAGGCAAGGCGATTGAAGTGCGGTTGGGCTTTCGCCCGCCCTACGACGCGAACGCCATGCTCGGCTTCTTCGCGCGGCGCGCGTTGCGCGGCGTGGAGACCGTGCACACCGCCGACGGCAAGGAGCCCGCCAAGGGCAGCACGCCGACCTATGTGCGCCTGGCGCGCACTCTGCGCGTGCAGCAGGGCGGGCAGACGCACGCCGGCTGGCTGCAGCTGCGCTTCGACCTCGAACGCGAGCAGGTGCTGCTGGCCGTGAGCGATTCACTGGCCGCGGTGCTGCCGATCGTCATCAGCCGCGCACGCGCGCTGTTCGACCTCGACGCGGAGCCGATGGCCATCAACGCCGCGCTGCACGCCGCCTTTCCGCACGGCGACGGGCTGCGCGTGCCGGGCACGGTCGACGGCTTCGAGCTCGCAGTGCGCGCGGTGCTGGGCCAGCAGATCACCGTGGCCGCGGCGCGCACGCTGGGCTCGCGGCTGGTCGAGGCCTTCGGCGACCCGATCGACACGCCCATCGACGGCCTGACCCGCCTGTTCCCCACGCCTGCCGCGCTCGCAGCGGCCAGCGGCGATGCGCTCGGGCAGCTGGGCATCGTGCGCCAGCGGCAGGCCGCGCTGCAGGCCGTGGCGCGCGAAGTGGCTTCGGGCCGGCTGGCGCTGCATGCGGGCGCCGACGTGCCCTCCACCCTCGCGGCGCTGCAGGAACTGCCCGGCATCGGCGCCTGGACCGCGCAGTACATCGCGATGCGCGCACTGCGCTGGCCCGACGCCTTTCCCGCCGGCGACGTGGCCCTGCAGAAGGCGCTGGGTGTGACCACCGCGCGCGCCGCGGGCGAGGCCTCGCAGGCCTGGCGCCCCTGGCGCAGCTATGCGGTGCTGCGGGCCTGGCACACGCCGCCCGCGCCCTCCGAACCGGCATCGGCCGCCGCGCCGACCGCCACTTCTTCCGACCTCGCAACGGCAGGCCCCGTGCCTGAAAGACCATGAAATTCAAGCGCACCGTCATCTACACCTCGCACACCGACACGCCGCTGGGCGGCGTCACGATGGCCGCCACCGACCAGGGCCTGGCCGGCGTCTGGTTCGACCACCAGCGCCACTGGCCCGACACCACGGGCTGGCAGACGAAAGACGACCACCCCGCGCTGGTCGAGGCCGCCGCGCAGCTGCGCGACTACTTCGCGGGCCGCCGCAGCCACTTCGACATGCAGCTCGACCTGTCGCACGGCACCGCCTTCCAGCAGAGCGTGTGGCAGGCGCTGCTGGCCATCCCGGCCGGCGAGACCACGACCTACGGCGCGCTGAGCCAGCGCGTGGGCAACCCGGCCGCGGTGCGCGCGGTCGGCGCGGCGGTCGGGCGCAACCCGATCAGCGTGATCGTGCCCTGCCACCGGGTGCTGGGTGCAGACGGCTCGCTGACCGGTTACGCTGGCGGGCTCGAGCGCAAGACCGCCTTGCTCGAACTCGAGACCGGCAAGTAAGACAGAAGAAAACACCGCCCATGGCGCAGCGCCACATCCCCTCGATGTGGCGCCGCGCCATTCCCCAAAGAGACGCATGACCACAACGAACAACAACACCACCGTCGCCCCTTCGCCTTCGCCCGCTCCCGCCGCGCTCGCACCGAAGGCGTGGCTCGTCGATCTCGTGCTGCTGGGCGCGCTGTGGGGCGCCTCTTTCCTGTTCATGCGCATCGGCGCGGCGGAGTTCGGCGCGCTGCCCACGGCCGCCGTGCGCGTGGTCATCGCGGCGCTGTTCCTGCTGCCGATCGCGCTGCTGCGCGGCCAGGGGCCGTCAATCGCGAAGCACTGGAAGGCCAGCCTCACGGTCGGCATCTTCAACTCGGGCATGCCCTTCGCGCTGTTCTGCTTCGCGCTGCTGACCATCAACACCGGCCTGGCGGCGGTGCTCAACGCCACCACGCCGATGTTCGGCGCGCTGGTGGCCTGGGCCTGGTTCCGCGAGCGGCCGAACGGCTCGCGCCTCGTCGGCCTGGTGATCGGTTTCGCGGGCGTCGCGATGCTCGCCAGCCGCAGCGCCGGCCTGCATGCCGGCGCCAGCAACCACGCCGCGCTGTGGGCCGTGCTGGCCTGCCTGGCGGCCTGCCTGTGCTACGGCATCTCGGCCAGCGCCACGCGGCGCCACCTGTCCGGCGTGCCCGCGCTGACCACGGCCACCGGCAGCCAGATCGGCGCCAGCCTGTTCCTCGCGCTGCCCGCGATCTGGCTCTGGCCCGCGCAGATGCCCAGCCTGCGCGCCTGGCTGGCGCTGCTGGCCCTGGGCATCGCCTGCACCGGCGTGGCCTACATCCTGTTCTTCCGGCTCATCGAACGCGCCGGCCCGGCGCGCGCGCTCACCGTGACCTTCCTCGTACCGGTGTTCGCGCTGTTCTACGGCGCCGTGTTCCTCGGCGAGCAGATCACGCAGTGGATGCTGATCTGCGCCTTCGTGATCGTGTGCGGTGTGGCGCTGTCGACGGGCGTCGTCAAGCTGCCGTCGCTGCGCAAGGCCGCGGGCTGAGCCTTCTTAGACCACGCCGGCCACCACGTTCACGGACAGGGCCAGCACCAGCATGTTGAAGGCGAAGGCGAGCACGCTGTGGACCAGCGTGATGCGCCGCATCTCGTGCGAGGTGGCCTGCACGTCCGACACCTGCGAGGTCATGCCGATCACGTAGGCGTAGTACATGAAGTCGAAGTAGTCGGGCGCTTCCTTGCCCGGAAAGTCGAGCCCGCCGTCGGAGGCACTGTCCTTGCGGTCGATGTAGTAGCGGTGCGCGTAGTGGAAGGCGTAGATCGTGTGCATCATCAGCCACGAACCCGCCAGCGCCACCAGCCCCAGCGCCACGTGCGCGCCGCGCGCCCAGCCGCTGAGCTGGCGCACCTGCTGCAGCAGCATTGCGATGGCGACCACGCTCACGCCCACCGCCACCAGCATCGACACCAGGATCACGACGTTGGGCTGGTCCAGCTGCTGCGCACGCTCGCGCGTGCGCAGGGCGTCGAAGGTCTCGGCCAGCCACCAGCTGAGCAGCTGGTACACCGCCACGCCCGCGCACCAGCCGGCCAGCGCGCGCGCCGTGAGGCCCATTGGCCAGGGCACGAGCGCCACCGCGACGGCTGCCGCGGCCCCGTAGAGAAGACGTTGGGGACCGGTGGTGGTGGAGAGGTGTTCGCGCATGGGCGGACTGTAGCGCCGCGGCATGCATCGGCGCGCGATCGGCAATTTCCTACAGGCACATCGGCCAACGGCGCATGCGCAGCGCAGCGCCCCTTCACTAAGGTGATGCGGTTTCAGGGAGCCTCAGCCCGGAGGCATCGCGCCATGCACATGCCCGAGGCATCTTTCACCCGAAGGATTTCTTTCATGCTGTTGCTTCGTTCGCGTCCGTTCGACCGGACCGCGAGATTCGGCGCCCTGGGCGCCCTGGCCGGAACCGGCGCCCTCTCCCTTCTTTGCTTCGCGCCCTTTGCTGCGGCCGAGCCCTCGCCGGCGCTGGACCGTTTCAGCTTCTCGGTGGGGGCCTTCAGTGCCGATCCCAAGTTCAGCGCCTCGGTCGAAACCCCCTACGGCGTGCTGCGCTCGAACGAGCTCAAGCCGGGCCGTGTGACCATGCCGCGCATCTCGGCCGACGTGCTGATCGGCGACAGCCAGGGCCTGTCTTTCGACTACTACCGCTACAAGCGCGACTACGAAGGACAGGTGGCGGGCAACACCTCGTTCGGCAGCTTCGGCTCGCTAAGCGCCATCGGCAACGCGAACCTCTCGGCCCAGCTCGACTTCGCCAAGCTCGCCTACAAGTGGTGGCTCGGTTCGGGCAACACCGTCTTCGGCCTGGGCGCCGGCGCGGCCTACTACCGCGCGACGCTCGGTGCCAGCGCGCTGGTCGGCGTGAACGGACAGGTGCGTTCGGTCAGCGAGCGCTCGAGCGACAACGCCATCGCGCCCTTGCTCGAGGTCGGCGTGCGCCACGCGATCACGCCCGACCTTCGGTTGTTCGCCGACGCCTCGGGCGTGTGGAAGAGCAGCGGCCGCTTCCACGGCAACATCTACAACGCCGCAGCCGGCGTGGAGTGGTTTCCGGTGAAGAACGTGGGCCTGGTGCTGTCGTATGGCGTGACCAACATCGACCTCACGCGCGAGGGCGGCTTCGCCGATTCGCGCCTCAAGGTGCGGCTGCAGGGGCCTTCGGCCTTCCTCAAGGCCCACTTCTGACGCGGCCCCGGCGGGTGGCCGGCGCCGCATAGCCACTCTTCGCAAGACCGGCAGGCGGTGCCGGTCTTAGTCTGCGCTCCGATCGAACACCCCCAACGACCGGAGACACGCCCCCATGCCCGCCGCCCGTACCGAGCCCACGCCCTCCTCCTTCCAACGCATCGCCCGCATCGCGCTGGGCGACGTGATCCACCGCAGCGCGCGGCGCTTCGGTGCGCGCACCGCGCTCATCGAAGGCGAGCACCGCATGAGCTACAGCGAGCTCGACGCCGCATCGAACCGCTTCGCGCACCACCTGCTGGGCCTGGGCCTGGCCACTGGCGAGCGCGTGGCCATGCTGTGCAACAACTCGATCGAGATGGTGGTCGCGCTGATCGGCATCCAGAAGGCCGGCCTCGTGTGGGTGCCGATCAACACGGCGCTCGCGGTCGACGCCATCGGCTACATCCTCGAACACGCCGAGGCGCGGCACCTGGTGATCGACACCGCGCTGCACACGCGCCCTGAACTGCGCCAGCTGCTGGAAACGGCGGGTGTCTCGCCGCTGCTGTGCGTGCTCGACGGCGATACGCCGCCGCCCGGCGTGCCCACCGTGGCGCAGGCCATTGCGCAAGGGCCGGCCACGCTGCCCGACGTGGCCATCGACAGCGACCAGCTCGCGCTCATCATGTACACCAGCGGCACCACCGGCCGGCAGAAGGGCGTGATGCATTCGCACGCGTCGGTGCACTCGGTGCTCCAGAGCAACATGCTCGAATGGGGCGGCGGCCCCGCGCACCACGATGTGTGGAGCAACGTGCTGCCGCTGTTTCACTGCGGGCAGCACACGGTGCTGATGTCGGTGCTTGCGGTGGGCGGCACGAACGTCATCCTGCGCGGCTTCGACCCCGGCGCGATGCTCGCCGCCATCGAGCGCCATAGGATCACCGTGACGGTCGGGCTGCCCATGATGTACGGCGCGCTGCTGGCCCACCCGCAGCGCGAGTCGCGCGACCTGTCGAGCCTGCGGCTGTGCGTGTATGCGATGGCGCCGATGTCGCGCACGCTGCTGCTGCGCCTGCTCGATGCGCTGTGCCCGAACTTCGCGCTGGCCTCGGGGCAGACCGAGATGTACCCCGGCGCCACCATCTTCGAGACGCATCAGCAGCGCGAGCGCTTCGGCTCGTACTGGGGCGTGGGCACGCTGGTGAACGAGGTCGCGGTGATGGGCGACGAGGGCGAGCTGCTGGCGCCGAACCAGGTCGGCGAGATCGTCTTTCGCGGGCCGAACGTGATGCTCGGCTACTACAAGGACCCGCAGGCCACGGCGCATGCGCAGCGCTTCGGCTGGCATCACTCGGGCGACCTGGGCAAGCTGGACGACGACGGGCAGCTGATCTTTCTCGACCGGCTCAAGGACATGGTCAAGTCGGGCGGCGAGAACGTGCCCTCGCTCAAGGTCGAGGAGGTGCTGCTGCGCCACCCGGCCGTGCTCAATGCGGCGGTGGTCGGCCTGCCGCACGAGCGCTGGGGCGAAGCCATCACGGCCTTCGTCACACGCCGGCCCGATGCGCCGGCGGACTTTTCGGAGGCCACGCTCACGGCGCACTGCAAGGAACATCTCGGCGGCTTCGAGGTGCCCAAGGACATCGTCTTCCTGCCCGCGCTGCCGATGACCTCGACGGGCAAGATCCAGAAGTTCGAGCTGCGCCAGGCGCACCAGGGACACTACCAGCGCGACTGAACCCGCATCAGGGCGACTGCAGTTTCTGCAGCAGCGACGCCCGCACTTCCTTCTTGAGTACCTTGCCGACCTTGGAGCGCGGCAGGTCGGCCCACACCTCGACCTGCTTGGGCGCCTTCACGCTGCCGATGCGCGACTTGACGAAAGTCTTGATCGCCTCGGCATCCACGCTGCGGCCCGCATGCAGCTGCAGCACGGCCACCACACGCTCGCCCCACTTCTCGTCGGGCAGGCCGACGACGGCGCTGTCCTGCACGTCGGGGTGCTGCATCAGCACCTGCTCCACCTCGGCGGAGTAGACGTTGAAGCCGCCCGAGATGATCATGTCCTTGGCGCGGTCGACGATGAACAGGAAGCCGTCGCCGTCGAGGTAGCCGATGTCGCCCGTGTGGTGCCAGCCGTGGCGCGAGGCCTCCTGCGTGGCCTTCGGGTCCTTGTAGTAGCCGCGCATCACGAGCGAGCCGCGCACCACGATCTCGCCGCTCTCGCCCGTGGGCAGCAAGGCGCCCTCGCCGTTCATGATGCCGACCTGCACCAGCGGCCCGGGCCGCCCCGCCGAGGCCAGGCGCTGGCGCGCCACAGAGCCGTCGGCATTGAAGTGGTCGCGCGGCGGCATCATCGAGACCATCATCGGCGCCTCGGTCTGGCCGAAGAGCTGAGCCATGACGGGGCCGATCTTGTCGAGCGCCTCTTCGAGCCGCGCGGCCGACATGGGCGCGGCGCCGTACCAGAAGCACTGCAGCGAGTCGCGCTTCGTCTGCGCCAGGTCGGGGTGCTGCAGCAGCATGTAGATCAGCGTCGGCGGCAGGAAGGTGTGGGTGACGCGCCGGCGCTCGATGAGCGCGAGGAACTCGCTCAGGTCGGGCTTGGGCATGATGACCACGCGCCCGCCCAGCGCCATCACCGGCAGGCACAGCACGCCGGCCGCATGCGTGAGCGGTGCGAGCGCCAGGTACACGGGCCGGCCCTCGAAGGGGTAGCCCATGAGGGTCAGCGCCGACATGGCCTCCAGGTTGCCGCCCGAGAGCATCACGCCCTTGGGCTGGCCGGTGGTGCCGCCGGTGCCGGCGATCATGGCCACGTCGTCGGGCGGTGCGATGTCGATCGGCGCATCGTCCAGCCCGTCGAGCCATTCGTCCATGGCGGGCGCGAAGGCCTGCCGCTGGTCGAGGCACACCAGCGCCTTCAGTTTCGGCAGCTGCGCGCGCATCTGATCGACCATGGGCGCGTAGTTGCTGTGGAACACGAGGCAGGCGCAATCGAAGGCGTCGAGCACGAAGGCGTTCTCGCTGGCTTCGTTGCGCGGGTTGATCGGGCACCACACGCCACCGGCGCGCGAGATGCCGAACACCGTGGCGAAGGCCAGGGCGTCGTTGCTCGAGAGCACCGCCACCTTGTCCCCGGGCTGGATGCCCGCGCGCTGCAGGCCGCGCGCCACGCGCCAGCTGATGCGCTGCACCTGGCCGTAGCTCACGTCGGCGTCGCCCATGGTGAGGCACGGCGAATCGGCGCCCTGCTGGGCGCCTTTGTCGAGGTAGTCGACGAGGCGCATGCGCGTCAGCCCATCCGCGTGAGCACGGGTTCCTGCACCAGCCCGAAGCTGCGCAGCGCCCCCAGCAGCTCGCGGTGCCCGAAGGCCTGGCAGCCCGAGGCAAAGCCGGCGCGGCGCGGCGCCTGCTGCAGCAGCGAAGCCGCGGCATAGGCCTGCAGCAGGCCGGTCTGCTTGTAGTTGCAGTTGCCGAAGATCACGCAATGCGCGCGCCCCAGCGGACCGGAGGCATGCACCGAATCGACCGACTTGTTGATGCGCGGGTTCTCGCGCGGCGGCATGGTGTTCATCACGCCCGCGGCCGTCTGGGCCAGCGCCGCATAGCGGTCTTCGTCGTTCATGCCTTCGGTGGCCTTGAGCGCGGCGGCCACGATCTGCGGCACGCCCAGCATCAGCGGCTTGTTGAAGACGCCGCCGAGCACCTTCACGTTGGCCACGCGCGGGTCGCGCTTGAACCACACCGGGTGCGAGGTGCCGCCCCAGGGCAATGCCAGCGCGGCTTCATGCTGGCCGGGAATCGACAGGTGGTACAGGCCCGCGTCGGGTTGCCATTCGACGTACTGGTTCTGCTCCAGGTAGAAGGCCTTCGACGTGGCTGCGTTCACCAGGATGGTCTGCGTCGACGCGATGGTCGGGCTACCGCCCCAGAACACGGCGATGTCGAGCGTGTCCAGGCCGGGCGTTTCCAGGCACAGCTGCGCCGCGATTTCGCCGGTGGTGTACATCTGCGCCAGGCCGGGCGACAGCAGCAGGCCGGCTGCCGCGAACTTGGCGCCGTATTTCTGGTCGAGCGTGATGAGCCAGTCTTGCTCGCCGGTGGTGTCGGTGTAGTGGCAGCCGGCGGCCAGGCAGGCATCGACCACCTCGGGGCCGAACTTGGCAAACGGCCCCACCGTGTTGAGCACGACCGAGGCGCCGCTGAAGAGCTCGGTGAGCGCCTCGACCGTGTGCGCGACCTCGACCACTTCGTAGTCGGCGGTCTCGATGCCGGGCACGTTCGACTTCATCGCCGCTTCGAGCTTCTCCGCGCTGCGGCCTGCTGCGATGAAGGGGATGTGGTACTCGCGCAGGTACTCGCAGACCAGGCGCCCGGTGTAGCCGGAGGCGCCGTAGACGATGACGGGTTTCTTCTTGCTGCTCATTGTTTCTCTCCTGGTTGATCGCTCACATGCCCATGCCGCCGTCCACCGCGAGGCCCGCGCCAGTGATGAACCGGGCGGCGTCGGAGCAGAGGAAGACCACCACGTCGGCCATGTCGCCGATCTCGCCGAGGCGGCCCAGCGGCGTCTGGCCGATGACGTCGCCCACGGCGGCCTCGACGCTGGGCGCCAGCCCCGCGGCCACGATGTCGTTGGCGAGCTTCATGCCCATGTCGGTGGGCACGAGGCCGGGGTAGATGCAGTTGACGCGCACGCCGTAGCCCAGCTTGCCGGACTCCATGGCCGCCACGCGCGTGGCGCGGTCGACCGCCGACTTGGTCGCCGAGTAGCCGGCGATGGCGGGAAAGGCGATGGTGGCCGCGACCGAGGCGATGTTGACCACCGCCCCGCCGCCGCCCGCGCTGCCGCCGGGGCGCATCGCGCGAAAGGCGTGCTTCATGCCCAGCAGCGTGCCGGCCACGTTCACGTCGAGCATGCGGCGCAGGTCGTCGCCGTCGACGTCGACCACCAGCGAGGTGATCTCGATGCCGGCGTTGTTGACCAGGATGTCGAAGCCGCCGAGGGCCTTCACCGTGGCTTCGGTGGCAGCCGCCCAGTCGCCGTCCTTCGTGACGTCGAGCGGGACGAAGCCCACCTTCGCCCCTTCGGCGGAGAGCCGCTGCGCGGTCTCGCGGCCCAGATCGGCGAGCACGTCACCGATCATCACCGACGCACCCGCCTGCGCCAACGCCTGGGCGATGCCCGCGCCGATGCCGCGCGCACCACCCGTCACCAGGGCCTTGCGCCCCGTCAAGTCGAACTTGGCCATCACTTGTCTCCTGTGGATATGTGTATGAGATGGAGCGGCCATGCTAGGAATCGACTTGACGAGTGTCAAGAATTTTTTTGACGACTGCCCAGATTTCGTAAAATGCCTCTGGAATGCACGTAGGAGGAATTTCCCACGCCGCGTGCTATGGTTTGCAATCACCAGGAAACACAGCGGCCGGCACTCTGCGGCCTGGCTAGAAATGACCACTCATTCACGGGTAAAGAAGCACGCCGGACGGGTGCAGAAGGCGCCGGCCGACAAGTTCGAGCAGCGCCGTGCCGAGCTCGGCGAAGCCGCCCTCACCACGCTGGCCACGCTCGGCTACGCACGCACCAGCCTGCGCGAGATTGCGCAGAACTCCGAGTTCTCGCATGGCGTGCTGCACTACTACTTCAGCGACAAGGTCGACCTCATCGTCTGCAGCGTCAAGCAGTACAAGGCGCGCTGCGTCACGCGCTACGACCACGCGGTCGACACCGCCACAACGTATGACGAGCTCATGGAAGGCTTCCTGCAGAGCCTGGGCGACACGCTGCAGGGCGAAGGCCACGTGCACCGTCTCTGGTACGACCTGCGCTCGCAGGCGCTGTTCGAAGCGGCCTTCCACGACGACGTGGTGCAGATCGACAAGAGCCTCGAAGACATGATCTGGCGCATCATGAGCCGCTTCGCCGAACTCTCGGGGCAAGCCCCCGGCCTGCCGCCCTCGGCCTGCTACGCCCTCTTCGACGGGCTGTTCCTGCAGGCGCTTCTCAAGCACCTCTCGGGCGACACCAAGGCCATCGCCGACATGCAGGCCGACGTGCGGCAATCGATCGAGCGGCTGTTCGCAGCGCCCGCCGCGCCGCCCTCCCGCAAGCGGCGCGCCTGACGCCGCCATGGCGCCGTTCAACACCGCCTACCGGCAGACGCTGCTCGCCGGGCGCCTCACCCTGGGCCTGATGACACCGCTGGCGCGCCCGCACGGCGCGATGGCCGCCCCCGCGATCGAACTGCAACTGGCCCGCCTGGCCGACACGCTCGGCTTTGCCACGCTGTGGACGCGCGACGTGCCCGTGATGCTGCCGCAGGGCGAAGAAACCGCGGTGCTCGACGAGCCCTTCATCTGGCTCACCGCGCTGGCCGCCGCCACGCAGCGCATCGCGCTCGGCACCGCCGCCGCCGTGCTGCCGCTGCGCCATCCGCTGCACGTGGCCAAGGCCGCGCTCTCGCTCAACCGCCTGTCGAACGACCGCTTCATCCTCGGCCTGGGTTCGGGCGACCGCGAGGCCGAGTTCGCCATCTTCCAGCAGGACATCGCGCTGCGCGGCGACGTCTTCCGCGAACGCTGGAACCTCGTGCGCTCGGCGCTCTCGCCCGATGCGCACGAGCGCGCCGCGCTGCACGAAGCCACCGGCGGCCACGACCTCATGGCGGCGCCCGCCGCGCGCATCGGCATGCTGGTGGTGGGCTCGGCGCGCCAGTCGCTGCAATGGACCGCCGCTCACGCCGACGGCTGGGCCACCTACCACCGCGACGAAGCGCGCCAGCAGGGCCGCATCGGCCTGTGGCAGACCGCGCTGCGCGAACGCGCGGGCGGCGAGGCCAAGCCCTTCGTTCAGTCGTTGCAGCTCGACCTGCTGGACGATGCCGACGCGCCCGCCGAGCCCATCGAACTCGGCCTGCGCGCCGGACGCCATGCGCTCGTCGACTACCTCGACCGCATGGAAGACGCCGGCGTCGCCCACGTGCTGCTGAACCTCGCGCGCAGCAGCCCGCGGCCCGCACAGGACATCGTCGACGAGCTCGGCCGCGAGGTGCTGCCGCGCCTGCAAGGCCATGCGCGCACACCGCCGCCCTGAGCCGGGCAGAATCCGGCGCTCGCCGTTGTCGCCCCTATTCCAAGGACTTTCCCCATGACCGATCTCTCGCACTTCCCCATCACGAAGAAATGGCCCGCGCAGCACCCCGAGCGCCTGCAGCTGTACTCGCTGCCCACGCCCAACGGCGTGAAGGTGTCGATCCTGCTGGAGGAAACCGGCCTGCCCTACGAGCCGCACCTCGTGAGCTTCGAGACCCAGGACCAGATGTCGCCGGAGTTCCTGTCGCTCAACCCGAACAACAAGATCCCCGCCATCCTCGACCCGAACGGCCCGGGCGGCCAGCCGCTGGCGCTGTTCGAGTCGGGCGCCATCCTGCTGTACATCGCCGAGAAGACCGGCCAGTTCATCCCCAAGGATGCGGCGGCCCGCTACGAGACCATCCAGTGGGTGATGTTCCAGATGGGCGGCATCGGCCCGATGTTCGGCCAGCTCGGCTTCTTCAACAAGTTCGCCGGCAAGGACTACGAAGACAAGCGTCCGCGCGACCGCTACGTGGCGGAATCGAAACGCCTGCTCGGCGTGCTCGACAAGCACCTTGCCGACCGCGCATGGATCATGGGCGACACGTACACCATCGCCGACATCGCCACCTTCCCGTGGGTGCGCAACCTGATCGGCTTCTACGAGGCCGGCGACCTCGTGGGCTTCAGCGAGTTCAAGAACGTCGCGCGCGTGCTCGAGGCCTTCGTGGCGCGGCCGGCGGTGGTGAAGGGCCTGGGCATTCCGAAGCGGGGCTGAGGCCCCGGCAGCAGCCCCTAGTTCGCGCTCAGGTCCATGAGCATCCGCGACAGCAGATAAAGCCGCGGCACCACGCTCTCGACCTCGGCGTATTCCTCCGGCGTGTGGATGCCGCCGCCCACGATGCCGAAGCCGTCGAGCACAGGCACGCCGACACCGGCCACGAGGCTGGCATCGGCGGCGCCGCCGCTGCTCTCGATGGTGAGCTTCTTGCCGATCTCGCCATAGATGCCCTCGGCCATGCGCACCAGCTTGTCCGACGCGGGCGAGCGCGGCATCGGCGGCAGGCCGCGCACAAGGCGCACACGCACCTCGGTCTCGGGGATGAGCTTGTTCTGCGCGATGCGCGTGAGGTCCTTCTCGACGCGGTCGAGCTCCTCGGGCGTGGCGGCGCGCACGTCGCCCTTGGCGCTGGCCGACGCGGGAATCACGTTGGTCGGGCCGTTGGCCGTGAGCACCGTGAAGTTGACGGTGGTCTTCTTCGCCGCGTCGGCCACCTTCGACAGCTGCAGCACCTGGTGCGCCACTTCCATCGCCGCGTTGCGGCCCGCCTCGGGCGCGACGCCCGCATGCGATGCGAGCCCCTTCACCTCGATGAGCGCCGTGGCCGAGCCCTTGCGCTCGACGACGAGGCCGTCGGCCGGGCGACCCGGCTCCAGGTTCAGCGCCACGTCGTGCTGCTTGGCCACGCGCTCGATGAGCGCGCTGGTGCCGACCGAACCCGTCTCTTCGTTGGTGTCGATCAGGAAGGTGATCTGGCCGTAGTCCTTGAATCCGATCTTCTGCAGGATCTTCAGCGCCTGCAGACCGGCCACGACCCCGCCCTTGTTGTCCATCACGCCGGGACCGTACGCGCGGCCGTCCTTGATGTAGAAGGGCTTGGCCGCAGCCGTGCCGTCCTTGAACACGGTGTCGATGTGGGCCAGGATGAGGATCTTCTTCTTGCCCTGGCCGGTGAGCGTCGCGACCAGGTTGGTGCCCGGGTGCGGCTCTGCGGGAAAGCTCTCGATGCGCGCGTCGAGCTTGCGCAGTTCGTCCGCCACCATCTCGCGCACCTTGGCCAGCCCTTCGGTGTTGGTCGAGCCGGAGTCGATGTTGACCATGCGCTCCAGCAGCTGCAGCGTTTCGTCCTTCTGCTGCGTGGCGGCGTCGAGCACGCCCTGGTGCGGCTTCTGGGCCATGGCGTTGACGGCGAGCAAGGCGCTGGCCAGCACGGCGCTTTGGCAGGCGACGCGCGTCCATGAACGCGGGGTGGAGCGAAGGTGCATGAGGAAGCCTGTTCTTTCTGTTGTGGAGGTTCGTTCGAAGCGAACCCCACGCTAGCACCCGCTTCGCGAACGGGTCAAGCCGCGAGGCTCGGCGCCGGCGCCTCGGTGGCCTGCGCGATGCGCCCGGCCTTCATGTGGACGATGCGGTCGGCCACGTGAAAGTAGCGGTCGTCGTGCGAGATGACCACCAGCGAGTGCCCCTTGGCGCGCAGCTCGGGCAGCAGCTCGGTGTAGAACAGATGGCGAAAGGCCGGGTCCTGGTCGGCGGCCCATTCGTCGAACACCAGCACCGGCCGGCCTTCGAGGTACGCATGCACCAGCGCCAGCCGCTTGCGCTGGCCGGTCGAGAGGTCTGTGGTGCTGAAGGCGCCGTTCTTCACCGACACCTTGTGCGCGATCTCCAGCCGTTGCAGGTAGGGCAAGGCGGTTTCGGGCAGCGCCTGGTGGCCGCCCTCTTCGCCGGCCACGAGGTCTTCGAACAGGTAGAAGTCGGAGAACACGGTGGTGAAGAGCTGGCGGTAGTCGTCGCGCGTCTGCGGCGTCACGGCCTTGCCGTCGAGCAGCAGCTCGCCATCCACCGGCGCGTACAGGCCCAGCAGCAGCTTGATGAGCGTGGTCTTGCCCGAGCCGTTGTCGCCGACGACGAAGACGATCTCGCGGCGGCCGATGCGCAAATCCACCGGGCCGAGCACGAAGGGCTCCGCGCCCTCCACCGCCGGGAACGCATAGCGCGCGCCGCGCAGCTCGATGGCGTCGTGCAGCACCGGCGTGGCGGGCGGCGCGTGCAGGTCCAGGTGCGGTTCGGGCGTGGCGAAGCGGGCCGACAGGTCACCGATGCGCTCGAACGCCACCTTCGCGCGCCCCAGGTGCGGCAGGGCCGCCACCACCTGGTCGAGCGGGCCTTTCAGAAACAGCAGCACCAGCACGAAGCCGCTGAGCACGACGGGCGCGGTGTCGCGGAACGCGGCCCAGCCGAGGATCAGCGCGATCAGCAAGAAGAACAGCGCCGAGCCGAAGGACGAGGCCAGCACAAAGATGTTGATGGCACGCCGATTGATGTCGTGGATGCGCTCCACCGTGTGCGCCACCTGCTGCTCGTACACCTTGGCGCGGCGCGCGCGGTGCATGCGCAGCTCCTTCGCGCCTTCGCTGATGCCGCGGTAGGCCTTGTGCAGCGCCTCTTCCTGCTCGCGCGCCTTGAAGAAGCCCGAGATGCCGCGCGCATGCGCCAGGCTCTGCACGGTGATGCCCACGAGCAGCGCCCCCAGCAGCAGGCCGAACAGCGGCGGCGAAAGCCACGCCAGGTAACCCATGCAACCAAGGGAAACGGCCAGCGCGATCATGGTCGAGGCCAGCATGAAGGCCACGTCGCTGATCATGTCGACGTCCTGCGTGAGCACGGGCATCAGGCGGTGCATGCGGTAACGCTCGAGCGCATCGATCGGCGCCGCGAGGATCTTCAGCGCCAGGCTCTTGCGCACTTGCGCCACGAGCCGCTGGCCGACCACGTTGTTCGACATGTCGGAGGTGGCGCGCCCGACCAGCGCCACCACGCACAGGCCGATGAAGGTCAGCAGCAGCCCGCCGGCCAGGCCGCCGGGGCGATGCAGCACCTGGTTGATGGTCGCCAGCAGCGCGACGGTCGCGATGCCCGCGCCGATGCCGGTCACGGTCGACAGCGCGATCCACGGGAAGTAGGGCCGCAACAGCCGGACGAGTTCGGACGCGGGGGCGCTGGCGGGTGTGAGGTTCATGCGGCGGACGGTTCGTTGCAAAGGGAGACGGGCTCCCTGCAATGACGTTCGGCGCGCCTGCTTGTTTAGCAGGAAGGCGCGGCGCCTATTGCAGCAGCGGCTGCGCCCCCGCCTCGCGCGCGGCCTCCACCACCGAGGCGCCCGCCAGCGCCCACAGCGTCAGGGCCTCGTCGAGCGCGCGCACGTGGCCCGGGTCCTGGCCGAGCCAGGCCACGAGCTGCTCGGCGCGCTCGGGCGACGGTGCGTCGTGCAGCTCGCGAAAAAGCCGCCAGGCCATGCTGAAGGCCGGATCGGAGGGACGGTGTCTCAAGAAGCTCATGGGGATTCGCACGCCTGCACTGCTGTCAATGAGTGAGTAGACGCTCCGTGGGGCACGCTGTTTAGGTGCGGGCCTCGTGCGGACTAAATTTCCGGCCCGCCGGCGCGTCTTCTGCTGCATGCCTGTGCGCCTTCTTCTTCACGCCACCTTCGGCCCCGCCCCGTGATCCCGCTGCTCGCGCCGATCTTCCAGGGCGAGTGGGCGCCCTACGGCGAAACGCTGGCCTGCGCCCCACACCCGCCGCCCGACGCCGTGCGCGTGGCCGACCTGCTGGCCGACCCGCCGCGCCTGCTGGCGCTGCTGCGCCTGAAGGCGCGCACGCTGAACATGCCGGAGCGCGACCTGCGCGCGGTCGCGTCCGCCTGGAGCATGAACTACCTGCACGCGCTGCTGCCGCCCGTGGCCGCCGCGGCGAGCCTGCTGCAGCACGGCTTTCCGGTCGGGCCCGAGCAGGTCTGGGTGTCGCTCGACGATGCAGACGGCGACCCGGAGTGCTTCCACATCGTCGAGCTCGGCACGCCGCGCCCCGGCACCGATACGGCGGCGCGCTACGACGTGCTGCTGTGGACGCACCTCGCGCCCCTGTTCGCGCGGCTGACGCAGCTCACGCGGCTGGCGCCCAAGATCCTCTGGGGCAACGCCGTGCGCTACCTCGAGCCGGTGCTCGAAGAAGGCCTGCGCATGAGCGGCCAGGCGCCCGCCGTGGCCGCCGACCTCGACCACCTGCTGCACCGCTCGACCTGGCCGCAACCGTGCGGCCAGGCGCGCGACAACCCGATGTTCATGCCCGCGCGCCGCGGCGTGCGCGTGGCCGACCGCAGCGCGCCGCCCGTCACGCTGCACCGCCAGTGCTGCCTCTACTACCTCGTGCCGCGGCTGGGCTACTGCGGCGCGTGTCCGCTCTCGCCCGAGTTCGAGCGGGAGCGCTGCGCAAGCACCGCCGACTAAACATCCGGCCGCAGCCCGCGTCTTCCTTCTGCATCCCACACACATCGACCACACCCCGGAGGTTTTGCTTGGCCGCCCACGACACTGCATGGCGCTTTCACGCGCATCCCGAAGGCCGGGTGCTGGACGTCCGGCTGGAAGGCACCGCGCTCAAGGTCACGCCGCTCGACGGCGACCGCCACGGCAGCACCTGGGCCCTGCGCGCGCAGCCCGGCACGCCGCGCCTCGAATGGCTGGGCGCCTGCGCGGGCGAGCCTGACGAAGCGCACCTGCTGGCGGCAATCGAGGCGGCCTTCCAGCGCCACCCGGCCGCGCGGCAGCTCGCGCTGCAATCGCCGCTGCCGACCGGCACGCGTCTGGTGGACGCGGGCATCGTCACGCCGGCCGAGGGCGCGCTGCCCACGATCGCACGCGAGGCCTTCTGGCAATGGCCGCGCGCCTGGCTGCCGCAGCCGCGCGAGCCCTTCGCGCAGCGCTTCGTCGTCACGCAGGGCAAGCGCCATCCGCTGCGCCCCGCCAAGCCGCAGGGCACGGTGTACCGCCGCCACATCCCGTGGCTGGGTAAGACGCTCACGCTCGACACGGTCGACATCGAACGCGACCTCCCCGCCTTCCACCGCTGGATGAACGACCCCGTGGTCGCCCATTTCTGGGAAGAGGAAGGCGACCTCGCGCGCCACCGCCAGTACCTGGAAGGCATCGCGGCCGACCCGCGCGTGACCGGCCTCGTCGGCCGCTTCGATGGCGAGGCCTTCGGCTACTTCGAGGCCTACTGGGCCAGGGAAGACCGCATCGCACCGTTCTACGACGCGGCCGACCACGACCGCGGCTGGCATGCGCTGGTGGGCGAGGCGCGCTTTCGCGGCAAGCCCTTTCTCACGGCCTGGATGCCGTCGGTGTCGCACTACCTCTTCCTGGACGACCCGCGCACGCAGCGCCTGGTGATCGAGCCGCGCGCCGACAACGAAAAAATGATCCGGAGCCTGGGCCGCTGCGGCTACGCCCATGTGAAGGAGTTCGACTTTCCGCACAAGCGCGCCCTGCTGGGCGTGCTGTGGCGCGAGCGTTTCTTCGGCGAGGCGCTGTGGATTCCGCGCGCCGACCCCACCGCCGCTTCGCCGGCCCCGGCTCGTCGACACGAGCCATCCCTGGAGGACATCCATGCAAATCCATGACCTGATCGGCGTCGGCTTCGGCCCGTCCAACATCGCACTGGCCATCGCGCTCGACGAGAAGCGCCAGAAGGGCCACTTCGTCGATGCGCTGTTCATCGAGAAGCAGCCGGGCTTCGTCTGGCACCGCAACATGCTGCTGGACAACGCGCACATGCAGATCTCGTTCCTGAAGGACCTGGCCACGCTGCGCAATCCGTCCAGCCGCTTCACCTTCCTGAACTACCTGCACGAGAAACAGCGCCTGCAGGACTTCATCAACCTCAAGACCTTCTTCCCGAGCCGCCACGAGTTCAACGACTACCTGGGCTGGGCCGCGGCGCAGTTCGAAGACCGCTGCGCCTACGGCGAGGCCGTGTTCGAGGTGGTGCCCGAGATGAAGGGCAACGAGGTCTCGCTGCTGCGCGTGCGCTCGCGCGACGCCAACGGCGCGGTGCGCGAGCGCCTGGCGCGCAACCTGGTGGTGAGCGTGGGCGGCGTGGCGAACATCCCGGCGCGCTTCCAGCCCCTGCGCGACGACGGCCGCGTGTTCCATTCGAGCACCTACCTGGAGGCCATCGCCCGCCATCCCGGCGCCGACCGCATCGCCATCGTGGGCGCGGGCCAGAGCGCGGCCGAGATCTTCATGGACCTGCAGTCGCACCCGGCCAAGCCGCAGATCGACCTGATCATGCGGGCGCGCTCCATCAAGCCCTCGGACGACAGCCCGTTCGTGAACGAGATCTTCAACACCGATTTCACCGACTTCGTGTTCAACCGCTCGGTGAACGAGCGCGCCGAGCTGCTCGAGGAGTTCTGGCACACCAACTACGCCGCGCCCGACCTGGAGCTGATCCAGCAGATCTTCAACGTGTTCTACCGCCAGCGCGTGGCCGGCTCGACGCGCCACAGCTTCCTGCGGCGGCACGAGGTGTCGGCCGTGCGCGCCGCGCAGGACGGCATCCACCTGTCGCTGCACGACCTGAACACCGGCGCGCGCCACGACAAGGCCTACGACGCCGTGGTGCTCGCCACCGGCTACGCGCGCGACGCGCACCGCACGCTGCTGGCACCGCTGGCGCCCTACCTGGGCGATTTCTCGGTCGACCGCGACTACCGCGTGCAGGGCACGCCGGCGCTGCGCCCGGGCATCTTCCTGCAGGGCGCCTGCGAGACCAGCCACGGCCTGAGCGACACGCTGCTGTCGGTCACCGCCATCCGCTCCGACGAGATCGGCCAGGCGCTGCTGAACGCCACGCCGCGGCACACGACGCAGGCCCCGCAGGTGCCATCCGCGGAGCGCCCCGCCCACGCCGCGCCCGTGGTTTAGCCACGGAAACGCAAGGCTTCGGTGCTACACTCAATAAGAATAGTTCTTATTCACCCCATCCCCGGGGTCACCGAAGCCAGCGCCCTCGCCTCCTTATTCACCGGCGCGCACCAGCCATCGGCCCAGGGGTCCTTTGTCGATGCTTGCGAGAAGGCGGCCGGATGCGCGACCTCGTCCAGGAACTTGTGTCTCACTACGCGGACTTGCGCCGGCAGCTCACGCGCGACCTGCGCGACCCGCACCATGCGGCCGACATCGCGCAGTCCAGCTTCGAGCGGGTGTACACGCACACCCTCGGCCTGCGTGACGGCGCCGCCATCGAGTCGCCACGTGCCCTGCTGTTCCGCGTGGCGCGCAACCTGTGCATCGACGAAGCGCGCCACCGCAAGGTCGCGCAAGAGTGGGCCGTCTCGCATGCCGTCGTGGGCACGCACCTCACCGCCCCCTCGTCCGAATACGTCGTGGCCCAGCACCGCGTGCTGCGCCGCGTGGTGGAAACCATGGAACAGCTGCCGCCGCGCCGGCGCGAGGTGTTCCTGCTGTTCCGCGCCTACGGCCACTCGCGCGCCGAGATCGCGCAGCGCCTGGGCATCACCGAGATGGCGGTCGCCAAGCACCTGCTGCGCGCCACCATCGACTGCTCGCGCGTGTTCGCCGAGCTGCGCCATGAACTGATCGAGCCGCAGGCGGTGAACAGCCACGCCGGTTTCGACACAGCACTGGCCGAAGACCTTTCATGAGCCGTGCGGCCACAGCGGTCGTTCCGCGTGAACGGCTGATCGAACGCGCGCTCGCGCTCATCGTCGAGGACGAGATCGCGCCGCCGAGCCCGGCCGCCAACGGCGCCCGGCTCGCGCTCGACCAGTGGCGCACGCGCTCGCCCGAACACGCCGCCGCCGTGCGCGAGGCGCGCGAGCGCTGGAACGCGCTGGGCGGCATGGCCGACGACCTGCGCGCGCACTTCGACGAACCCGTGCCCGCACCGGCCCCGCGCAACCCCTCGCGCCGCAAGCTGCTGCTGTCGGTCGCCGGACTGCTCGGTGCCGGCGTGGTCGCGGGGCGCGGCGTGCAGTGGTACTGGCAGCAGCCCGTGTTCCAGGCGACATACCGCACGCCGAACGCGCGGATGCTCAAGGTCACGCTGGCCGATGCCGCCGATGCCTCGGCCGGCAGCCGCCTCGACCTCGCGCCCCAGAGCGCCGTCGACGTCACGCTCTACCGCCGCCGCCGCATGATCGACATGGCACGCGGCGAGGTCCGCTTCGACGTGGCGCCCGACGCCGACCGTCCCTTCGTGGTGCGCACGCGCGAGGCGATCATCGAAGTGGTCGGCACCGCTTTCACCGTGCGCGACCGCGGCGGGCCGATCACCGTGGGCGTCGAGCACGGCCATGTGCGCGTCCAGGTGCTGCGCCACGCCGGCACCGAACGCAGCGGCGAAGTGGTCGACCTGCGCGCCGGCGACATGCTCGAGGTGCGCGACGGCCACGCCGACCCGGTGCGCCAGGCCGATACCGCCGCCCTCTCGGCCTGGCGCGACGGCTGGCTGATGTTCGACAACACGCCGCTGGGCGACGCGCTTGCCGCGGTCAACAGCTACCGCAGCGCGCCCATCGTCGGCGCCGACGCCCGCATCGACGCGATGCGGCTCTCGGGGCGCTTTCGCACCAACGACTCGGCCGGCCTGCTCGACGCGCTGCCGGCCATCCTGCCGCTGGTGGCGGTGGCCCGGCCCGACGGCAGCGTGCGCCTGCAGGCGCGTTGACCCGGGCGTGCCCGCCGGCGCGCCGCTCCTTTTTCTCGCTCGTTTTCGGCCCGCATCGATGCCGCGGCCGATGCCTTGTCACGGGCCTGTCTCTCTTTTTCGAGTTCAAACGTCTTACATCCAGAAGCACCCCGCATCCGATCGACGGCTGCGGCGCGCCCCGGTTTTCATGCCGCACCGATTCATTTGTCTGGAGCCTTCACCCATGCGTTTCTCGCCTCGCCACCGACTCCTGAGCGCCGCGCTTGCCGCTGCCTTCGGAACCGCCCTTGCCAGCTGGAGCGGCCTCGCCGCCGCCCAGGGCGCCGACCAGGCCGCTGCACAAGCACGCGACATCAACGTCCCCGCCCAGCCGCTGGGCGCCGCGCTCAACGAACTGTCGCGCCAGACCGGCGTGCAGGTGCTCGCCGCCGGTGACGTGGTCTCGGGCCTGGCCGCACCTGCCGTGTCGGGCCGCCTGAGCTTCCAGCAGGCGCTCGACCGACTGCTGGCCGGCAGCGGCCTCGTGGCGGTGCGCAACGGCCCCACGCGCGTCACCATCCAGCGCCAATCTACGGCCGGCGCTTCCACGCTGCCGGCCGTGACCGTGGCCGCGCAGGCCTCCACCGACGGCACCACCGAAGGCACGGGCTCGTACACCACGCGCGCCGCCGCCGGCGCCACGCGCATGGACCTGTCGCTGCGCGAAACGCCGCAGTCGGTCAGCGTCATCGGCCGCCAGCAGATCGACGACCAGAACCTCGTCACCCTCGAAGACGTGCTGCGCCAGACGCCCGGCATCGTGGCCGACCGCAACGACGAGCGCGTGACCTTCTCCTCGCGCGGCTTCGCCCTGAGCACCATGATCGACGGCGTGCCCACGCTGGGCTTCAACAGCGTGGCCGGGGAGTCGAGCATGGTCAGCACCGCCTTCTACGACCGCGTCGAAGTGATCCGCGGCGCGGCCGGCCTGCTCAACGGCGTGGGCTCGCCCGGCGGAGCCATCAACCTCGTGCGCAAGCGCCCGACCTCCGAATTCGCCGGCCACATCTCCGGCGGCATCGGCAGCTGGAGCCGCACCAACGCCGAGATCGACGTGGGCGGCCCCCTCAACGCCGACGGCACCGTGCGCGGCCGCTTCATGGCCTCGCGCACCGACGGCAAGAGCTTCATCGAGAACAAGAAGCGCAGCGAAGACGCGCTGTACGGCATTCTCGAAGTCGACCTCGCGGCAGGCTCGCGCCTGTCGGTGGGCTTCGAGCACCAGAAGACCGCCATCGACGGCGCCAACTACGGCCAGAGCCCGCTGTTCTTCAGCAACGGCCAGCGCACCAACCTGCCGCGCTCGTTCAACTCCAGCGCGCCGTGGAGCTACTGGGACATGTACTCCGACAAGCTGTTCGCCAACCTCGACCAGCGCCTGGGCGCGGGCTGGCAGCTGAAGGTGGACGCCAGCTACCTCAAGAGCAAGCGCGAGCGCGCCTCGGGCGACCTGAGCATCTACCGCGCGATCAACGCGCGCACCGGCGCCTCCACCATCGACATCCGCGAGAACCCCGCCGAAGGCGCCAACAAGGCCCTCGACGTGCACCTGAAGGGCCCGTTCGAGGCCTTCGGCCAGACGCACGAGGCCGTGGTGGGCATGAGCTACAACACCTACGACGCCACGGTGTACACCCGCGGCGCCGTGCCGCGCACGATCGACCGCCGGCCGCTGAACTTCTACCAGCTGCAGAGCTTCCCCGAGCCGACCTCCTTCTCGTACCCGCTGTACACGGCGCCGCTGAACACCACCGAGAAAGCCATCTACGCCTCGACCCGCCTGAAGCTGGCCGAGCCGCTGTCGCTCATCGTCGGCGCTCGCGGCACCTGGTACAAGTCCGACGCGTCCACGCTCGACTGGACCACCTGGCGGCGCACCGGTGTGAGTTCGATGCGCGAAAACGGCGTGGTCACGCCCTACCTGGGCGTGGTGTTCGACGTGAGCAAGGAACTCTCGCTGTACGGCAGCTACACCGACATCTTCCAGCCCAACACGGTGCGCGACCGCAACAACTCGCTCATCGCACCGCAGCGCGGCAAGAACATCGAGCTGGGCCTGAAGGGCGAGCACTTCGGCGGCAAGCTCAACACCAGCGCCGCGATCTTCAAGACGCGCGAGACCAACCTCGCCGTGATCGACACCGGCGCCGGCTCGCTGCTGCCCGACGGCGGCATTCCGTACCGCGCGGTGCAGGGCGCCAAGAGCAAGGGCTTCGAGCTCACCGCCGCCGGCGAGGTGCTGCCGGGTCTGCAGATGCTCGCGGGCTACACCTACCACGCCAAGCGCGATGCCGACGGCGTGCTGCTGAACCCGCAGTATCCGCGCCGCCTGTTCCGCGTGGCCACCAGCTACCGCCTGCCGGGTGAGTGGAGCAAGCTCACCGTCGGCGGCAGCGTGAGCTACCAGAGCGGCATCTACTACGACGAGTTCAACGAACTCGGCCGCGCCTCGCAGGGCGGCCTGACGCTGTTCGGCCTGATGGCACGCTACGACATCAACAACCGCCTGAGCGCCTCGCTGCACATCGAGAACCTGGGCGACAAGCGCTACTACAACGGCCTGGGCGCCTACAACGGCTACACGCAAGGCAACCCGCGCAACGCCTGGCTGAAGCTCAGCTACAAGCTCTGACACCCGACGGATTGAAATAGGGCGGCACCGGCAGAAGGTGCCCTTGACGCACGACCCGGCTTCCGGGTCGTGCGTTTTTTTATGCCCGCGCTTCAGGCCGCGAGGGCTTCGGCCTCGCCCAATCGCTCGCCCAGTTGCGTCAACAACACCGGGCTGCGCAGGATCGCGTGGTGGTCCTCGTCGAGCGCCGCGGCGCTCGCGAGGTCCGGCCGCCCCAGTTGCAGCGCGAGCGCGGCGCGGTCCGCCGCCGGGCGCCGCGCGATCCACCAGCACTCGGCGTGGCAGCACAGCGGCACGAGTGCCTCGGTCTCGATCGCCTTCAGTTGCTGGCTCACGAGGAAGATGCAAGCCAGCTCGTCGTCGGGCAGGTTCGCGTGCGCCGGCATCTCCAGTGCATCGCCACGGGCCTGCGCCTTGGCACGCGCCTGGGCGATCAGTGCAGCGACCGTCGCCTCGTCGCAGACGAAGTCGTCGATGTCCAGCAGCCCGTCCAGGCGCGCCGCCGGCCAGGCCGAGGCGACGAAGTCGGCGAAGTCGCGGCGGCCGTCGTCGTCCACCGTCTGCAAGGGCGCGTCGGGCTCGGGCACGTAGGGATCGACCAGGCCGAGGAACGCCACCGCCTGCCCTTCGCCCTCGAGCCGCGCGGCCACGGCCGCAGCGAGCGCACCGCCGAGCGACCAGCCCAGCAGGTGGTACGGCCCCTGCGGCTGCACGCCACGGAGCATGCGGGCGTAGTCGTCGGCCATGCGCGCCAGCGACACGTCGCGATGCGCGGGATCGGCGAGCATGCGGCACGGCAGGCCGTACACGGTGCGCACGCCCTGCAGGCGGCGCGCCAGCGGCGCGTAGTCGTACACCGTGCCCAGCGCGGCGTGCAGGCAGAACAGCGGCGCCGCACCGGGCACCACGGCGTTCAGGGCCACCAGCGGCGGCGCATCGGCACGCCCGCCCAGCAGCCCCGCGATGGTCGGCGCGCGCAGGAAGTCGTGCAGCTTCAGGTCGAGCGCCGGCAGGCCCAGGCGCCGTGCCTGCGCCATCACCTTCAGGCTCAGCAGCGAATCGCCGCCGAGTTCGAAGAAGTTGTCGTCGCGGCCCACGCGTGCCACGCCCAGCACCTCGGACCAGATGCGCGCGAGCGCCTGCTCGGCGCTGCCGCGCGGCGCGTCGTAGCCGTCGCCACCGGCGAACACCGGCGCCGGCAGCGCATGGCGATCGACCTTGCCGCTCATGTTCAGCGGCAGCGTATCGAGCACGACGATGGCGGCCGGCACCATGTGCTCGGGCAGCAGCGCCGCGAGGCTGGCGCGCAGCCGCGCCGGCTCGATGCGCTCGCCCGCCAGCGGCGACGCATACGCCACCAGCCGCGCGCCGCCCACGCCCTGGCTGGCGACGACCACGGCTTCGCGCACCTGCGGCAGCGCCAGCAGCTGCGCCTCGATCTCGCCGAGCTCGATGCGAAAGCCGCGGATCTTCACCTGGTGGTCGATGCGCCCCAGGTAGGCCATCTGCCCGTCGGCCTCCCAGCGCACGAGGTCGCCCGTGCGGTAGAGCCGGCCGCCCGGCGCGCCGAAGGGGTCGGCCACGAAGCGTTCCGCGCTCAGGCCCGCGCGCTGCAGGTAGCCGCGCGCCAGGCCGTCGCCGCCCAGGTACAGCTCGCCGGCCACGCCGGGCGGCACCTGGTTCATGGCGCCGTCGAGCACATAGGCCGTGCGGTCGCCCACGAGGCGGCCGATGGGCATGTAGGCCGCGTCGAAGCCCTCGCCCGGCGCGGCCTTGGCGATCATCGGCGTGATCACGGTCTCGGTCGGCCCGTAGCCGTTGACGATGCGCGGCGGCTTCAGCACCGACTGCACCAGCGCGAAGCTGGTGCGCGGCATCGCCTCGCCGCCCACGGTGTAGGAACGGATCGGCAGCCGGCTCGCGGCCTCGCCCATCAGCTCGGCCATCTGGTGCAGGTAGCCGGGCGTGAAGCAGGCGATGGTGATGCCGTGGCGCGCGATTTCAGCGCAGGTGCGCTCCACCGGCCAGACCTCTTCGTCGCGCGGCATCAGCGCCGCGCCGAAGGCCAACGGCACCCAGGTGCGCTCGTGCGCGCCGTCGAAGTTGATCGACGCGAACTGCAGCTCGCGGTCCTCCGGCGTCATGCCGTAGGCCTCGCCGATGGACTGCACGTGCATGGCCAGCGGGCCGTGCGCCACGGCCACGCCCTTGGGCTTGCCGGTCGAGCCCGAGGTGTAGATCACATAGGCCAGGTGGTCGCGGTGCACGGCCACGCCGGGATCGTGCGACGGGCCGTTCGACAGGTCGAGCCTGTCGAGCGTCAGCGCCTTCACGCCGGGCATGCCGATGCGCTCCAGCACCACGGCATCGTCGGCCAGCAGCAGCGCGACGCCGCTGTCTTCCACCATGTAGGCCAGCCGCTGCGGCGGGTACGCCGGGTCGAGCGGCACGTAGGCGCCGCCCGCTTTCAGGATCGCGAGCAGCGCCACGACCATGTCGGCCGAACGCCGCACCGCGAGGCCCACGCGCACTTCGGGCCGCACGCCCGCGCGCACGAGGTGGTGCGCCATTCGGTTGGCGCGCGCCTCCAGCGCGGCGTAGCTCAGCGTGCGGTCGCCGAAGATCAGCGCGGTGGCCTCGGGCCGCAGTGCGGCCTGGCGTGCCACCAGCACATGCACCGGTGCGGTGTCCTGGTAGGCGGGCGTGTTCTCGCCCCAGGCCTGCAGGCGCTGTGCCTCGTCGGCGGTGTGCAGATCGAAGGCCACGACGGGGTGCGTGGCCGCCTGCGCGAGGTCGTCGGCCACGCGGCGCACCGCATCGTGCATGTACTGGCACACGCGCGCGGCGCCCACCGCCGCATCGACCTGCGCGGTCAGCGCGAAGCCGTCGGCGCGTTCGTTCACCGACAACGCGAAGGCGTAGTTCGAACGCTCCTGCGCGCCGAGCGTCTCGATGCCTTCCCAGCCGCCGGCATCGGCACCCGCCTCGGGCGCCTGCGCCACATAGCGGTAGTTCAGCAGCGTCGAAAACAGCGGCGTGCCCTTGGGCACCGCGCTGCAGCGCTGCGCGAGCGACAGGCTCGCGTGCTCGTGGTGCAGCAGGCCGGCCAGCGCGGCGTGCGTCTGGCGCACGCAGGCCAGTGCATGGCTGCGGCCCAGCGTCACGCGCAGCGGCAGCGTGTTGATCATCATGCCGAGCGCGCGCCCCGCGCCCTCGCCGCCCGCGAGCCGGCCGAACAGCACGGTGCCGAACACCACGTCATCCTTGCCCGTGGTCTTGGCCAGCACCAGTGCCCACGCCAGGTGGAACAGCGTGGCCGCGCTGACGCCGCTGCGCTGCGCCTGCGTGCGCACGGCCTGCGCCAGCGCCGCGTCGAGTTCGAGGTGTGCTTCTTCCACCGCCGTGCCGTCGCCGCGCGCATCGAACAAATCGAAGGGTGCGGTCGGTTCGCGCACGTCGCCGAGCATGTGGCGGAAGAAGGTCTCTTGCTCGCTCACGTCGGCACCGAGCCGCGCCTGCGCGACGAAGCTGCGGAACGGCACGGGTGGGGGCAGCGCGTCGGCGCGGCCCTGCAGCAGCAGCGTGATCTCCTCGACCAGCAGGTCGCGCGACACATGGTCGAGCGCCAGGTGGTGGCTCGGCAACTGCAACAGCCAGCCGCCGCCCGCTGCGTCGTGCGCGGCGATGGCACGCAGCATCGGCGCGCGGCGCACGTCGAGGCGGTAGTGGCCGGGGCGAACATGCGCCTCGAGTTGCGCGGCGACATCGCCTGCGGCGGCGTCGATCGGCAGCCATTCGATCTCGGCGGGTGCATGGCGGTGCACCACCTGCACCGGCTCCGCCAGCCCTTCCCACAGCACGGCGGTGCGCAGCATGTCGTGGCGCGCGATGACGCGGTTCAGGCAGTCCATGAACGCGTTCAGCCGCGCCTGGCTGTCGAAGCGCATCTGCAGCGACTGCACGTAGACGTCGCCCTCGGCCTGCATCAGGTGATGGAACAGCAGGCCTTCCTGCAGCGGCGCGAGCGGGTAGATGTCCTGGATGTTGGCCGCGCCGCCCGGCACGGCGGCTTCGATGCGGCGCAGCTGCGCGTCGTCGAGCGCGACCAGCGGCAGCATCTGCGGCGTGAGCCGTGTGCAGCCTTCGGGAATCGCGTTGTCGGGCACCACCGGCGCCGGTCGCGGCGAGGCGCCGGCCTCCAGCGTGGCGCGCGCGAAGTCGGCGAAGCGCGGGTTCTGGAACAGCGTGCGCACCTGCGCGCCGAAGCCCTGGCGGCGCAGCCGCTCGAGCAGCTGCATGGCCAGCAGCGAATGGCCGCCGAGTTCGAAGAAATTGTCGTTGCGGCCCACGCGGGGCGCGCCCAGCACCTCGGCCCACACGGCGGCCATCGCCTCCTCGGCCGCGCCCTGCGGCGCTTCCCAACTGTCGGCTGTAGCAGCGAACACGGGCTCGGGCAGCGCGGCGCGGTCGACCTTGCCGTTGGCGTTCAGCGGCAGCGCCAAGAGCACGGTGATCGCCGACGGCACCATGTACTCGGGCAGCACCTGTGCCAGCCCGTCGCGCAGCGTGAAGGCCTCGACCGGGCGTTGCGCGTCGAGGCTCGACACGTAGGCCAGCAGCAGCGCACCGCCTGCACGCTCGCGCGCGACCACCACGGCCTCGCGCACGCCGGGCTGCGCGCGCAGACGCGCCTCGACCTCGCCGAGCTCGATGCGGAACCCGCGCACCTTCACCTGGTGATCGAGCCGCCCCAGGTATTCGAGCTGCCCGTCGGCACGCCAGCGCACGAGGTCGCCGGTGCGGTACAGGCGCCCGCCCGCGGTGTCGAAGGGGTCGGCCACGAAGCGCTCGGCGCTCAGGCCGGCGCGGTTCAGGTAGCCGCGCGCCAGGCCCGAACCACCCAGGTACAGCTCGCCGGCCATGCCGGGCGGCACCAGGTTCATGTCGGTGTCGAGCACCACGGCGCGGCGGTCGCCCACGGGCGCGCCGATGGGCAGGTAGGCCGCGTCGAAGGCGGTGCCGGCATAGGCCTTGGCGATGGTCGGCGTGATCACCGTCTCGGTCGGGCCGTAGCCGTTGATGAGGCGCGGCGGCTGCAAGGTCTGCATCACGCGCTCGCAGGCCACGCGGCCCATGGCCTCGCCGCCGACGGTGTACGAACGCAGCGTGGGCACGCGCCCTTCCTCGCCGAGTTCGTCGGCCATCTGCTGCAGGTAGCCCGGCGTGAAGCAGGCGACGGTGATGCCGTGGCGCCGCATCTCTTCGCGGCTGCGGTGCACGGTCCACAGCTCCTGGCTGCGCGGCATCAGCGTGGCGCCGAAGGCCAGCGGCGTCCAGATGCGCTCGTGCGCGCCGTCGAAGTTGATCGATGCGAACTGCAGCTCGCGGTCTTCGGGCGTCATGCCGTAGGCGCGGCCGATGGTCTGGATGTGCATGCTCAACGGGCCATGCGCCACGGCCACGCCCTTGGGTTGGCCGGTGGAGCCCGAGGTGTAGATCACATAGGCCAGGTGTTCGGGATGCACCGCGACATCGGGTGCGTCTTCGGGCCCGCTGTCGAGCACGCCGCCGTCGAGCAGCAGCGCGGGCAGCGCCTGCATCGATGCGCCCAGCCGTTCCCGCACGCGCGCCTGCGTGAGCAGCAGCCGCACGCCGCTGTCGGCCGCCATGAAGTCCAGCCGCTCGGGCGGGTAGTCGGGGTCGAGCGGCACATAGGCCGCGCCCGCCTTCAGCACGCCGAGCAGCGCCACCACCATCTCGGGCGAACGCTCCACTGCGAGGCCGATGCGGTCCTCGGGCTGCACGCCCTGCGCGATGAGGGCGTGGGCGAGCCGGTTGGCGCGCCGATCGAAGTCGCGGAAGCTCATCGGCACGCCATCGACGATCAGCGCCGTGGCCTCGGGCCGCAGCGCGGCCTGGCGCTCGACGAGGCGGTGCACGGGCACCTCGTCCCAGGCCGTGTCCTGGCCCTCGCCCCATTGGCGCAGTTGGGCATGCTCCTGCGAACTGAGCAGCGCCACCTCGCGCAGCGTGCGCGTGGGGTCGTCGGCCAGCTGGCGCAGCACCGCAACGTAGTGCGCGGCCATGCGTTCGATGGTCGCGGGCTCGAAGATCGCGCGGGCATACGTGAAGCTCAGGCCGAGCGTGCCGTCGGCCTGCTCCAGCGTGTCGAGCGCGAGCTCGAAGGGCGCCGCCTGTTCGTCGAGTTCGCAGGGTTCGATGCGCAGGCCTTCGAGCCGGTCGAGCGCGCCCAGGTCCTGCTGCCGGTGGTTGAAGATCACCTGGAACAGTGGCGGGTGGCTCAGGCTGCGCTCGGGCTGCAGCGCCTCGACCAGCTGTTCGAACGGCAGGTCCTGGTGCGCCTGCGCGCCCAGAGCCGCTTCGCGTGCCTGTGCCAGCGCCTGGGCCAGCGTGGTGTGGCCGGCCAGTTCGGCGCGCAGCACCTGCGTGTTGACGAACAGGCCGAGGATGCCGGCCGTCTCGGGCCGGTCGCGGTTGGCCACGGGCACGCCGAGCCGGATGTCGCCCTGGCCCGTGTAGCGATGCAGCAGCGCCTGGAAGCCGGCCAGCAGCACCATGAAGAGCGTCGCGCCCTCGGCGCTCGCGCGGCGGCGCAGCGCCTGTGCCAGTTCGCCCGGCAGGTCGAGCCGGTGGCGTGCGGCCAGGTACGGCCCCTGCGGCGGGCGCGCGCGGTCGGCAGGCAGTTGCAGCAGCGGCTGTTCGCCGCCCAGGCGTTCGGTCCAGTAGGCGAGTTGGCGTTCGCCCTCGCCTGCTTCGAGCCAGTGGCGCTGCCAAGCGGCGTAGTCGGCGTACTGCAGGGCGGGCGCGGGCGGCACGGCGGCGGCGTTCCCGTGGCAATGGGCCTGGTACAGCGCGCCGAAGTCGTCGACCAGCAGCTGCATCGACCAGCCGTCGGACACGATGTGGTGCATCACCAGCACCAACAGGTGCGCGGTCTCGCTGGTGCGCAGCAGGCCCACGCGCAACAGCGGGCCGCGCGACAGATCGAAGGGCGTGCGCACGAGGCGCGCAGCCTCGTCGCGCACCTGCGCGGGGTGGGCGCGCAGATCGGCTTCGCGCAGGTCGAGCACCGCCTCGGGCGACACGGTCTGCTGCGGCACGCCGTCGTCGCTCACGCCGAAGCGCGTGCGCAGTGACGGGTGCCGCGCCACCAGCGCCTGCAGGCTCGCGCGCAGCGCCGCATGGTCGAGCGCGCCATGCAGCGTGAGCGCGGCCGTGATGTGCTGCGCCGTGCTTTCGGGGTCCATCTGCCAGAGGAACCACTGGCGCGCCTGCGCATACGACGCAGGCCGCGGCGCACCGGGCACGGCGGCCGGGTCGGGCACGATCGGCAGGCGGCCGAAGTCGATACCCTGCGCACGCAACGCGGCGATGAATTCCTTCTGCCGCGCCGGCGGCAAACCCGCCAGCCGTTGTGCGATGGCCCTACTGCGTTCGCTACTGCTCACTCAACCCCCCAGACTTTCCAACAATGCATCCATGCGATCGAGATCGCTCTCGGCCTGCGCGGCCTGCTGCGCCTGCGCCGGCCCTTGCGCGTCGAGCGCCTGCGCGCACGCCGCCAGGTCGGGCAGCTCGAAGTAGCGCTGCAGCGGCAGGTCGATGCCCATCTGCGCCTTGACCTGCTGGCGCAGCTTGAGCACCGCGAGCGAATGCCCGCCGAGCTCGAAGAAGTTGTCGCCGCGCCCCACGCGCGACAGCCCCAGCACCTGCGCCCAGAGGCCGGCCAGCGCGGCTTCGGTGGCGCCCTGCGGCGGCACGTGGGCACGCTCTTCCGCGGCCTCGGGCGGTGGCAGCGCCTGCCGATCGATCTTGCCGTTGGCGTTCAACGGCAGCCCCTGCGGCATCGCGACGATGACGCTCGGCACCATGTAGTCGGGCAGCGCCGCCGCCAGCCCCGCACGCAGCGCCGCGGGACGCAGCGGCTGGCCTTCGGCGCCGGCCGCATAGGCCACCAGCCGCGCACCGCCCGGCCCTTCCTGCGCCAGCACCAGGGCCTGGCGCACACCGGGCTGCGCGAGCAGCTGCGCCTCGACCTCGCCGAGTTCGATGCGAAAGCCCCGCACCTTCACCTGGTGGTCGAGCCGGCCGAGGTACTCGAGCTGGCCGTCATCGCGCCAGCGCACGAGGTCGCCGGTGCGGTAGAGCCGCCCACCGTGCCCATCGAACGGGTCGGCGACGAAGCGCTGCGCCGTCAGGCCGGCCCGGCGCAGGTAGCCGCGCGCCAGCACCTCGGCACCGACGCACAGCTCGCCGGCTACGCCGACCGGCACGGGGTTCAGATGCGCATCGAGCACATGCAGGCGTGCGCTCGATGCGGGCGTGCCGATGGGTGGCAGGTTTTCATCGCCCGCGCCGTCGAGCACGAGCTCGCTCACCACGTGCGTCTCGGTCGGCCCGTACTGGTTGATGAGCCGGCACTGCGATTCGCGCGCCAGCCACTCGGCCAGCGCGGGCGTGCGCTTGAGCTGCTCGCCCGCCGTGACGACCTGGCGCAGCGCCGGCAGCCGACGGCCCGAGGCCAGCGACTGTTCGGCGAAATGCTGCAGCACCGAGAAGGTGAGGAACATGCGTTCGACGCCTTCTCCGTGCACCAACGCCTCGAGCGCATCGAGGTCGAGCCGCTGCGCGTCGGTGGTCTGCACGAGGCAACCTCCGCCGGCCAGCCCGCTGACCATCTCCTGGAACGCGACGTCGAAGCACGGCGAGGCGAACAGCAGCGTGCGGCTCGCGCCCGGCAGGCGTTGCAGCTGCCACGCGATGAGACGCGCCACCGCGTCGTGGCGCATCGCCACGCCCTTGGGGCGGCCGGTGGAGCCCGAGGTGTAGAGCACATAGGCCAGCTGCTCGCCATGCACCGGCACCGCCGGGTCGTGGTCGGGCCAGGCGGCCATGCCGTCGTCGGCCGCGTCGAGGTCGAAGGCGAGCCGCTGCACACTCGCTGCGTCGGGCAAACGGGGCATCAACGCGCGGCGCGTGAGCAGCAGCGAGGCACCGCTGTCCTCGACCATGTAGGCCAGCCGCTCGGTCGGGAACGCCGGGTCGAGCGGCACGTACGCGCCGCCAGCCTTGAGCACGGCGAGCAGGCCGACGACGGTCTCGGCCGAGCGATCGACCGCGATCGCGACCGCCATGTCAGGCCGCACGCCCTGCGCGATCAGGCGGTGGGCCCAGCGGTTGGCGAGGCGATTGAGTGCGGCGTAGGTGAGGCGATGCTCGGCCGTGACGAGTGCCAGCGCGTCGGGGTTCGCCTTCGCCTGCTGTTCGATGAGGTGGTGGACGGACACGACCTTTTGCGGCGTGAATGCGCCGCGTGACCAGCACGACAACCGCTCGCGCTCGGCCGCATCGGCCAGCGTCAGTCGACCCATGGCCTGCGTCGCATCGCCAGCCAACGCCAGCAGCGCCGCACGCAACTGGCCCACGAGCGCGGCGGCCTGCGCCTCGTCGCACACGTCGAGCGCATGCACGAGGTCGATGTGCAGCGCTGCATCGTCATGCACCATCAGCGTCAGCGGGTACGAGGTTTCTTCCTTCGTGTGCACCGCGCCGAAGCTCAGGCCGGCCGCAGCATCGCCACGCAAGGCCGCATCGACCGGGTAGTTCTCGAACACCACCAGCGTGTTGAACAGGCCCTGCCCGCCCCGCCCAGCCCAGGCCTGGATCTCGTGCAGCGGCGTGTGCTCGTGTTCGCGCGACGCGACCTGCGCCGCCTGCAGTTCGCGCAGCCATTCGCCCACGGGCTGGCCGGGCCGCAGGCGCGCGACCACGGGCAGCGTGTTGATGAACAGGCCCAGCATGCGCTCGGCACCCGGCATCTCGGCGCTGCGGCCAGCGACGGTGGCGCCGAACACGACGGTGCCGGTGCGCGTGCGCTGGCCCAGCAGCAGCGCCCAGGCGGCCTGCACAACGGTGTTGAGCGTGACGTGCGCGGCCCGCGCGGCTTCGCGCAGGCCGCGCGTGGCTTCGGTGTCGAAGGCCAGCCGCTGGCGGGCCTTGCCCGGGCGCGGTGCGACAGGCGGCACCAGCGCCGTGGCAAGGCGCGTCGGTTCTTCCACACCGGCCAGCACGTTGCGCCAGTGCGCCTCGCCGGCCTGCGCGTCGCGCGTTGCGAGCCACGCGATGTGATCTCGGAAACGCCCCGGCGCGGGCTCGCCGGCCTGCCCCGCGTAGCTGCGCAGCACCTCGGCCAGCAGCTGCGCCACGCTCCAGCCGTCGAGCAGCAGGTGGTGGTAGGTCCAGACAAGGTGGTGCCGCTGCGCCTGCGTGCGGGCCAGCGCGATGCGCATCAACGGCGGGCGCACGAGGTCGAAGCCGCTCGCACGCTGCGACGCGGCCAGCCGCGCCAGTGCACCTGGCACGTCGACGCTCTCGCGCAGGTCTTGCACGGCCCACGGCATCTCGGCGGCGCGCACCACCCATTGCAGCGGCGTGGCGCCGTCAGCCAGGAAGCCGCTGCGCAGGATCTCGTGGCGCGCGAGCACGCGCTGCCATGCGGCGCGGAAGCGCTCGGCATCGAGGCCGTCGATGTCCATGCACAGCTGGTTGACGTAGGCCTCACCCTGTGCATCGACCAGGCTGTGGAACAGCATGCCGGACTGCATCGGCGACAGCGGATAGAGGTCTTCGAGTTGCGCCACGGGCAGCGGCAGCGCGTCGAGCTGCGCGGCGTCGAGCCCGGCCAGCGGGAAGTCCGACGGCGTGACGCCGCAAGCGCCCGAGGTGCAGTGCGCGATCAGCGCTTCGAGTTCGTCGCCGAAGCGGTTCACCCAGCCCTGCACGTCCTCCTGCGCATGCCGCGCCGCGCTGAAGTCCACCGTCAGTTGCAGCGCACCGTCGCGCACCTGCGCGTTGACGCTGAATTCGTGCAGCAGCGGTGCGCTCGCGGCGACCGGCTCGCCCGCGTCTTCAGGTGCGAGCGACCACACGGCCTCTGCTGCACCATCAACCTGCCCCAGGTAGTTGAAGACCAGCTGCGGCCGCGGCAATGCGCGCAGCGCCTGCTGCTGTGCGTCCGTGCCCAGGTGCCTCAGCACGCCATGGCCGAGCCCGCGTTGCGGCACGCGGCGCAGGTCTTCCTTCACGCGCTTGATCGCATCGCCCCACGCGCCCAGCGGATCGAGCCGCACGGGAAACAGGCTGGTGAACCACCCCGTGGTGCGCGACAGGTCGAGCGCCTTCTGCACCGGCAGGATGTCTTCGCGGCCGTGCCCTTCGAGCAGGATCGCGAGCTGCGCATGCCCGCTCCAGCCGCACAGCGCGCGCCCCAATGCCGTGAGCAGCAGGTCGTTGACCTGCGTGCGGTAGGCGGCAGGCGCAACCTTGAGCAACGCCTGCGTGCGCGCGCGGTCGAGCTGCCACGCGATGCTGGCGCGGCGCGCCACGGTGTTCACGCCCTCGGGCCGCGCGCAGGGCAGCGCGACCGGCACGTCGGCGAAGGCCTGCCAGTGCGCGAGTTCGCCATCCATCGCGGCAGCCTCGCTCTGCAGCGCGCGCGCCCAGGCCTGCAAACTGGCGCTCTTCGGCGGCAGCGCGACCGGTTGGCTATCGCGGCACTGTGTGTACGCGGCGGCCAGGTCGTCGAGCACGATGCGCCACGACACGCCATCAACCACGAGGTGGTGCGCGGCCAGCAGCAGGCGCCAGTCGCCGCCGGGCAGGCGGATGACCAGCGGACGCAGCAGCGGCCCGTGCGCGAGGTCGAGGCTGCGCTGCGCCTCGTCGCACAGCGCGGCGATCTGCGCGGGGTTCGCTGCATCGCGCACCCAGAGCCATTCCTCGCGCCAGCGCGCCGGCAGGGCCTCGTAGGCCTGCCGCCAGCGGCCATCGGCCGCGCGATGGAAGCGCAGACGGAAGGCGTCGTGGTGCTGCACCACGGCCGCCAGCGCGGCTTCGAGCGCGGGCACCGCCAGCGGCTCGCGGCCCTGCAGCAGCAGCGACTGGTTCCAGTGATCGCGCTCGGGCATGTCGGCCTCTAAGAACGCGGCCTGGAACGGCAGCAGCGGCACCTGGCCTTCGGCTGCGGTCTGCTCGGCCTGCACCGCAGCGTCCACGGGCTCGGCCACGGCCGCCTGCCCGGCGACGGTCTGGCGCTCGAACATCTGGCGCGGCGTGAGCTTCCAGCCGGCCGTGCGCAGCCGCGACACGATCTGCAGGCTCAGGATCGAATCGCCGCCGAGTTCGAAGAAGTTGTCCTGCCGGCCCACGCGCGGCAGGCCCAGCACCTCGGCCCAGACCGTGGCGAGCGCCTGCTCGACCGCACCCTCGGGCGCTTCGTAGGCCTGCGCCCCGCCGCGCTCGGGCCTGGGCAGCGACTTGCGATCGATCTTGCCGTTGGCGTTGAGCGGCAGGGCCGGCAGCACGCACAGCAGCGACGGCACCATGTACTCGGGCAGCACCTCGGCCAGGCGCGCCTTGAGCACGGCCACGTCCACCGCCGCACCGGGCTGCGGCGACACGTACCCCACCAGCCGCGTGCCACCGGGGCCTTCGTCGGCCACCACCACGGCCTCGCGCACCTGCGGCTGTGCCAGCAGCTGCGCCTCGATCTCGCCGAGCTCGATGCGAAAGCCCCGTACCTTCACCTGGTGGTCGATGCGGCCCAGGTAAACCAGCTGGCCGTCGTCGCGCCAGCGCACGAGGTCGCCCGTGCGGTACAGCCGCTCGCCGCTGTCGCTGAAGGGGTCGGCGACGAAACGCTCGGCCGTGAGGCCCAGCCGGTGCAGGTAACCGCGCGCCAGGCCGATGCCGCCCAGGTACAGCTCGCCGCCCACGCCTGGCGGCACCGGGTTCAGGCCCGCGTCGAGCACATAGGTCCTGCAGCCCGCGATGGGCCGGCCGATGGCGACATGGTTCAGGCCGTCGGCGCGGCAGGTCCAGTGCGTCACGTCGATGGCCGCCTCGGTCGGGCCGTAGAGGTTGTAGAGCCCCGCGCCCGGCAGGCGCTCGAATACCTTCGCCTGCGCCTCGGCCGGCAGCGCCTCGCCGCTGCAGACGATGCGCCGCAGGCTGGTGCAGGCCTCGATGCCCTCGTGCGCCAGGAAGGCCTGCAGCATCGAGGGCACGAAATGCAGCGTGGTCACGCCGTGCGCGCGGATCAACTCGACCAGGCGAGCCGGCTCGCGGTGATCGCCGGGCGCAGCGACGACAAGGCGCGCGCCCTGCATCAGCGGCCAGAAAAACTCCCACACCGACACGTCGAAGCCGAACGGCGTCTTCTGCAGCACAGTGTCGCCATCATTCAACGCGTAGGCGTCCTGCATCCAAGCCAGGCGGTTGTAGAGGGCGTTGTGGCGGTTGGCCGCGCCCTTGGGACGGCCCGTGGAGCCCGAGGTGAAGATCACGTAGGCGAGGTTCTCGCCATGCAGTGCGACCTGCGGGCAGGCGGTGGATTCGGCCGACAGGTCGAGCGCATCGAGCGCCAGCAACTGCACATGCGCCGCCACCGGCAGCGCCTCGCGCAGGTGCGATTGCGTGAGCAGCAGCGTCACGCCGCTGTCTTCGAGCATGTAGGCGATGCGTTCGCGCGGCAGCTCGGGGTCAATGGGTACATAGGCGCCGCCGGCCTTGAGGATCGCCAGCAGCCCCACGACCATCTCGAGGCTGCGCTCGGCGGCGATGCCCACGGGCATGTCGGGCCGTACGCCCCGACCGATCAGGCGGTGGGCCAGCGCGTTGGCGCGCGCGTCGAGTTCGCCATAGCGCAGCACCGTGTCGCCAAACACCAGCGCGACCGCCTCGGGCCGCTCGCGCGCCTGCGCTTCGATCCTCTGGTGCACGGGCTGCGTGTACGGGCGGTGCGGCAGGTTCTCGCTCCACGCACGCAGCCGCGCCTCGTCGTCCGCATCGGTGAGCACGAGGTTCGCGAGCACGCGGTCAGGGTCGTCCGACATCGCCTGCAGCACGCGCTGGTAGGCGCGCACCAGGCGCTGCGCGGTCGTGGCGTCGAACAGGTCGGTGTTGTATTCGAGCCGGCCCCGCACGCTTTGCGGGTCGATGTAGAAGTCCAGCGACAGGTCGAACTTGGCGCCCGCGTCGTCGAACTCTTGCAGCTCGGCGCGCACGCCCGCGAAGTCGAGCGCGACGGCCTCGCCGGCCATCTGCACGCCGAACATGGCCTGGAACAGCGGGCTGCGTGCGGGGTCGCGGCGGTCCTTGCGGCTGGCCAGCAGCACCTCGAACGGCAGGTCGGCATGGTCGAGCGCGGCGAGCGCATCGGCGCGCACCTGGCGGCACACCTCGCGCAGCGTGCGCCGGGGAGCGAGCCGCGCGCGGAACACCTGGGTCGTGATGAAAAAGCCCAGCAGGTCCTGCACCTCCTCGCGGTGACGGCCGGCATTGGGCACGCCGATGGCGAAATCGTCCTGCCCGCTGCAGCGCGACAGCAGCACCTGCCAGGCCGCGAGCAGCACGACGAACGGCGTGCAGCGTTCGGCGCGGCAAAAGGCCTGCAGCGCCGCCGCCAGAGCCGGCGGCAGCTCGAAGCCGAGCGCGGTGCCGGCGAAGGTCTGCTGCGCGGGGCGCGCACGGTCGGTCGGCAGGTCGAGCGACGGCACCTCATCGCCGAGGTGGCGGTTCCAGTGGTCGAGCTGCGGCGCGAGCGCCCCGCCCTGCACGCGGGCGCGTTGCCACACGGCAAAGTCGGCGTACTGCACGGGCAGCGGCGGCAGCTGCACCGGGCCGTCGCTGCGCAGCGCCAGCGCGTAGGCCGCGCCGAGGTCGCGCGCCAGGATCGGGTTCGACCGGGCGTCGGACACGATGTGATGCAGGCAGACGGTCAGCACATGCCGGTCGTCGGCGAGCTTCGCAAGCCGTGCAATCAGTGCAGGCGCGCGGCCCAGGTCGAACACATGCGTCGCGGTGCGGCGCACGAGTGCATCAACCGCGGCCTGCTGCGCTTCGGCGCCCTGGTCCGAGAGGTCGATGCGCTCCAGCGCGAACGGCACCTCGGCCTGCACCACCTGCATCGGCACGCCGTCGTGCTCGACGAAGTGCGTGCGCAGGATCGCGTGGCGCGCAACGACCGCCTGGAACGCGCGTTCCAGCGCATCGACGTCGAGCGCACCGGTCAGCCGGAACACGCGCGGCAGGTTGTAGGCCGTGAGCCTGGGCTCGAGCTTCTGCAGGAAGCACAGCTGCTCCTGCGCATACGACAGCGGCACCGCCTGGCCGTCGTGCACGGTGCGGGTGATCTCGTCCATGGCGATGCTCATGCGGCCTCGCCCACGGATTCGTCGGCGAGGTCGCGCTGCCGGTGCGTCTGCGCCAGCCGTTCGAGTGCGACCGCGTCGGCGCTGGCCTCGCGCAGCACAGCGGCGAGCGCCGCGGGTGTCGGGTGGTCGAACACCACGCCGGCCGCCACCTCGACCTGCAGCAGCTTGCGGATGCGCGCCACCAGCTTGATGACCTGCAGCGAGTGGCCGCCGAGTTCGAAGAAATCGTCTTCCACGCCGACCGGGCCGCTGCCCAGCAGCGTGGCCATGCCGTCGGCGAGCAGCGCTTCGAGCGCGTCGCGCGGCGCCGTCACTGCGCGCCGTGGCGCTTCGGCCGGGGCCGAGGCCTCCAGCGCGAGCCGGTCGATCTTGCCGTTCGGCAGGCGCGCGAAGGCGCTCACGGCCGTGCAGCTCGCGGGCACCATGTGTGCGGGCAGCAACGCGGCGAGTTGCTCGCGCAGCGCGCGGCCGTCGGCCGCCTCGCTGTCGCCGACGAAGAAGGCGGCGAGCGTGGTCGCACCGGCCGCATCGGGCACGGCCAGCACCACCGCCTGGCGCACACCGGGACGCGCCAGCAGCGCCGCCTCGACCTCGGCCGGCTCCACGCGGTAGCCGTGGACCTTCACCTGGTGGTCGGCACGCCCCGCGAGCCTCAGGCCGCCTTCGGGCAGCACCCACGCGAGGTCGCCCGTGCGATAGAGACGCTCACCGGCGCGGAACGGGTCCGCGACGAACACGTCAGCGTTCGCGCGATTCAGGTAGCCTCGGCACAGCTGCGCACCGCCGATGTAGACCTCGCCCAGCCCACCCGCCGGCACGAGGCCGCGCGACGCATCGAGCACGCGCACGCGGTTGTTCGCGAGCACGCGCGTCAGCGGCAGCTGCCCGGGCACGGGCGCGCCGGGTTCGACGGCATGCACCATGACGCCGACCGTGGCCTCGGTCGGCCCGTAGTGGTTGTAGATGGCGCACTGCGGCGCCAGCTGCGCGATGCGCTCGACCAGCGCGCGCGGCGCGGCCTCGCCGCCCAGCACCAGCGTGCGCGGCAGGCAGGGCGCGGCGCTTTCGAGCAGCGCTTCGAGGTGCGAGGGCACGATCTTCAGCGCGTCGATGGCATGCGTGCGCATGAAGCGCGCGAAGGCCTCGGCGTCCTTGGCCTCGTGCGGCGCCGCCACGACGAGGCAGGCGCCGTTGTGGAACGCGCCGAACAGCGCGGTGTTGCCCAGGTCGGCCGCGACCGAGCTGGTGAGCGCCCAGCGGCGGCAGGTGTCGAGCTGCATCGCCGCCGAAGCCGCTGCCACGTAGTTCTGCAGCTGGCCCTGCTCGACGGCCACGCCCTTGGGCGTGCCGGTGGAGCCGGAGGTGTAGAGCACGTAGGCGAGGTCGCTCGGTGCGGCGATGTGCGATGCCACTTCCGCGTCGAGCAACGTGCTCACATCGGGCAATGCCGCGTCGATGGTGAAGATGGGTTTCGCATCGGCCAGCACCGCCGCGCGACGCGCCTCGGGCCAGTCGGGGTCGAGCGGCAGGTAGGCGGCGCCGGCGCGCCAGACGGCGAGGATCGCCACCGGCAGGTCGAGCGCGCGTGGCAGGTTCAGCGCGACGATGGTGCCCGGCACCACGCCCTGCCCTAGCAGCCAGCGGGCGACGCGGCTGGTGCGCTGGTCGAGTTCGCGGTAGCTCAGGCGCTGCTCGCCCGCTTCGAGCGCGGGCGCGTCGGGTGTCTCGACGGCCCAGTGGGCGATGCGCTGCGTGACCGTCTGCGTGCCGACATCGGCCACGGCTTCCTGCGACTGCAGCAGCAACTCGCACTCACGCGCACCGACCAGCGGCAACGCGCCGAGTGCGGCGTCGGGGCGTTCGACGATGGCGTCCAGCAGGCAGAGGTATTGCATCAGCAGGCGCTGCGCCGCCACCTCGCAGTGGCGTGCGGCATCGGCATGCACCGAGAGCGCGGCACCGTCCGCGCCCCATGCGACCTGCAGGGCGAGTTCGAAAGCCGGCAACGGCCCCGGCAGCGCAGCCAGTTGCCATTGCGGATCGATGCCGTGGCGGTGCGGCCGGTCGTGGCACGCGAAGCCGACCGCGAGGTGCGCGGCGATGGGCGGCGCCTCGACGGCCCAGTATTCCTGCGCCTCGACATGCGCGGCCAGCGTGCCGTCGACGTTGTCGAACCAATCGGCAAAGCGCGTCTCGGGGGCGGTCTCGACGATGAGCGGCAGCACCTTGTCGAACACGCCGACCGCACCCTGCATCGGCGGGTAGTCGCGACGGCAGTCGTGCTGCCAGCCAGCGATGAAACGGCCGGTGCCGTCCAGCCGCGCGATCAGCAGCCACCAGACGGCCTGCAGCAGCGTGTCGGGCTGTGCGCCCAGTGTGTCGGCGCAGGCGGCAATGCGGCCTGCGAAAGTGGCGTCGACGGATTCGTCGGCACGCACACGCGCAGCCTGTTGGGAGGCGGCAGCCTGCCGGCCGACCAGGCGCGGCAGTGTGAGCGAGGACGCCTGCGCGAGGTAGCGCTGCCAGTAGGCGCGTCCCTCGGCGGCGTCTTCGCCGTCGAGCAGGTCCTGGCGCCAGGTCACGAAGCGTGCATACGGGAACACCTCAGCGGCATCGAAGCTGTTCGCGTCCACGAAGGCCGTGGCGATCTGGTCGAACAGGTGCTGCAGGCTGCCGCGGTCGCCGACCCAGGCGTGCACGGAAAGCGCCAGCGTGTGGCGCGCCTCACCGGTGCGCGCGAGCCCGGCATGGACCATCTCGCCGCGCGCGATGTCCAGCGGCGCGGCCTGCAGGTTCGCCAGCCATTCGGCCAAGGCAGCTTCAGGCGCATCGCGCAGGTCTGCGTTCGCCCAGGCCAGCGGCGTCATCCCGTCGGTGTACTGCTGGCGCAGGCCGCGGTAGCCCGGCACCGCACGGATGGCGCTGCACAGCGCGCCGTGCGCGCCCAGTACGCGCGCCACCACGTCGCGCAGGCGCGCCGCGTCGAGCCCGCCCTCGATGTCGGCGCGCA
Source organism: Variovorax sp. FW301-JW7 (assembly GCF_058788795.1). Classification (NCBI taxonomy): domain Bacteria; kingdom Pseudomonadati; phylum Pseudomonadota; class Betaproteobacteria; order Burkholderiales; family Comamonadaceae; genus Variovorax; species Variovorax sp. FW301-JW7. Next base: position 218,646 of record NZ_JBYTBC010000006.1, read on the forward strand.
GTAGCAGGCGCGGCGCGTCGGCCGGCACCGCGCGTTGTTCGGGGCTCAGCGGGAAGGTGGTGTCGTCGAAGTGGTCGGTCATGGTCGTCATTTCAGTCATGCGCCTTGCGCGTCGGCGAGGCGGGCATCGGCGCCGCGCGCGCCGTCGTCGAGCGCGGCGCGGTCGAACATCGCACCCATCGCCACCACGATCTTTCGCGGGCCCTCGAAGGGGTCGCGTGCATGGGCCGCGAGCATGTTGTCGAGCATCACGACGTCGCCCTGGCGCCAGTCGAAGCGCACGGCGCAGGCCTCGTAGGCCTCGCCGACGATGTCCATGGTTTCGTCGGCGATGGGCGAGCCGTCGCCGTAGGTCACGTGGCGCGGCAGGCGCTCGACGCCGCCCATGGCCAGCAGGTCTTCGCGCACCTGCGGCTCGAGGCAGGCGACGTGGTGCAGCTGCACCTGGTTGAAGAACACGCGCTCGCCGGTCAGCGGGTGGCGGATCACGGCGGGGCAGCGGGTGCGCGTCTGCAGCGTGTCGCCGTCGAACCAGCGCCATTCGATGCCGGCGGCGGCCATGCGCGCCTCGACGTCTTCGCGGCGGTCGGTCTTGTAGAAATCCTGCCAGCTCACGTCCAGGCCGGGCGTGAAGGTGCGCACGTACTGCAGCCCCTTGCGCTCGAAACCGGCCACCACCTCGGCCGGCAGGCGGCGCAGCATCTCGCGGCAGTCGACGATGGGCGTGGCGCCGCCCACGGGCGACGGCAGCTCGCAGAAGAACCACTGCTTGCGCGGCCAGCGGTCCAGGTGCGCGCTCTCGTTGTGGAACAGAATCATCTGGCGCTCGGGGTACGGCGTGGAGCGGTAGGTCTTCTTGCCGCCCTCCTTCTTCGGCAGGTCGCCGTAGCTGCCGTACAGCTCGGGCTCGATGGCTTCGGCGAAGGCCTCGAAGTCCTGCGGGGTCTTCAGGCCAAAGTCGCGGAACAGGATGCCGCCGTGCCTGGCGACCAGCATCTCGATGTAGTCGGCCTGGCCCTTGGCCCAGGCCACGGTGTCGAGTTCGGGGCTGGTGGCTTGCAGCACGATGGGGAATTCGGCGCCGGGCTTGAGGAACGAGGTCTGCACGGCGGGCCGCGCAGCGGCGCGCACGGGGGCGCGGCCGGCGCCCAGGGCGTCGAGCTTTCCGAGTTTGCCGAGCTTGTTGTCCAGTTTCGAGGCCGGGCGGACGTTGGGCGCGTGGGTCATGGCGATGGATTCCTGCGAGGGCATGGGGGCCAGCGCGTCGATCGGCTGGCCGGGTGTGGCGACGATCCGCTCCAGCAGCGCGTGCCACGAAGCGGTGAAGGTTTCGACGGTCTCCCGCCGGTAGAGGTCGGTGGCGAACACCCACTCGGCGGTGAGCGCGCCGTCGTGTTCGCTGGCGAACACCGCCAGGTCGAACTTGGATTCGTTCATCTGCTGGGGCAGCACCTCGACCTCGGCGCCTTCGATGGCGAACCGGATCTCGGGCGTGTTCTGGAGCACGAAGAGCACCTGCACCAGCGGGTTGCGGTCGCGTGCGCGCGGCACGCCCGACAGCTCGACGATGCGGTCGAAAGGCACGTCCTGGTGGTCCATCGCGGCCAGGGTGTCGGCCTTGGTGGCGGCCAGCCATTGCGCGAAGTCGGCGCCTGCCTTCGCTCGGCGCGAGCGCAGCGGCACCACGTTGACGAAGAAGCCGAGCAGCCCTTCGAGGTCCGGGTGGCCGCGGCCCGCGACGTCGGTGCCGATGGCGATGTCGTCGGCGCCCGAGGCCTGGTGGAAGAACAGGAAGAACGACGACAGCAGCAGCGTGAAGAGCGAGGTGTCCGACGCCCGCGCGAGCGCGGCCAGCGACTGCGACAGCGCCGGCGACAGCGTGAGCCGCACCGAATCGCCGGCGTGCGTGGGCACGGCCGGGCGCTGGTGGTCGGGCTTGATACCCGAGGCCTGCGGCGCACCCGCCAGCCGCTCGCGCCAGAACGCGGCCTTCGGCGCGAAGCCGTCGGAGGCCAGCGCGCGCGCATACCAGACGGCGTAGTCGGCGTACTGCACGGGCAGCGGCGCCAGTTCCAGCGGCTGGCCGCGCCGCGCGTGTTCGTAGAACGCGGCCAGCTCGCGTGCGAACACGGCAATCGACCAGCCGTCGAACACGATGTGGTGCACCACGAGCACCAGCACATGCTCGCGCGCGGCCATGCGTACGACGGTGGCCTTGATCAGTGGCCCTTCGGTGAGCGCGAGCGGTGCGCGCGCCAGCTCGTCGAAAAGTTGACCGTAGCGCGCGCCGTCGTCGAGTGCGATGACGGGAATGTCGAGCGGCGCACCGGGGCGCACGACGGCCATGGGTTCGCCCTCGTCGTCTTCGGTGAACACGGTGCGCAGCACCTCGTGACGCGCCACGATGGCGTCGATGGCGGCGCGCAGCGCGCCGATGTCGAGCTCGCCGTGCAGCGCCAGGCCGGCCGACATGTTGTAGGCCGCGCGGCCGCTGCGGTTCGCGGTGTCGGTGAGGCGGTCGACCAGCCAGAGGCGGCGCTGCATCGGCGACAGCGGCAGCGCACCGCCGCGCGCGACGGGCGTGATCTCCATCGCGCTGCGCTGCGGCGCGCTGGTGGCCGGGGCGACACCGAGCCGCGCGGCCAGGCCGGCGATGGTCGGCGCCTTGAAGAATTCGCTGGGGTGCAGCTCGGTCGCGTAGCGCTTGCGCACGCGCGACAGCAGCTGGATGGCCACGAGCGAATCGCCGCCGAGCTCGAACAGGTTGTCGTCCACGCCGATGGGCGCGATGCCCAGGCGCTCGGTCCACAGCGCGGCGAGCGCGGTCTCGACCTCGCCCTGCGGCGCGACGAACGGGGTCTGCAGCGCGGGCCTTGGATGGGCCGCGCCCGCGGCGGCGGCCGGTGCCTCGTCGCCGAGCAGGTCGAGCATGCCGTTGTCGAGCGGGCCCAGGCGCGTGGCCAGGTCGGTGGTCGAGATCACGGTCTGCGCCCGCGCCGGGCCATTGACGATGCGCTCGAAGACGCGCGCGCCCTCGGGGCCGTCCATGCCGATGTCGTCGGGCACGTCCATGTGCGCGGCCATGCCCAGGCCGCGCCAGGCGTCCCAGTTGACCGAGAACACCGGGAACGCGCCGAGCCGTTCGTGCGCGACGGCCACGGCGTCGAGGTAGGCGTTGGCGGCGGCGTAGTCGCTCATGCCCAGGCCGCCGGCCACGCTGGAGATGGACGAGCACAGCAGCACGAAGTCCAGCGGCTGGCCGCGCAGCGCGTCGAACAGCACGCGCGTGCCGCGCACCTTGGTCGCGAACACGGTGTCGACCTGCGCGCGCGTGCGCCCGGCCATCATGCCGCCGCCCGCATCGCCGGCGGCATGCACGACGCCGTGCAGCGGGCCGAAGCGGGCATTGGCCTGCGCGAGGGCGGCACGCACCACGTCGGCGTCGGACACGTCGGCCGACACGGTGAGCACCTGTGCGCCGAGCGCTTCGAGTTCGAGCAGTTGCTGCAGCCGCGCCCTCAGATCGGCGGGTGTGCTGTCGGCCACCACCAGCGCCGGCCATTCCGCGCGCGACGGCAGCGCGGTGCGGCCCAGCAGCACCAGCCGCGCCTGCCACTGCACGGCCAGGTGCTTCGCCAGCGCGAGGCCGACGCCGCCCAGACCGCCGGTGACAAGGTAGACGCCCTCGCGGCGCAGACGCGGCTGCGCGGCAGCGGTCAGCGTCGCGGATTCGTAGGTCTTGATCCAGCGGTGCGCGCCGCGACAGGCCACGAGCGGCTCGCCGGGCTCGGCCTGCAGTGCCGCGGCCTCGGCCACGATCTGCGCGACCAGCCGGCCTTCGGCATCGCTTTCGGGCGCGGGCAGCACCACGTCGATCACGCGGCAATGCACGCGCGGGTACTCCTGGCCGATCACCTTGCCGATGCCGCGCAGCGTGGCCTTCTCGGGGAACAGCGGCTCGGTGCCGGTGACGTCTTCGAGCTGGTTGGCGACAACGGCCAGCGGCAGTGTGCGGTCGCCGGCTTCGAGCGATTGCACGAGCGCGAGCAGGCTGAAGAAGCTGCGTTCGAGCAGCTCGGCCTGCGACTGCTGCGCGGGCAGCGCTTCGTCGAGGCTCCAGAGGTGATAGACGCCGGTGATGGCACCGAAGTCGGCCGCGATCTCGCTCTGCAGGCGGGCGTGGTCGTCGCGCGCGCCGGGGCGCAGCGTCCAGTGGCCGTGGCCCGTGCGTGCGAAGGCGCTGCCGCGCTCGGCCAGCACGACGGTGCGGCGCTGCGCGCGCAGCTGGCGCACGAGGTGGCCCGTGAGGCTGCGGCTGTCGCCGAGCACGAGCAGGCAGCCGTCGGCATCGCTTGAAGGCGCGAGCACCAACGGCTCCGTGCGCTGCCACGAGGGCACGTAGAACGCGTCGGCGTTGGTGCGTTGCACCGCCTTTGCGGCGTCAGGCGCTTCCACCCAGTAGCGGCGGCGCTGGAACGGATACGCCGGCAGCGGCACGCGCCGACGCGCGGCGCCCGCGCGGCAGGCGGCCCAGTCGATGTCCACGCCCGCCACCCACAGCTGCGCCAGCGTCTGCGCGATCTGCTGCGCATTGCGTGCCTGCTGCTGCGGGTGCGCCTGGCTGGCGAGCACGCCGGCGGCGGTGTCGGCCAGCGGATGCTGGCGCGCCAGGCCCGCCAGCGTTTCGCCGGGACCGACTTCGAGCAGCACGCGGCCCGGCACCTGCAGCAAGGTGCTCACGCCGTCGGCGTACTGCACGGTGCCGCGCAGGTGGCGCGCCCAGTAGGCGGGGCTCATGGCCTCTTCGGGCGTGATGAGCTGGCCCGTGACGTTCGAGACGAAGGGGATCGTCGGCGGCCGGCGCGGCACCGAGGCGATGAGCGCTTCGAGCGGCGCGAGCAGCGGCTCGGTCATCGCCGAGTGCGAGGCGATCGACACATGCAGCCGGCGCGGCAGGTGGCCCGCCGCGCGCAGCCGCGCCTCGGCGGCCTCGACCGCTTCGCGCGGGCCGGAGATCACGCACAGCTGCTCGGCGTTGGCGGCGGCGAGGTCGCAGCCCGGCGCCAGGAAGGGCGCGAGCGCGGATTGCGACAGCGGCACGGCGGTCATCGCGCCGGGCGGCATCGACTGCAGCAGGCGCCCGCGCAGGGCCGCGACGCGCAGTGCATCTTCGAGGCGGAACACGCCCGCCAGGCAGGCGGCGACGTACTCGCCCAGGCTGTGGCCCATCATCACCGCGGGCCGCACGCCGCGGCGCATCCACCACTGCGCCATCGCGTACGCGACGACGAAGAGCGCGGGTTGCGCGAGCGCGATGTCGAACAGCCGCGCGTCGGCCTCGGCTTCGCCGCCGGGCGCGGGGAACAGCACGGTGCGCAGGTCGAAGCCCAGCTCGGGTTGCAGCAGCGCGCAGCAGCGGTCGATGTCGTCGCGGAAGGCGGCATCGTCCTCGTAGAGCGCGCGGCCCATCTGCGAGTGTTGCGTGCCACCGCCGGGGAAGAGGAAGACCACTTCGGGCGCCTGCGCGGGCGCGGCGCGCACGGCCAGTCCTTCGCCCGCCGAGAGCAGCTGCGCGGCCCCTTCGGCATGGTCGGCCACCACGGCGCTGCGGTGCTCGAAGACGCGGCGGCCCGCCTGCAGGGTGTGGGCGACGTCGGTGAGCCGCAGTGTGGGGTGCGCGCGCAGGTGCTCGGCGAGTTGCTGCGCGGCCTGCCGCGTTGCGGTCGCGCTGCGGCTCGACAGCGGCAGCACTTGCCAGCCTGCCGTTGATTCGGACGCAGCGACGGGCGGCGCCTCTTCCAGCACGACGTGCACATTGGTGCCGCCGATGCCGAAGGAGCTGACGCCCGCCCGGCGCGGCGTGTCGCCCTCGGGCCAGGGCTGCGCCTCGGTGTTCACGCGGAACGGGCTGTTCGCGAAATCGATCTGCGGGTTCGGTTGCTCGAAATGCAGGCTCGGCGGCAGCGTGCGGTGGCGCAGCGCCAGCGTCGCCTTGATGAGCCCCGCCACGCCGGCTGCCGCATCGAGGTGGCCGATATTGGTCTTGACCGAGCCGATGGCGCAGTAGCCGCAGCGCCCGCCATCGCCGCCGTCGGCACAGAAGGCCTGCGTGAGCGCGGCCAGCTCGATCGGGTCGCCCAGCGTGGTGCCCGTGCCGTGCGCCTCGACATAGCCGATGGTGTGCGCGGGCACGTCGGCCATCAGCTGCGCCGCACGGATCGCGCCGGCCTGGCCCTGCACGCTCGGTGCGGTGAAGCCGATCTTGTCGGCGCCGTCGTTGTTGGCGGCCGTGCCCTTGATGACGGCGTGGATGGTGTCGCCGTCGCGCAGCGCGTCGGCCAGCCGGCGCAGCACGACGATGCCCGCGCCGCTGCCGATCACCGTGCCCGCGGCCCGGGCGTCGAAGGCGCGGCAATGGCCGTCGGGCGAGAGGATCGCGCCGTTCTGGTAGCGGTAGCCGCCCTCCTGCAGCAGGTTGAGCCACACGCCGCCGGCCAGCGCCATGTCGCAGTCGTGGCTCAGCAGGCCCTGGCAGGCCAGGTGCACGGCCACCAGCGAGGTCGAGCATTCGGTCTGCACGCTCAGGGCCGGGCCGCGCAGGTTGAGCTTGTAGGCCACGCGCGTGCACAGCGAGCCGGCGGAGTTGCCGCTCATGAGGCCCAGCATGTCGGCGATGCCGGTGCTTGCATCTACACCGAAGGCGGGTAGCAGGTGCTTCATGAGATAGAGGTTGGGCCCGTCGCCCGCGTAGACGCCGACGGGCGCCCCGCCCTTCTGGCCGGTCGGCCAGCCCGCATGGTCCATCGCCTCCCAGGCGCATTCGAGAAAGATGCGCTGCTGCGGATCGAGGTGCTCGGCCTCGCGTGGCGAATAGCCGAAGAAGCCGGCGTCGAAGCGGTCGAAGCCGTCGAACAGCACGCCGGCCTTCACGTAGTCGGGGTCGGCCAGTGCGCGCTCGGGCACGCCGCGCGCGCGCAGTTCGTCGTCGCTGAAGACGGTGACCGACTCGACGCCGTCGCGGATGTTGCGCCAGAAGGCGTCCACGTCGGGCGCGCCGGGAAAGCGGCCGGCCATGCCGACGATCGCGATCTCGAGGCCCGTGGTGTCGGGGGCAGAAAGCGGAGTGTCGTCTTGCGCGTGCATCAGAGGGTTCTTTCCGTGGGTCGGCGGCGTTGCAGCAGGGCCGCACGCTGTTGCTGCGCGCGCTGTTTCGCCTGCGCGGCGTCGTCGGTGGCGGAGGCAGCGGCGGGGCCGCGCTCCTTCTGCTCGATGTGGCGGGCGAGCGCGCCGACGGTCGGGTACTTGAAGAGGTCGACCACCGCCAGGCCCGGCTGCAGGCGGTCTTCCACCAGCCGGTGCATGCGGATCACGAGCAGCGAGTTGCCGCCGAGGTCGAAGAAGTTGTCGTGCAGGCCGACCTGAGCAACCTTGAGCAGCTCGGCCCAGATCGCGGCCAGCGTCTGCGCGACGTCACCGTGGGGGGCTTCGTAGCCTGGCGTGCCGGCGGCCGCCGGTGCGGGCAGCGCGCGGCGATCGACCTTGCCGTTGGCACCGAGCGGGAAGCTGTCGAGCACCATCAACGCGGACGGCACCATGTAATCAGGCAACGCCTGCGCCAGCTGCGTCTTGAGCGTGATCGCGTCGAGCGATGCGCCCGCCGCCGGTGCGACGTAGGCCACGAGCAACGGGCCGGCTGCGCCCTCGTGCAGGCGCACCAGCGCCTCGCGCACGCCGGGCTGTTCGCGCAAGCGCGCCTCGACCTCGCCGAGCTCGATGCGGAAGCCCCGCACCTTCACCTGGTGGTCGAGCCGTTCGAGGTACTCGAGCTGGCCGTCGGCGCACCAGCGCACGAGGTCGCCGGTGCGGTACAGGCGACCGCCCGCCGCATCGAACGGATCGGCGACGAAGCGCTCGGCCGTCAGGGCCGGACGCCCGAGGTAGCCACGCGCCAGGCCGTCGCCACCAAGGTACAGCTCGCCGGGCACGCCCTGCGGCACAGGCTGCAGGTCGGCGTCGAGCACATGGGCCGTGCGGCGGCCGACCGGGCGGCCGATGGGGGCGTAGCCTTGCACGATGGCCTCGGCACCTGCGGACCACAGGGTCGGCGTGATCACGGCCTCGGTCGGGCCATAGGCGTTGACGACGCGTGCCGGGTGCAGCACGCGGCGGATCAGCGCGAGGTCTTCGCCGGTCCAGGCCTCGCCGCCGAAGAGCGCGAGGCGCACGGCGTGGTGGAACGGCGGCTGGTCTTGCAGCAGCTGGCGCGCGTAGGCCGGCGGCAGGTCGACCACGCTGACGCGGTGGCGCTGCAACAGGGCGTCGAGTTCGCTGGCGAGCGAGCACCACTGCGGCTGCAGCACCAGCGCGGCGCCGGTGGTCAGCGGCAGCAGGCACTGTTCGATGGCGGCATCGACGTGCGGCAGCGCGAACTGCAGCGAACGGTCGCTCGCCGTGAAGCCGCAGGCCTCGGCCATGGCCTGGAGATGCATCGACAGCGCGCCGTGCGCGACCGCCACGCCCTTGGGGCGACCGGTCGTGCCCGAGGTGTGGATCACGTAGGCCAGGTGGTGGTCGTGCAGCGTGACTTGCGGGGCCTCGTCCGGTTCGTCGTCGAGCGATGCGTCATCGACCGTGATGCGCGTGACGGGTCCGGTCACCGAGCTGCGGCTGCCCGTCAGCAGCAGCGCGGCGCCGCTGCCGGCCAGCAACTCCGACAGCCGCTGCGGCGGGTGCGACGGGTCCATCGGCAGGTAGGTGCCGCCGGCTTTCAGCACGGCCAGCAGGCTGGCGACGCGATCGATCGGGGCATCGACGGCCACGGCGACTGGCGTGTCGGGCCGCACACCGTGGCACAGCAGGCGGTGCGCAATATGGTTGGCGCGGCGGTCGAGGGCGGCGTAGGACAGTTCGGTGTCGCCTGCGATCAACGCGATGGCATCGGGTGCGCGGCGGACGTGCGCTTCGAACAGGCGATGCGCGGGCGTCGCAGCCAATGCGGACGATGTACCCGTGCCCCAGGCGTGCAATTGCGCCTGCTCTTCTGCAGCGAGCCACGGCGCATCGCCGATGGCGCGGGCCGGGTCGGCGGTCAGCACGTCGAGCAGCGCGCGGTAGTGCGTGGCCATGCGCGCGATGGTCTCCTCGTCGAACAGCTCGGCCGCCGCGGTGAAGACGGCGCGCACCTGGCCGTCGGCGCGCTCGCGGATGTCGAGCGCGAGTTCGCACTGCGCGGCGCTGTCGTCCATGCGGTACTCGTCGACCGCCAGGCCCGGCAGGCCGCGCAGCACGGCCGTGTCTTCGCGCAGCAGGTTGAACATCACCTGGAACAGCGGGTTGTGACTCAGGCTGCGCTGCGGCTGCAGGGCGTCCACGAGCTGTTCGAACGGCAGGTCCTGGTGGGCCTGCGCGCCGAGCGCGGCCTCGCGGGTCTGCGCGAGCAGTTGCGCGAACGGGGTGCGGCCGTTCAGCGTGGCGCGCAGCACCTGCGTGTTGACGAAGAAGCCGATGAGGCCCGTGGTCTCGGGGCGGTGGCGGTTGGCGACCGGCACGCCCACGCGCACATCGGGCTGACCCGTGTAGCGATGCAGCAGCGCCTGGAAGCCCGCGAGCAGCACCATGAACAGCGTGGCGCCATGCGCCTGCGCGGTGGCGTGCAGGCGGGCGACGAGGGCCGCGTCGAGGTCGAAGGCATGCGAGGCCGCGCGGTAGTTGGCGACCGCGTGACGGGGGCGGTCCGTGGGCAGGGCCAGCACGGGGTGGTCGCTTCCGAGCTGGGTGCGCCAGTAGGCCAGCTGGCGTTCGGCTTCACCCGCGGCGAGCCAGTCGCACTGCCACGCGGCGTAGTCGCCGTACTGGATCGCCGGTGCGGCGAGCGACGGCGTCTCGCCCTTCGCGTGCGCCGCATAGGCCACGCCGAACTCGTCGAGCAGCACCTGCAGCGAGGCGCCGTCGGACACGATGTGGTGCGTGACGATCGCGAGGATGTGGTGCGCGTCGCCGAGCTGGAGCCAGGCGGCGCGCAGCACGGGGCCGGCTGCGAGGTCGAAGGGCTCGGCCTGCAGCGCGCGCGCCTGTGCGGCGGCGGCGCCTTCACGGTCGCTGTCCGGCAGCGCGCGCAGGTCGATGTGGGCCAGCGCCAGCGGCGCCGCCGGCAGCACCTGTTGCCCGACCGTGCCGTCGGCCGCGGTGCGGAACACGGTGCGCAGGCTCTCATGGCGCGCGAGCAGGCCTTCGAGCGCCGCCTTCATTGCGTCGGCATCCAGCACGCCCGACAGGCGCAGCGCCACGCCCACATGGTAGGCGCTGTTCTGCGGATCGAGCTGCCAGAGGAACCACTGGCGCGCCTGCGCATGCGACAGCGCGAGCAGACCCGTGCGGCGCTCGGCCGGCAGGGCCGGGATCGGCTGGTGCGCGCGGCGCTGGCCGAGCGCCCGCACGCGCCGCAGTTCGCGCGCAAGGTCACCCAGGCGCGGTTGCTCGAACAGCGCGCGCAGCGGAAAGTCGATGTCCCAGCGCTCGCCGACACGCGCGGCCACCTGCGTGGCGGCGAGCGAGTTGCCGCCGTGGGTGAAGAAGTGCGCGTCGCGCGCCAGCGGCCGTTCGGCGGGGCGGCGCAGCACCTCGTGCCAGATCGTGGCGAGGGCCTGCTCGACCTCGTCGAGTGCGGCTTCGGATGTGTCGACTGCGGGGGCGCTGCCGCCCAGCACGAACGCGCCGTGGGCGTAGATCGCATAGGCGTCCGCCGTGCGATCGATCCATCCCTGGCGGCAAGCGCCGCGCTGCAGCTTGCCGCTCGTGGTCTTGGGCATGCCGCCCGGGTTGAGCAGCATCACGACCGACAGCGGCTCGCCGCACTGCTCGCTCACGGCGGCGCTCAGTGCCTCGACCAGCACCTCGGGCCGCACCAGCTTCTGGATGCTGCGCGACACCTCGGCCGCGAGGCCGATGCCCTCGCCTTCCGGCCCCTCGACCGCAAAGGCCGCGACGCGGCCCTTGCGCACGGCCTCGACCTCGCGCTCCACTTCGCGCTCGATGTCCTGCGGATACAGGTTGTGGCCGCGCACAATGATCATGTCCTTGATGCGGCCGGCCACGTAGAGCTGGCCGTCGTGCACGAAGCCCAGGTCGCCGGTGCGCAGCCAGCGCGTGCCCTCGTGCTCGACGAAGGTCTTCTGCGACACCTCGGGCTTGTTCCAGTAGCCGCTGCCCAGGCTCGGGCCCGAAGCCCAGATTTCGCCGACGCCGTCGTCGGCGCAGGCGGTCAGCGTGGCGGTGTCGACGATGCGCACCGCATGGTGCGTGACGCTGCGGCCGCAGCCCACGAGCATGGCGCCGCCCTCGTCGCGCACCACGGCGCCTTGCGCCAGGCGCGCTTTGTCGAAGGCGTGCGCAACCATGCCGGCGCCGCGGTGTCCGCCCGTGACGAACAGCGTCGATTCGGCCAGGCCGTAGCAGGGGTACACCGCTTCGGCCGGAAAGCCCGCGGGCGCGAAGCGTTGCTGGAACGACCGCAGCGTGTCGGCGCGCACCGGCTCGGCGCCGGAGAACGCGAGGCGCCAGGACGACAGGTCGAGCCTTTGCAACTGCGCGTCGGACACGCGGTCCAGGCACAGGCGATAGGCGAAGTCGGGCCCGCCGCTGACCGTGGCGCGCAGCCGCGAGACGGCTTCGAGCCAGCGCACGGGACGCTCGAGGAAGTAGCGCGGCGACATCAGCGCCACGACCGTGCCGCGGTGCATCGGCTGCAGCAGGCCGCCGATGAGGCCCATGTCGTGGTTCAGCGGCAGCCAGGTGACGAAGGTGTCGCTCGTGCAGACCGAAAGGCCCTCTTCGATCGCGCGCATGTTCGCCATCAGGTTGGCGTGCGTGACCATGACGCCCTTGGGCGCCGAGGTGGAGCCGGAGGTGTACTGCAGGAAGGCGATGTCGGACGCGGCCGGCGTGTGCGGGCGCCATGCGTCGGCGCCGGCGGCGTCGATCTCGTCCACGGCGATGAGCGTGGCCCGCGCGAAGGCGTCGGCCACGCCCGCCATCGCGTCGCGGATGGCGGCGTGGGTCAGCACGCAGCAGGCGCCCGCGTCGGCGGCGATGCCCTCGAGCTTGCCCAGGTGGCGCTTGCGCGTGGACTCGGGCGGGAACACCGGCACGGCGACGAGGCCCGCGTAAAGGCAGGCGAAAAAGCTCACGACGTAGTCGTCGCTGTTGTCCAGCATGATGAGCGCACGGCCGCCGGGCGCGAAGGCCAGCTGCAGGTGCGCCGCGAGGCCGCGCACGCGCGCGTCGAGGGCGCGGTAGCGGATGGTCGTGTCGAGTGCGGCGCCATCGCGGTCGGTGATGGCGATCAATGCGATGTCGTCGGGGCGCTGCGCGGCGAGGCCACGCAGATGGGTCACGAAGTCCACGGGATGCATCGGATTCACAGGGGTTGTTCCTTGGTGTGCCAGGCCAGCGCGGCGGCGTAGCCCGGCGGCGCGGACAGCGCCATCGCTTCGATGCCGGCCCACGCGGGCACGGCGCAGTCGACGGCGAGCGCGCCGTGGGCGTCGGGGTGGATGCCGACGCTTTGCAGGTGCTCGGCCATGCCGACGCCGGCGGCTTTCAACACAGCTTCCTTGCCGACCCAGCATCGGTAGAAGGCGCGTGGCAGGTCGGCGTCGCTGCGGATCTCGCGCTGCTCGCGCGCGGTGAAGGCCATGGCGAGCAGCGCGTCGGCGTCGGCCATGAGGTCGCGCGCGCAGGCCTCGATGTCCACGCCCACGCAGCGCACGCGCGCCGGATCGGCCAGCGCGATGAGCGCGTGGTCGCCGGCGTGCGAGATGTTGAAGAGGGGTGCGGCGTTGTCGCTGCCGGTTTCGACGAAGGGCTTGCCGTGTGCGTCGGCGCGCAACGGCACCTGTGCCGGACGGCAGGCGAGGCGCTGCGCGATCAGGCGGCGCACGGCGGCGCGGGTGTGGGCGAAGCGCACGCGGTCGGCGCGGCGGGCGAAGCGAGTCGCGCGTGCGCGCTCGTCGGGCGTGAGGTCGGACCAGGCATCGCCGTCCTCCACCGCGAGGTCCAGGTCCAGGCGGTGCAACGCGATGCCCGGCGGCAAGGGGTCATGCCAGGGCACGAGCCGCATCGACGCCTCCTGCCGCCATCAGCGCCGGCGCGAGGTGCCGCGCCAGCGCAGCCAGCACGGAGGTCTCGTGCTGGCGGATGAAGAAGTGGCCGCCCTCGAACCCCTCGAGCGTGAAGCGCGCGTGCGCGGTCTCGGCGGCCCAGGCCTGCATGCGCCACGGGGCGATGTCGTCCTGGCGGCCGGCCAGCACATGCAGCGGCACGAGCAGCGGCGCAGGGTCGGCGTGCACGAAGCTGCGGCACAGGCGGTAGTCGGCGCCGAGGGTGTCGAGTGTCATGCGCAGCAGCTCGGGGCTGTCGAAGAGTTCGTCGGGCGTGCCGCCCTGCTTGCGCAGGTCGGCGACAAGGGCCGCGTCGTCGATGATGTCGAGAAAGCGGTCGGGGTCGCGCTGCGAAGGCGCCGCGCTGCCGGAGACGATCAGCGCGCTCGGCAGCGGGCGCTGCTGTTGCCGCTGGTGCTGCGCCATGCCCCAGGCCAGCAAGGCTCCCATGCTGTGGCCGAAGAGCGCGTAGCGCCCGCGCAGCACGCCTTCATGCTCGGCGCACAGCTGCGCGACCATGCGGACGAAGTCGTCGACGAAGGGTTCGCCCAAGCGCCCGCCGCGGCCCGGCAGCTCGACCGGCACGACCTCGATCCAGCGCGGCAGCGCACGCCGCCAGCGCAGATACATGGTGGCGCTGGCGCCTGCGCAGGGCAGGCACAGCAGGGGCAGCGAGGCCTGCATGCGCGTCAGGCGGAGGTGGAGGCGTTGTCGGTTGGCTGCTGCGCGGCCATCCAGTCGCGCAGCGACTTGGGGCGCATGTCGGTCCACTGGGCTTCGACGTAGTCGAGCACGGTCTTCTTGTCGCCCTTGACGCCGTCGACGGTGCGCCAGCCGCCGGGCACGGCCTTCCAGTGCGGCCAGATGGAGTACTGCGCTTCGTGGTTGACGAGCACGATGAAGGTCTCGTCCTCGCGGTCGAAACAGCTGGTAGACATGGGCGGTCCTCTTGGTAAGTGCAATGGCGGGCAGGGTTTGCCCTTGCGATACAAGACGCGCCGCGAGGCCGGGTGTTTAGTCCTCTGTGCATGAAAGCCGCACACGGCTGCGCCTCGGCGAGGGCCGCTGTAGGAGCTGCGAAAAAAAAGAGGAAGTCGGTCAGCGGGCCGCGTCTTCGGCGTCCGGCGAAGGGACGTCGTGCGCGGGCGGCACGAGGCCCACGAGCAACCAGAGGCGGGCCGCTTCGTCGTAGGCCTGGCGGTGCGCGGGGTCGGCGGCGAGCCAGTGCGCGAGCTCGGCGCTCGCGGCGGCGTCGAGGGCGCCCTCGCCGGCGTGCTGACGACGGACCCACGCCCAGGCGGTCTGCCAGGTGGGATCGCTTTGCTTGTCGTTGGGACTGCTGCTCATCGGCGGCCATCGTAGCGCCGATGCGGTGCGTCGGAAAACTCAGGCGGCCTGCACGAGGTAGCGGCAGCTTTCGAGGGCGGCGTCGGCGTCCTTGATCATGAAGTTCACGAGCGTGGCGGAGCAGCCCAGGCGCGTGGCGATCTCGCGCTGGGTCAGGCCACTCAGGCGGTTGAGTTCGAACGCGAGGCGGGTGCGTGGCGGCAGCGCTTCGAGCACGCGGTCGATGGCCACCAGCGCCTGCCGGCCGCCGAGCACGCGGTCGGGTGCGTCGTTGCTGCTGGGCGGGCTCACGAGTTCGACGTCGTCGCAGTAGGTGCGGTAGCTGGCCTCCACGGAATGGTGGCGGTGGTAGTCGACCGCCACGTTGCGCACCACCTGGCAGCAATAGCCGAGCGGCTTGCGGACATCGCGCACCGAAGCGCCGTCGGCGAGCTTCAGGTAGGCGTCCTGCAGCACTTCGTCTGCGAGGTCAACAGTGCGGACGATCTTCTGCGCGACGCGCTGGAGCTGGGCACGGTTCGCGATGAAGACCTCCCCCAGCGTGGGCGCGGACGGGGAAAGCGACAGATCCATGGGTACTCCTGAAGTGTTCAAGGGCAAAGATACAAATAAGAACTATTACCATTTGATGACGCAAGAGAGCCCTGTTTTTCCCAGTGGCGCCTTTCCGTCTCTCTCCCTGTCTAGACGTTTGAGCGGCCGAAACCGAGACACCTAAAATTCCGCCCCTTACATTGCTCCCGTACCCATGAACATCGTCGTCAACGAAGAACTCAAAGCCTATATCGATCCCTTGACGCCGGAGGAGTACGAAGCCCTCGAACGCAGCATCCTCACCGAAGGCTGCCGCGATGCGCTGGTGCTGTGGGGCGACGTGCTGGTGGACGGCCACAACCGCTACGGCATCTGCCAGAAGCACGGCCTGCCGTTCCAGACGGTGCAGAACACGCGCTTCAAGACGCTGCAGGACGTGCACCTGTGGATGATCGACCAGCACCTGGGCCGCCGCAGCATCTCGGACTACCTGCGCGGCGTGCTGGCCCTGCGCAAGAAGGACATCGTGGACGAGCGCCGCGCCCGCAGCACCGTCACCACCCCGACCACGGCGGACGATCCGCCCTTCGATGTCGACGACGCGCCCGCTTCGACCTCCACTCCCGCTTCCGACGAAGCCCTGCCGCCGCCCGTGCCGCTGAACAGCCGCGAGGCCATCGCCCGCGCCGCGCGCCTGAGCAGCAGCCAGGTCACGATGATCGAGAAGATCCAGAAGCAGGCCGCGCCCGAGCTGGTGGCGGCCGTGAAATCGGGCGTGATCTCGATCAACACGGCCGCGGCCGTCGCCTCGCTGCCCGCCGAAGAGCAGGTGACAGCCGCCAACGCCGGCAAGGACGAACTCAAGCAGGCCGCCAAGCGCGTGCGCGAAGCCAAGCGCAAGCCGCGCGAGGCCGCACCTGAAACCGAAGAAGGCGCCGAACCGTCGTCGCTCGACGCTGTCCAGCAACTGGAACAGCGCGTGGCCGAACTCACGGCCGAAAACGCGGACCTGCGCCGGCAAGTGGCCGCGCTGCAGGCGCAGCTGGCGCACTGACGCCCCGGCGGGCGCCGTTCCGCGCGCCCGCCTCTTTCACCGCCCCCTGAAACCTCGCGCGCCGCGCTGCGGCCCGCGAGGCTTTGTCGCGTCCGCGACCCACTGAAAACAGTTGTTCGTAATCTTGTGTTTTTATTTGCAACAAGTGTTATATTTTTGACGCCACCTACAAACAAACACTTTAGTTCTCCAAGCCAGCGTTGCGGACGGCGTCACCGTCCAACTTCCTACAGTGAGTGCTTAAGTTGCAAAAAGAACGGCGATGCCGCCCCCAATCGGTGTTTTCGATGCGGTTGAACGCAATGCCCCGCAGCGGTCGGCTGACGGGCTTCGCTTTGCGGAGGCTGCATGACGGCCGTTAACACTGTTCCCAAAAGTCAACGCGCCCTGCTGAGCTACAGCGTCGAGGGACTGGCGCACCGGGAAGAAGTGCTGCTCAAGTCGCTGATCCGGCTGCTCGACCACCGCACGCACCAGAACTGGTCGTGGAAGGCCGAACAGGCCGACCTGCGGGTCGTCGGCGAACAGGTTGCCCTTGCAGCCACCTCGCCCCAACCGGCGGTGCCCACGCTGACCGTCGCCCATGCCGACCCGCAGCGCGGCCCTTTCCTGGCCCTGCCGCTGCACACCGATGCGCTGGAAGTCGCGCTCAACCGCCTCGGCGCGATGGTGGTCCACGCCCGCGGCCTGGGGCTGGCCGTGACCGAGGTGCCGATCGGCGAGCACGAGGAATTCCGCATGCTGCGCTGGCCGCCCGCGGCGGTGCTCGAAGCGCCGATCCGCCTGCGGCTGGCCACGCTGATGTCCAACCGGCCGGCGTCGGTGCTGTCGCTGCAGCAGCGCTCGCCCGCCACGCGCCAGGAGTGCGCAGACTTCCTGGCCGACCTGCAGCGCGCCGGCCTGCTCGAACGCGCCGCCAGCCCCGGCGTTCTTGTGGCCGCCTCGGCCCCCGACAGCGTCTTCCCCGACAGCCGCTTCCCGGCACCCGCCCGCGACACCGTGCAGCCCGGCCTGCTGGCACGCATCAGGAACCGACTCGGCTTGCTGCCGTCAGGCCCTCAATGACCGTAGAACACAAGATCCTCTTCACCGGCACCATGGGCGCCGGCAAAACCACGGCCATCGCCGGCGTGAGCGAGATCCCGCCCGTGAGCACCGACGTGCGCAACAGCGACACCTCGGTCGCCAAGGCCACCACCACGGTCGGCCTGGACTACGGCGAACTGACGCTCGACAACGGCGAGAAGCTGCGCCTGTACGGCACGCCCGGCCAGATGCGCTTCGACTTCATGTGGCGCATCCTGGGGCGCGGCGCGCTCGGCGTGGTGATCCTGGTGGACAACAGTCGCCCCGATCCGCTGGCCGACCTGGACATCTACCTGGACGGCTTTGCCGAACTCATCGCGCAGACCGCCTGCGTGGTGGCGGTGGGCCGCATGGAAACGCACCCGAGCCCCGGCATCGACGCCTACGCCCGGCGCATGGAGGCCAAGGGCGTCGTGTGCCCGGTGCTGCCGGCCAACGTCACCGATGCGCAGCAGGTCGTGCAGCTGCTGGAACTGCTCCTGCTCCAGCTCGAGGTCTGACGACACGGCGCTTTTTTCTCTTTCTCTCCTTCTCATTCCATTCAAGCAGCAATGAACATCACTCCAAGAATCAGGCTTGCAGCGGAATCGGCCATCGACACCCTGATGCGGGAAATCAAGGGCGTGAAGGCCGTGGTGATCTCGACCGAAGACGGCCTGGAGCTGGCCGCGCGCGTCGAGAACACCGCACAGGTCGCGCGCCTGTCGGCCATCGCCAGTTCGCTCGCCGCTTTGGGCGCCGTGGCCGGCGAGGAAAGCCAGCTGGGCCATTGCGACAACGTGGCGATCGAGGCCACGCACGGCCACATCCTCATGCTGCAGGCGCGGCATCCCGAGATGACGCTGATCGTGAGCGTGGTCACCAGCCGCGAAGCCATCATCGGCCAGGTCCTCTACTTCGCGAAGCAGGCGACGCAGCTGCTGCAGCACGCCTGACGACGGGCATCGGCCCACCACACCCATTCGACACCGGCAGCCGCCCATTCCCTTCGCCCGGGTGGCCGCCGACTTTCAGGGGCGAGGACTAGGAAAGATTTCGATGGCAAATATCAAGCAATCCATGGACGACCTGATGACCTGCGACGGCGCCCTGTGCGCGGCGCTGGTCGATTCGAGCAGCGGCATGATCCTGGGCCAGATCGGCTCGGGCGTCGATCTCGAGGTGGCCGCCGCCGGCAACACCGAAGTGGTCCGCGCCAAGCTGCGCACCATGCGCGACCTGGGCCTGAACGACAGCATCGAAGACATGCTGATCACGCTCGGCAAGCAGTACCACATCATCCGCCCGATGCAGAAGAAGGAAGGCCTGTTCGTCTACCTGGTGCTGGACAAGACCAAGTCGAACCTGGCCATGGCGCGCCGCAAGACGCTCGACGTCGAACAAGGCATGACGGTCTGAGCGGCGTCGTTGCCAGGCCCCACCCAGGGCCTGGCGACACCGTCACTCGCGCAACGTGCGCCGCTCCAGCTTCGGGTCGGCCGCGATCTCCTCTTCGGTGAAGGGCGGCGTCACCAGCTGCTTGCGCGAGAAGAATTCGAGCTGATCGTCGTGGTGCGGCGAGGCCGGATCGCCCGACTGCCCGCCCGCCACCATCACGCGCGCCACCGGCTTGCCCTGCGCCCACGTGACCACATGCACGTACGAGGTGCCGGCGATGATGTCGCCGTAGCCGTCTTTCGTGAGCGGCGCGCCCTCCAGCGCATTGAGCACGCCCTGCCCGCCCGGTCCGCCATGCAGCGGCACGCGGCCGCGCGGCGTGGGCCGCGCCAGCATGTCACCCCACCGTTCGTCGCCACGCAGCCCCAGTGCTGCCAGCGCATCCGCTGTGTCGCGCAGCGCCGCGACGATGCCCGCCGTCACGCCCGCCGCCAACGACACCGGCCGCACGCGAAACGGACGTGCCGGGTCGTAGGGCTGGGCATACAGGCCGGGCACGTTGTCGAGCCGGGGACCCAGCTCGGTGAACAGCAAGGCACCGCGGCTGTCGACGTTGTGGCGCCGGTCCCACGCGGCCAGGATGCCGCAGGCGCGCTGCACCGTGGCATCGCCCTTGGCGCTGGTGCAGGCGGCCAGCACGGCATCGAGCATGGTCTCGGCCAGGTAGTTGCGATTGCCGAACACCATGTCGGTGGCCTCGGCCACATCGATGCGGCCATCGGCCAGGCTGTCTTCGATCTGCCGTTGCGACATCAGCGTGCGCGCACTGGGCGCAGCCTTCGCGCTGCCGAGCAGCAGCGGGTAGCCATCGAGCTGGCGCCCCACCAGCGAGAGGCTGTAGCTGTCGTTGGCGTTTTGCACGATGCCGCGCGTGGCGAGCGCCGGAAGGCGGGAGGCCGGTGCCAGACGCGGCCGGCCGTCGGCATCGCGCACGGCACAGGCGCTGCGGCGACCGTCGAGTGCGCCCGGCACGGTGGCGTCGTCGGGCGGTGGCACGACGGCGCAGTCGCGCAACGCGGCATCGCCGATGTCGAGCAACGGGCCCGACTCGATGTACATCGCCTGCCCCTGGCTGTCGCCCGCGATCAGGTGCGCGGTGATGCCGCGGTTGCGCGCCACCGCCTGCTCGAAGCCGCCGATGTCGCGCGCTTTCGCCACGGCGAGGATCTGGTCCAGCGCGCGCGCATTCGCCACGTTGGGGTCGGTCACGGCATGCCAGCCGGCGGGGCGGCCCGCTTCCGCCGGCAACCGGTACAGCGGTCCGAGGTGCGAGTACGGCAGGCTGTGGCTTTGCGTGCGCACGCTGCCGTCGGGCTGCTTCACGCGCAGCGCGACAGTCTTCATCGTCAGTTCGCGCGGTGCGCCGTCCACCGTGTACGAAGGCTTCGCACCGGGCTTCACGTCCAGCGCCACCAGCAGCGGATAGGTCACGGTCGAGGGCGCCTCGATGCTCCAGGCCAGGTGCCGCGTGAAGCCCGACAGCGGCAGCGGCAGGCCCAGGAAGTCGGCGCCCATCACGTCGATCTCGCCGGGAATGGTGAGGTGCATCTGGTGCATCAGCAGCCAGTGGTCCTGCCACAGCGTGTGCGGGTTGGCGACCATGATCGAGGTGTTCGTTCCCGTGGCCTCGGCGCCGTAGGCCCAGGCGTTGCTGGCCATGCGCTGCGTCGGCGGACGGTCGCCCTTGGCCTTCGCCACGGGTGGCGCGCCCAGCTGGTCCCAGTTCGATGCCGAGGCGTACGCCGCGACGCTCAAGGCCTTCCACAGCGAGCCCACCTGCATCGTGGCGCGCACCACATCGCTGGCTTCCATCTGCGGCAGCGCCAGGCCCTTGCAGGCGGCGGGGCGCGCCTCGGGCGGCAGGTCGCGCACCCAGCGGTTGAAGCCGGCGGCATAGCCTTGCGCGAGCTGGCGTGCATCGGTGGACAGGCCCTGCCAGGCGGTCTCGACCTCGTCGTCCGACAGCTGCACGCGATAGAACAGATCGCTGTCCAAGTTGGGAATCTGCAGAAAGGCCACGGTGGCCAGGCCGTCCGGGCCGAAGCGTTCCGAGCGCTCGCCGCGCAGCGTGAGCACGCGGTCGGCCAGCAGGCACAGGTGGTCGCGCGCGACGGCGTAGCCATGACCGTAGCCCAGGCCCGCGTAGTCGTTGGCCTTGATGTGCGGCAGGCCGTATTGCGTCCAGCGCACCTCGGCGCTGTAGGTGTCGTTCGACGCGGGTGGTGTGGGTGGCGGCGTCACCGCCAACCCACCGAAGAAGCCGCCACCGCCTCCGTTGTCGCCGCCGCAGCCGGCCACGACACAGGCGAGCGCGCAGAAGCCCGCGCGCAGCAACCCGCTGGCGCGCGGTGTCATGGCCTGGCCCCGACCACCGGCTGGCTCTTGCGCGCGATCACCTGCATCTCCACCCAGGCCTTCGGCACGGCGATGCCGGCCAGCATGGCGGTGCCGGTCGGCTTGCAGGGCAGCACTTCCGACAGCGTCTTCACCACCGCGCCCAGGTGCTCGGCGCCGGCCACGATCAGCGTGTAGTTGATGACCTGCTCGAGCCGCCCGCCGCAGGCCGCCAGGTACTTCTCGATGTTGCGCACCATCAGGCGGGTCTGGTCTTCGGCGCTGACGGCGAGCGTCTGCGTGTCGTAGTCCATGCCGATGGTGCCGGAGACGAAGATCCACTCGTCGTCGAACATCGCGCGGCTGTAGGGCGCATTGACAAAGGGCAAGGGGAAGTCGGCGGTCTGCATGCGGTGGTCTCTCTTTCGTTCTCTGTGTGTGGAAATGGAATCAGGCCCGGGTCATCTCGCGCACGATGGCGCGGGCGTGGATGTCGGTGGAATCGAACAGCGGCACGGTGCAGGCGATCCAGGGCTTCA
The DNA here is from genome assembly GCF_058788795.1 of Variovorax sp. FW301-JW7. NCBI lineage: Bacteria > Pseudomonadati > Pseudomonadota > Betaproteobacteria > Burkholderiales > Comamonadaceae > Variovorax > Variovorax sp. FW301-JW7. Next base: position 240,134 of record NZ_JBYTBC010000006.1, read on the forward strand.
CGGCGCTCAGCTCGGTACAGCCCAGCACGATGCCTTCGGCCCCGCGCGCCACGAGCGCGTTGCACAGCGTCGAGATGACGGCCGCGTCGGCCGGGCTGACCTCGCCGCGCGCGAGCGGCCCGAAGATCGCCGCGTCGAGCGTGCGCCGCTGCGCCGCATCGGGCAGCACCAGTTCGAAGCCCGCGCCCTCCCCCAGCATCTGGCCGAAGAACGGCGCGTCGAGTGCAAAGCTGGTGGCCAGCAGGCCGAGGCGGCGCATCGACGGGAAGCGCGACGCGATCTCGTCACCGGTTTCGCGCGCCACGTGCACCAGCGGCACGCCCGCCGCGGCCTGCACGGCGTCGGCCGCGAAGTGACCGGTGTTCGCCAGGATCGCGATGAGTTCCGCACCGGCTGCACGGGCCTGGCGCGCGGCGGTTTCCATCTGGGCGCGTGCATCGTCGCGGCGCCCTTCGGTCATGGCGGCGATGACGCCGGCGAAGTCCAGGCTCACGATCACGCAGCGGGCCGAGTGCAGGCCGCCGAGTTCGCGCTGGATGTGCTCGTTCAACAAGCGGTAGTAGCTGAGCGTGGAAGGCCACGCGACGCCTCCGATCAGGCCCGCGGTTTTCATCATGGCGCGCACCCTGTCAGTCGAGCTTGAAGCCGAGCTTGCGGATCACCGGGCTGTAGCGCACCAGGTCGCTGTCGATGCGACCCTTGAGTGCGCTTGCGCTGCTCTGCGCCGCCGGCTCGAAGCCGAACACCAGCAGCTTCTCGACCACGTCGGGCTGGCGGATCGCCCAGTCGACGCCGTCGCTCACACGCTTCGCGATCTCGGGCGGCAGGCCGGCCGGGCCGACCACGCCGAACCACACGGAGAAGTCGACGCCCTTGTAGCCCAGCTCGTCGAGCGTGGGCACGTCGGGCAGGCCCGAGAAGCGCCTGGCCGAAGTGACGGCCAGGATCTTCGCGCGCCCCGCCTTCACGAACTGCACATAGGGCGCCATGCCGTCGAAGGCGGCGTCGATGTCGCCTGCGATGGTGGCCTGCGCCACTTCGGCGCTGCCCTTGTAGGGCACGCGCGTGGTCTCGATGCCGGCGCTGCGGTTGAACTCTTCCAGCGCCATCTGCGACAGGATCGCGGCGGCGCCGATGTTGATCTTGCCGGGGGCGGCCTTGGCGCGCTTCACCAGCTCATGCACGTCGCCCACGCTGCCCGCCTGGGTGCGCGTGATGACGGCCGTCGGCGAGGTGATGGCCAGTGCCACCGGCGTGAAGTCTTTCCTCGGGTCGTAGGGCAGCCGGTTGTACAGCGAGGGGTTGAGCACGAAGGTCTGGTCGATGGACCACAGCAGCGTGTAGCCGTCGGGCTGGGCCTTCATGATCTCCTGCGCGCCGATCAGCGTGTTGCCGCCCGGCTTGTTGTCGACCACCACCTGCTGGCCCAGCTGCACCTGCAACTTGGCCGCGATGAGCCGCGCGGCCACGTCGGCACCGCCGCCCGCCACGAAGGGCACGACGAGGCGAATCGGCCGCGAAGGCCAGGCACTCTGCGCACCGGCAAGCGCCGGCAGGCACCCCGCGGCGAGGGCCGCCAGGAGCCCCAGAAACCGGCAGACACGTCGAGCATTCATCCATAAACTCCGTTCAAACCAAAGTGTTGCAACGCTAACGCCGCCTGTCAGGGTTTTCTATGCCGATCCCATCGCAGACTGTGCCGATCCAGCCTTCGCCGTTCACGGCCGCCGCGCTGCGCGAGGACGACTTCAACGCCGCGCTGATCCGCCTGCCCGCCGATCGACCGCTAGCGCTGCCGGCCCTGCACGACGGCGCCAGCCGCGAGGTGCGCTGGCCCGACGACGGGGGCCGCATCCTGCGGCTGCGCACCACGCCCTGGGAAGGCGCGAGCGCGCTGTATTTCGATTTCAGGTTGAACGACGACCTGCACGTGCAGCTGGCACCCGGCAACGAGCTGCTGCTGACCTTCTTTCTTTCGGGCCACGTCACGGGCGAGATCGGCAGCGCGCAAGGGCGGCCGCTCGACTTCCGCGTCGACCGCGCGCTGCTGCGCACGCCGAACCGCGACGGCGGCTACCTGATCCACATCCCCGGCGCCTGCCGCAACAACTTCGTGCAGTTCCGCCTGCGGCGCGACCTGCTGCCGCGCTGGCTGCATGCGCTGGGCGTTCGGCTGCCCGCGCGGCAGATGAGCGAGCTGGTGGAGCGCGACGACGGCCGGGTGCTGTGCAACGCGGCGCTCACGCCGCGCGTGCGCGACTGCCTGGCGCGCATCGGCGACGAGCCCTCCGATCGCCCGGCCTTCGTGCCGCTGTTCCACGCGCGTGCGACCGAGCTGCTGACCTGCGTGCTGCTCGACCTGGCGCAGCTGCTGCGCCCGGCACGTTCGGAAGACACCCACGGCAGCGCAGCGGCACAGACGGTGCGCAGGCTGCGCGCGCTGCTCGGCGAAGCGCCGGCGCAGGCGTGGACGGTCGACGCGCTCGCGCAGCGGCTCGACCTGCGCGCCACGCGGCTGCAGGCCCATGTGAAGGAGGCCGAGGGCACGACGGTCTACGGCCTGCTCGTCGCCGAGCGGCTGGCGCTGGCCGCGCGGCTGCTGCGCGACACGCAGCTCAGCGTGCAGGCCATCGCGGCCGAGGCGGGGTGGGAATGCCACGGCCGCTTCACCGCGGCATTCCGCAAGCAGCACGGCATGGCGCCGCGCGACTACCGCTTGCAGCAGGCGCCACCGGCCAACAGCGGCGCCTGAGGGATCAGCCGCGCGGGCGCATCAAGCGCGCGTCAGCAGCGTGTTCGACGGCAGCGTCTCGTCGAGCAGCTTGCGCGCCGTTTCCACGCCCGCCACCGGCAGCAGCGCCGCGTCGAGCAGGCCCACCTGCACCAGCACGCTCGCCTGGTCCCAGTAGATGTGCTCGTGGTAGAGCTTGTCGCCGCGGAACTTGATGACCGCGAGCAGCGGGATCTCCACGCGCTTTCCGGTCGGCGCCACGCCGGGCAGCATCCACGGGATCTCGGTGGTGTGGGTGAAGCAGAACAGCATCTCGTCGACCACCTGCGTCGCGCCCACGGTGCGCGAGATCGGCACCAGCGAGGTGTCGGGCGGGTTGCTGTTGACGAAGTGGTTCGTATAGAACGCATGCAGGTTCTTGTAGCCCACGCCGCCGGTCATGGTCGGGATGTGGTTGACGTAGGGCTCGGCCACCATGGTGCCCATGGTGTCGTCGACGTTGCGGGTGCCGAACTCGTACTCGCAGTGCTTGTCCCACAGCGCGGCCAGGTCGTAGTTCGGGCCGATGGCCGCCTTCAGCGCGGCCACGCTGCGCTCGTGCGCCATGAGCGCCGAGGCACGGTGGAAGTGCTCGCCGCCCACGCGCGCAAAGGCGTGGTCGACGCCGGGGTACACATGCACCTCGACATTCGGCCGGCCGCGCAGGGTCTGCACGATGCGGTCGCGCGCCTCGGGCGGGCAGAAACCGTCGAGCTCGGCCACGTGCAGCGCCAGCTTGCAGCGGATGCGGTCGGCCTCGTCGAGCGCGGCGTCGATGCCCACGCCGTAGTAGCCGACGGCCACATCCGCGTCGGTGCGGCAGGCCGCCAGGTAGGCGAGCTTCCCGCCCAGGCAGAAGCCGAGCACGCCGACCTTGCCGCCGGGCACCTCGGGGCGCTGGCGCAGCGCGGTGATCGCGGACTGCATGTCCTGCATGCCGAGCGCTTCGTCGAAGCCCTGGTACAGCGCGAAGGCGCGCTGCCAGTCGTCGGGCGTGTAGCCCAGCTGCACGTCGGGCTGCTGGCGCCAGAACAGGTCGGGCACGAGCACCACGTAGCCTTCCTCGGCGTAGTAGTCGGCCACATCGCGCATGGTCTTGTTGACGCCGAAGATTTCCTGCGCGAGCACCAGGCCCGGGCCGGTGCCGCCGCGCGGCAGGGCCAGGTAGGCGCCGAAGCTGCCGCTGCCGTCGGCGGCCTGGATGCGGATGTCTTGCGACGAGGAGGTGGATGCCTTGTTCTGCATGGGTGTGTGACTCCGTTCAATGCTCAAAGGTGGACGTGGGGAACCAGGGGCTCACTGTACGCATTCTGGATGGCGCGTCGTGACCTGGTAGTAGCCCGAGTGAAAAACCAGCGGCTCGCCGTCGAAGCGTTCGTAGCCTTCGACCTCGCCAATGAAGATCAGGTGGTCGCCGCCGTCGTACTGGCGCACGTTGCGGCACACGAAGCGCGCGAGCACGCCGTTGAGCAGCGGCACGCCGGCCGTGCCCTCGCAGCAGTCGACGCCGCCGAACTTGTCGGCCTGCGGCGTCGAGAACTGGCGCGACAGATGATGCTGCGGCGCGGCCAGCACGTTGATCGCGAAGTGGCTCGCGCCGGTGAAGTCGGCCACGCTGGGCGCCTGCCGCGCGAGGCTCCACAGCACCAGCGGCGGATCGAGCGACACCGACGAGAACGAGTTGGCCGTCATGCCCACGCGGCGCCCGTCGAGCGCGCGCGTGGTGATCACGGTGACGCCGGTGCTGAACTGGCCGAGCGCCTTGCGGAAGTCGCGCCGGTCGAAGCGATCGACCGCGGCCTCGCGCGCCTTCGCTTCGAGAAAGCGGTCGGCCTCGACCGCGTCGAACCACCAAGGCGCGAAGTTGCGCGGGTCGTCGAAGCCGTTGACCACCGCGCTCGCCACGGCCGGCCTGTGCGTGGCGCTCTGCAGCAGCTTCTGCAGGTGCGGCGCGGGCGGCGTGAGCAGGCTGTGCGTCCAGTCGGTGGCCCAGCGGGCATAGCCTTCCCAGTAGCGGTCGAAGGTCTCCTGCATCCATGCGGCGTCGAAGGGCGCGTCTCCATGTTCGAGGATGCGCTTGAGGTAGATGTCGGCGGCCTTGGCCGCGTTGTTCGAGCCCTGCCCCGTGATCGGATCGTTGAGCACCACCGCATCGGCCAGGCCCAGCACCTGGCGGCCCGAAGGCAGCGTGGCGACCGGGTGGCGCACCACGGGTGTGACGCGGCCACGCAGCACGCCATGGTCGTCGGTGAGCTCGATGTGTTCGCAGCGCTCGGCCTCCCAGGGCAGGAAGGTGGCCAGGATCTGCTTGCTGCGCGCCAGGTGCTCCTGCGGCGTCTTCACGTCGTCCCAGCAATCCATCGGGCCGCCGGGCACGCCTTCGAACACCATGATTTCGCACGGGCCGCTGGTGGTGAGCGCCGGGAACACGAAGTACTCGCCGACACCCGGAATGAGGTTGAAGCTCACGGCCGCGAACGGCTCGCGCGGGCGCATGCCCTTCACGTAGGTGAGCGCCAACGCGCGCTGCGGCGCGTCGAAGGGTGAGCGCGCTTCATCGCGCGGGAACAGCGCCGATATCTCGCCCTTGCCGCTCGCGACGACCACGAGGTCGTGCGTGCGCGCGCAGTCTTCCAGCGTGTCGAGGTCGGCGTCCTGGTGCACGAGACGGCCGCCGCGCGCTTCGAAGAGCTGCATCCACGCAGAAATCTTCAGGCGCTGGTCGACCGACTGCGCGGGGCCGTCGAGCTTCGCCTCCCACGCGATGGCGCGCTGGCCCTCGGGGCTGCGCACCGACATGCCGATGCCCTCGACCACCGGGCAGGTATCGGCCCAGCTGTCCAGCCCCAGTTCGCGCTCGGTCTGCAGCGCGGTCTCGAACATGCACTGGCTGGACATCACCGGCCCGTCGAAGATCTCCTGCGCCGTGCGGTTCGCATACACCGTCACGGCGTACCCCTTGGCCCGCAGGCCCAGTGCGAGCTGCATGCCGGACTGGCCGGCGCCGACGATGGCCACGCGTCGTGTCATGCGCTGGCTCCGCCTACGCAGCCGCCGCGGCGGCCGCGCAGGTGTCGAGGTAGCGGTCGGCCTCCTGCGGGTCGGCGAACCACGGGAAGAAGGTGCGCGGATCGTCGAAGCCGTTGGCAATGGCGCTGGCCATCGGCGCCACGGCGCCCGCGCTGCCGAGCAGCTTGAGCACGTGGGGCGGCGGCGGTGCGAGCAGCATGTTGGTCCAGCGCGTGACCCACTGCGCATAGCCGAACCAGTAGCGGTCGAAGGTCTGCTGCATCCACGGCGCATCGGCCGCGCCTTCACCGCGCGCCAGGATGCTTTTCAGGTAGGTGTCGGCGCACTTGGCCGCGTTGTTCGAGCCCTGCCCCGTGATCGGGTCGTTGAGCACCACCACGTCGGCCAGGCCGAGCACCTTGCGGCCCGAGGGCAGCGTGGCGATCGGCTTGCGCACGGTGGGTGCGAAGCGGCCGGCGAGGATGCCGTTGTCGTCGGTGAGTTCGATGTCGGCGCAGCGCTCGGCCTCCCAGGGCGTGAAGGTGTCGAGGATCCACTTGCTGCGCGCCAGGTGCTCCTGCGGCGTCTTCACGTCGGACCAGCAGTCCATCGGGCCGCCGGGCACGCCTTCGAACACCATGATCTCGCACGGGCCCGTGGTGGTGAGCGCCGGAAACACGAAGTACTCGCCCACGCCCGGAATCAGGTTGAAGCACACGGCCGAGTACGGCGTGCGCGGGCGCATGCCTTTCACGTAGGTGAGCGCCAGTGCGCGCTGCGGCTGGTCGTAGGTCGACTTGGCGGCGTCGCGCTCGAAGAGCTTCGAGATCTCGCCCTTGCCGCTGGCCACCAGCGTGAGGTCGTGGCTGCGGGTGCAGGCCTCGAGGTCGTCGATGCCCGCGTCCTTGAAGACCAGCTCGCCGCCCTTCTGCTGGAACAGCGTCATCCACGCCGGCACCTTCACGCGCTGGTCGACCGACTGCGCGCTCGAGTTCAGCCGCGCCGCCCATTCGATGGCCTTGGCGCCCTTCTGCTCGGGGTGCGGCACGGCGAAGCCGATGCCGTCCACCGTGGGGCAGTCGCTGGCCCAATGGTCGAGCCCGAGGTCGCGCTCGACCTGCAGCGCGGTGTGGAACATGCACTGGCTCGACATGACCTTGCCGTGGCGGATGTCGTCCGCCGTGCGGTTGCTGTACATCGTGACCTCGTAGCCCGCGTCCAGCAGGCCCAGTCCCAGTTGCAGGCCCGACTGGCCTGCGCCGACGATGGCGATTCGCTTCATGGCTTGCTCCTTCTTTCGTTGTCTCGTGGTGTTGTTGTCAATGCCGATCAGGGTTCCATCAGGCGGGGAATCGCGGGCACGGCCTGCTCCGGGCCCATGGCGGAGTAGCCGCCGTCCACCGCGTAGTCGGCGCCGGTGACGAAGCTCGCGTGCTCGGAGCACAGGAACAGCACCACCTGCGCCACCTCGTCGGGGTCGCCGACGCGCCCCAGCAGGTGGTAGGGCGCGGCCACGCGGTCGGTGCGCGCGCGGTCGCCGCCGGTCAGCTGGTCCATCACGGCCGACCAGGTCCAGCCCGGCGAAACGCTGTTCACGCGGATGCGGTCGGGGGCGAGGTCCATCGCCATGTTGCGCGTGAGCTGCGCCATCGCGGCCTTGCTCACGGGGTAGAGCCAGCGCCCGGTCTGGGCCACGCGCGACGAGATGCTGGTGAAGTTGACCACCGCCCCGCCGCCGGCCGCCACCATGTGCGGGTGCGCCGCCTGCAGCATGGCCACGGCGCTGGCCACGTTCACGTTGAACGAGGTGAGCCAGTCGGCGCGCGGCGACTTGAAGCCGTCGTCCACGTACGAGCACGCCAGGTTCACCAGAAAGTGCACGCCGCCGTGGCGGGCGGCGGCCTCGTCGACGCAGGCCTTCACCTGGGCGTCGTCGGTGATGTCGGTGCGCACGAAGCGCACCCCGGCGCCCAGCGCGTCGGCCAGCGGCTGGCCCTTGTCGGCGTCGATGTCGGCGATGACCACCTTCACGCCCGCGGCGTGGAAGGCGCGCACCACGCCGGCGCCTATCAATGTCGAACCACCCGTGACGATGGCGCTCTTGCCTTCGAGTCCCTTGAACATGACGCTTGCTCTCCTCGGTTGAATCGCCGGTTCGGCGAATGGGCCAAAGGTAGAGCGCCGGGCCTCGCCGGCCGATCCGGAAAACGCAGGCGCTGTCCCTGCCGCGCAGGTTTTTTCGGGGGGTCCAAGGGACGGCCCGAATTGTGGGCTGGAAGGCTTTTTGCTACGGTCTGCCCGCTTCCCTATGGAAACCGCCACCGCCCCCCGGCTGCCGCTGCAGCGTTACCGTTTGTTCGAGAGCCACGACATGGACGAGGCGCGCGAGAGCGTGGCCCGCGTGTTCTGCCCCCACGGCCTCACGATGCTGCGCCCGCGCACCGAACTGGACGCCTGCCACCACAGCGCCCGCCTGCACCGCGACGTGAGCCTCAATTACGTGCAGTACGGCCCCGGCGTGCAGATCGACCCGGGCTACCTGCAAGACTTCTTCTTGTTGCAGATTCCGTTGCGCGGCGGCGCCGACATCCGCTGCGGCGGCCAGCAGGTCGAAGCCACGCCGCGCGTCGCCTCGCTGCCCTCGCCCACCGAGTTGCTGTCGATGCGCTGGGCCGACGACAGCCCGCACCTGATCGTGCGCATCGCGCGCGCGGCACTGCTGTCGCGGCTCGAGGCGCTGCTGCAGGCGCCCGTGCGCCAGCACCTGGTGTTCGACCTCGGCGTGCCGCTGGACAACCCCGCGCTCGCGCCGCTGGTGCACTTCATCGACTACCTGCGGCTCACGCTCGACGCCGGCAATGCGCTGCAAGGCGGCGGGCGCCTGGCCGAGCATGCCGAGGAGTACCTGATGTCGAGCCTGCTGATGTCGGCCGGCCACAACCACTCACGCGCGCTCGCCGGTGACGCGCAGCGCCACCTGCTGCCGCGCGCGGTGCGCAAGGCGCAGGAGTTCATGGCCGCGCACGCCGAGCAGCCGCTGTCGCTGGCCGACGTGTGCCGCGAGGCCGGCTGCAGCGCGCGCGCCCTGCAGATCGCGTTCCGCCAGCATGCGGGCCAGGGACCGATGGAGTTCTTGCGCGAGCTGCGGCTGGACCGGGTGCGCGCCGAACTGCAGGCCGCGTCCACGCGCACCGGTGTGCGCGACGTGGCGGAGAAATACGGTTTCCTTCACCTGGGCCATTTCGCGGCGCAGTACCGAGCGCGCTTCGGCGAGCGGCCGTCGGAAACGCGTGCGCGCTGCGCGCCCGAAGAAGACACCTGTCAACAAAGCCGGGCGTGATGGGTCCGCAATCTGGCAAGGATCGTGCGGGTACTGACCGGATCTGCACGCATCTGGCCTAGACTCTGCGGCATGAACGCCCAGCCTTCCCTCCACACCTTGACGTCCCGCCCCGGCGGTTGCACGCCTGCGTTGGCGTGGATGACAGCGGCGGCCCAGCAGACGCCCGCACATTCCTGAGCCCGGCGGTCCGCCTCTTTCCCTTCTCTCTTTTCAGCGCAAACCATCGACCGCCGGGCACCCGCCCCGCGCGGCTGCGCCCCCGTCCTCCGGGGTCGCGTTCGACTGGAGTGCGTCATGCATCACCATCAGGTTCAGCGGGAGCACGTGCTTCCCGGCGGCGGCGTCGCATCCAACACGCCTTCTTTTCAATCCATCCTCGCCGTCACCGATCTGACGGCACGCGGCAACCGCGCGGTCGAACGGGCCGCCCTGCTCGCAGCCGAACATGGCGCGCTGCTGAAGCTCGTGTACGCGCCCGCGGACCTCGCGCCGCTTGCACACGCCGAAGCGGCCACCGCACTCGCAGGCCTGGCCCGCACCATGGCCTCGCGTTTCGACGTGCTGGTCAAGCAGGTCGCGGGACCGAGCGGCGGCCTCGCGCAGATCGTGGACGAGGCGCGCTACGTCGACCTCGTGGTGCTGAGCCACGAACGCGACCGCTCGCCCGGCGCCTTCTTCACCGGCCAGCCCGTGGAGCGCCTGTTGCGGCAGTTGCGCTGCCCGGCGCTCGTGACGCGGCTCGACACGCGTCTGCGGTACAGCCGCATCCTGGTGGCCGTCGACTTCACGCCCGCCTCGCGCGAGCTCGTGAGCCTGGCCCACGGGCTGGACCCGAATGCTGCGCTGGAGCTGTTCCATGCGCTCAACACGATGCACGAAAGCAAGCTGCGCTATGCGGAGGTGTCGGACCACGCGATCAAGACCTACCGCCACGACAGCATGCGGCAGGCGCGCGAGCGACTCTTCTCGCTGACCGATTCGTCGAGCGCACGGCGCAACCGCGTGCTGTCGGCCATCGGCCGCGGCGACCCGGCGCGGCAGGCCACGGTGCAGCAGCAGCATGCACGCGCCGAGCTGCTCGTGGTCGGCAAGCGCCGCGCCCATCCGCTGGCCGACTTCCTGTTCGGCAGCGTCGCGCAGCGTGTGCTGTGCTGGGCCACGGGCGACGTGCTGGTGGTGCCCTCCGACCGACGCGCCGACGCGTCGCCGGTCGTCATGTCGGGGAAGCTGCAAGATGTTCGCTGAAGACCCCCTCACCAAGTACCCGCTGCGCCAGTCGCTGCTGCCCGGTGCCGAGGGCCTGGCCGTCTTCGCCCAGCGCGGGCCGGTCGACTGGCTCTCGCGCCCCGACCAGTACATCTTCATCTGCGAAGGGCGCGGCGGCCGGATCTATGCGGCGAACGAGGCCTCGCTCGAAGAGGCCCAGCAGCTCATCCGGGACGCGCACGGCGACCAGGTCGTGTCGCGCGATCCCGAGATCCATACCTTCGTCGATCCCGCGCTCGACGCCGTGGTCGAGCCGATCATGTTCCTGCGCCTGAAGAGCCCGCGCGCCTACGCCACCGTGCTGCGCGACGAGCTCGACCGGCGGCGCGCGGACGTGAAGGAGGAAGACCTGCAGCGCCACGACGTCGTGATCCGCGCCGAGGTGCGGCTGGCCGACCTCATGGGCTACGCGAAGGCGGCGCTGGCGATGTCGAACGGGTCGGCGGTGATCTGGAACTGGCTGCTGCGCTACGGGATGGCCTGAGGGCTTCGGCCGGGCACCTCTTCCCCTCCCACAAACCCGGGAGTCGGATTGCGTGCAGCGCAGCTAGATTCGCGGCATGGCCGACAACCCGCTGTTCCTCTTCGTCACGATGACCGAGAAATTCTCGGACCACCTGAGCGCGACCGGCGCCTATCCGGAAAAGTTCGTGCTGAACCTGGCGCAGCACGACACCTACCTGCGCGACGTGGCGCTCTTCAACGTGGGCCGCCAGCGCCCCCTGGACCCGGCCTTGCACATGGGCATCCGCATCGAGATCGATGCGGCGTCGCCGGGCGTGATGGTGGCCTCCAACGGCACGCAGGTCCTGCTGCTGGGGTAGCGCTGCACTGCGCCTGAATTTCCGCAGCCAGGGCAGGCGCGGATCGGTCAATGACCGAACAGGCCCCCGATCAAAACCGGCGCACCGCCAGGCAAAGGCGGCTGACGAGATCGTCCGCAGAATCAGGCTCCCATCGGAGCGACGCCCGTCGCCAGGCGTCGATCAAAGTCCAAATGAACTTGAATCTGGGAACTGCTGCGTTCTTCACGGCGCTGGTGGAGTTCGTCCTTGCCGCCGGCATGCTGGCGCTGTGGGCGAAGGGACGCGCACGCTATCTGGTGTTCTGGGGCGTCGGCTTCCTTGTCTTCGGAATCGGCGCTTTGCTGTTCATCCTGCGGGACAGAATCCCGGACTTCTTCTCCATCCTCCTCGGGAATTTCCTCACGACACTGAGTTCGGTTCTGCTCTACGTGGGCATCTGCCTGTTCTTCGATCGGCGCCGCGCGTGGCTGCCCTGGATGGCAGGGGTCGTGGCTGTGGAAATGACCTTGCTGGCCTGCTTCTCCTATGTCACCTACGACACCTCGGCGCGTGTCTACGTGTACGGCGCGGCCCAGTCCGCGATCGCCCTGATGACCCTCCAGACACTGTGCACGATGGGTCGTGGGCGCGGGAGGAAGATCAATCCCGAAGTGGTCGTCGTTGCCTGGCTGGCGTTGCTGGTTCATGGTGCACGCCTGGCCGGCACCCCCTTCTTTCCCGTGCCACAGGACTTTCTGGCATCGGGGAGTTTCCAGACCCTGCTGGCCTTCGGCTTGAAACTGACCCACATCGGCTACGCGCTGGCGTTCGGCAACATGCACGCCGCCGCCTTGCATGCCGATCTGCGCGCGGCCCTCGCCCACATCGAGGCCAAGTCCCATCAGAAAGTCGAGATCCTGGGCTACATCGGCCACGACCTGCGCGCACCGCTTGCGACGATCGGCGGGTACGCGTCTCTCCTGCTCGCCGATGCGCACGACAAGCAGCGCAAGCACCTGCTGACCATCCAGCGCAGCGTCAAGTACCAGCTCCACCTGATCGACGAACTGCTGGAGTACGCCAAGGCGGAGCTTCAACCGCTGACGGTCCGCCCCGTCACCACCGACCTGCCGCACCTGCTGGACGACATTTCCGACTACGCCGTCGCCCTGTGCGCGCAGCAGAACAACCGCTTTCGCTATCACCCTTCCGAGCGAATGCCCCGGCACATCGGCCTGGACGGAAAGCGCATGCAGCAGGTGCTGCTGAACCTGCTGTCCAACGCCGCCAAGTTCACGCGCGACGGCGTGGTGACCTTGTCGGTCACGGCCCGGCCCGAGGGTCGCGCCTGTGTCTTGAGCTTCGCGGTCAGTGACACCGGGATCGGCGTCGACATGAGCCGAAACGTCGACATCTTCGGCGCCTTCCAGCAGATGCACGCCGCGAGCGGCAGCACGGGACTGGGCCTGTTCATCGCGCAGCGCATCGTCTCGGCCATGGGTGGAACGCTGGGCGTGGCCAGCACGGCCGGCCAGGGCGCCACGTTCTCCTTCGCGCTGTCGGTGCCGGTCGATGCATCCGACGCGGATTGGCCTCTCGTCGCGCAGCGGGAGACAGAGCCCGGCGAGCCGTCACCGATGCCTGCCATCCCTCGACATGTCATGCCGGAGGATCACGCGCTGGACGAGCTCGCCACCCTGGCGCTTCAGGGCCGCGTCACAGACATCGAGCACTGGATCGAACGCCACGCCGACGAAGCCACCTACGCTGCGTTCATGGCCCTGCTTCTGGACCTGCTGGAACGGCTGGACTTTCGCGGGATTCACGCGCTCGTGAATCGCCCCCGCGAGTCCTAGATGTGCAGCGCCGCCAGCGCGCCGATCGCGATCCCTGCGACGGCCACGCCGTACATGGCGCGCTCCAGCCATTTCTTCCGGGTGAGCAGCGCAATGGCCGCCAGCGCGATGGAGACCTGCAGCACCGTGGTGGCCTGCGCCCAGCGGTGGTGCTGGTGCATCTGGGTCTCGGATTGCGCGTCCCAGCGGCTGGCCTCGTCCTCGAGCTTCTTGGCAGCGGCCTGGATCTCGGTCTTCTCCTGCTCATAACGAGTGACCTTCACCTGCCAGCCTTGACGGCGGCCGTCGTCGGTGGCGGTGTCGCGTGCGAACTCCGCCAGCGCCTGCTTGGTGCTCTTCGACTGGAAGTAATTCCATTGATTGGAGGCCTCGGTCTTCTTGATGGCCGCGTTGTTCTTGTAGAGGCCGGCGTTGGCCTGCGTGGCCCCGCCCATGTACGCGAAGATCGCACCCGCGGTCGCAATGGCCGCGGTGCTCACAGCAATCTTTCCCGTCGTGCTCATGCCCTTGCCTGAAGAGGCTGCATCGCCGTGGCCGTGGTCGTGACCGCCGGAAGCGGCATGTTCGAGTTCGTGATCGTGCGGGCCATGCACGTGAAAACCGTGTCCAGACATGAAGTTCTTCTTGGAGTTGTGGAAAAGAAACCCGGAGGGCGCGCGAGTATGCCCGGACTTCACGCGTCGATGGCCCGGGGAAAGTCCTGTCGGCTCTGCGGATGCGCATGCAGGATGCCGGTGCGCCGTGGTTCCAGGGGCATGGCGGCCAACATCCAGACCAGCACGGCCAACCAAGAAATCCACGATCTGCGCAGGGCTCGCCCGCGTCGGACCTCTCGTCGCACAGAAGATTTTTTCCGCTCGGCTCACGGGCAACCGCCGTAAGCGCTGGAGTGCATTCGGGCCATCAAGCCCCAACCGCGCTGGAAAACAAAAAAGCCACCCGAAGGTGGCTTTTTTGCTGGAGCAAGCTCCAAATACTGGCGGAGTGGACGGGACTCGAACCCGCGACCCCCGGCGTGACAGGCCGGTATTCTAACCAACTGAACTACCACTCCTGGTAGACAACGTTCGTTCCTTGCGGAACCGAGTGTTGACGACTCGTGCCGACTTCACCGAAGTGAAACTGGCGACCCTACGGGGATTCGAACCCCGGTAGCCACCGTGAAAGGGTGGTGTCCTAGGCCTCTAGACGATAGGGTCAAAACCTTGGACGTGCTGCGATCAGCATCTCTAACCTACTCGACACTTTGATGGTGGAGGTAAACGGGATCGAACCGATGACCTCTTGCATGCCATGCAAGCGCTCTCCCAGCTGAGCTATACCCCCGTGTGGGTGTCGAGCCTCGAATTATAGCCCGATTTTTCAGGCCTTTTTCAATCGCTCGATAACTTTTTCGCGGGAAAAAATTTCGAGCACTGAATCGAGGGACGGTGTCTGCGATGTTCCCATCACAAGCACTCGTACTGGCATCGCTAACACGGGCATTTTCAGCGCGTGTGTCGCGAGGACTTCCTTGATCATAACTGCGATTTCGGCCCTCTCCCAGGCGACCGTCATCAATTTTTCAACGAGCGTTGCGATTGCAGGCTTCACTGCATCGGTGATGTGCTGCGCGCGGTCTGCATCGGTCACTTCGATGTCCGCATAGAACGCTGCAGCCCAACCAGCGAGCGCCACTGTCGTATCGCAACGGTCCTTGAAGAGCGCACAGATCGCAGGCAGACGCTCATCGGCAACGATGCCTCGCTTTTGCAACTGCGCTGCAACAAGCGGTGCGAGCTCATCGCCGCTCTTGGCCTTGATGTACTGCGCATTCACCCACGCGAGCTTGGCTGCATCCCACTGCGCGGGGCTCTTCGAGAGGTGCGTGCCGTCGAACCAGCTCACCATCTGCTCGCGCGTGAACAACTCGTCGTCACCGTGGCTCCAGCCGAGGCGCGCGAGGTAGTTGAGCATCGCTTCGGGCAGGTAGCCGTTGTCCTCGTAGGCCGTGACGCTCACGGCGCCGCGGCGCTTGGAGAGCTTCTGTCCGTCGTCACCGAGGATCACAGGCACGTGGCCGAACTGCGGCAGCGGTGCGCCGAGCGCGCGGAAGATGTTGATCTGCCACGGCGTGTTGTTGATGTGCTCGTCGCCGCGGAACACGTGCGTGATGGCCATGTCCCAGTCGTCGACCACCACCGCGAAGTTGTAGGTGGGCACACCGTCGGGCCGCAGGATGATCAGGTCGTCGATCTCGCGGTTGTTGATAGTGATCTCGCCCTTGACGAGGTCGTTCCACGTCACGTCGCCTTCGGGCGGATTGCAGAAGCGCACCACGGGCGGCACGCCCTCGGGCACGGGTGGCAGCACCTTGCCTGGCTCGGGGCGCCAGCGGCGGTCGTACAGCGTCTTCTCGTTGCGCGCACGTTGCGCTTCGCGCATCTCGTCGAGTTCGGCCGGCGTGCAATAGCAGTGGTAGGCCGTGCCGGCCGCGAGCATCTGCGCGATGACTTCGCGGTAACGCTCGAGACGTTGCATCTGGTAGATCGGGCCTTCGTCGTAGTCGAGGCCGAGCCAGTGCATCGACGCGAGGATCTGGTCGGTCGAGTCCTGCGTGGAACGGGCCACGTCGGTGTCCTCGATACGCAGCACGAACTCGCCGCCGTGGTGGCGCGCGTAGGCCCACGAATAGAGTGCGGTGCGCGCCGTGCCCAGGTGCAGAAAGCCGGTGGGAGACGGTGCGATGCGGGTGCGAACTTTGCCGGTCATGAAATGAAGAATCAGGAAGTCAGGGTGCTCAGGCCGCGCGAAAGATCGGCCGTGATGTCGTCGATGTATTCCAGGCCGACCGCGAAGCGGACCAGGCCCTGGCTGATGCCCGCGGCCTGGCGCTGCGCCTCGGTGAGGCGGCCGTGCGAGGTGGTGCCGGGGTGCGTGATGATCGACTTGGTGTCGCCCAGGTTGGTCGCGATGCTCACCACGCGCGTGCTGTTGATCACGTGGAAGGCATTGGCGCGCGCCGTCTCGGGGTCGTTGCCGACCACGTCGAAGGACACGACCGCGCCGCCCAGGCCCGACTGCTGGCGCATGGCCAGTTCGTGCTGCGGGTGCGAAGCCAGGCCGGGGTAGTACACGCGTGCCACGCCGGGCTGCGTTTCGAGCCACTGCGCCACGGCCAGCGCGTTCGCGCACTGCGCCTGCATGCGCACGCCCAGCGTCTCCATGCCCTTGAGCACGACCCAGGCGTTGAACGGCGACAGCGCCATGCCGGCGGTGCGCACCACGGGGCCGAAGACGTCGACGATGAGCTTCGACGGTCCGCAGATCGCGCCGGCCATCACGCGGCCCTGGCCGTCGAGGTACTTGGTGCCCGAATGAATGACGAGGTCGGCGCCCAGTTCGGTGGGGCGCTGCAGGATCGGCGTGCAGAAGCAGTTGTCGACCGCGAGCAGCGCACCTGCACCGTGCGCCAGGTCGGCCAGCGCCCGGATGTCACAGACATCGGTCAGCGGATTGGTCGGCGTCTCGGCAAACAGCAGCTTGGTGTTGGGCTTGAGCGCGGTGCGCCACTCGGCCACATCGGTCTGCGAGACAAAGGTGGTCTCGACGCCGAACTTGGCGAACTCCTTGCCGAACAGGTTCAGCGTGGAGCCGAACACCGAGCGCGAGCAGATCACATGGTCACCGGCCTTGAGCAGGCCCATGCACATCATGAGGATCGCGCCCATGCCGGTCGAAGCGCCGATGGCGGCCTCGGTGCCTTCGAGCGCGGCCAGGCGCTGCTCGAAGCTGGCGACCGTCGGGTTCGACGTGCGCGAGTAGGTGAAGCCGGCCTCGGTGCCGGCGAAGCGGCGGGCCGAGGTTTCGGCGTCGGGTTGCACGAAGCCGCTCGTGAGGAACAGGGCCTCCGAGTGCTCGCCGTGCTGGCTGGGTGCCAGGCCGGTGCGCAGCGCGAGGGTGTCGCGGTGCAGGCCGGGCGGCAGGGTGCGTTCGTTGTCGCTCACGTCGGCCCTCTCTTCTTTCTCTTACTCGCTGGGGTTCGGCAGGGCGAGGCGCGAAGCGTCTTCTTCGTTTTCCTCGATGCGCGGGCGGTTGCCGTTCATGCGCGAGATGGCCTCGGTGTCGATGTCACCCGTCACGTACACGCCGTCGAAGCACGAGGCGTCGAAACCGGCGAGCTTCGGGTTGAGCGAACCGATGGCGCGCTTCATGGCGTCGACGTCCTGGTAGATCAGCGCATCGCAGCCGATGAGCTCGCGGATTTCCTCGACGGTGCGGTCGTGCGCCACGAGTTCGTCCTTGGTCGGCATGTCGATGCCGTAGACGTTCGGGTAGCGCACCGGCGGTGCGGCGCTGGCCAGGTAGACCTTGCGGGCGCCGGCGTCGCGCGCCATCTGCACGATCTCGCGGCTGGTGGTGCCGCGCACGATCGAGTCGTCGACCAGCAGCACGTTGCGGCCCTTGAACTCGCTGGCGATCACGTTGAGTTTCTGGCGCACCGACTTCTTGCGAACGCCCTGCCCCGGCATGATGAACGTGCGGCCCACGTAGCGGTTCTTCACGAAGCCTTCGCGGTACGGAATGCCCAAAAGGTGCGCGAGCTGCGTGGCGCTCGGACGGCTCGATTCGGGAATCGGGATGATCACGTCGATCTGGTTCGGCGGCACGGTCGAGACCACGCGCTTGGCCAGCGTTTCGCCCAGGTTCAGGCGCGCCTGGTAGACCGAGATGCCGTCCAGCACCGAGTCGGGACGTGCGAGGTACACGAACTCGAAGATGCACGGGTTGAGCGACGCGCCCTCGGCGCACTGCATCGAGTGCACGTTGCCTTCGAGGTCGATGAACACGGCTTCGCCCGGCTCGATGTTGCGTTCGAACACGTGGCCCGAGCCTTCGAGCGCGACCGATTCGCTGGCCACCATGACGGTGCCGTCGGCGTTGCGGCCCATGCACAGCGGGCGGATGCCGTAGGGGTCGCGGAAGGCCAGCAGGCCGTGGCCGGCGATCAGCGAGACCACGGCGTACGAGCCGCGCAGGCGCTTGTAGACGTTCTTGACGGCGGCGAAGACCTCGGCCGGGTGCAGCGGCACGCCGCGCGAGGAACGCTCGATCTCGTGGGCCAGCACGTTGAGCAGCACTTCGGAGTCGCTCTCGGTGTTGGTGTGGCGGTGATCGGTGGAGAACAGCTCCGCACGCAGGGCGTGCGCGTTGGTCAGGTTGCCGTTGTGCACGAGCACGATGCCGAAGGGCGCGTTCACGTAGAAGGGCTGCGCCTCTTCTTCGCTGTAGGCGTTGCCGGCGGTCGGGTAGCGCACCTGGCCCAGGCCCACGTTGCCCGGCAGCGCGCGCATGTTGCGGGTGCGGAACACGTCGCGCACCATGCCCTTGGCCTTGTGCATGAAGAACTTGCGTTCCAGCAAGGTCACGATGCCGGCCGCATCCTGGCCGCGGTGCTGCAGCAGCAGCAGCGCGTCATAGAGCAACTGGTTGACGGGTGCGTTGCTGACAACGCCGACGATTCCACACATGAACGATTCCTCTCAGGGCAGGTAGCTTGCCAACTTTTCAGGCAGCGAGGGTTTGAGGCCCTGCAATGCCGCATCGAGAACAATGGCGCTGCGCGATTCGTGCCACCAGGCACTGTCGCTCAACGCCAGCAAATGAACAACGACCGCCAGCACGAGCAGGGCCACCGCCCCCCGTGCCGCGCCGAACGCTGCTCCCAAAATCCGGTCCACCGGCCGCAGGCCGACCGCGGCGATCAGCTTGCGCGTGAGGGCTGCCGCCAGCCCCACGCCGAACGCCACCGCCACGAACACCAGCACGAAGGCCAGCGGGTAGCGCCAGGTGGCCTGCAGGTCGCCGAACGGCAACCAGGCCGCCACGTCGGAGGCCACCCACTGGGCCACGATGAAGGCGGCCACCCAGCCGATCAGCGAAATCACTTCGAACACGAGGCCGCGCACCAGCCCGAACAGCATCGACAGCACGATGAGCGCGATGGCGATCCAGTCGAGCAGGGCCACGGCAATGAACTACAGGCAGCGGGCGATGACGGTGCTTACAACGTGAGGATGGCCGCGGCCAAAGACAAGCCCTTGACCCGGTCCGCAGCCTTCTCGGCCTCGGCGCGCGAGGCGAACGGCCCGACACGCACACGCGTGCGCTCGCCGTCGGCCGTCTTGGCGACGTGCACGTAGGTCTTGAGGCCGGCGCGCTCGAGCTTCTGGCGCACTTCGCGCGCCTTGTCGGCATCGGCAAAGGCACCGACCTGCACGACGAAGCGGCCGTTGTCGTCGGCAGCCGGCTTGGTCGCGGCGGCGGGCGGCTTGCCCTCGAGCAGCGCGCGGGCACGGGCGCCGTCGTCGGCATTCGCGGCGGGCTTGGCGGGTTCCGGCTTCGGCTTGGCTTCGGGCTTCGGCTCAGGCTTTTTCGGCTCTGGCTTGGGTTCCGGTTTGTGCTCAGGCTTCGGCTCAGGTTTGGGTTCCGGCTTGGGTTCGGGCTTCCTCGGCTCGACGGCGGGCTTGGGCGCCGCCGGAGTCGCGGGCACCGTCGCGCCCGGCTCGATCACGGTGCCGTCGGCGGTCTCGGTGATCATGCCGCCGGCCGACGAGGCCGCCGCCACGCGGGAGCTGCCGTCGGACGACGACGAAGGCGCGCTGCTCGTTGCGGGTGCCGGCGTGGCGGGCACGGGCAGCGGCTTGGCCTTGTTGCGGTCGGGAATCTCGATCGGGATGTCGACCGGCACGGGTCGCGGCTGGGTGTCGAACAACAGCGGGAAGCCGATCACACCGACCAGCACCAGCACCGCCGCGCCGAGCAGCCGATGGCGCGCACGCCGGCGCATGGTTTCGACACTTTCCGCCGGCACCGCCGCGGGGGCGCTGCGTCCTTCGTTGCCTTGTGGGCCGCGCGCGCGGAACTTGAAAAACGCCATGAAGTTCGATCCCTGGAGGAGTGCAGCGAGGTGGTGCCCGATGGTGTCGGAGGGGTGTGGACAGCCCGACGATCAGCCGCCTGGCAGCAGGTGTTTGGCTTGCAGCCGGGGAGTGCCGTTTTCGAGGACGCCACCCACGGTGAAGAACGATCCGAAGACCACGATTCTATCAGTGGCACCTGCCTGCTCGATGGCCGCGCGCAGGGCGTCCATCGGGCTCGCGTGCACGCTGCCCGAGGCGTCTTTGCGCGTGTTCTGGGCCTGCCACGCGGCCAGCAGATCGGCCGCCTTGGCGGCGCGCGGCGTGGGCAGGTCGGTGAAGTACCAGCGGTCGATCAGCGGCCCGATGCGCGCCAGGATAGGCGCGAGGTCCTTGTCGGCCATGACGCCGAACACGCCGTGCGTGGTGGGCGAAAAGCCCATCGCGTCGAGGTTCTCGGCCAGCGCCGCGACGGCGTGGGCGTTGTGCGCCACGTCGAGCACCAGCGTGGGCTCGCCCGGCACGATCTGGAAGCGGCCCGGCAGCTCGACCATCGCGAGCCCGTTGCGCACCGCCTGCGCCGTGATCGGCAGCTGCGGGCGCAGCGCTTCGAGCGCCGCGAGCACGCCCGCCGCGTTGAGCAGCTGGTTGGCGCCGCGCAGCGCCGGGTAGGCCAGCCCGCTGTAGCGCCGTCCCCGGCCCGACCAGCCCCACTGCTGCTTGTCGCCCGAGACGTTGAAGTCGTGCCCGAAGCGCCACAGGTCGGCGCCGATGGCGTTGGCGTGGTCGATGACGCTTTGCGGCGGCACCGGATCGCTCACGATGGCGGGCTTGCCGGCGCGCAGGATGCCGGCCTTCTCGAAGCCGATGCTTTCGCGGTCGGGGCCGAGGTACTCCATGTGGTCCAGGTCGATGCTGGTGATGACCGCGCAGTCGGCGTCGACGATGTTCACCGCGTCGAGCCGGCCGCCCAGGCCGACCTCGAGGATCGCCACATCGGGCTTCTCCTGGATCATGCAATGCAGGATGCCGAGCGTGGTGAACTCGAAGTAGGTCAGGGCCATGTCGCCGCGCGCCTTTTCCACCACCTCGAAGCTTGCTATCAGTTTGGAAGCATCGACCGCCTCGCCCTTGAGCCGCAGCCGCTCCTCGAAGCGCACCAGGTGCGGCGAGGTGAACACGGCCGTGCGGTAGCCCGCGTGCGTCAGGATCGATTCGAGCATGGCGCAGGTCGAACCCTTGCCATTGGTGCCCGCCACCGTGATGACGGGGCAGTCGAAACGCAGGCCCAGACGCTGCGCCATTTCTTTGGCGCGATCGAGCCCGAGTTCGATCTTGTCGGGATGAAGGTGCTCGGCGCGCGCGAGCCAGTCGTTCAGGGTTTCCATGGAGGCCGGCATTGTCGCCGACCCGCCGCTCACGGCATCATGGCGGCCATGACAACCCTATACGGCATTCCGAACTGCGACACCGTCAAGCGCGCCCGCGCCTGGCTCGACGACCATGGCGTGGCCTACGCCTTCCACGATTTCAAGAAACAGGGCGTGCCCGAGGCCGAGCTCGACCGCTGGCTCCAGGCCCCCGGCTGGGAGGCGCTGGTGAACCGCAAGGGCACCACCTGGCGCAAGCTCGACGAGGCCACCCGCGACGCGGTGGTCGACGCCACCTCGGCCCGCCCCGTGCTGCTGGCCAACCCCAGCCTGATCAAGCGGCCGGTGGTCGATTGGGGCCCGAAGACGGGCGTAACGACTGGTTTCGATGCCGATCGCTGGGCTGTGAACGCCGTGTAAACCCCGGAACCCCGTCCCGCCGGCCGGCCTCCAACCGCGATCTGCAGGAGAGAACACCATGAACAGACACGTTTTTCGCATCCTCACGGGGCTTTCGGCGGCCGGCCTGCTGGCCACGGGCGCCAGCGTCGCGCAGGCCCAGCAAGTGGTCCAGGCGCGCGTGATTTCCGCCACGCCGATCCGCGAAACGACCGGCAGCGACGTCAGCTACAACGTCACCTACGAATACCAGGGCCGCCAGTACACGACCCGCACCAGCAGCCGGCCGGGCGCCACCATTCCGATCCAGGCCAGCGCGTACGGGGTGACCACCGCGCCGGTCCAGCCGCAGTCGCAATTGCAGCCCTACCCGGTCGAGGCCAACAACGGCCCGCAGTACCCGGAGCAGGCGCAATACCAGTACCAGCAAGGCGCCAACTCCCCGTGGGACAGCGTCGTGCCCGAACCCGGCGTGGTGGTGTCCAACGCGCCCGCGCCGGTCTACGTGCAGCCGGCCCCGGTGTACGCCCCGCCCGTCTACGTGCAGCCCGCCTACCCCTACCCGTATGCGCAGCCCTACGTCTACCCGCCGGTCGGCATCTCGCTGAACCTGGGCTATTCGCGCGGCTGGGGCGGTGGCGGCTACTACCGTGGCTACCGCGGATGGGGCGGCTATCGCCACGGCTGGCGCTACTGAGTTCCCCCACGGCAGGCCGGCTCTGCCGAGCCCCTAAAATCGAGGGCTTCTCCAACCCCGGGGGTGCTGCTGCCGCGGCGCGTCCCTCGATCCGCCGAACGCGCAGGCGCCGGCGCCATCCATCCAATGACGACGACTACCGACACCATCAACAGCGCCGCAGTGGCCACCAAGGCCAATGTGTATTTCGACGGCAAGTGCGTGAGCCACAACCTCACGCTGGCGGACGGCACCAAGAAATCGGTCGGCGTGATCCTGCCCTCCACCCTCACCTTCAACACCGGCGCGCCTGAAATCATGGAAGGCGCCGGCGGCAGCTGCGAATACCAGCTCGCAGGCACCAGCGAATGGATCGCCTCGGGTCCCGGCCAGAAGTTCAGCATCCCCGGCAACTCCAGCTTCCAGATCCGCGTGACTGGCGAGCCCTACAGCTACATCTGCCACTTCGGTTGAAACGGAACCCCTGACATGTCGACCATTCTCCAAAACGTTCCCGCCGGCCAGAAGGTCGGCATTGCCTTCTCGGGCGGCCTGGACACCAGCGCGGCGCTGCACTGGATGAAGCTCAAGGGCGCGGTCCCCTACGCCTACACCGCCAACCTCGGCCAGCCCGACGAGCCCGATTACGACGAGATCCCGCGCAAGGCGATGCTCTACGGCGCCGAGAACGCCCGCCTCATCGACTGCCGCGCGCAGCTGGCCAACGAAGGCATCGCCGCCCTGCAGGCCGGCGCCTTCCACGTGACCACCGCCGGCGTGACCTACTTCAACACCACGCCGCTGGGCCGCGCCGTGACGGGCACCATGCTGGTGTCGGCCATGAAGGAAGACGACGTCCACATCTGGGGCGACGGCAGCACCTACAAGGGCAACGACATCGAGCGCTTCTACCGCTACGGCCTGCTCACCAACCCGGCGCTGAAGATCTACAAGCCCTGGCTCGACCAGGTCTTCATCGACGAGCTGGGCGGCCGCGCCGAAATGTCGGCATTCATGCAGAAGGCCGGCTTCGCCTACAAGATGTCGTCCGAGAAGGCCTACTCGACCGACTCGAACATGCTGGGCGCCACGCACGAAGCCAAGGACCTCGAGCACCTGAACAGCGGCATGCAGATCGTGCAGCCCATCATGGGCGTGGCCTTCTGGAAGGACGAAGTCGAAGTCAAGCGCGAAACCGTCTCGGTGCGCTTCGAGGAAGGCGTGCCCGTCGCGCTGAACGGCGTGCGCTACACAAACCTGGTCGAGCTGATCCTCGAAGCCAACCGCATCGGCGGGCGCCACGGCCTGGGCATGAGCGACCAGATCGAGAACCGCATCATCGAGGCCAAGAGCCGCGGCATCTACGAGGCCCCCGGCCTGGCGCTGCTGTTCATCGCCTACGAGCGCCTGGTCACCGGCATCCACAACGAAGACACCATCGAGCAGTACCGCGACAACGGCCGCCGCCTGGGCCGCCTGCTGTACCAGGGCCGCTGGTTCGACCCGCAGGCCATCATGCTGCGCGAAACGGCCCAGCGCTGGGTGGCGCGCGCCATCACCGGCGAAGTGACGGTCGAGCTGCGCCGCGGCAACGACTACTCGATCCTGAACACCGAATCGGCCAACCTCACGTACAAGCCCGAGCGCCTGAGCATGGAAAAGGTCGAAGGCGCGTTCACGCCGCTGGACCGCATCGGCCAGCTCACGATGCGCAACCTCGACATCGTCGACACGCGCGAGAAGCTGGCGATCTACACCCGCGTGGGCCTGCTGTCGTCGGGCGAAGGCGCCTCGCTGCCGAAGCTGGCGAACGACGGCGACGCCAGCTGATCGATCGATCCCCCTGCCCTTGCCACGCGCAAGGGCAACAATGACAAACGGGCCCTTGCGGCCCGTTTTTCTTTGGGAGACTTTGGGAAATGCCCCGGCGTCAGTCGCCGCCCCCTCCGCACCCGCCGCCGCATCCACCTCCCCCATCGGACGCGCCACCGCCGTCGCTGGAGCCGCCATCGCCGCTCCCGCTCGACTCGCTGCCGCCGAAGCCCCCGGCATCGCCCGAGCTGCCGCCGTCGGACGACAAATCGCCGAAGCTCGAGCCGCAGTGCGCGTCGGAACCGGTCGCCCGTTCGATCGCCCGGCAATCGGGGATGTAGTGGAAGCCGTCCGCAATCGCAAACTTGATGTCCAGCGCGAACAGCAGCGGCAGTCGCGCCGGATTGCGCGGGTCGATGCTTTCTTCCTTGCAGGCCCAGTACCAGGTGCGGCGCAGGCCGTCGTTGCGCCGCGCGTCCTGGCCCAGCACCTCGGCCGGGCTGTGATGCAGCATGCGCCCGAAGGCCGCCTGGCACCAGGTCTGGTAGCCCTGCGTGTGCAGGATGAACTCGTGCCAGGCCGTGTCGACCACCCGCGAGGGCATGGCGACGAACTTGAGGTTGCTGCGCAGGTGCGCCATGAAGAACTGCCGCAGCCCGCGCAGCACCAGCTCGGCGTCGCGTCGGCTCAGTTGCGGGTGCGCCGCGCGCAGCTTGCCGATGAGGAACGGCGGCAGCCGGGCCTCGCGGATGAACTGGCGGCGCAGGCTGAGTTCGATCTGGCTCAGGAGCACCGCGAAGCAGAGGGCCGCGAGGATCAGCAGCACCGACCCCCACCAGCCCGCCCGCACCAGGAACACCGAGGCGATGCCCGCCACGATGACGACAAGCTGCGCCCAGCCCAGCACGGCGATGCGCCGGCGGTAGTTCAGGTGCAGGAAGTCGAGATCCACCGCGTCAGACCACCACCGGCTCCGGCTCCAATCGGATGCCGAAGCGCTCGTACACGCTGGTCTGGATCGCCTTGGCCAGCGTCATCACCTCGCCGCCCGTCACCGGGTTGGCCGAACCGCCGCGGTTGACCAGCACCAGCGCCTGCTTTTCGTACACGCCGGCGTTGCCGACCGACTTGCCCTTCCAGCCGCAGGCGTCGATGAGCCAGCCGGCCGCGAGCTTGATGCTGCCGTCGTCCATCGGGTAGTGCACGATCTTCGGGTCGCGCGCGATGATGTCGGCGCACTGCTCGGGCGTGACCGTCGGGTTCTTGAAGAAGCTGCCGGCGTTGCCCAGCACACGCCAGTCGGGCAGCTTGGCGCGGCGGATGGCGCAGATCCACTCGAAGATGTCGACCGCGCTCGGCGTGAAATTGCCGGTTTCTTCCATCTTGCGCTCGAGGTCGAGGTAGCCGACCACCGGCTTCCACGGCTTGGGCAGCCGGAAACGCACCCGTGTGATGACCGCCCGGCCCGCCAGGCCGAAATCGTTCGGGCCGCTGCGCACGTGCTTGAAGACCGAGTCGCGGTAGCCGAAGGCGCACTGCGCCGCATCGAGCGTGAAGGCGCGGCCGGTTTCGAGGTCGAAGGCGTCGAGCGAATCGAAGCGGTCCTGCAGCTCGACGCCGTACGCGCCGATGTTCTGCACCGGCGCGCCGCCCACCGTGCCAGGAATGAGCGCCAGGTTTTCCAGCCCCGGGTAGCCGCTGCGCACCATCCATTCGACGGTGTCGTGCCAGGTTTCGCCGGCGCCGGCCTCGACGATCCAGGCGCGCGGCGTCTCTTCGACCAGCCGGCGGCCCTTGATCTCGACCTTCAGCACCAACGGCTTGACGTCGCCCGTGAGCACGATGTTGCTGCCGCCGCCGAGCACGAAACGGGGTTCGTCGCGCCAGGAGGGGTCGGCGTGCAGCGCGGCCAGGTCGGCCTCGCTGGCGATGCGCGCCAGGTGCTGCGCACGCGCGACGATGCCGAAGCTGTTGTAGGGCTGCAGCGGGACATTGGACTCCACGATCATGGGAGAATTGTCGCATTCAGTCCCCGTGCGTCCAGGAGTGCCCATGCCGTCTTTCGATACCGTCTGCGAGCCCAATCTGCCCGAAGTGAAGAATGCGGTGGAAAACACCGCCAAGGAAATCGGCACACGCTTCGATTTCAAGGGCACCGCCGCTGCCGTCGAGCTCAAGGACAAAGAGATCACCATGATCGGCGACGCCGAGTTCCAGCTCGTGCAGGTCGAAGACATCCTTCGCAGCAAGCTCACCAAGCGCAGCGTCGACGTGCGCTTTCTCGACAAGGGCGACGTCCAGAAGATGGGCGGCGACAAGGTCAAGCAGGTCATCAAGATCAAGAACGGCATCGAGACCGAGCAGGCCAAGAAGATCACCCGCATCATCAAGGACAGCAAGCTCAAGGTGCAGGCCGCGATCCAGGGCGATGCCGTGCGCATCACCGGCGCCAAGCGCGACGACCTGCAGGCCGCCATGGCCCTCATCAAGAAGGACGTGCCCGACATGCCGGTGTCCTTCAACAACTTCCGCGACTGACCCGCGCATGAAGGCGCTCCTCGTCGCGGCGCTGTGCTCGGTCGCGGCCATGGGGGCGCACGCCGCCGACTCGGTCACGCTGACCGGCTCCATCGGCAGCCGCGCCATCCTCATCGTGAACGGCGCGCCGCCCAAGACGGTGGCGGTCGGGGAAACCTTCCAGGGCGTCAAGCTGGTGTCGCTGCAGGCCGACCAGGCGGTGGTCGAATCGGCGGGCAAGCGTTTTTCGCTGCGCATGGATTCGCCCGTGAGCATCGGCCGGGGCGGCATTGCCGGCAGCGGCGGCAACCGCATCGTGCTGCAGGCCGACAGCCGGGGCCACTACATGACGCAGGGCCAGATCAACGGCCGCGCCGTCACCTTCATGCTCGACACCGGCGCGACCACCATCGCGCTGTCGGCGGTCGATGCCCAGCGCATCGGGCTCGACTACAGCAAGGGGCAGCCGGTGCAGATGCGCACGGCCAACGGCAACGCTGCGGGCTACAGGCTGCGGTTGCAGAGCGTGCGCGTGGGCGACGTCGAGGTCTACGACATCGACGCCATCGTCTCGCAGCAGCCCATGCCGTACGTGCTGCTGGGCAACAGCTTTCTCAACCGCTTCTCGATGCGGCGCGACGCCGACGAGATGATTCTCGAGAAGCGGTACTGAGACCGCTCCCGCCCCGGTCTCAGGCCTGTGCGGCCGTGACCACGATCTCGATCTTGTAGGCCGCGTTGGCCATCTTGGCCTCCACGGTCGCGCGCGGCGGCGTGTTGCCGGCCGGAATCCACGCATCCCACACCTCGTTCATGGCGCCGATGTCGCCGATGTCGGCCAGGAAGATCTGCGTCATGAGGATGCGCGACTTGTCGCTGCCGGCCTCGGCCAGCAGGCGGTCGACCATGCCGAGCACCTGGGCGGTCTGCCCGCGAATGTCCTGCGTGGTGTCGTCGGGCACCTGGCCCGCGAGGTAGATGGTGCCGTTGTGCACCGCGGTCTCGGACAGACGCGGGCCGACGTGGAAGCGGGTGATGGATGCCATGGTGAGTTCAAGCCTTTTTCTTCGAGCCGAGTTTCGACTCCGTGCCGGCCGCGAGCCGGCGGATGTTTTCGCGGTGCCGCCAGATCAGCAGCAGACTCATGATGATGATCGCAATCAGCACCGTGCGGTCGAGTGGCCACGCAATGTTGCCACCCAGCAGGTAGTAGGCCGGCGCGAAGAACGCCGCCACCAGCGACGACAGCGACGAGTAGCGGAAGAAGATCGCGATGATCAGCCAGGTCGCGCCCGTGGCCAGCCCCAGCCAGGGCGCGATGCCCACCAGCACGCCGGCCGCCGTGGCCACGCCCTTGCCGCCCTGGAAGCTGAAGAACACCGGGTACAGGTGGCCCAGGAAGGCCGCCAGGCCCGCCAGCGCCGCCACGCCCTCGCCCAGCCCCCACTGCGCGCCGAACTGGCGGATCAGGAACACCGGCAGCCAGCCCTTCGCCGCGTCGAGCAGCAAGGTGGCCAGCGCCGCGCCCTTGTTGCCCGAGCGCAGCACGTTGGTGGCGCCGGGGTTGCCGCTGCCGTAGCTGCGCGGGTCGGCCATGCCGAGCGACTTGCTCACGATGACCGCAAATGACAGCGAACCGATCAGGTACGACGCCACGATGGCAAGGAGGGAAGGCAGATCGAAACTCAAGGCGGTCTCCGGGGAACGGATTGTTGTTGTGCGCCGCCGGCCTGCATGCCCGGCGGGAAAAAGCAAACGCCGGCTATTCTGCCAGCGCGCACTGCACGGGCTTGGCGCCCAGGAGCGTCACGCACACCTGCGGATCGATGCCCACGAGGTAGCCGCGCCGCCCGCCGTTGATCGCGATCTTCGGCAGTTCGAGCACGCTCGACTCGATGTAGACCGGCATCTCGCGCCGCGTGCCGAAGGGCGAGGTGCCGCCCACCATGTAGCCGCTGTGGCGCTGCGCCACCTCGGGCTTGCAGGGCTCGACCGACTTGGCGCCGATCTGCCGCGCGAGGTTCTTGGTCGAGACCGTGCGGTTGCCGTGCATCAGCACGATCAGCGGCTTGGCGTCCTGGTCCTGCATCACCAGCGTCTTGACCACGGTGAACGGATCGAAACCCAGCACCTGCGCGCTGTGCTGGGCGCCGCCGTGCTCCAGGTACTCGTAGGGGTGCTCGGTGAAGGCGACCTTGTTCGCCCGCAGCAGCTGGGTGGCGGGCGTCTCGGAAACGTGGGCTTTCTTGCTCACTTGCTCACTTGTTCGGGTCAGGCGGCGGGGTCGCGGATGTCCAGGCGGATCTTGTCGATCTCGGCCAGCACCTCGGCCGACAGCGTGGTGCCGTAGGCGTCCAGGTCTTCGTCGAGCTGCGCCACCGAGGTCACGCCGATGATCGTGCTCGCCACCTGCCACTTGGTGTAGCAGAAGGCCAGCGCGAGCTGCGTGGGGCTCAGGCCGTGGTCGCGTGCGAGCTGGTTGTAGCGCCGCGCCGCGCGCAGCGCGTCGGGCTTGCCCCAGCGCTGCTTGCGCACCGACTCGTAGCTCGAGATGCGCGCGCCCTTGGGTGCGTCGGGGCCCTCGATGCCGCTCTGGTCGTATTTGCCCGTCAGCAGGCCGAAGGCCAGCGGCGAGTACGCCAGCAGCGACACGCCGAGCCGGTGCATGGTCTCGTCGAGCGCGTTCTCGTGCGCGCGGCTCACCAGGTTGTAGACGTTCTGCACCGACACCACGCGCGGCAGCCCGTGCTGCTCGGCCAGCCGCACGAACTCGTGCACGCCGTAGGGCGTCTCGTTCGACAGGCCGATGGTGCGCACCTTGCCCGCCTTCACCAGCTTGCCCAGCGCCTCGAGCTGGTCGTGGATCGGCGTCTGCGAAGTTTCCTTCTCGGGGTTATAGTGGATGTTGCCGAACACCGGCACGTGGCGCTCGGGCCAGTGGATCTGGTACAGGTCGATCACGTCGGTCTGCAGGCGGCGCAGGCTGCCGTGGCACGAGGCCTCGATGTCGGCCGCCGTCATGCCCGTGCCTTCGCGCACCCAGGGCATGCCGCGCGAGGGGCCGGCCACCTTGGTGGCCAGCGTGATCTTCTGGCGCGTGCCGGGGTTGGCCGCAAACCAGTTCCCGATGATGGTTTCGGTCGCGCCGCAGGTTTCCTTGCTTGCCGGCACCGCGTACATCTCGGCCGTGTCGATGAAGTCAACGCCGCGCTCGAGCGAACGGGCCAGGACGGCGTGGGCGGTGGGCTCATCGACCTGCTCGCCGAAAGTCATGGTGCCGAGGCAGATCGGGGTGACGTGGAGGTCGCTCTGACCGAGTGGAATCTTTTTCATGCGCGGAATGCTAGCGCGCCCGCGCGGCAGGCGCTGCCCCGGCCCCGAGAAACCGAGCGCCGCCCTGTCCTGTGGCGGACTGCGCGCGACGCAGCCTCTCCGTATCATCGAGCGCCATATGTACCAAGCCCTCCGCCCCTCGCGCAGCGAATTCGTGCCCGTGCGCAACCTGAACTACCACGTCCGCCTCTGGGGGCAACCGTCGAGCGAGCGCCCGCCGCTGGTGCTGGTGCATGGCTGGATGGACGTGGCGGCCTCCTGGCAGTTCGTGGTCGATGCGCTGAAGGACGACCGCTTCATCATCGCCCCCGACTGGCGCGGCTTCGGCCTCACCGACGGCGGCGGCGTCGACAACTACTGGCTGCCCGACTACCTGGCCGACCTCGAATGGCTGCTCGACCACTATGCCGGCGAAGGTGACGATGCCCGCCCGGTCGACCTCGTGGGCCACAGCATGGGCGGCAACGTCGCCATGCACTACGCGGGCGTGCGCCCGGCGCGCATCCGCCGCCTCGTCAACCTCGAAGGCTTCGGCATGCCCGCGCGCCAGCCCGCCGAGGCGCCCGCGCGCTACGGCCAGTGGATCGACGAGCTCAAGGGCCTGCACCGCGGAGAGAAGGCGCTCGCAGGCTATTCGGCGGTGGACGGCGTGGCGCGCCGCCTCATGAAGACCAACCCGCGCCTCACGCAGGACAAGGCCGACTGGCTGGCCGGCCACTGGTCGGCGCCGCTGGCCCAGCCCGACGGCAGCACGCGCTGGCAGATCCTCGGCGAGGCCGCGCACAAGATCATCAACGCCAACATCTTCCGCGTCGACGAAACGCTCGCGCTCTATGCGCGCATCACCGCACCGACGCTGATGGTCGAGGCCTCGGACGACAGCCTGCACAGCTGGTGGAAGGCGCGCTACACGCTCGCCGAGTTCCACGAGCGGCTGAAGTCCGTGCCCTCGGTGCGCATCGCGCAGCTCGACGACGCGGGCCACATGCTGCACCACGACCAGCCGCAGCGCGTGGCGCAGCTGATCGAAGACTTCCTGGTCGATTGAAACTCAGCCGCAGGGCGCCGATGCGAGCCGCCTGGCGGCGCGCAGGAAGTCCTCCGGTCTCACCGTGCTCGGGTTCCAGTTGCCCGCCACCGGCACCTGGCGCTTGTGCGCGATCACCATGTGCCGCCGCGGGATCACGAGGATGTACTGGCCGTGCACGCCCCACGCCATGTACGCCCCACTCAACGCGGAGTCCGACGGCTCTTCCAGCAGCCACCACAG
This sequence comes from Variovorax sp. FW301-JW7, assembly GCF_058788795.1. NCBI lineage: Bacteria > Pseudomonadati > Pseudomonadota > Betaproteobacteria > Burkholderiales > Comamonadaceae > Variovorax > Variovorax sp. FW301-JW7. The sequence goes on from NZ_JBYTBC010000006.1 coordinate 271,439, forward strand.
GTAGCCATAGCCAACCCCGCGCCTGGCCACGTGGGGCGGGTGCATCTGCGCGGACGGGGTCGCGGGCTGCGTGATCTGCGTGACCCAGGCCGCAGGCACCAGTTGCTGCCCGCGCCAGTTGCCCTGGCGAAGCATCAGATGGCCCAGGCGCGCCATGTCCCGCGTCGACAGGAAGAACGGATAGGCCAGGTGCGCGGACTTCGCACCGTCGCCGCTGCGTTGGTGGCGGGCGAGCTCGAAATCCTCGAGCATCAGGGGCGCTGCCAGATCGTCGGCAAACGCCCGGTAGATGCTGCGGCCGGTCAGTTTTTCGAAGGCGGTGCCCGCGGCGTTGAAATCCCAGTTGTTGTAGAGAAAGTAGCGGCCAGGCGCTTGCGATCCACGCGCGGGTGCGAACGCAAGATCGTCCCCGCCATTGGCAGCTGCGTGGTAGACGCCGGACCGCGCCGTGAGCAGATCGCGCAAGCGTGCCTCGCGCTCGCTGGCAAGCAGTCCGCCGAGGTCATCGATGCCCAGGTCGGCCAGCGTGCGATCCAGGTCGATGGTGCCGTCCGCCACGTACTTTCCGTACATCATGGACAGCAGGCTCTTGCGCACGGAGAACACGATGCTGACGGCGTCCACCGGGCCGTCGCTGAACAGCACGCGCCCGTCCCGCACCGCCATCAGGGCGGTGGTGTCCAGGGTCTTCAGATACGCACGGGTTGCGTCGAGCTCGCGGCTGCACGCGGTGCTCAGCTGCGAACGGGGAATCGCCTCCCACGACGAGAGCGGAAAGACGACCTCGTCTGCATGACGGGCAGCAGGCGCCGTGCATGCGCCTGCGAGCAGCAGGCAAACCGCCGCGAGGCAGGCCGCGAAGAAGCGCACCGGCTTACTTGCCGCCACCGGTCGCGCGGCGCAAGGCCGCACGCGCCAGGAGCCGCGTCGAATCGAGCGTCGGCAGCGGCGAATTCGCGTCGCTCATGATCAGCGGAATCTCGGTGCAGCCGAGCACGACCGCGTCACAGCCCTCGGCGTCCTTCAGGCGCTGCATCACGCGCTGGAAGGTGGCCACGGCCTCGGGCTTGAAGATGCCGCAGACCAGCTCGTCCATGATGATCCGGCCGATCTCGGCGCGCTCTTCGACGGTGGGGCGAACATATTCGAGGCCGCGCGCCGAGAGCTTCTCGGGATACACCTCGCTGTCGGTCAGCCAGCGCGTGCCCGTGATGCCGATGCGGCGAAAACCCCGCCGCACGGCCTCGTCGGCCACCACCTCGGCGATGTGCAGCCAGGGCCGCGGCGAACGCGGCGCCACGTGGTCGAAGGCCTGGTGGATGGTGTTGTCGGGGCAGATCAGGAAATCCGCGCCCGCCGCGGCGAGCTTGTGCGCGGAGCCGAGCATCAACTCGCCCACGCCCGCCAGGTCGCCCGCGTCCAGGCAGCGCGTGTACTCCGCGAGCGAGGGCGTGTGCATCGACACCTCGGGGTGCGCGTGCGGGCCGAGCAGCGCCGCGCCCTCGATGCAGATGGTCTTGTAGCAAAGGGCCGCGCCTTCGGCGGAGCAGCCGACGATTCCGATGTGCAGGGTCATGGGGCGCATCCTACAAAAGCCGGCGCGGTTTATCCGGCCTGCGGATATGCAAGCGCGCAAATCTTCGTTCGCAGCGCGCGGCCTGCGTCCTAGAGTGCCCGACTCCCCTTGCCGTCTCCCGGAGTTGTCGCCATGCCTTCCCTTTCGCGCGCCCCCTCGTGGCTGCGCCGCCTTGCCCCGCTGTCCGGCGGGCTCGCACTGAGCCTGCTGCTGCTTTCTCCCGCCCGCGCGGACGACCTGCGCGTCGGCTTCATGCCGGGCCCCTACCGCGACGCCTTCACCCACGGCATCGAGCCCCAGCTGAAGAAGCTGGGCTACAGCATCAAGTACGTCGAGTTCAGCCAGGGCGTGCAGCCCAACGACGCCGTGGAGCGCGGCCAGATCGACGCCAACATCTTCCAGCACTCGCTGTACCTGAACGCCACCAACAAGCAGCAGGGCTTCGACCTCGTGCCCGTGGTGCACGTGCCGACGCCGCCCATGGGCCTGTATTCGCGCCGCCACAAGACGCTCGACGCCGTGCCCGACGGCGCCACCGTCACGCTGCCCGCCGACCCGGTGAATGCGGCGCGCGCGCTCAACATCCTCGCGACCATCGGCTGGGTCACGCTCAAGCCGGGCGTGAGCCCGCTGAGCGTGTCGGAGCGCGACATCGCGAGCAACCCCAAGCGGCTGAAGATCGTGCCGCTGGACGCCGCGCAGGCGCCGCGCTCGCTGGCCGATGCCGACCTCGCGGCCGTGCAGGGCAACTTCGCCGTGGCCTCGGGCCTGAAGCTCACCGAGGCGCTGAAGCTCGAAGACATGACGCTGCCCTACGTCAACGTGGTGGCCGTCAAGCGCAGCAACGAACACGCGAAGTTCGCGAAGGACATTGCCACCGCCTACCAGTCGCCCGCGTTCCAGACGTTCTTCAAGGCCAACCCCGTGTGGGCGGGCTACCGGCTGCCGGACTATTTCAACCAATGAGCAACAACACCACCGCGCCGCGCAGGCAGCTGCACCTCAACGTCAACATCCTGCATTCGGGCTTCGTGCCCTCGGCCTGGCGCCTGCCCGAGAGCGCCCCGTGGGCGTTCGCCGACATCCAGCACTACATCCGCACCGCGCAGATCGCCGAGGCCGCCAAGCTCGACGCCGTGTTCCTGGCCGACAACGCCGCCATCGTCGACCAGATCCATTTCCGCCCGATCACCGCGCTGGAGCCCACCATCCTGCTGGCCTGCGTGGCCGCCGCGACCACGCACATCGGGCTCATCGCCACCGCCTCCACCAGCTACAACGAGCCCTACAACCTCGCGCGCCGCTTCGCCACGCTCGACCACGTGAGCGCCGGCCGTGCCGGCTGGAACATGGTGACCACGGCCGACCTGCCCTCGGCGCGCAACTTCGGCCTGGACACCACGCCCGACCACGCCAAGCGCTACGCCCGCGCCTCGGAGTTCGCCGACATCGTCAAGGCGCTGTGGGACAGCTGGGAAGACGACGCCTTCGTTGGCGACAAGGCCGCCGGCCGCTTCATCGACCCCGCCAAGGTGCATGCCCTCGCGCACCGCGGCGAGCACTTCGCGGTGCAGGGCCCGCTCAACCTGCCGCGCCCGCCGCAAGGCCACCCGGTGCTGGTGCAGGCCGGCGCCTCGGCCGACGGGCGCGAGCTCGCGTCGCGCCATGCCGAAGCCGTGTTCTCCGCCTCGCAATCGTTCGAAGAATCGCAGGCCTACGCACGCGCCCTCAAGACCCGCGCCGCCGAGCTGGGCCGCGGCCCCGACGCAGTGAAGGTGCTGGCCGGCCTCACCACCATCGTCGGCGCCACCGAAGCGCAGGCGCTTCGCCGCCGCGATGCGCTGGTCGACCTGATCCCGTGGGACTACAGCCTCACGCGCCTGGCCGGCACGCTGGGCATCACGCCCGACCGCCTCAAGCTCGACGAGCGCCTGCCCGACGACCTGCCGCTGCCCGGCAATGGCAACGGCAACCACACCTTCTTCAACGCCGTGGTCGCGGCCGGTCGCACGCACGGCTACACGGTGCGCCAGCTGATCCGCGAACTCGCAGGCGGCGGCGGGCACCGCGTGATCGTGGGCACGCCCGAGCAGATCGCCGACGACATCGAGCATTGGTTCAGGGGTGGCGCGGCGGACGGGTTCAACCTGATGCCCGATGCGCTGCCGCACGGGCTGCAGGACTTCGTGGACGGCGTGGTGCCGATCCTGCAGAAGCGCGGGCTCTTTCGCACGGAATACGAGGGGCGCACGCTGCGCGATCACCTGGGATTGGCCCGGCCTGCAGGGCGAGCGGCACAACGGCTTGCAGCCTGACGGCCGCCGTTCACACTGGGCGAACACCCACAGCGTGCCCTGTGCGCAGGGCATTGGGTGCTCCCCGCAGCGAAATCAAGGAGGAGGGGCGCAGCCCCGGGGGACATTCGCGGAGGGGAGTACCCGATGTCCTGTGCACGCGCCCTGAACAAACCCCGTCAGGCGTCCCACCACCCCTCATCAAACCGCCCCTGCAGAAACGCCACGAACCCCGACACCTTCCCAGGCACCAACTTGGGCGAAGGAAAGACCGCGTGAATCTCCTGCTCAGGCAGCGCATGGTCCCCAAGGACGGCGTTCACCTTCCCCGCCGCCAGCGACTCGCTCGCCACATAGCGCGGCATCAACGCAATGCCCAACCCGTCGCGCGCCGCGGCCAGCACCGCCGACAGGTTGTTCGACCGGAAGCGCCCCGACACCGGCACCGTCACCGGATCGCCCTTGGGCGTGTGCATGCGCCAGAACTCGTCGCCCACCACGCTGCTGTAGATCAGCGCCACATGCGCGCTCAGGTCCTGCGCGCGCTTGGGCGTGCCGTGCTTCTTCAGGTAGGCCGGCGACGCCACCATGACCCACGGATTCGCGCCGAGGTAGCGCGCGCCCAGTGACGAATCGGCCAGCTTGCCCATGCGGATCGCGACGTCGATGCCCTGCGCGATGAGGTCGACGTAGCGATCCTCGAAGCTCAGGTCCAGCTGCACCTGCGGATGCCGGCGCATGTACTCCAGCGCCAGCGGCACCACCACGCGCCGCCCGAAGGCCACCGACGTGCCCACGCGCAAGAGGCCCTGCGCCTGGTTCTGCCGCAGCTGCACGATGCTGTCGGCCTCCTCGGCGTCGCGCACGATGGTCTTGCACTTCTCGTAGTACAGCGCGCCCGGCTCCGTGAGGCTCACGCCGCGCGTGTTGCGGTTGAGCAGCCGCACCTTCAGGCGCGCCTCCGTGGCCGCGACCTGCTTGGTCACGGTGGGTTGCGTGGTGTTGAACTCGCGCGCCGCCTTCGAGAAGCTTCCCGTCTCGACCACGCGCACGAACATTTCCATTGCCAATAGACGGTCCATGGCCGGATGGTAGCCAGTTATTCCGCCATGGAATAGGTTTTATGGTCCCCAGCCGTCTTCTTGGAATGCCCCCCGCTTCCTACAGTGAGGCCACCTCAAGGAGACTTTCAAATGGCAAAGATGACAGCGGTCCAGGCCGCAGTTCTGGTGATGGAAAAAGAAGGCGTCACGCAGGCCTTCGGCGTGCCGGGCGCGGCAATCAACCCGCTGTACTCGGCCCTGCGCCAGCGCGGCAGCATCTCGCACATCCTCGCGCGCCACGTCGAGGGCGCCTCGCACATGGCCGAGGGCTACACCCGCGCCGTGGCCGGCAACATCGGCGTGTGCATCGGCACCTCGGGCCCGGCGGGCACCGACATGATCACGGGCCTGTACTCGGCCTGGGCCGATTCCATTCCCATTCTCTGCATCACCGGCCAGGCGCCGCGCGCCCGCCTGTACAAGGAAGACTTCCAGGCGGTCGACATCGAGTCGATCTCCAAGCCCGTCACCAAGTGGTCGGTCACCGTGCGCGAACCCGGCCAGGTGCCGCAGGTGTTCCAGCAGGCCTTCCACCTCATGCGCTCGGGCCGCCCGGGCCCCGTGCTCATCGACCTGCCCTTCGACGTGCAGATGGCGCAGATCGAGTTCGACATCGACGCCTACGAGCCCCTCAAGCCCTACAAGCCGGCCGCCACGCGCGCCCAGATCGAGAAGGCCATCGGCATGATGCAGGCGGCCGAGCGCCCGCTGATCGTGGCCGGCGGCGGCATCATCAACGCCGACGCCTCCGACCTGCTCGTGCGCTTTGCCGAAGCCACCGGCGTGCCGGTGATCCCCACGCTCATGGGCTGGGGCGCCATTCCCGACGACCATCCGCTGATGGCCGGCATGTGCGGCCTGCAGACCAGCCACCGCTACGGCAACGCCACCGTGCTCGCTTCGGACTTCGTGCTGGGCATCGGCAACCGCTGGGCCAACCGCCACACCGGCTCGGTCGACGTCTACACCAAGGGCCGCACCTTCGTGCATGTGGACATCGAGCCCACGCAGATCGGCCGCGTGTTCACGCCCGACTTCGGCATCGTCTCCGACGCCAAGGCCGCGCTCGAGCTCTTCGTCGAAGTGGCCGAGGAAATGAAGGCCGCCGGCAAGCTCACCGACCGTGGCGCCTGGGCCGGCGAATGCCGCGAGCGCAAGAAGACCTTGCTGCGCAAGACCAACTTCGACACCGTGCCGATGAAGCCGCAGCGCGTGTACCAGTGCATGAACAACCACCTGGAGCGCGACACCTGCTACGTGAGCACCATCGGCCTGTCGCAGATCGCGGCTGCGCAGTTCCTGCACGTGTACAACCCGCGCCACTGGATCAACTGCGGCCAGGCCGGCCCGCTGGGCTGGACCATCCCCGCCGCGCTGGGCGTGCGCGCCGCCGACCCGACGCGCAAGATCGTCGCGCTCTCGGGCGACTACGACTTCCAGTTCATGATCGAAGAGCTGGCCGTGGGCGCGCAGTTCAAGCTGCCCTACCTGCACATCGTGGTCAACAACTCCTACCTCGGCCTGATCCGCCAGTCGCAGCGCGGCTTCGAGATGGACTACTGCGTGCAGCTGGCCTTCGACAACATCAACGCACCGGCCGACGCCGGCATCGAAGGCAGCTACGGCGTCGATCACCTCAAGGTGGTCGAGGGCCTGGGCTGCAAGGCGATCCGCGTGCACAAGCAGGAAGAGATGGCGCCCGCCATCGCCCGCGCCGAGGCGCTCATGGCCGAGTTCCAGGTGCCGGTGGTCATCGAGGTGATGCTGGAGCGCGTGACCAACATCGCGATGGGCACCGAGATCGACGCCATCAACGAATTCGAACCGCTGGCCGAAAGCACGGCCGACGCACCGACCGCCCTCGCGGTGGCGATGCTGGACTGACCGAGGAGACAAGAGACATGCCCAAGTTCGCAGCCAATCTCACGATGCTCTTCACCGAGCTGCCGTTCATGCAGCGCTTCGAGGCGGCCGCCAAGGCCGGCTTCGAGGCGGTGGAGTACCTCTTCCCCTACCCCTTCGACAAGAAGGAACTCACGGCCGCCCTGCGCACCAACGGCCTGCAGCAGGTGCTGCACAACCTGCCGGCCGGCGACTGGGACAAGGGCGAGCGCGGCATCGCCTGCCACCCGGACCGCACCGGCGAGTTCCGCGAAGGCATCGCGCTGGCCATCGACTACGCCACGGCGCTGGGCTGCCCGCAGCTCAACTGCCTGGTCGGCAAGGTGCCGGCGGGCGTGAGCACCGACGCCGCCCACAAGACCGTGGTCGAGAACCTGCGCCTGGCAGCGCGCGAACTCGAAGCCGCGGGCCTGCGCCTGCTGATCGAGCCGATCAACACCTTCGACATTCCCGGCTTCTTTCTCACGCGCACCGACCAGGCGCTGGCGCTGATCGACGAGGTGGGCTCGGACAACCTGCGCGTGCAGTACGACATCTACCACGCACAGCGCATGGAAGGCGAGCTGGGCAACACGCTCACCAAGCAGCTGGCGCGCATCGGCCACATCCAGCTGGCCGACAACCCGGGCCGCGGCGAGCCGGGCACGGGCGAGATCAACTACCCGTGGCTGTTCCAGCACATCGATGCGCTGGGCTACGACGGCTGGATCGGCTGCGAATACAAGCCCCGCGCCACCACGGTGGAAGGCCTGGGCTGGCGCGAAGCCCTCACGAAGAAGCAATGAACGTTCACGAAGGAAACAGAGACATGACCACCGCAGCAACTGCACAAAAAATCGGATTCATCGGCCTGGGCATCATGGGCGCGCCCATGGCGGGCCACCTGCTCGACGCAGGCCACACGCTCTTCGTGAACACGCACGGCAACACGCCGGAGCCCTTCGTCTCGAAGGCCACCATCTGCGGCTCGGCCGCCGAAGTGGCGCGCAAGGCCGACATCATCTTCATCATGGTGCCCGACACCCCTGACGTGGAAAAAGTGCTGTTCGGCGCACCGGGTGCGGAAGGCGTGGCCGACGGCCTGAAGGGTTCGCAGGGCAAGATCGTGGTGGACTGCAGCTCCATCGACCCGATCGCCACCAAGGAATTTGCACGCCGCATCGTGGCACTGGGCGCCGGCTACATCGACGCGCCGGTCTCGGGCGGCGAAGTGGGCGCCAAGGCCGCGAGCCTGACGATCATGTGCGGCAGCGACGAAGGCACCTTCGGCCGCGTGAAGCCGCTGCTGGACAAGATGGGCAAGAACGTGACGCTGGTGGGCGGCGCGGGCGACGGCCAGGTCTGCAAGGTGGCCAACCAGATCATCGTGGCGCTGAACATCGCCGCGGTGAGCGAAGCGCTGGTGTTCGCCTCGAAGGCCGGCGCCGACCCGGCCAAGGTGCGCCAGGCGCTGATGGGCGGCTTTGCCAGCTCGCGCATCCTCGAAGTGCACGGCGAACGCATGATCAAGCGCACCTTCGCGCCGGGCTTCCGCATCGCGCTGCACCAGAAGGACCTGAACCTGGCGATGCAGAGCGCCCGTTCGCTGGGCGTGGCGCTGCCGCAGACCGCGAACGCAGCGCAGCTGATGAACGCCTGCGCGGCGATGGGCTACGGCCAGCTGGACCACTCGGCGCTGGTGAAGGCCCTCGAAGCCCTCGCCCAGCACACCGTGACTCCCGACTGAAACTAGGTCTTTGCCGCTTCCAGAGACTCTTTCAGATTGCGCCGGCGCCATGCCCAGGTCTTCACGGCCTGCGGCAGGATGCCGATGCACGACGCGTAGTACGTCACCTTGAACCCCCAGAAGCGCGGCCCGATGGGCGTGTTGCGGAACAGGTCGCCGGCCAGGATGGACAGCAGCGCCTCCTGCATGCGCCAGATGTTGCGCGGCGCCATGAACAGGCGGCGGATGGCGGGCGAGGTGATGCGGTAGATGAACCACGAGAACATCTTCGGCCCGTGCTTCATCACCTTCTCGTAATGGCGGAAGGCCTTCTCGGCCTCCTTCGCCTCGCCCTTGAGCCAGTGGTCAGCGCAGGTCGCGGCCTCGAAGCCGCTGTTCATCGCCAGGTACACGCCCGAGGAGAACATCGGGTCGACGAAAGCATAGGCGTCACCCACCATCATGAAGCGGTCGCCGCGGCAGAACTTGGAGTCGTAGGCGTAGTTGCCGGTGGTGGTGGCGCCTTCCATGAGCGTGGCGTTCTTCAGCCGCGCAGCCAGCTTGGGCGCCAGCGCGATGGTCTGCATCAGGAAGTCTTCGAGCGACGCGCCCTGGCGCCGCTTGAAGTAGGCCGGCGAGGCCACGGCGCCGACGCTCACGGTGCCGTCCTTCAGCGGGATGTACCAGAACCAGCCGTGGTCGAACCAGAAGAGCGAGATGTTGCCCTCGAAGCGGCCCGGCCGGCGCTCGGCGTTGGCGAAGTGGCCGTACAGCGCCGCGCTCGCATGCTTGCGGTTGCGCTGCTTGGCGTCGAACTGGTTCGACAGCAGCGTGTCGCGCCCGCTGGCGTCGATCACGAAGCGCGGGCGCCATTCGGTCTCGGTGCCGTCGTCGGCCTTGACCTTCACCAGCGGGCGGTTGTCGGGCGTGCCCTTGCCGGCGTCCATGTCGACGCCGGTGACGCGCCGGCCCTCGAAGGTGCGCGCGCCGCGCTTGCCGGCGTGGCGGAACAGCAGCTCGTCGAATTCCGAACGGCGCACATGCACGGCATAGGGAAAGCTCTTGTCCATCGCCTGGCCGAAGTCGAAATGGCTGGTGTGGTCGTGCCAGGGCGAGACGAATTCGGCGCCGTGCTTGCGCAGGCCGATGGCCTCGACCTCGGTGCGCACGCCGAGCCGGTCGAACAGCGGCATGTTCATCGGCAGCAAGGATTCGCCGATGTGAAAGCGCGGATGCTGCGCCTTCTCGAGCAGCACCACGTCGTGGCCCTTGTCTGCGAGCAAGGCGGCCACCGTGGAGCCCGAAGGGCCTCCGCCGATGACCACGACGTCCGGCTCGGTGCCGGTGAAAGGTCCGGGTGTCATTCGATGTCCCTCCGTGTTGTTCTGTGCTTGTGGACGTTGGTTCGCCGCACCGCCCGTGCGGCACGGATTTGCCCCCCGGAAACAGGGGTGTTGAAGTTTAGCGAGTCGGCAGACCCTCTCGATCAGGCGGAAGATAGAGGGTCTCGTCGTTCCCCCCGAGAGAAGAGGCCGCGCTTTTGCGGTAGCCTCATTGCCCGCCAGAACCTAGGAGACTTTTCAAATGGCTGCATCCCTGTCCCCCGCTGAAGAAGCACTTCGAGAAGCAGCGCGCGAATACCACCGCTCGCCCGTCAAGGGCAAGATCTCGATCACCCCCACCAAGCCCCTGCTGAACCAGCGCGACCTGTCGCTGGCTTACTCGCCGGGCGTGGCCTACCCCTGCCTCGACATTGCGGAAGATCCCGCGCTCGCGGCCGAATACACCGCCCGCGGCAACCTCGTGGGCGTCATCACCAACGGCACCGCCGTGCTGGGCCTGGGCAACATCGGCCCGCTGGCCTCCAAGCCCGTGATGGAAGGCAAAGGCTGCCTGTTCAAGAAATTCGCCGGCATCGACGTGTTCGACATCGAGCTGGCCGAGAACGACCCCGACAAGCTGGTCGACATCATCGCGGCGCTGGAGCCCACGCTGGGCGGCATCAACCTCGAGGACATCAAGGCGCCCGAGTGCTTCTACATCGAGAAGAAGCTGCGCGAGCGCATGAACATCCCGGTGTTCCACGACGACCAGCACGGCACGGCCATCATCTCGGCCGCAGCATTGCTCAACGGCCTGGAACTGGTCGGCAAGAAGATCGAAGACGTGAAGATCGCCGTCTCGGGCGCCGGCGCTGCCGCCATCGCCTGCCTGGACGTGATGGTCGGCCTGGGCGCCAAGCCCGCCAACATCTACGCCTGCGACTCCAAGGGCCTGATCTACATGGGCCGCGCGGGCGGCTTCGACGAATCGAAGGCCCGCTACGCCCAGAAGGACACCGGTGCGCGCACCCTGGCCGACGTGGTGAAGGACGCCGACGTGTTCCTGGGCTGCTCGGCCCCCGGCGTCATGAGCGCCGAGATGGTCAAGACCATGGGCACGCAGCCGATCATCCTGGCGCTGGCCAACCCCGAGCCTGAAATCCGCCCCGAGCTGGCCAAGGCCGTGCGCCCCGACTGCATCATTGCCACGGGCCGTTCGGACTACCCGAACCAGGTCAACAACGTGCTGTGCTTCCCGTACATCTTCCGCGGCGCGCTCGACTGCGGCGCGAGCAAGATCACGGAAGAAATGAAGCTGGCCTGCGTGCGCGAGATCGCCGACCTCACCAAGGCCGACATCAGCGAAGAAGTGGCCACCGCCTACGCCGGCCAGGAGCTGGCCTTCGGCCCCGACTACATCATTCCGAAGCCCTTCGACTCGCGCCTGATCCTGCGCATCGCGCCGGCCGTGGCCAAGGCAGCCGCCGCCTCGGGCGTGGCCTCGCGCCCGATCGAAGACATGGAGGCCTACCGCCAGCACCTGACGCGCTTCGTCTACCAGACGGGCATGTTCATGCGCCCGGTGTTCAGCGCCGCCAAGATCTCCACCACCAAGCGCGTGGCCTACGCCGAGGGCGAGGACGAACGCGTGCTGCGTGCCGCGCAGTGGGCGGTCGACGAAGGCCTGGCCCAGCCCATCCTGGTAGGCCGCCCCGCCGTGATCGAGGCCCGCATCCAGAAGGCCGGCCTGCACATCCGTTCGGGTGTCGACTTCGAGATCGTGAACCCCGAGGACGATCCGCGCTTTCGCACCTACTGGGAGAGCTTCCACAAGCTCATGGGCCGCCGCGGCGTCACGCCCGAAGCCGCCAAGACCATGGTGCGCCGCTCCAACACCACCATCGCCGCGCTGATGCTGCACCTGGGCGACGCTGACGCGATGATCTGCGGCCTGGTCGGGCGCTTCGACGTGCACCTGGAGCACATCCGCAACCTGATCGGCCTGAAGCGCGGCGCGCCCGGCTTCGCCACGCTGAACGCGCTCACGCTCGAGAAGCGCACGGTGTTCATCACCGACACCAACGTGAACGAAGACCCGAGCGCCGAACTGCTGGCCAGCATCGCCGTGATGGCCGCCGAAGAAGTGCGCCGCTTCGGCCTGCCGCCGAAGGTGGCCTTCCTCTCGCACTCGAACTACGGCACCTCCAGCCGCGGTTCGGCGCGCAAGATGCGCCTGGCGCGCGACCTGTTCTCGCAGATGGCACCCGACATCGAGTGCGACGGCGAAATGCACGGCGACGCCGCGCTGTCCGACGAGATCCGCCGCACCGCGCTGCCCGAGACCACGCTCTCCGGCGAGGCCAACCTGCTGGTGTGCCCGAACCTCGACTCGGCCCACATCCTCTACAACGTGCTGAAGATGACGGGCGCGAACGGCATCACGGTGGGCCCGATCCTGCTGGGCGCCGCGAGCTCGGCCCACGTGCTGACGCCTTCGGCGACGGTGCGCCGCATCATCAACATGACGGCACTGGCCGTGGCGAAGGTGAAGGCGCAGGACTGAGCCTGACGTTTCTTCCTTGAAACAACAACGCCCCGTCGCGGTCTCCGCGGCGGGGCGTTTTTCATGGATGGCCGTGTTCAGGCGTGGACAGGCGACACCACCGGCACGTCGGCCGGATCGAACACGTTCCAAGCCAGCAGTTCCCTGTCTTCGGGCGGTGGCTCGCAGCCGCCGACGCGGCTGGGCTTCCAATCGAAACGCTGTTTCATGTCGGCCAGCGCCTCGGCACGCTTGAAGGCCGCCAGCGCCGAATCGATGACGGGCACGCCCAGCGCGTCCTGCAGCTGGCGGTAGAAGCCGAACTCGAGCGTGCAGCCGAGGATGAGCGCCTCGGCGCCGTCCTCGTCGATGGCGCGGCGGCCCTGCGCGATCATGCGGCGCACGGTCTCGTCGCGGTCGCGCTGGAAATCTTCCACGCCGAGCTCCAGCGCGCGGAACGAGGCGATCAGGTGCGCGTGGCCGTACTCGCGCACGCGCGCCTCGATGCGCGGCACCCACTTGCGCCGCCCCACGATCACCGACACCTTCTGTGCCAGATTCGACGCGATTTCGAACGAGGCTTGGCAGGGCGCGACCACCACGGTCTGGCCCGAGATCTCGCGCGCCTCGATCAGCACCGGGTCGTAGAAGCAGCCGACCACCACGGCGTCGAAGCCCTGCTGCGCGGTGTCGCGCACGGCGCGCACGATGTCGGCGCCCAGCAGCGCCTCGTAGCTCTGGTACTCGACGTGGTGCTGCACCGAGGCGTTGCGCAGCGACACCACCTCGACCTCGGTGCCGGGGTTCTTCACCTGCGCGAACTCTTGCGCGAAGCGCGCGTTGTAGGTGTCGTTGCCGACGGCCCGGATCCAGCGGATGCGCAGTGCCATGTCGTGTCTCCGTTCAGGCCGGCGCGAAGGCTTCGCCCAGCGACTTCTCGAGCGGGCGGTACAGCTCGGGCATGAACATGGTGCGCGACAGCAGCAGCCGCGCGCGCGGCGCCACCAGCACGCGCAGCCGCGCGCCCTGGCGCACGTGGGCCGACACCACGGGCTGGCCGTCGTCCGAGAAGGTCATGATCAGGTCGGGAAAGCGTGCGATGCGCTCGCCGCCCTGCGCCAGCAGCATGTACTCGTTGATGAAGCGCAGCGTGGTGCCGGCCGCGTCGTCGAGCTCGACCACGCCGACATCCAGCCCTTCCTGCTGCTCGCAGCGGTAGCTGCGCACCGTGCCTTCGGCGACGAGGCGGCCGTCGAGCGAACGGGCCACGGCATCGACGCCGCCGTCCAGGAAGGTCTGGCCCAGCGCGATGGCGTGGCTGATGGCGCCCGGCGCACCGTGCTGGCGTGCGTAGCCCACGGTCACGGGGTTGCGCGCCACCGCCACGAGGCCGCCCGCCTCCACCGAGGCGCGGCGCACCACGGCCGAGGTCTGCTCGAGCCGGCCCGACACCACGCCTTCCACGTAGCGGTGCGGCTCGCCGCCCGCGTAGGCCTGCACCGAGAGGTAGTCGGGCTCGGTGTGCAGGCCCAGTGCGCCCATCACGCTCGAGGGGTGGGCGCGGCCGTTGCACGCGAGGTCGATCACGGGCAGGCCGGTCATGGCGGCGTGGAACCAGCCGTTGACCGTGGTCTCGGCGCCGTTCTCGTTGGCATGCAGCGCGACCAGCTTCTGGCCCGCCGGCAGCTCGCGCCGCAGCAGCTCCAGCGTGCGCAGCAGGTGCGCCGGCTGCACATGCGGATCGGGCGCGGCCGGCGCACCGACCAGGGCCATGGTGGCGGTGAGCGCGGCTTCGTCGAACTCGTCGACGCTCCACAGCTGCGGCGTGCCGACCTGCAGCGCCAGCCCTGCGGCGCGCTCGCCGGCCGCGATGAGCCCGCCGCCCCCGCCGCCGAGGATGGCGCCGCCCCAGATGGCCGCGCGGACGTCGTCACTGGTCAGATTGCGTTTCATGGATTCGATTCCTGTGTGTGTGATGAAAGGAAAGAAGGAGAACTACTTGCGCAGGCTCTTCACCGCGCCCGAGAAGAAGCTGTAGAGCGCATCGCCCGCGATCACGCCGCCGGCGAACACCTCGAGCCGTTCGCGCGCGGCGGCGCCGAGCACGGCATGCACCGCGAGCCGGCAGGCAATGCCGGCCGCGACCATCCAGCCGGCCATCGGGCTGGCGATGAGCAGGCCGGTGGCGAACAGCACGCCGAGTTGCTGGCGCGGCCCGCCCGCCAGCTGCAGCAGCGCGCCGGGCACGGCCCACAGCGCGAGGTTGCGCGCGGTCTCGCCCGAGATGCCGGCCTTGATCGCGGCCACGTAGGCGGCGTTGATCGGCGCGGTCTGGTGGTTGGCGAAGAACAGCGGGTAGGCGCAGGCGACCACCACGATCGCCACGCCGAAGCCGACCATGCCGGCGATCATCTGTTCGCGCCGGCCTTCGAGTTCGAAGGCCGAGCCCGAGGCCTCGCCGCGCAGCAGGTGGCCGGCCTTGAGGTCGTAGCCCATGTCGGCAAAGGCCGGGCCGGTGGCGGCCGAGAAGCCGGCCAGCACCACCAGCGCCTCGGGCGGAAAGCCGATCAGGATGCCCAGCAGCAGCGAGATCAGCGCCACCGCGAAGGCCGGGAACCAGCCCGAGTGCATGGCCGCGATGCCCACGATGAGTTCGTGCACGAAGGCCGCGAAGGTGCCGTACACGATGAACAAGGCCAGCATGCCCGGCGACATGCCGGTGTAGATGCCGGTGCCCGCGCACAGCAGCACCATGATCGCGAGGTAGCCCGCGCCGCCCAGCTTGAGCGAGCGGCCGAGCACGCTGGCGCCGCGCGCCTCGGCCAGCGCCTCTGTCGTCGCGGCGGTGCTGTCAGTGTCGGCCGCGCGCCCGTGCTTCTTCAGCACCACGCGCGCCACCTGCACCAGCGCGACGAGGCCGGCGCCGATCATCATCCCGTGCGGCACGTAGCGCGTGCCGATGTCGAAGCCGAACAGCGGCGCCGAGTAGCCGCGCACCAGCAGCCCGATGCCGAAGGCGGTCATGGCGCCCAGCCCGCCGATCAGCGCCACGCCGAAGGCCGACATCGGCAGCTTGAACACCGCGCCCGCCACGCCGGTGGCCAGCCCGCCCAGCAGCAGCCAGGCCTGCTTGCCGCCGCCGTCGCCCGCCTTGATCGCCTCGGCCGCGGCGATGCCCAGCGGCCACGGGTTCTTCGCCGGGAAGGCGGGCGTGTCGAACATGCGGTACAGCAGCCAGGCGTCGAGCAGCATCGCCAGGCTCACGCCGATGAGCATCGGCACCACCATCTGCGGCAGGCCGAACAGGAAGGGAATGCCGATCGGCAAGAAGAGGCTGTTGGCCGCGCCGAAGGTGGCCGACGAGATGCTCGTCTGCGCCAGGTTCTGCGCATGCACCGAGCGAAAGCCCCGGAACATGGCCAGCGGCACGCGCGCCAAGGTCATGGCCGCGAGCGCGCCGATCAGCGAGGTGCTCGGCGTGATGCCCAGGCTCGCCAGCATCTGGATGCCGACGATGGCGCCGAACACGCTCAGCACCACCGTGAGGATCAGGTTGGCGGGCGCGAGCGCCTTGGGATGCAGCGCGGCCGGCGGCAATGCGGTGTGCCCGGCGCCCTTGTCTTCCAGCGGCGCGACGGCGGTCACTTCATGGTGCATGGTCATTCCTTGTTAGTTCCATATTTTGGAACCATGTCCAATAAACTTGAACTGAATGATAAAACCGTACTTTCGGCTGTCAAGCGGGCGTTCACCCGGGTCGGCCGAAAAGACGCACTGGCGCCGAACCTATGATTCCCACCCCAACCTATCGAACACGATGAGCACCCTTGCCAACGCCATGGACGTCCTGAAGCTGATCGCGCGGCTGCGCCGCGACATCACGGTGACGGACGTCGTGACCGAGCTGGGCCTGCCCAAGAGCTCCGCTTCGCGCACGCTGAGCATGATGGCCGGCTACGGCTTCCTGGACCGCGACGCGGCCACGCGCGCCTACCGCCCGGGCGGCGTGATCATGGAAGCCTCGTACCACTTCCGCGCCTCGCGCAACACGGCCTCGCTGGTCGAGGAAGCGCTCGACGCGCTGGTGCGCGAGACGGGCTGCACGGGCTACATCAACGTGCTCGACGGCACCGACACGCTGGTGATCCAGATGCGCACCGGCGCCGGCGCGCTGCAGATCTACACGCCGCCGGGCAGCCGCGCGCCCGCCTACTCCAGCGCCATGGGCCGCGCGCTGCTGGCCCGCCTGGACGACGACGAAGTGGGCGCCCTGATCGGCACCAAGCTCGACCAGGGCCGCGGCCACGCACCGAAGACGCGCAAGGACCTGCTGGCGCGCCTGGCCGTGATCCGCGACACCGGCTGGGCCCTGTCGCGCGGCGAATACGTGACCAACGTGGCGGGCATCTCGTCGGCGGTGCTCGACCCCGCCACGCGCCAGACCTACGCCTTCGGCATCGCGCTGCCCGCGGAGCAGCTGTCGGCAGCGCTGGTGGAGCGCTTCGGCGCCACCGTGCGCGACGCCGCCAGCAGCGTGGGCAAGCGCGTGGGCGATCCGTACTGGCTGGGCTTCGGGGCGACGACGCCGAGCTGAGCACCGCGCCGGCGCCAGCCGCACGCCCCGCCGCGTTCGCCGCTGCGGGGCTTTTTTTCGTCCGCTGCATCGTGAGGCACGGGGTGCGCCAAGGCGGTGCTTCCAGACGCCCGAACGCCCTTTCCAGAAGCCTCCAACCACCATTTCGGCTGGCATGCAATCTGCTAATACCCTGAGCAGATATTTCTCATATCTTACTAATATATTTAAAAACCAAGCCTTCAAGCCCTGGTTTCGACCGCTGTCCGCAGCGCCCTTTTCTTCTTTTTTTCGAGGTACACACCCATGAGCAATCCCCGCTGGCAAGGCATCTTCCCCGCCATCACCACCAAGTTCCACGCCGACGAAAGCATCGACGCCGAGGGCACCGCCCGCCACATCGACTTCCAGATCCGCAACGGCATCCACGGCCTCGTCACCTGCGGCTCGCTGGGCGAAGCCAGCACGCTCACGCTGGAAGAAAAACTGCAGGTCGCGAAGATCGCCCTGGAAGCCGCCGACGGCCGCATCCCCGTGCTGGCCAACGTGTCGGAGACCAGCACCCGCGAAGCCCTGCGCTACGTGGACGGGGCCAACAAGCTGGGCGTGGCCGGCTACATGGTCATGCCCTCGGTGATCTACGTGGCCGACGCGCGCGAAGCCATGCTCAACGTGCGCACCATCGCCAACGCGGCCCAGAAACCCATCATGGTCTACAACAACCCGGTGGCCTACCGCGTGGACCTCAAGCCCCAGCACATGGTCGAGCTGGCCGACTGCGAGTGGATCGCCGCCATCAAGGAAAGCACCGACGACATCCGTCGCATCACCGACCTGCGCAACACGGTGGGCGACCGCTACCAGCTGTTCCTGGGCGTGGACGACCTGGCCTACGAAGGCCTGGCGCTGGGCTGCGACGGCCTGCTGGCCGGTGTCGGCTGTGCGTTCCCGCGCGAGACGGTGGCGCTGTACGACCTGATGAAGGCCGGCAAGTTCGCTGAAGCGCTCAAGCTGTACCAGTGGATGACGCCGATGCTGCACCTGGACGTGTCGACCAAGCTGGTGCAGAACCTCAAGCTCATCGACCTGCTGGTCGGCGTGGGCACCGAGCACATGCGCCGCCCGCGCCTGCCGCTCATCGGCGAAGAGCGCGCCTTCATCGAGAAGGTCGTCGCCAAGGCGCTGGCCACGCGGCCCGCGCAGTACCAGTCGGTCATGTAATCGCCGCGCGCACGACGCACTGCAAGGCCCAGAACACCATGCAAGACAACGCCTTGAAAGAAAGCGGCGGCCTGTCCCGCCGCGTGCTCGACGCGTCGGACTTCGTCCTGCGCTGCGAGCGCCACCTGCTCAGCAGCCTCATGGGCTTGCTCATCGTGCTGGTGCTGCTGAACGTGGTCACGCGCTATGGCGGCTTTCCGCTCTACTGGGTGGACGAGGCCTCGGTGTACTGCGTGGTCTGGCTCACCTTCTTCGGTGCGTCGGCGATGACGCGGCTGCGGCTGGACTTTGCGGTGACCCTGCTCACCGACAAGCTCGGCACCCGGGCCGCGCGCATCGCCAAGGCCAGCGCCTCGGGCGGCGTGCTGCTGCTCGGGCTGGCCCTGCTCGCGATGTGCTGGCTGTGGATGGACCCGGCCGGCATCGTGCGCCACGGCTTCGACGCGAAGGAGTTCGCGGCCGAGAGCTTCAACTTTCTCTACACCGAGCGCACGCAGACGCTCGACTGGCCGACGTGGGTGGTGCAGCTGATCCTGCCGATCTTCGCGCTCACCCTCAGCGTGCATGCGCTGGCCAACCTCCTCGAAGACCTCGGCCTGCAGCCCAAGCGCACGCACGACGAGTTCCATGTCGCCAACGCGGACGCCGTGAACTGAAATGCTGACCTCTGCCTTCTTCCTGCTGATCATGCTGGTCGGCGTGCCGATCGGTGCCTGCCTGTGCCTGTCGGGCATCGTCTACATCCTCAACTCGGGCGACACGGTGCTGTTCCAGTCGTTCCCGGTGCAGATGTTCGGCGGCGTCGACAGCTACAGCCTCATCGCGATTCCGCTGTTCATCCTCATCGGCGAGATCATGAACGGCGGCGGCATCACGAAGCGGCTCGTCGACCTCGCGCTGGCCTTCATCGGTTCGGTGAAGGGGGGTCTCGCCTACGTGAACATCCTGGCGAACATGCTGGTGTCGTCGATCATCGGCTCGGCCACCGCGCAGGTGGCGATCATGAGCCAGATCATGGTGCCCGAGATGGAGAAGCAGGGCTACGACAAGACCTTCGCGGCCGGCATCACGGTGTACGGCGGCATGCTCGGCCCGATCATTCCGCCCTCGGTGATGTTCGTGGTGTACAGCGTGCTCGCGCAGGTGGCGGTGGGCGACATGCTCATCGCGGGGATCATCCCCGGCGTGATCCTCACGGTGCTGTTCTTCATCGTCATCGCCGGCATGGGCGTGATCTACAACTACCCGCGCACCGAGAAGCGCACCGCCCGCCAGCGGCTGCACACGATCCTCACGGCCTGCCCGACGCTGCTCATTCCCATCGTGATCGTCGGCTCGATCCTCGGCGGCCTGGCCAACCCCACCGAATCGGCGGCGGTGGGCGCGGTGGCCGCGGTGCTGGTGGGGCGCTACGTGACCAAGGAATTCCGCTTCGCGATGATTCCGCAGATCCTGCTCAAGTCGGCGATCTACTCGGCGGTGGTGCTGTTCCTGGTGGCCGCGGCCGCGGTGTTCTCGTGGCTGCTCATCTACGGCAAGGTGCCGCAGGCCACGGCCGCGTGGATACAGACCGTGGCGAAGGACCCGATCGCCTTCCTGCTGCTGGTGAACGTGATCCTGCTGGTGATCGGCACCGTGATCGACGGCATTCCCGGTCTCATCATGACCGTGCCGATCCTGCTGCCCATCGCGACCGAGATCTACGGCATCGACCCACGCCACTTCGGCGTGGTGGTGGTCATCAACCTCGTGCTCGGGCTGATGACGCCGCCGGTGGGGCTGAGCTTCTTCGTGGCCTCGGCGGTGACGGGTGCCAAGCCCGGAAAGATGTTCATCGTCACGCTGCCCTTCTTCCTGATCTGCTGCGTGGCGCTGGTGCTGCTGTCGCTGTTCCCGAGTCTTTCGCTGGCGCTCATCAAGTAAGCGCTGAACCGATCTCTCTCTCTCGCTTCCCTTCACCTCACCCCACAGGAGCTTCGCATGGCCCTCTCCCGCCGCCAGTTCGTCCAGGCCGCCGCCGGCACCGCCGCCGCGTCGACCGCCCTCTTCGGCACCCTGTCGCGTGCCGCCGCCGCCAAGGAATTTCGCCTGGGCCTCATCACGCCCGCGGGCCACTCGTGGAACCGCGCCGCGGTGAGCTTTGGCGAAGCACTCAAGAAGGCCACCGACGGCCGCCTGAGCGCCACGGTGTTCCACTCGGGCCAGCTCGGCAACGAGTCGGCCATGATGCAGCAGCTGCAGTCGGGCGCGCTCGACATGGGCTGGATTCAAGCCGCCGAACTCGGTTCGCGCGTGGCGAGTGTGGCGGCCATCAACGCACCCTACCTCGTGCGCTCGACCACCAACGTCGCCTCGCTCGTGCGCACGCCCGCGGCGCTCAAGCTGCTCGACGTGCTGCCGCGCGAGACCGGCACCATCGGTCTGGGCTGGGGCATCACCGGCATGCGCGTGGTGTTCGCGACCAAGGACATCGCCTCGCCCACCGACCTGAAGGGCATGAAGCTGCGCATCAACCCCACGCCGGTGTACCGCGACTTCTACCAATTGCTGGGCGCTGCGCCCACGCCCATTCCCACACCGGGCGTGTTCGACGCCATGTCCAACGGCCAGGTCGACGGGCTCGAAGCCGACATCGAGTTCTCATGGAACCAGCGCTTCGACCGCGTCTCGAAAACGCTGCTGCCGATGAACGCGCTGTTCATGCCCTTCGCGCCGCTGGTGTCGGGCCGCATCTGGCAGACGCTCGATGCGAAAGACAAGGCGCTCATCACCGACCTCGTGAAGCAGCAGCTCGACGCGCAGATCAAGGACATCGTGACCACCGAGCTGGGCCTCATCGACAAGTTCAAGGCCAGCGGCATCGCGATCAAGAACGCCAGCAACTACAACCCCGCGCCGGTCATCGCCGAATTCGACAAGGTCTGGCTACCCAAGGCGCCGCAGATCGCCGAGCTGCGCAAGATCGGCGCCGCGCTCTGACGGCGGCCCGAGGCCGCAATTCCCAGGCGCGGTGCGCGCCGCACACGCCCTGGGCGCGGCGCGCACCTCGGTGATTCACCGGAAGGGTTCGCACCAATCGCGTGCGGGCACCGTTTTTGCTTGAATGCCGAAGCATTCACCTTCACGGAACCCGCATGAACAAGCGTCAACTGATCCAGTCCTTCCTCGCCGCCTCGGCCCTCAGCTTCGGCCTGTCTTCGGCCATGGCCCAGAGCCCGACGCCGATCAAGTTCCAGCTCGACTGGCGTTTCGAAGGACCGGCCGCGCTGTTCCTGCACCCCGCGGCCAAGGGCTACTTCAAGGCCGCCGGCCTGGACGTGACCATCGACGCCGGCAACGGCTCGGGCGGCACCGTGACGCGCGTGGCCTCGGGCGCCTACGACATGGGCTTTGCCGACCTCGCGGCGTTGATGGAGTTCCACGCCAACAACCCCGACAGCCCGAACAAGCCCGTGGCCGTGATGATGGTCTACAACAACACGCCGGCCTCGGTCATGGCGCTCAAGAAGAGCGGCATCACCAAGCCGGCCGACCTCGCCGGCAAGAAGCTCGGCGCGCCGGTGTTCGACGCCGGCCGCCGCGCGTTCCCGATCTTCGCCAAGGCCAACAACATCGGCGCCGTGAACTGGACCGCCATGGACCCGACGCTGCGCGAGACCATGCTGGTGCGCGGCGACATCGACGCCATCACGGGCTTCACCTTCACCTCGCTGCTCAACCTGGAGGCGCGCGGCGCCAAGGCGGCCGACGTGGTGATCCTGCCCTACCCCGACTACGGCGTGAAGCTGTACGGCAACGTGATCATCGCCTCGCCCAAGCTGCTCAAGGACAACCCGGCGGCGGTGAAGAAGTTCCTCTCGGCCTTCGCCAAGGGCGCCAAGGAAGTCATTGCCAACCCCGCCATGGGCATCGAATCGGTGAAGGCGCGCGACGGCATCATCGACAGCAAGCTCGAGACGCGCCGCCTGCAGCTGGCCATCGACACCGTCATCAACAGCGCCGACGCGCGCACCGACGGCTTCGGCGCCGTCAACGCGGGCCGCATGTCGCTCATGGCCTCGCAGGTCTCCGATGCCTTCAACACCAAGACGCGCGTGAGCCCCGACGCCGTGTGGACCGCGGCCATGCTCCCGCCCGCGGCCGAGCTCAGCGGAATCCTGCGCAAGTGATGGCGGCCGGCGCAACGACACCCGACGCAGCCGCCCCCTTCGTCGATTTCCAGGACGTCTGGCTCGCCTACAACGAAGAACTGCTGCGCGCCAACCACTTCGCGGTCGAGGCCATCGACCTGAAGGTGACGCGCGGCGAGTTCATCGCCATCGTCGGCCCCTCGGGCTGCGGCAAGTCGACCTTCATGAAGCTCACCACGGGGCTGAAGATGCCCTCGATGGGCAAGATCCGCATCGACGGCCAGCCCGTGACCGGGCCGCTGAAGATCTCGGGCATGGCCTTCCAGGCGCCCTCGCTGCTGCCGTGGCGCACCACGGTCGACAACGTGCTGCTGCCGCTGGAAATCGTCGAGCCCTACCGCTCGAACTTCAAGGCCAAGCGCAAGGAATACGAAGAGCGCGCCCGCCGCCTGCTGCAGAAGGTGGGCCTGGGCGGCTACGAGGACAAGTTTCCGTGGCAGCTCTCGGGCGGCATGCAGCAGCGCGCGAGCATCTGCCGCGCGCTCATCCACGAGCCCAAGATGCTGCTGCTGGACGAGCCCTTCGGCGCGCTCGACGCGTTCACGCGCGAGGAGCTGTGGTGCATCCTGCGCGACCTGTGGACCGAGCAGCAGTTCAACGTGATCCTGGTCACGCACGACCTGCGCGAGTCGGTGTTCCTGGCCGACACGGTGTACGTGATGAGCAAGAGCCCCGGACGCTTCGTGGTCAAGCGCGAGATCGACCTGCCGCGCCCGCGCGAGCTGGAGCTGACCTACACCAAGGAGTTCACCGACATCGTGCTCGAGCTGCGCGGCCACATCGGCGCCATCCGCGGCAACGCCACCACCCCCTCCGCTGCCGCGGCGGCAGCGCACTGAGGAGGCGGCGATGAAAAACAGCAAACAACTCGAGCGCTGGTCGCCGTGGCTGCTGCTCGTGGCGGTGCTCCTGCTGTGGCAGGTGATCTGCGCGGGCTTCGGCGTGTCGGACTTCATCTTCCCCAGCCCGCTGCGCATCTGGGAGCAGTTCTGGGAGTTCAAGGAAATCATCGCGGGCCACGCATGGCGCACCTTCTGGGTCACGATGGCCGGCTTCGGCCTGGCGATCGTGGTGGGTGTGCTGCTGGGCTTCGTGATCGGCAGCTCGCGCCTGGCCTATGCGGCGATCTACCCGCTGATGACGGCCTTCAACGCATTGCCCAAGGCGGCCTTCGTGCCGATCCTGGTCGTGTGGTTCGGCATCGGCATCGGGCCGGCGATCCTCACGGCATTCCTGATCAGCTTCTTCCCGATCATGGTGAACATCGCGACCGGCCTGGCCACGCTCGAGCCCGAGCTGGAAGACGTGCTGCGCGTGCTGGGCGCCAAGCGCTGGGACGTGCTCGTCAAGATCGGCCTGCCGCGCTCCATGCCCTACTTCTTCGGCTCGCTGAAGGTGGCGATCACGCTGGCCTTCGTCGGCACCACGGTGTCGGAGATGACCGCGGCCAACGAGGGCATCGGCTACCTGCTGATCTCGGCCGGCTCGGCCATGCAGATGGGCCTGGCCTTCGCGGGCCTGATGGTGGTGGGCGCGATGGCGATGATCATGTATGAGCTGTTCAGCCTGATCGAGAAGCACACGACAGGCTGGGCGCACCGCGGCTCGCAGAACGCATAAATAATGGGGGCATGACCCCCGAACAGATCACCCGCGCGCTGCGTCGCGCCGACGCCGTGGCGCGACGCGCCATGGCCATGGGCCGCCACCCCTTCGGCGCCGTGCTCGTCGCACCCGACGGCGAGACCGTCCTCGCCGAGCAGGGCAACATCGACACGGTGCACCACGCGGAAGCCACGCTCGCGCGCCATGCGGCACAGAACTGGCCGCCCGAGTACCTGTGGCAGTGCACGCTGGTGACCACCTTCGAGCCCTGCGCCATGTGCGCGGGCACGAGCTACTGGGCCAACATCGGGCGCATCGTGTACGGCGCGGAAGAATCCGCGCTGCTCGCCCTCACCGGCGACCACCCCGAGAACCCCACGCTGAGCCTGCCCTGCCGCGAGGTCTTCGCGCGCGGACAGAAGCCCGTCGAGGTGATCGGCCCCGTGCCCGAGGTGGCCGACGAGATGATCGCCACGCACCGGGGGTTCTGGGAATCGCGCTAGTGGGTCCGCACGGCGTGTTCGCGCCTTACCTGGCTCGCTGGCATCTCACGCCCGACGGCGAGGCCTTCACCTCGCTGAGCGGCACGCTGCTGCCCGTGCGCCAGCATGGCGTGGCGGCCATGCTCAAGGTGTCGCACGAGGCCGAGGAGCAGGCGGGCAGCCTGTTGATGGCCTGGTGGAACGGCGACGGCGCCGCGCCCGTGCTGGCCCATGACCGCGAAGCCCTGCTGATGGTGCGCGCGCAAGGCACGGGCTCGCTGGCACAGATGGTTCAAGATGGCCACGACGACGAGGCCACGCGCATCCTGTGCGCCGCCGCCGCGCGCTTGCACGCCCCGCGCGACACGCCACCGCCCCCGACGCTGGTGCCGCTCACGCGCTGGTTCGAATCGCTGTGGGCCGGCGCGGCCACGCACGGCGGCGTCTTCGACCACAGCGCGCGCACCGCACGCGAACTGCTGGCCGCGCCGCGCGATGGGGTCGTGCTGCACGGCGACATCCACCACGGCAACGTGCTCGACTTCGGCCCAGCCGGCTGGCTCGCCATCGACCCCAAGGGCCTGCACGGCGAGCGCGGCTTCGACCACGCGAACATCCTGTGCAACCCGGACGGCGAGAGCGCGTTGGTGCCGGGGCGCTTCGCGCGTCGCATCGAGGTCATCGCGGAGGCCACGGGCATCGAGCGGCGCCGACTGCTGCAGTGGGTGCTGGCGTGGGCCGGGCTGTCGTCGGTGTGGATGCTGGAAGACGGCGAAGCGCCAGGGAGCACGCTGGAGGTGGCGAAGCTGGCGGCCGCGGCGCTCGGGATCGCCGGCTAGATTCGGACGCATGCCTCGCCCCCACTCCTACCTCGATGTCCTTGCGCGGGTTCTGGCGCTGCCGATGTCGGAAGGCCTTGCGTCTTCTGACGAGCGCTTTCATGCGGCATCGGCGGGTACGGATGCGCTGATCGTCGACGTCGAGAAGCGCCGCTACCACCGCGTGCCCGATGCGCGTCCTCTGAGCTTTGAAGACGCGGTGCACGACGGCGTCGCGCAGGCAGCGCTGCAGCTTGAACACAGCGATGGCGTTCGCACGATCGCGCTGGCTGCGCAGGACGACAGCTTCTGGACGCCGCTGCCCGACCCGCGCGTGATCGGCCTGCCGCGCATCGTGCAGCGGCATGACACGGCGTGGACGTCTCCGGCGCCGCCGCCTTCAAATGCCCCTTCACGAACCAGCATCACCGACTGGCTGGGATCGCTGGTCGCGCTGGCGGTGCTGGCCTTCTTTGCCGCCTTCGGTTTCAACGCGCTGCGCTGGTCGTTGAATGGAGGTTGGAACCTGCTGTGGCTGCTGGTGGGGCTGCCGGTGTTTCCGGTCTTCACCGTGCTGACACTGTCGGCCGCCTACGGCTTTTTCCGAACTGCGGTGCCACCGCGCCAGGCCCTGAACGCGATCGATGTCCGTCGCGACGAGCGCTTTCGCGTCGGCGAACCCCTGGCGTTTCGCGTGGATGCCACGGTGCCAGCGTCGGTTGGCGATCAACCCGCGGAGCCGCCGCCCCAAGTCTTTGCTCGCCTGATCGTCCAGACGGTGAACGACAAGGAAGATGGCAGTTGGTCGGTGAACGATTGGCCGTGGGACGCCGCCCCCGCCGACTGCGTTTCATCGACGCGCACCGGAACGGGCGAACGCCATGTGCACTATGCCGGCACCGTGACGACATCACGCAACACGCTGCGCGAGGCACAGGAGCGCTGGTCCCTGGCGTTGTCCGCCAGCCAGGAGCCAGGGACCGAGCCGTTCTATGTCACCAGCCTCGCCACGCCGCCCTTGAACACACCCCTTCGGATGGTGCAACCGCCGGATCGCCTGACACAGCTCAATGCCCTGCTGCGCGGCGAAGAGCTGGAGCTGGTCTGCACGGCCTACGGCAGAGAAAGCAGCACGGCATTCTTCGAAGACTTCACGTCGGAGGACATCCAGGCAGTGTTCACGGTCGACGTCGAGGCGCTGGTAGACCACGCGATGGCCGCTGGCTGGCACGAAGGCAAGATCAAGACCGAGCGGGTCGGCGGCGACAGCACCCTCTACCTGCTGAAGGAAGGTCCCGCCTACAAGGTGATGTTCACCGAACGCTGGTGGACCGAGTCGCTGTACGAGTCGACCGATCTGCGCAGCGCCGTGGCCCGCTACCTTGTGGCCACCTACCTCTTTGCCCAAAGGCTGTCGGGCGCGAAGGCGCTGGAGATTCCGGCGCCCTACAGCGACATGAGGCCCGACTCTGCTCCGTCGGTTTCCGCGACCGACGAGATGCCCCCTCAACCCAGCCGCAGCGACGCCTCATCCCGCCAATAAGCCACCGCCGCCAGCCACCCTTCCCACACGCATCCATTGCAGCCACGTCCACAGCAGGTGGTGGGCTCGGGCGGTGGCGCGCGCATCGCCACACCTTCGGCATCGAGCATCGCCTGCACGCGTGCGATCAGCGCCTGCGCGCCGGCAAGGTTCGTGGGTTCGGGCAGCCGGTCGATGGCGTTCATGGCGGGCGGGTCTTCTTCAGGCCTCGAGGTTCATCAGTTCGAGCCGCATCTTCGCGCCGCCCGATTCGCTCGAGCCGATGCTCAGCTGGCCGCGGTGCAGCCGCGCCACCTCGGCCACGAGGTGCAGGCCCAGCCCGGCGCCGCGCCCGCGCGGCACGAGCCGATGGAACGGCGCCACCACGCGCTCGCGGTCGGCCTCGGGGATGCCGGGGCCCGAGTCGCGCACCTCGATGCACGAGGGCTCGCACAGCCGCACCTGGATGTCGCAGCCCGGCCCGCCGTGCTCGATGGCGTTCTGGATCAGGTTGGTGAGCGCGCGTTCCAGCGAGGGCGCATCGCCGCGCACCGTGAGCGGCTGCGGCGCATCGACCGACAGCGTGCAGCGGCTGCGGATCGCGAGCGGCGCGATGTCGGCCGCCACGCGCTCGCACAGCGACTTCAGCTCCACCTGCTGGTCCAGCGACAGGCCGTGGTCCAGGCGCTGCAGGTCGAGCAGCTGCTCGGCCAGCGTGGCCAGCCGCGCCGAGGCCTGCATGAGCTTCATCTTCAGCGGGTCGTTGGGCAGGCCTTCGAGGTGGATCTGCAGCGTGGTGATCGGCGTGCGCAGCTCGTGCGCGGCATCGGCCAGGAAGCGCTCCTGCCGGTCGTAGCCTTCGTTGAGCCGGTCGAAGGCGCGGTTGACCGCGTTGACCAGCGGACGGATCTCGCTGGCCACGTTGGCCAGCGGCAGGCGCGTGGTGCGCTCGTGCACGTCGATGCCCTCGGCATGTTCCGCCGTGGCCACCACGCCCTTCAGGCCGCGCTTCACGACGAACGGCGTCGCCAGGATCACGCCCAGGCAGGTGACGAGTGCCATCGGCGCCACCAGGAACAGGAAGGCGATGCCGGTGCCCTTGAGCGTGTTCTCCACCGTGAGCGGGCCGCCGGTCTGCGCCATCACGGCCACCGGGCCGGCGCGCGATTCGATGCGCTCGAAACGGGCCTTGGGGCGGGTGCCGTCGCTCTCAGGGTCGATGGCCACGCGCTCGGTGTCGTCGAGCGCATCGAGCAGCCGCAGGTAGGTGGGCGGCACCTCGCCGTGGCGCAGCTGCACGCCGTTCGGGTCGCGCACGATGAACCAGAACTGCGGGTCGGCCTTCTGCAGCCGCCGCAGCGCGCTCGTGGGCTCGACCACCAGCTGGCCGTCGGCGCCGCGCATCAGGGCGCGCTGGATGGCCGCCACCGTCTCGTGGCCGGTCTCGTCGACCACGCGGCCCAACGCCCACGCCAGCCCGAGGAAGCCGCCCATCACCAGCAGACCGACCACCACCTGCAAGAGGATGAGGCTCCAGATCAGCCGCCAGCGCAGCGAAAGCAGACTCAGGCTCATGCGGACTGCGGCGCGCACATCAGGTAGCCCACCCCACGGATCGCATGGATCTCGACCTGCGCGCCGGCCTTGTCGAGCTTGGAGCGCAGGCGCGAGACGTGCGTGTCGAGCGCGTTCGACTGGATGTCGTCCTTGTGGCCGTACACGCGGTCTTGCAGGGCCTCGCGCAGCACGGTGCGGCCACGGTGCTCGAGCAGCGTCTCGAGCACCAGCAGCTCGCGCCGCGGCAGCGTGAGGCAGGCCTCGCCCACATGGGCCTGGCGCGTGTGGTGGTCGAAGCGCAGCTGCCCGAGCGTCATGATGAAGTTGGCGCGCACCGCGGGGCGGCGTGCCAGCGCGCGCACGCGGGCCAGCAGTTCGTCCATCGAGAAGGGCTTGGCCAGGTAGTCGTCGGCGCCGCCGTCCAGGCTCAGCACGCGCTCGGCCACGTCGGTCATGGCGGTGAGCACGAGCACGGCGCAGGCGATGTGGTTCTGCGCGAGGAACGCGACGAGCGAGAGGCCGTCGCCGTCGGGCAGGCCGCGGTCGAGCACGACCACGTCGTAGGGCGCGCCGAGCGCGGCCTCCTCGGCCGCGCGCAGCGAGCTCGCCACATCGACCACCGCCTGGTTCTGGCGCAGCGCCGACGCGAGCGCCTGCGCCAGGTCGGCTTCGTCTTCGACAAGCAGGATTCTCATGGGGGGATGGGGAGGGACCGGACAGGCGGGTGATTCTAGAGAGCCCTCGCATGAGGCAGCGCAATGTTCACGCAATGCATGCGCCTACGCTGTGGCGCTTCCCTCTCCTGAAAGCGCACCGGTGACGACGCCCTCCCGCCCGAACCCCGCCGCCCTCCCCGTCACGCCCTGGCACCTGGCGCTGGGGCAGCGCTTCGCCACGCTGTGGGTCGTGAAGATGATCGGCACCACGCTCGGCATCTCGGGCTTCTTCGTCCTGTACTTCTGGGTGATGCACCACCCGCCCTCGGTGCCGACGGTGATGCCGCTCACGGCCATCGACCACTGGGTGGACGTGAGCGACGACGCGATGCTGCTGTACAGCTCGCTGTGGTTCTACATCTCGCTCGCGCCGGCCTTCACGAAAAACAAGGCCGAGCTGTGGGCCTGCGCGCGTGGCGCCGCGCTCATGGCGGCCATCGGCCTGGCGGTGTTCTGGTGCTTTCCGACGGTGGTGCCGAGCTTTGCGATCGACTGGTCACAGTACCCGGCGCTGCAGTTCCTCAAGAGCGCCGATGCGGGCGGCAATGCCTTCCCGTCGCTGCATGTGGCTTTCGCCGTGTTCGCGGCCGTGTGGCTCGGCCGCCAGCTGCGCAGCGTGCAGGCGCCCGCGTGGACGCAATGGGTGAACGTGCTGTGGGCCGCGGGAATCGTCTATTCGACGCTGGCGACGCGCCAGCATGTGCTGCTCGACGTGCTCGGCGGTGTGCTGCTGGCGGGCCTGGTGTGCTGGCGGCGCGCGCCGCGCGCACGCTTGGTGCTGGCCGAGGCGTGAGCGCCGTCGGTTACCAAAAAATCCACAGGGCGAGGCCGCCGAAGATCGTCCACTTGACCAGGTAGTACGCGCGCTTGTCCCAGGCCTTCAGGCGCTTGCCGACCACGCGGATCTGGTAGATGTACTTGAAGGCGCGGTTCAGCCCGCCCGTCTTGTCGCCCGCGTCGTTGGGCGAGGCGGCGGCGGCCAGCAGGTTCTTCGCGAACCAGCGGTTCACGGCGCTGGCCCAGCGGTACTTCAGCGGACGCTCGATGTCGCAGAACAGGATCACGCGGTCGTGGTCGGTGGTGTTCTCGGCGTAGTGGATGTAGGTCTCGTCGAACACCACGGCCTCGCCGTCGCGCCAGTGGTAGCGCTGGCCGTCCACGTCGATATAGCAGCCCTCGACGCCCGGCGTCCACAGGCCCAGGTGGTAACGCAGCGAACCGGCGAACGGGTCGCGGTGGCGCACGAGTCGGCTGCCCGGGGGCAGCTCGGCGAACATCGCGGCCTTGATGGTGCCGATGCCCTTGAGCAGCTCGGTGGTGCGCGGGCACAGCACGGCGGCCGAGGGGTGCGCCTCGTCATACCACTTCAGGTAGAAGCGCTTCCAGCCGCTCTTGAAGAAGGAGTTGAAGCCCACGTCGTTGAACTGGCTCGAGGCCTTGATGCTGCCGCCGTTGCGCATGGCCAGCGCCTCTTCGCGGATCACTTCCCAGTTTTCCTCGAGGATGCGCATCTCGGGGAACTGCGCAGGCGACAGGTACGGCGTACCGGGCACCTTCGAGAAAAGGTACATGAAGACGTTCAGCGGCGCCAGGAAGGTCGAGTGATCAGAGAGTTGTCTGAAGAACTTGTGCCGGACCTGGCCGCGGAAGTGAACGTAGAGTGCACTGAGCACGAAGATGGCAAGAATGACCCACTTCATTGGTGAAAGTGTCCTGTAGACGAGCGCCGGGGGAGCCGGCTAGTGTAATTCCTCGCCCTGAAATGGGCCTGACCGGGGGCCTTTCCCCCCGGGCTCAGGCGCCGACGAGCAGGGGCTGCGGCACATCGGCCTGCGCCAGCGGCAGCCGCACCGTGGCCAGCAGGCCGCCGCCGGGGGCCTCGCCCAGCACCGCGTCGCCGCCGTGCCGGTCGACCACCGACTTGACGATCGCCAGGCCCAGCCCGCTGCCGCTCTGCGTCTGGTCGGGGTTGCGGAAGAAGCGGTCGAACACGCGCTCGCGCAGCGCGGGCGGAATGCCCGGGCCCGTGTCGGCCACGGTCAGCAGCGCCCGCGCGCCCTCGCGCGCCACATGCACCGTCACGGTGGCGCCGCAGGGGCTGTACTTGATCGCGTTGTCGATCAGGTTGTCGATCATCGAGACCAGGCTTTCGCGCTCGCCGAGCACCGGCACGGCGTCGTCGCACACCAGTTCGAGCTCCACGCCGCGCGCACGCGCCAGGCCCTCGATCATGGCCAGCCGGTCCTGCACCAGCCCGTCGAGCGACAGCATCACGGGCAGCGCGTTGGTGGCCACCGCGTCGCTGCGCATGAGCTGCAGCAGCTGCCCCACCAGCCGGGCCGCGCGGTCGTTGCTGCGCAGCAGGTTGGCCATGAGTTCGCGCTGGCCCTCGTCGGCGCTCTGCTCTTTCAGTGCCTCGACGTTCACGCGCATGGCCGCCAGCGGCGTGCGCAGCTCGTGCGCCGCATCGGCGATCAGGCTGCGCTCGCGCGTGGTGCTGTCGCGCACCCGCAGCAACAGGCTGTTGATGCTCTGCACCAGCGGCTTGAGCTCCTTGTGCGGCGGCGTGTACGACAGCGGCGTCAGGTCGTCGGGACCGCGCTCGGCGGTTTCGCGGCTCACCTGGCGCCACGGGCGCAGCGCCAGCCGCACCGACAGCCAGGCGGGAAAGACCAGGAACGGCAGGCTGATCACCAGCGGCAGCAGGTAGTAGCCGCGCGACAGGATGGTGACGGCCAGCCGCCACACGCTGGGTTCGGCCAGCACCACGCGGGTGTCGGCGATGGGCGAGGCCATCGTGCGCGCGCGCCACTCGCGCCCGCCCGCGACCAGCGTCTCGTTGCGGTCGGGCACCGAGTTCAGCAGCACGGGCACGCCGGCGCGCGAGTTGTAGATCAGCTTGCCGTGCTGCCAGACCTGCATGATCGCAATGGCTTCGGTCCCTTCGTCGCCGTCGCTGAGCGCCTCGATGAGCGCGGCGTCGAAGGCTTCGAGCGCTTCCCGTTGCTGTTCGGGTTGACCCTCCAGCTTCTGCGCAATGGAAATCGCCGCCTTGAAGATGCTGCTGAACCTGAGCAACCCCGGGTCCTTGTACGAGTCGTACAACAGCAGCCCCACGGCCGAAGTCCACAGCAGCGCAACCACGGCCATCTGCGCCACCAGCAGGCGGCGCATCAGGGACGGCTGGTTCCAGTTCTTCCAGCCGCGCGCCAGCTGGCGCATCATTTCGATGGGCTCCGCACCAGCGATTGCGTGTCGATCACGTAGCCGATGCCGCGCACCGTGCGGATGTAGCCCTGCCCGATCTTCTTGCGCAGGTTGGAGATGTGTACTTCGAGCGAGTTGCTGCCGTTGGCCTGGCCGCCGGGCAGCACCTGCTCTTCCATCACGCGGCGCGTGACCACGCGGCCGGTGCGCTTGAGCAAGAGCGCGAGCAGGTCGAACTCGCAGCGCGACAGCTCGACCGGCTCGCCGTCGACGATCACGCCGCGCGTGGGTTCATGCAGCGCCAGCCCGCGCATGCGGATGGTCTCGTCGTTGAAGCCGTAGCTGCGGCGCGCCAGGGCCCGCACGCGCGACAGCAGCTCGGCGAGTGCAAAAGGCTTCACGAGGTAGTCGTCGGCGCCGTCGTCCAGGCTGCGCAGGCGGTCGTTGAGTGCATCGCGCGCACTCAGCACCAGCACCGGCAATATCTGGCGGGTGCGGCGCAGGCGCAGCAGCAGGTCGAGCCCGTCGCCGTCGGGCAGGCCGAGGTCGAGCAGCACCATGTCGAAGGCGCCGTTGTCGAGGGTGCGCAAGGCGTCGTCGAGCCGGCGGACCCACACCACGTCCAGGCCCTGGTTGGCGAGCGCAATGCGCACGCCGTTGCCAAGATCAAGATCGTCCTCAACAAGCAAAAGATTCATGGGAAGGATTCCAAGCGAACAAGCCCGGTTCCGGGAAGTGGCCGAAGTATCTGCCACACCCCGTCGCCGCGCTTCAGGAAGCCTTCATGAAGGCTGCAGGGCTTCTTCAGGCGGCGTGCCCACACTGCAAGGCTCTTACTTTCTTCTTCATGCCTGGAGCATCGACGTGCCTCGCCCCTCACCTTCCACGGTTCGCCCCCACTGGGCGAACCCGCTTCACTTCCAGCGCCGCGACCTGCTGCGCGCCGTGCTCTTCGGCAGCGCGGCCGGGCTGGCGGCCTGCGGCGGTGGCGGCGACAACGTCGGCAGCGCGCCCGCGCCCATCGGCAACGACCGGCCCGTGGCGGCCACCGACCGCCGCGTGAAGGTGTCGAGCACGCCCGAGGTCTCGCTGCAGGTGCGCGATTGGCAGCGCCCCGGTGGCACCGACGCGTCGGGTCCGGTGATCGTGCTGCTCGCCGGCCTCGGCGGCAATGCGCGCTGCTTCGACAGCCTGGCGCCCGCACTCGTCGCGGCCGGTGCCGCCTCGCGCGTGGTCGCGGTCAGCCGGCGCGGCTACGGCCTGTCGGACAAGCCGCTGCCGGTGAAGAGCGCCACGCAGCACTACGAGGTCGACACGCTGGTCGACGACCTGGCCGCGCTGTGCGATGCGCTCGGCCTCACGCGCGTGGTGCTCGGCGGCCACTCGATCGCCGGCAACGAACTCACGCGCTTCGCGGGCCGCTTTCCCGAGCGGGTGCGCGGCCTGGTGTACCTCGATACCACCTTCGACTACACGAAGGACGCCGACACCGGCGGCGAAGACCCGCCGCTGAACCGCCGGCTCGACGAGCCCGCGCCCACGCCCGAGGACGGCCGCTCGATGAAGGCGGGCATTGCCTACCTGCGGCGCAAGTCGAAGAACTGGTGGCCGGCGCTCGAAGCCAACCTGCGCGACGCGCTCGATGTGCAGGCCGACGGCAGCGTGCGGCCCAACACGCCCGACGCCGTGGAGACCGCGATGGACACCGCGGCCCACCGCTTCTCGCCCGACTACCGGCCAGTGCGCGCGCCGGCGCTGGTGGTGAGCGCGCTGCCGTTCGACCAGCGCGACCTGTTCCCCTGGCTCGAACGCCCGCTCGATGCGCAGACCGGCCAGGACGCCGCCGACTTCCTGCGCATCTTCCGCCGCGTGCGCCGCGCCGACGCCGACCGCCTGGCCGCCGCGCTGCAGACCTCGCACCGGCTCACGCTGGACCACTGCAACCACACCGACTTCTTCATGGAACGCGAAGCCGAGGTGGTGCGCGCGATCCAGTCGATGCGCTGGGCCTGATCCTTATTTGCGCAGCAGCTTGATTAGCGCCGCCAGTTCCTCGCCGCCGAGCCCCGCCGCATCGGCGCGCTGGAACAGGCCCGCCGCGAAGGCCGGGAACTCGGTGTTGATGCCCGCCTCCTGCGCGGTCTGCAGGATGCGCTGCGTGGCCTCGACCGAAATGCGCATCGGGCTCTGCGTGATCGCGAAGTCGCCCGACTGGATGACCGCGCCCTCGTGCTGAAGAAAGCCCGCGAAGGTCGGCATGATGCCGGCCACGATGCGGCCGTACTCGGCCACGTCGAAGCCTTCGTGCTCGGCGATGCGCGCACCGTGCAGGAAGCCGAGCATCGTGCCGTAGATGCTGGACAGCGTGGCCAGGTCCATGGCCGCGGCCGCGCTGGCCTTCTCGCCGAGGTAGACGATGCCGCCGGCCAGCACCTTCAGCAAGGGCTCGGCCTCGGCGAACACGGCCTGCGCACCCGACACCAGCAGCGGCGTGTCGGGCCGGCCCATCTGGTCCGGCGCGGCCTGGATCGCGCCTTCGAGGTAGGCGGCGCCGTGGCGGTGCGCCCAGGCCTCGGCCTCGCGCGCGTCCTTCGGGCTGCCGGTGGTGAGCTGCGCGAGCAAACGGCCGTCCATGGCGGCGGCCACACCGTCCATCGCGAAGATCGCGTCGGCGGCGCGGTAGTCGTACACGCACATCACGGCCATGCGGCTCGCGCGCAAGGCCTCGGCCGCGCTGCGCGCCAGCACGGCGCCGCGGGCGACCAGCGCGTCGGCCTTGTCGGCCGTGCGGTTCCACAGCGTGACCTTGTAACCCTGGTCGAGAAAGAGCCGCGCGATGACGACGCCCATGGCGCCCAGGCCTAGAACCGAAACTTCCTTGTTGATGTTGCTCATGGCAATCCGATGCAGTGGTGGTTGATGACGCCTGCATGGTAGAAATTACACTTCCACATGGTCAAGTACCTACGATAAAGTAAGGTACTTACCAAATGGGAAGCATTGGAATCGCAAGGAGCAAGAGATGGCAGCGAAGAAGCCCTACAACTGCGGCATCGGCCCCGCGTTCGAGGTCATCGGCGGCAAGTGGAAAGCCGTCATCCTGTGGGAGCTGCACCTGCAGCCCTACCGCTTCGGCGAGCTGAAGCGGCTGCTGCCCGAGGTCAGCGAGAAGATGCTGATCCAGCAGCTGCGCGAGATGGAAACCGACGGCCTCGTGCACCGCGAGGTCTTCCACGAAGTGCCGCCGCGCGTGGAGTATTCCGAGACGAAACTCGGCGCCACGCTCAATGCG
This sequence comes from Variovorax sp. FW301-JW7, assembly GCF_058788795.1. Classification (NCBI taxonomy): domain Bacteria; kingdom Pseudomonadati; phylum Pseudomonadota; class Betaproteobacteria; order Burkholderiales; family Comamonadaceae; genus Variovorax; species Variovorax sp. FW301-JW7. The sequence goes on from NZ_JBYTBC010000006.1 coordinate 307,066, forward strand.
GCGCTCGGGCCGCTGGCCGATTGGGGCGACCGCTACGCCAAGCGCGTGGAGGCGGCGCGCAAGCTGGCCGAAGCGGCGAAGTAGAAAAGAGGCCGCAGCCTCAGTCTGCCCAACCCGTCTCGATCTCGGTCTTCACTTCCGTCATGAGCTTGTGCACCGGGCACTTGCCCGCCACGCGCAGCAGCTCGTCGCGCTGCGCCTCGGTCAGGTCGCCCGTCAGGCGCAGGCCCGACTTCAGGCGGTAGATGCCCTTGCGTTCCTCGCTGTCGTCGCGGTCGACCACGACCTCGATGTCTTCCACCGGAATGCCCTTGCGGCGCGCGTAGAGCAGCACCGTGAGCGCCTTGCAGGCCGCCAGCGACGCGTCGTACAGGTCGTGCGGCTCGGCACCGCCGTCGCTGCCGCCGCCCGCGGGCGAGGCATCGACGGGGATCTCGTGGTTGCGGATCTTGAGGATGTGGCGCGTGCCGGTGGTGCCGTCGCGGCGGATCGAGAGGGTCATGCCGATGTCCTTGAAGAGGTGAGAAAAAAGCTCAAGCCAAGTCTTTCACATACAGGATGGTCGTGAATCCGCTGTGCCATTCGAGGTCGGGGTAGCGGCCGGCCTCGCGGTAGCCGAGCGCGCGATACAGGCCCTGGCTCTGCGTGTTGAAGGTGTCGGTCTCGAGCCGCGCCTGCGTCACGCTGTCGGCGCGCATGCCGGCTTCGGCAAAGGCCATGAGCGCGCGGGCGATGCCCTTGCGCTGGTGCGCGGCGGGCACGTGCAGGGCCTGCACGAAGTCGTGCTCCCAGTGCACCATGCCGACCACCTCGCCCTCGAGTTCCGCCACGAAGAAGGCCGGGCCGCTCTCGTCGATGTAGCCCACGGGCTCGCCGCTGTCGGCATAGGCCTTGGCGGCCTCGGGCGTGAGCTGCGGCAGCCACGTGCTCGCGAAGGTGTCGTCGAGGATGGCCTTCACCGCGTCGAAGTCGGCCAGGCGCCAAGGCCGGATGACGATGGCGTCGGCGCTCACCGGTCCACCGCCAGCATCAGCGTTTCCTTGATCTCTTCCATCACCACGTAGCTGTGCGACTCGGCCGCCACCGGCAGCTTCTTGAGGATGTCGCCCAGCAGGTGCCGGTACTCGCTCATGCCGCTCAGGCGGGCCTTCACGAGGTAGTCGAAGCTGCCCGACACCAGGTGGCATTCGAGCACCTCGGGCATGTGCAGCAGCTCCTGCTTCACCTTGTCGAACACGTCGCCCGACTTGGCCGAGAGCTTGATCTCCACGAACACCAGCAGCGTCTTGCCCAGCGCCTCGGGCGACACGTGCGCGTGGTAGCCGGTGATGACGCCGTCGCGCTCCATGCGCTTGACGCGCTCGGCGCAGGGCGAGGCCGACAGGCCGATGCGCTCGGCCAGTTCGGTCATGGAAATGCGGCCCTGGCGCTGCAGCAGGTCGAGGATCTTGCGGTCGATTCGGTCGAGTTCGGGCATTTCACTCCGCGCGGGGCCTTGGACGGTTTTCGGCAGCGATTTTCACGGCCAAAGATCTAAAAACAATGGAATCCACTGCATTGTGCACTTTAGATTCACATCATTCCATTCAGATCAGCGGATACACCATGAAAGTCATCGTTCTCGGCGGCGGCGTGATCGGCACCACCACGGCGTACTACCTCGCGCGCTCCGGCGCCGAAGTCACCTTGCTCGACCGGCAGGCCGGCCCGGCCGAGGAAACGAGCTTCGGCAACGCCGGCCAGGTGTCGCCCGGCTACTCGACGCCGTGGGCCGCGCCCGGCATTCCGCTGAAGGCGATCAAGTGGATGTTCCAGAAGCATGCGCCGCTGTCGATCCGTCCCGACGGCACGCTGTTCCAACTGCGCTGGATGGCCGCCATGCTGCGCAACTGCTCGCCCGAGCGCTATGCGGTCAACAAGGAACGCATGATGCGCGTGGCCGAATACAGCCGCGGCTGCCTGCAGCAACTGCGCGCCGACACCGGCCTGCAGTACGAGCACCGCACCGGCGGCACGCTGCAACTCTTTCGCACGCAGGCGCAGCTCGACGCGGTGCAGCGCGACATCGCCGTGCTCGAAGAATGCGGCGTGCCCTATGAACTGCTCGACCGCGACGCCCTGGCGCGCGTCGAACCCGGCCTGGCCGGCGCGCGCGACCGCCTCACGGGCGGCCTGCGCCTGCCCAACGACGAAACCGGCGACTGCCACCTGTTCACGCGCGGCCTCGCCGAGATCGCACGCGGCCTGGGCGTGGACTTCCGCTTCGGCCAGACCATCGACGGCCTGGAGACCGACGGCGGCCGCATCACCGGTGTGCGCACGCGTGCCGGCAAGATCCTCACGGCCGACCGCTATGTGATGGCCTTCGGCAGCTACTCGCGCGCCGCCATCGCCTCGCTGGGCCTGGACATTCCGGTGTACCCGGTCAAGGGCTACTCGCTCACGGTGCCGCTGCTCGACGAATCGCTCGCGCCGCAATCGACCGTGCTCGACGAAACCTACAAGGTGGCCGTCACGCGCTTCGACAACCGCATCCGCGTGGGCGGCATGGCCGAGCTCGGCGGCTTCGACCTGCGCCTGAACCCGGCGCGCCGCGCCACGCTCGAGAAGGTGGTGAGCGACCTGTTCCCGGGCGGCGACCTGCCGAACGCCAGCTTCTGGACCGGCCTGCGCCCGATGACGCCCGACAGCACGCCGATCGTCGGCGCCACGCGCTACCCCAACCTGTTCCTGAACACGGGCCACGGCACGCTGGGCTGGACCATGGCCTGCGGCTCGGGCAAGCTGATCTCGGACCTGGTGACAGGCCAGCGGCCGGAGATCCGCACGGACGGGTTGGCGATGGACCGCTACACGCAAGGGCCGTCGCGTTCGGCGCGCCCGAACCCGACGACGGCGCCGGCCTGAGCGACGCCTGGGAGGCGACGGGCCGCGCAGGCCCGCGCTGACCTACTCGTCGCTCGCGTCGTTGCCCGTCATCGCGAGCACCTCTTCGACAAAGGCCTCGAAGCGCGGCAACGCGGCAGGCAGCCCGTCGGGCGAAGCCGCCTCGCCCGCATCGAAAAAATGCGGCGCATCGGCGGGCATGGCGACCCATTCCCCGCCTTCGACCAACAACCCCAGATACCCCTCCGCCGTCGGCAGATAGAACAGCCCCGCGCTGTCGAGCACGCGCTGACCTTCGGCCTCGCCGCGCCCCCAGCGCACGCCGTGGCGCGCGAGCTGGTCGCTGATCCAGCCGTCGCACACGTGCGTGTCGCGCCAATTGGCCTGGCCATCGAATACGGCGAGCACGGGCATGGGGCGTCCTTCGCTGAAGCGTGGTGGATTACTGCAGGAAGCTGGGCTTGGCGTAGCCCTGGAACTTGCTGTCGACCACCGTCTTGAATTCCTTCGAGCGGTAGGCCTCGGCGATGTCCTTGGCCCAGGCGGCGTTCTTGTCGGCGCTCTTCACGGCGACCACATTCAGGTAGTAGTCGGGCGTCTTCTCGAGCACCACGGCCTCGGTGAGCTTCAGGCCCGACGAGATCGCGAAGTTGCCATTGACGATGGCGTACTCGGTGTCGCCCAGCGAACGCGGCAGCTGCGCGGCCTCGAGCGGAATGAACTTGAGCTTCTTCGGGTTCTCGGCCACGTCCTTCTCGGACGCGCGCAGCGGATCGATGCCGGCCTTGATCGTGACCAGCTTGTTCTGCTCCAGCAGCACCAGCGCGCGCGCCAGGTTGCTCGGGTCGTTCGGCAGCGTCACGCGGTCGCCGTCCTTCACGTCGGCCAGCGTCTTGCGCTTGGTCGAGTACACGCCCATGGGCGCGATCGGGCCCTGCACCAGCTCGGCGAGGTCGAGCTTCTGGTCGGCCGAGAACTTCTGCAGGTAGACCCGATGCTGGAAGAAATTGGCGTCGAGCGAGCCCTGGGCCAGCGCGAGGTTGGGCTGCACGTAGTCGTTGAACTCGACCAGCTTCACCTTGTAGCCCTTCTTCTCGAGGATCGGAATGATGCCGGCCTTGAGCTGGTCGGCGTTGGAGCCGGCGGTGCCGCCGATCACGAGGTTCTTCTTGGCGTCCTGCGCCTGCGCCGACAGCGAGAGGCCGCCGAGCGACAGCGCGACGAGGGAAACGGCGAGGACGGAACGGCGCAGCAGTGCGGTTTTCATGGAATGAACTGAAAGATGAGAGGAAAGGAAGAAAAAAATCAACGCTTGTCGAGCCGGCGCGCCGTGGTGTTGCCCACGAACTGCAGGATCTGCACCAGCACCACGAGCAGCGCCACGGTGAGCACCATCACGTCGGTCTGGAAGCGGTAGTAGCCGTAGCGGATCGCCAGGTCGCCGATGCCGCCGCCGCCCACCACGCCGGCAATGGCCGAGTACGACAGGAAGCTCACGGCCAGCACGGTGAGCGCGAGCACCAGGCCCGAGCGCGCCTCGACGATCAGCACACGCCAGACGATCTGCAGCTCCGAGGCGCCCATGGCATGGGCCGCCTCGATCACGCCGCGCGGCACCTCGCGCAGGCACTGGTCGACCAGCCGCGCGAAGTACGGAATGGCCGCGAACGACAGCGGCACCGCGGCCGCCAGCGGGCCGATGGAGGTGCCCGCGATGATCCGCGTGAACGGCACCAGCGCCACCAGCAAGATGATGAACGGGAAGGAACGCACCGTATTCACGATCCAGTTGAGGATGTGGAACGCCGGCTTGTTCTCGAGCGACTGGCCCGGCCCCAGCAGGAACAGCAGGATGCCCAGCGGCCCGCCGATGAGCACCGCCGCCGACAGGCCGATGGCCAGCATCAGGAAGGTCTGGCCCGTGGCCGTCCACAGTTCGGGAAGGATGGGGGTGATGTTCTCAAACATAGGCCAGCTCCTGCGCGTTGCGCTGTGCGGTCGCCACGCGCGGCGCCACGGGTTCGCGCGCCTCGCGTTCGCGGCGGCGCACCAGTTCGTCGATCTCGCGGCCCAGCGCGGTCTTGCGTTCCTCGCTCGGCGCATCGACGGCGAACTGCTCGATGAGGCGGCCCTTTTCGAGGATGGCCACGTTGCGGCACAGCACCTCGACCACCGAGAGCTCGTGCGTGACGATCACGATGGTCACGCCGATCTTCTGGTTGATGTCGCGCAGCGTCTCGAGCAACGCGCGGGTGGTTTCGGTGTCGAGCGCCGAGGTGGGCTCGTCGCACAGCAGCACCTGCGGGCGCGGCGCCAACGCACGCGCAATGGCCACGCGCTGCTTCTGGCCGCCCGAGAGCTGGGCCGGGTAGGTGTCGATCTTTTCAGCCAGGCCGACGAGGTCGAGGCACTCGCGCACCCGCTCGTTGATCTCGGCCTTGGAGTGGCGGCCGTGGATCTTCAGCGGGAAGGCCACGTTGTCGAACACCGTGGCGTTCTGCAGCAGGTTGAACTGCTGGAAGATCATGCCGATGTTCTGGCGCGTGTCGCGCAGCTCGCGGCGCGAGAGCGTCGTGAGGTCGCGCCCGCCGACGAACACCCGGCCCGCATCAGGCCGCTCCAGCAGGTTGATGAGGCGCAACAGCGTCGACTTGCCGGCGCCGCTCTTGCCGATGAGGCCGAACACGTCGCCCTGCTGGATCTCGAGCGAGAGCGATTGCACGGCGTCGAACACCTCGCCGCTGGGCAAGGCAAACGACTTCTGCACCGATTGAAGACGGATGACCGGCGCCGCGTTGCCGCGTGCCGCATCAGGCGAAGGGAAGGTCATGAAAGAAGGCGCGGGCCGCACAGGCGCGACCGCGCAAGTTCGCAAAAAGGTGCCGAGTATGAAAAGAAACAAGCCGAAAGGGAACGAACAAATCGGCTCGTGCTTATATGAAAAATCAGATAAGAAAGACCACATGAAGCGAGTGGACGCCATATCGATATGAGGATTGGTTCGTTCCCGATCCGCGGCGGCAATGCCACATTCGGCGCCTTCATTTCTTCGATTTCGCGCCACCATGCATTCCACTTTCCGCCGCCGCGGCCTCACGCTCGCCACCCTCGCCACCCTCGTCACCGCCCTTTTCGCCGGCAGCACTGCCTTGGCGCAGGACAACAAGAGCACCGTCAAGGTCGGCATTTCCGTCGGCAGCGCCGAGCAGGTGTTCGAGGTGGTCAAGAAGGTCGCCGCCAAGGACGGCCTGACCATCCAGGTCGTGGTGTTCAACGACTACCAGCTGCCCAACGCGGCGCTGGCCGCCGGCGACCTGGACGCCAACGCCTTCCAGCACCAGCCCTTCCTGGACAACCAGATCAAGGCGCGCGGCTTCGACCTCGTGCCCGTGGGCCTGACCATCACCGCGCCGCTGGGCTTCTACTCGCGCAAGATCAAGTCGATCGACCAGCTGGCCGACGGCGCCTCGGTCGGCATCCAGAACGACCCCTCGAACGGCAACCGCGCCCTGCTGCTGCTGCAACAGGCCAAGCTCATCACCCTCAAGCCCGAGGCCGTGAAGAACAACAACGCCACGCCGCTGGACGTGGTGACCAATCCCAAGAAGCTCAAGCTGGTGTCGCTGGACGCCGCCCAGTTGCCGCGCTCGCTCGACGACCTGGCCATTTCCGCCATCAACAACGACTACGCCGAGAAGGCCGGCCTGTCGTTCGGCAAGGACGCCGTCATCAAGGAATCGGCCCAGAGCCCCTACGCCAACCTGATCGCCGTGCGCCGCGCCGACAAGGACAAGCCCTGGGCCAAGCGCCTCGTGGCGGCCTACCAGTCGCCGGAGGTGCGCAGCTTCATCGAGACGCAGTTCAAGGGGTCGCTCATCCCCGCGTTCTGATCCCGGGACTTTCTCCCTCCCCTCCCGGGGGAGGGCCGGGGTGGGGGCAAGCGGCGCTCGCAAGGAGCGCCCTGCCCGCCCCCATCCCGGCCTTCCCCCAGAGGGGGAAGGAGCAATCCAGGGGCTCTGCGGGGCGGGTGGTCCGAGCGTGAGAAAATGACGGGTTCCCCCGAACACCAACCTCACACAGTCAGGACACCCCATGGACGCAGAACAGATCAACCAAATCGGCGCAATGCTCGCGGACCTGAGCGTCCGTACGGTCGATTTACGGAGGTATCTTTGACTACGATGCCAAAGCTGAACGACTGAGGACAGTCAACGCATCGCTCGAAGACCCGAACGTCTGGAACGACCCCAAGAAGGCCCAGGAACTGGGCAAGGAAAAGAAGTCGCTCGACGACGTGGTCGTCACGCTCGACCGTCTCACCAACGGGCTCTCGGACAACACCGAGCTCTTCGAAATGTCGAAGGAAGACGGCGACCTCGATGGCCTGCAGGCCATTGCCGATGACGCCGCCACGCTCGAAGCCGACATCAAGCAGCTCGAATTCCGCCGGATGTTCAACAACCCGGCCGACCCGCTGAACGCCTTCGTCGACATCCAGGCCGGCGCCGGTGGCACCGAGGCCTGCGACTGGGCCAGCATGCTGCTGCGCCAGTACCTGAAGTACGCCGAGCGCAAGGGCTTCAAGACGCAGATCGAAGACGAAACGCCCGGCGACACCGCCGGCATCAAGGGCGCGACCATCAAGGTCGAGGGCGACTACGCCTTCGGCCTGCTGCGCACCGAGACCGGCGTGCACCGCCTGGTGCGCAAGTCGCCGTTCGACTCGTCGGGCGGGCGCCACACCAGCTTCGCATCGATCTTCGTGTACCCCGAGATCGACGACTCGATCGAGATCGAGATCAACCCTTCGGACGTGCGCACCGACACCTTCCGCGCCTCGGGCGCCGGCGGCCAGCACATCAACAAGACCGACTCGGCCGTGCGCCTGACGCACATCCCGACCGGCATCGTGGTGCAGTGCCAGGACGGCCGCAGCCAGCACAGCAACCGCGACGTGGCGTGGAAGCGCCTGCGCTCGCGCCTGTACGACCACGAGATGCGCAAGCGCCAGGAAGAACAGCAAAAGCTCGAGGACAGCAAGACCGACGTGGGCTGGGGCCACCAGATCCGCAGCTACGTGCTGGACAACAGCCGCATCAAGGACCTGCGCACCAACGTCGAAGTCTCGGCCACGCAGAAGGTGCTCGACGGCGACCTCGACGTGTTCATCGAAGCCTCGCTCAAGCAAGGCGTCTGACCGATGAGCCTGAACACCGGCAGGGTCGAAGCCCTGATCTTCGACATGGACGGCACCATGATCGACTCCATGCCCTGGCATGCGCGCTCGTGGGTGACCTTCGCGCAGCGCCACGGCGTGCAGCTCGACGTGAGCGAGATCCTCGCGCGCACCACGGGCCGCACCGGCACCGAGAGCATGCGCGAGCTGTTCGAGCGCGAGCTCTCCGATGCCGAGTGCCAGGCGATGGTGCACGAGAAGGAAGAGATCTACCGCGAGCTCTTTCACGACAACTTCACCGAGGTGGCGGGCTTCACCGCCTTCGCCAAGGCTGCGGTGGCACGCGGCCTGAAGGTGGCGGTGGGCACGGCCGGCGACAGGCACAACATCGCGTTCGCCATGTCGCGCCTGAAGATGGACCCGCTGCCGCTGGCCATCGTCGGCGGCGACGAAGGCTTTTCGGGCAAGCCCACGCCCGCGATCTTCCTGGAAGCCGCGCGCCGCATCGGCGTGGCGCCCGAGCGCTGCATCGTCTTCGAAGACGCGCCCTTCGGCATCGAAGCCGCCCGCCGCGGCGGCATGCGCGCCGTGGCCGTGTGCAGCACCCATACGGCCGCCGAGCTGGCCGGCCCCCACGTGATCGCCGCCGTTCGCGACTACAACGAACTGGCCCATTCGAATTTTCTGGAGACCCTCGATGCTGCTTCAGCGTGACGCCCAAGGGCAACCCATTGCCATCCGACGCGAAGACTATGCCGCGCCGGCGTTCTGGATCGACACCGTCGACCTGACCTTCGACCTCGACCCCGCCAAGACCCGCGTGCTCAATCGCATGCAGCTGCGCCGCAACCCTGAGGTGCCGGCCCAGCCGCTGCGCCTGGACGGCGACGAGCTCAACCTGGCGCGCGTGCTCGTGAATGGCCAGGGCGCCTCGTTCCGCATGGAAGGCGACCAGCTCGTCATCGACGGTCTGCCCGACACCTTCGAGCTCGAACTCTTCACCACCTGCTGCCCCATCAAGAACACCAAGCTGATGGGCCTGTTCGTGAGCGAAGACACCTTCTTCACGCAGTGCGAGGCCGAGGGCTTTCGCCGCATCACCTACTTCCTCGACCGTCCCGATGTGATGGCGATGTACACCGTCACGCTGCGCGCCAGCAAGGCCGCCTACCCGGTGCTGCTGTCGAACGGCAACCTCGTCGAACAGGGCGAGCTGCCCGAGGGCCGCCACTTCGCCAAGTGGGTCGACCCCTTCAAGAAGCCCAGCTACCTGTTCGCCCTGGTGGCGGGCAAGCTCGTGGCGCGCGAGCAGCGCATCACCGCGCGCAGCGGCAAGGAACACCTGCTGCAGGTGTACGTGCGCGCCGGCGACCTCGACAAGACCGAGCACGCCATGAACTCGCTGGTCAACTCCGTGCTCTGGGACGAAGCCCGCTTCGGCCTGCCGCTCGACCTCGACCGCTTCATGATCGTCGCCACCAGCGACTTCAACATGGGCGCCATGGAGAACAAGGGCCTGAACATCTTCAACACGAAGTACGTTCTGGCCAACCAGGCCACCGCCACCGACGCCGACTACAGCAACATCGAAAGCGTGGTCGGCCACGAGTACTTCCACAACTGGAGCGGCGACCGCGTGACCTGCCGCGACTGGTTCCAGCTGTCGCTGAAAGAAGGCCTCACCGTCTTCCGTGACCAGGAGTTCAGCCAGGACCTGTGCGCCGACGCCTCGGCCCGCGCCGTCAAGCGCATCGAAGACGTGCGCGTGCTGCGCACCGCCCAATTCCCCGAAGACGCCGGCCCCATGGCCCACCCAGTGCGGCCCGACAGCTACATCGAGATCAGCAACTTCTACACCGTCACCATCTACGAAAAGGGTGCCGAGGTCGTTCGCATGATGCAGACCCTGGTCGGCCGCAAGGGCTTCGAAAAGGGCATCACCCTGTACTTCGAGCGCCACGACGGCCAGGCCGTGACCTGCGACGACTTCGCCCAGGCCATTGCGGACGCCAACCCCGATTCCGAACTGGCCCGCCTGCTGCCCCAGTTCAAGCGCTGGTACAGCCAGGCCGGCACGCCCCGCCTGGCCGCGCACGGCGTGTACGACGCGCAGAACCGCAGCTACACCCTGAGCGTGGTGCAAAGCTGCCCGCCCACGCCGGGCCAGCAGACCAAAGAACCCTTCGTCATTCCGCTGAACATCGGCCTGCTCGACGCCGCCACCGGCCGCGAACTGCCGATGCAGCTCGAGGGCGAAAGCGACGTCGCACGCGGCACCCGCACCATCGTGCTGTCGCGCGCCGGCGAGCAGATCACCTTCGTGGGCCTGGACGCCGAGCCCGTGCCGTCCATCTTGCGCGGCTTCAGCGCACCGGTGATCCTCGACTTTGCGTACACCGACGCCCAGCTGCTCACCCTGCTGGCCAACGACCCTGACCCGTTCAACCGCTGGGAAGCCGGCCAGCGCCTGGGCCTGCGCGCCGCGCTGCAAGCCATTGCTGCGCACGCCACCGACACCACGCCGGTGCTCAACGACGCCTACCTCGACGCCATGCGCGGCGTGCTGCGCCACCCGCAGCTCGACGCCGCCTTCAAGGAACTGGTGCTCACGCTGCCGTCGGAAACCTACATCGCCGAACAGCTCGACGTGGTCGATCCGCAGCGCGTGCACCTCGTGCGCGAAGCCATGCGCGCCCAGCTCGCCACCGCCCTCTTCGCCGACTGGGAACAGGCCTACGAAGACAACAAGGACACCGGCGCCTACACGCCCGATCCGACCTCGTCGGGCCGCCGCGCGCTGGCCGGCATGGCGCTCAACTTCCTGTGCCTGGCGGCGCGCGCCTCGGGCGACACCGTGTGGCCCGGCAAGACCCTGCAGCGTTTTAAAGACGCGGGCAACATGACCGACCGCTTCAACGCGCTCAACGCCCTCGTGGCGTCGGGCCACACCCTGGCGGCGCAGGCGCTCGCGCGCTTCCACGCCATGTTCAAGGACGAGGCGCTGGTCATCGACAAGTGGTTCTCGTTGCAAGCCGGCGCCAGCGACCGCGGCGGCGACATCCTGCCGTTGGTCAAGCAGCTCATGAAGCACCCCGACTTCTCGCTGAAGAACCCCAACCGCGCGCGCAGCGTGATCTTCAGCTACTGCAGCGGCAACCCCGGCGCCTTCCACCGCGCCGACGCGGCCGGCTACGTGTTCTGGAGCGAGCGCGTGATCGAGCTCGACGCCATCAACCCCCAGGTGGCCGCACGCCTGGCGCGCGCGCTCGACCGCTGGAGCAAGCTGGCCGAGCCCTACCGCAGCGCCGCACGCGAAGCGATTGCCCGCGTGGCCGCCAAGCCCGACCTGAGCAAGGACACCCACGAAGTCGTCACCCGCGCCCTCGCCGGTAATTGAGCTCTCCCCCAGGCTTCGCGCACTTCGTGTCGCTTCTCCAACCCCCTCACCGGGGGCAACACCAGCGGCCCGGCAAAGCCGGTTCCGCGGTGTTCCACGAACAGACCCTCTCATTTGGATAGGACAGATCCCATGGCACAGCAAAAAATCTCCTTCACCCGCTACCTCGTCGAGCAGCAACGCGCCGACGGCCTCATTCCCGGCCAGCTGCGCCTGTTGCTCGAAGTGGTCGCCCGCGCCTGCAAGAGCATCAGCCAGGCCGTCAACAAGGGCGCGCTGGGTGGCGTGCTCGGCACCGCCGAGAGCGAGAACGTGCAGGGCGAAATCCAGAAGAAGCTGGACATCATCGCCAACGAAGTGCTCATTGAAGCCAACGAATGGGGCGGCCACCTCGCGGCCATGGCCAGCGAAGAAATGGAAACCATCCACGTGGTGCCCAACCGCTACCCGCAAGGCGAATACCTCCTGATGTTCGACCCGCTCGACGGCAGCAGCAACATCGACGTCAACGTGAGCATCGGCACCATCTTCAGCGTGCTGAAGAAGCCCGACGACACCCCCGGCGTGCAGGAAGCCGACTTTCTGCAGCCCGGCACCCAGCAGGTGGCTGCCGGCTACTGCATCTACGGCCCGCAGACCACCCTGGTGCTCACCGTGGGCAACGGCGTGGCCATGTTCACGCTCGACCGCGAGCAAGGCAGCTTCGTGCTCACGCAGGAAGACATCCAGATTCCGGCCGACACCAAGGAATTTGCCATCAACATGAGCAACATGCGCCACTGGGACGAGCCCGTGAAGCGCTACATCGACGAATGCCTGGCCGGCAAGGAAGGCCCGCGCGGCAAGGACTTCAACATGCGCTGGATTGCCAGCATGGTGGCCGACGTGCACCGCATCCTGATGCGCGGCGGCGTGTTCATGTACCCGTGGGACAAGCGCGAGCCCGAAAAGGCCGGCAAGCTGCGCCTGATGTACGAGGCCAACCCCATGAGCTGGCTCGTCGAGCAGGCCGGCGGCGCCGCCACCAACGGCAAGCAGCGCATCCTGGACCTGAAGCCCACCAAACTGCACGAGCGCGTGAGCGTGATGTTGGGTTCGCGTCACGAAGTGGAGCGTTTGACGCAGTACCACGCCGAGAAGCCTTGATTTCTTGGCTATAATCTGAGGCTTCGCCGGTGTAGCTCAGTCGGTAGAGCAGCTCATTCGTAATGAGAAGGTCGGGTGTTCGATTCATCTCTCCGGCACCAAATCAAAAGCCCGCTATCGCAAGATAAGCGGGCTTTTTCTTTTGTGGCTAAGAACGGATCTGCGCGACGTACAGGCGCTGCTCAACATACCAGAGAGCTATCGAAAGACGACGGCAGCGGCCAGATTCAAGGCTCGTTTGTTGCGTTGTTGTTGATTGCCGCCGAAAATTGACCCAGCTAACGCAGTAATTTCCGTCTAAGACTGACCCACGTAAAACCCTACCCTGCTCATTTTTAAAGCAGGGGATCCTAGGAGTGATAGACGTGGCGACATTGAGTGTCATCAGACGCTGGGCCCTGCGTGAGCAGATGTCCATTCGCGAGATTGCAAGGCGTACAGGCCTGTCTCGCAACACCGTAAAGAAGTACCTGCGAGCCGGCGATGAAGAGCCGCGCTACGCCAAGCGGGCGAGTTCAAGCAAGCTCGATCCCTATGCCGAGAAGCTCGCGACCTGGCTCGCGATCGAGGCAACCAAATCGCGCAAACAGCGGCGCAATCTGCGGCAGATCCACACAACTTATCCACACCGTGAAGCCTTCAGGCTCACAAAGCGGGTGGGTCAGTATTCGACGGAAATCTAGGGTCAGAGATTGGCGGAATCCAACAGCCACGGTGCGATGGGGCCAAAAAGCCGTTGTAACTTCTTGCCTTGGCGCCTGCGCTATATTTCTTGGCATGGAAAAGGCATCCGACATAGGCAAACCCACGGTTCCGATCGATCTGATCGGGCCGGAGCATTGGGTCCGTTCACGGCGCGGCCCTCGCCGTACGACGAAGGTGCTCTTTATCTTGCTCGGCGGCCTGGCAGCAGCCACAGCAGTGGCCTACAGCTTCTTCGGCGCGGGGCGCTGAACACAACAAGCCACTCGCGCCTTCATTCACTCACACACGCATCGCTCGCGCACCACGAGCCGCACAAGGCAAAGCCCGCTGTCCGTTGATCCAACGGGCAGCGGGCTTTTCTCTTTGTGCACGTGGCGCTACTGCAGCCGCGAGCCGCGCGGCAGCCGCTTGGCCAGCCACTCGTGCACGTCTGCACGGATGTTGCGGCCTTCGAGCAGGAAGTTCTCGAAGCGGCTCGGCACGTACGGCAGGTAGACCAGCGGCATGCCGGCTTCTTCGGGCGTGCGCGCGGCCTTGCGGTTGTTGCAGACGGCGCAGGCGCTCACGAGGTTGGTCCAGCTCCACGGGCCGCCGCGCGACTCGGGCATGACGTGTTCGCACTGCAGGTCGCGGTCGGCGAACACCTGCGCGCAGTAGGCGCAGGTGTGGCGGTCGCGGCGCAGCAGCTTGGCCTTGGTCACGCCGGGCACGACGTCGAAGAGGTTGATCTTCGACGCGCCGCGCAGCGCGATGATGGGCGCGACGTCGATGCGCGACTGCACACCGCGCGCCACGTTGAAGCCACCGCGCAGCGTGGCCAGCGGCAGCGCGCCGTCTTCCCAGGCCACGTTGCCGGTGACGTAGTGCAACACCGCCTGCTCCAGCGAGATCCAGGCTTGCGGCGTGCCCTGAATATCGAGTTGCAGGACGTGTGAATGCATGACGAATCGCCTCCCTTCGCGGCGATGGCTTGTGGTGAACGGATGGGGTGCACGAACGGAATCGAACCGTTGTCAGCGGGACCACAACCCGCGGCTCTGCCATTGAGCTACACGCACCATTGAAGAAACAGAAGACGAGCAGTGCTGAGCGGCTACCACTCGCCCGACGCGCGCACGCGCTGGTCGAGGTCGAGGCTGTCGAGCGACGCCTCGCTGCCGCCCGGCAATGCCGACGCGCGATCGGCCACGTAGCGTGTCCCGAGCCCCACGCCGAAGCGCTGGGCCAGCGACCACACCATGTGCCTGCGCGGCAGCGGTGCCGGGTGCACGGCGATCATCCGGATCGGTGAGTTGCGCTTGCGCATGAGGGCCTCCTTGGTGGGTAACGAAAAAAGAAAGTAGTGACTTGAAAAATGTCCGGTGACGGGTTCCGGCGCCGCCCAATCTTTGCGGCCGGTTTCCGCGGGCGGGCCACGCGTTGGCATGGCCCGGTCCCGCTCGGGTGTGGTCCGTGTGGCAGGAGTTGAACCTGCGACCCTCTGGTCCCAAACCAGATGCGCTACCAGGCTGCGCCACACACGGAAGAAAAACTAAGAAAGCCTGCCGCGCTTCCATTTCGGTTGTGTCCTCACGCGACGGGCCGCGCGCTGGGCGCGGCCCCGTCGAACGTCGCTGCACAGGAGTGATCAACTCATGCACATCCCGCCAGACCGTCGACGCGGCAATTTCTGGCGGTGGGGTGAAGGCACACCCGAAATGGAAAGCGGCAAAAACAAAAAGGCCCGGAACCTTGCGGTGTCCGGGCCTCTTTGCGAGAGAGCTTGAGAGATGCGCGCCTACGCGCGACCTCCACCCGGGGGCACCTGATGAGCCTCGAACTGACCACCCACGCGCAGACGGGCTGCGGCTTTGGCGGCGTACGCGGTGTTCAGGTGCGAAGACAACGACAGGGGCGACGGCATGTCGAAACCATGGCAGAACCCGACGCGCACGAGCGGTCGGCCCGAGGCGGGTCGAATGCTGGTGAGGGTCAGTGCGGTGTTCACGATGGTTCCTGGTCAAAAATTGCCGCTGTCGGCTGTAAGGGGTTGGAAAAAAGGGACGGCTGGTGCCGTGAATTGGAGGCAACTGTAAAGAGTGTTTACGGCGACGTCAACAACCGGGACAATCTTTTCTTGTCTTGTTGTTGTTTTTGAACAGTGCCCCATACCACCGTCGCGCGCCGCCGCAATGCGCTTGTGCTGCATCGCCGCTTTCTTGAGGACGCCGTCGCGGCGGGCCTGCCCGCCAAGGGGCTCGACCAGGCCTTTGCACGCAAGCTCGAGATCTCTCCGAGCATGTGGAGCCAGATCAAGAGTGCGCGGCCCATCGGCGACAAGCTCGCACGGCAGATCGAGCGGCATTGCGACGTGGCTGCGGGCTGGCTCGACGAAGACAACACTGCGCCTTCAGAAGCACCGCCCGACGCGGCGGAAGAACGCTTCGTGGCCGCCGCGCGTGAGGCGTGGCGACAGGCCAATGCAAAAGGAAAGCGGGAACTCAGCGGCTGGCTGAAGAAGCACGCGCAGGAGAAGAAGGCGCTCGAGCCTGCCGACGGCCCTGCGCCGGCGCCCTAGCCTTGCTCAGGCCTTCAGGCCTTGCCAGCGGGCTCGGCAGCAGCCAGCGCCGGCGCATCGCGCAGGATGGCCGCGCGCATGTCGTCCGGCACGGCGATGGCGCGGTGCGTGTCGAGCGAGGTCGTCACCAGCACCTGACGCACCTGCATGCGCAGCTCGCCCGAGGTGGGATCGAAGCAGCGCAGCGACAACGTGATCGAACGCGAGCCCAGCTGCGCCACCGAGAGGCCGAGCATCACGCGGTCGCCCATGCGGCTCACGGCGCGGAAGTCGGCGTCGAGCTTCACGGTCGGCAGGCCGACGCGGCGCTCGCCGATCAGTGCGTGGTAGCCCACGCCGAGCCCCTCGCTCACCCAGTCTTCGACCAGGCCGTTGAGCATCACGAAGTACTGCGGATAGAAGACGATGCCCGCCGGGTCGCAGTCGGAAAAACGGATCAGGCGCGGGCGCTGGAACTCCACACCACCGCCCTCGCCGCTCATGCGCGGTCCTCGACCGCGCCGTCGCCGCGCATCACGTGCACGCGCAGCAGCCCGAGCTGGTTGTGCATCTGCTTGACGGTCTTCATGTCCAGGCCCGAGAACATCTCGAGGATCCACTGTTCGTGCTCGGTGGCCATGGCTTCGAAGGCGTTGCGGCCTTCGGGCGTGAGGCTCACGATCCAGGCGCGGCGGTCGTCGGGGCTGGGCGCGCGCGCTACCATGCCTTCGCGCTCGAGCTCGTCGGTCAGGCCGGTGACGTTGCCGCCGGTCACCATCAGGTAGCGCGAGAGCACGCGCATCTTCAGGCCGTCTTCGTAGCGGTACAGCTGCGCCATGTAGTCGAAGCGCGCCAGCGAGATGCCGAAGCGCTCGCGCAGCCGGCGCCGGATCTCGGCCTCGATCTGCGTGGTGCTCGCGAGCATGCGCAGCCACAGCTTGAGCATGGCGTGGTCTTCATGGCCGGCGCGGGCTTCGTGGCCGAGTTCTTCGGCGTCGCTCAGCACGGCGTGGGAGGCATCGTTGCGACTCATGTGACTTCTCCTCCGGAAACGGAGATCGACTGGCCCGTGACCGACGCGGCGCCCTCGCCGCACAGCCAGCGCACGGCGTCGGCCACTTCGGCCGGCTGCACGATGCGCTTTTGCGGGTTCACGCTGGAGAACTCGGCCAGCGCATCGGCTTCGCTGCGGCCGGTCTTGCCGACCACGTTGGCCACGCTGTTGCGCAGGATGTCGGTGTCTGTGTAGCCCGGGCACACGGCGTTCACGGTGATGCCCTTGCGCGCCACTTCGAGCGCCAGCGCGCGCGTGAGGCCGATCACGCCGTGCTTGGCCGCGGTGTAGGCCGACACGTAGGCGTAGCCCTTCTGCCCCGCCGTGCTGGCGATGTTGACGATGCGGCCCCAGCCGGCGTCGAGCATGTCGGGCAGCGCGGCCTGCGCGCACAGGAAGCTGCCGGTGAGGTTGACCGACAGCATGCGCTGCCACAGCTCGACCGAGGTCTTCAGGAACGGCGCGCTCTCGGCGGCGCCCGCGTTGTTGACCAGCACGGTCACCGCCCCGCGCTCGGCCCGCGCCTGCACAAAGGCCGACTGAACAGCCTCCGGGTCGGCCACGTCGGCCGCCACCACGCCGTGGCCGCTGCCGGCCAGGGTCTCGGCCACGCGCTGCAGGGCCTGCGCATCGCGGCCCAGCAAGGTCAGCACAGCGCCTTGGGCGGCAAGGGTGCGGGCGATCTCTGCGCCGATGCCGCGAGCGGCGCCGGTGACGAGGGCATGACGGCCAGTGAGCGAATTTGTGTGCATACCTGAATGGTTTAGTTCTGAATCATTTTAGCCATTTGCGCACCAGCAGGGTGCTACCGCATGAAACGGCCGCCGTTGAGGTCCAGCGTCGCCCCGGTCATGAAGGCCGCGGCCGGCGAGGCCAGGTAGACGACGGCGGCGGCCACCTCGTCGGCCAGGCCGAAGCGGCCGAGTGGGATGCCGGCCTTCAGCGCCTGTTGCCGCTCGGGTGGCAGCGCGGCGAGCGCGGGGCTGTCGATGGCGGCGGGGGCCAGCGCGTTCACGGTCACGCCGTGCGGCGCCAGCTCCTGCGCAAAGGCACGCGTCAGCGCCAGCAGGCCGGCCTTGCTGGCCGCGTAGTGCACGCCGGTGGCGCTGCTGACCTGCTGCCCCGCCAGCGAGGCCAGGTTGACGATGCGGCCCGCACCACGCTCGCGCATGTGCCTTCCCGCGATGCGGCAGCCGAAGAAGCTGCCGCGCAGGTTGATGGCAAGCACGTCGTCCCACTCGGCGGGCGTGATGTCCCACAGCGAGGTGGTCGGCGTGCGCGCCGCGTTGTTGACCAGGATGTCGACCGCGCCGAAGTGCGCCACGGCCTGCGCGAAGCGGACGTTGAAGGCCTGTTCATCGCGCACGTCGAGCGGCAATGCGAGGCCGTTCACTTCGGCGGCAACGACCTGTGCATTGGCTTCGTCGATATCCGCCACCGCCACGCGCGCACCGGCCTGCGCCAGGGCTCGCGCAATGGCCGCACCCAGCCCCTGCCCCGCGCCGGTCACGAAGGCCACGCGCCCTGCCAGTGGAAGCGCGGTGGCGTGCGTCATCCGGCTTTGGCGGGCCGACCGTCCCAGGTCTGCGGCCCCACGCCGCGCTCGCGCAGCTTGAACTTCTGCACCTTGCCGTTCTCGGTGCGCGGCAAGTCGGGCAAGAGGTCGATGTAGCGCGGCACCGCGAAGTACGGCAGGCGGCCTTCGCAGAAGCGCGCCAGCTCGGCCGGGTCGATGACGATGCCCTCGCGCGCCACCAGCGCGGCCATCACCTCGTCTTCGGCCAGCTCGGAGCGCACGGGGTACACCGCGCACGAAGCCACGCCGGGGTGGCTCAGCAGCACCTGCTCGACCTCGAAGGACGAGATGTTCTCGCCGCGCCGGCGGATCGCGTCCTTGATGCGGTCGACAAAACGGAATGCACCATCGGCATCGCGCACCACGCGATCGCCCGTGTGGAACCACAGGTTGCGCCAGGCCTCTACGGTCTTCTCGGGCATGTGGAAGTAGCCGCTGGCAAAGGCGTACGGTTCGTCCGCACGCAGCAGCAGCTCGCCGGCTTCGCCGGGCGGCAGCGGCACGTCGTCCTCGTCGGCCACGCAGGCCTGGAAGCCGGGGCGCAGCCAGCCCATGACGCCACCGCGCGGCGAATCTGGCGCGGTGGCAATGGCGAAGTTGGTCTCGGTCGAGCCGTAGCCTTCGAGCAGCGCCACGCCCGTGCGCGCCTTGAAGGCCTGCCCCGCGGCCGCGGGCACGCCGGGCCCGAGGCCGGTGCGCACGCGGTGGTTGCGCTCGCCCTCGCCTTCGGGCTGGGCCAGCAGGATGGGCACCATCGCGCCGAGCAGGTAGACCACGGTCGCGCCGTTGGCGCGCATCGCGGGCCAGAAGCCCGAGGCGGAGAAGCGCGACTCGAACACCACCTCGGCCCCGGTGAGCGCGGCCTGCGCGAAGGTGTTGAGCGCGTTGATGTGAAAGAGCGGCAGCGTGGTGCACAGCACGTCGTCGCGGCCCACGCCGAGCACCTCGGCGCTGTTCACGCCCCACCAGAAGTACTGCGCCTGCGGGCAGATCACGCCCTTGGCCGGGCCCGTGGTGCCCGAGGTGTAGAGGATGGCGAGCGGGTCGCCCGGCTGCACCGCAGCGGGCGGCAGGGCCTGCGCGCCCGGCGGGTAGGCCGACACGCGCACGCCGGCGGGCGGTGTCCACGGCGCTTCGGCCTCGCCGACCACCCACACCTCGCGCAGCGCCGTGCGAGATAGGTCGGCCGTCGCCAGCCGCTCGAGAAAACCCGCCTCGATCACCAGCAGCTTCGCCTCGCTGTTCGCGAGGAAGTATTCGATCTGCGGCCCCATCGACGCGGTGTTGACCGGCACCACCGACGCACCGAGCCAGCCCGCGCCGAGGAAGGTGTCGAGAAACTCGATGCGGTTGCCGCACATGACGGCGATGCGGTCGCCGCGCGCCACGCCGTGCTGCGCGAGCGCACCGGCGCGCGTGGCCGCCGCATCGGCCGCATCGGCATGCGTCCATTGCCGGCCCGCGATGCGCAGCAGCGGTCGGCTGCCGAACAGCGCCGCCTGCCGCTGCAGCATGGCGGGCAGCGTGCGCTGCGCCGGCGGCACCGCGCGCGGGTCACTCGTCATCGTGCGTGCCTCCGCCGAGGTAGGTGGCCTGCACGCGCGGGTCGCTCGCGAGGTCACCGGAAGCACCCGAGAGCGCGATCTCTCCCGTCTCCAGCACATAGCCTTCGTCCGAGCTTTCGAGCGCGGCGCGCGCGTTCTGCTCCACCAGCAGGATCGACACGCCGTCGTCGCGCAGCTTGCGCACGATGGTGAGGATGTCGCGCACGATCAGCGGCGCCAGGCCCAGGCTGGGCTCGTCGAGCATCAGCAGGCGCGGTGCCGACATGAGCGCGCGGCCCACCGCCAGCATCTGCCGCTCGCCGCCCGAGAGCGTGTCGGCGCGTTGCGCGCGGCGCTCGGCCAGGCGCGGGAAGCGGTCGTACACCGACTGCAGCTGCCGCTTCATCGCGTCGCCGCGCAGCCGCTTGGCGTAGGCGCCCAGCTGCAGGTTGTCGAGCACGGTGAGCTCGCCGAACAGCTCGCGCCGCTCGGGCACGAGGCACAGTCCGCGCTCCACGCGCGACTCCACGTCGAGCCCTTGCAGGTCTTCGCCTTCGAAGCGCAGCGTGCCCTTGCACGGCAGCAGGCCCATGGCCGCGGCCAGCAGCGTGGTCTTGCCCGCGCCGTTGGGGCCGATCACCGAGATGATCTGGCCCCGCTGCACGTCGAGCGACACGCCGCGCACGGCTTCGACCTGCCCGTACGACACATGCAGATCGCCAATCTCCAGCATCGCGGTCATACAACGCTCCCCAGGTAAGCCGCCTGCACACGCTCGTCCGCGCGCACCGCCGAAGGCACGCCCTCCACGAGCTTGGAGCCGAAGTTCATCACCACCAGACGGTCCACCAGTTTCATCACGAAGTCCATGTCGTGTTCGACGATCAGGATGGTCACGCCCTCCTCGCGCAGCTTGCGCAGCAGGTCACCGAGTGCCATCTTTTCCTTGCGGCGCAGGCCGGCCGCGGGCTCGTCGAGCACCAGCAGCACAGGGTCGGCGGCCAGCGCGCGCGCGATCTCCAGGATGCGCTGCGTGCCCAGCGGCAGGCTGCCCGCAAGCTCGTGCGCGCGGTCGCCCAGGCCGATGCGGTCGAGCTGGCGCTGCGCCTCCTGCAGGATCTGGCTTTCTTCGGTGCGGTCCAGCCGCAGGCCCGCTTTCAGGATGCCCGAGCGGGTGCGCGAGTGCGCGCCCAGCGCCACGTTGTCCAGCAGGCTCATGTGCGGGCGCAGCTTCACGTGCTGGAAGGTGCGCGCCAGCCCGAGCCGTGCCACCGCGCGCTGCGGCATGCCGGCGATGTCGTGCTCGAGAAAGCGCACCTGGCCCGCGCTCATCGGCAGCGTGCAGGTCAGCAGGTTGAACATGGTCGACTTGCCCGCGCCGTTGGGCCCGATGAGGCCGATGATCTCGCCCGCCTTGACGTCGAAGCTCACGTCGTTCACTGCCACCAGCCCGCCGAAGCGCTTCACGGCGCCGTTGACCGACAGCACCTGCGTGCCGCGCGCCGGCAGCTGCCGGTGCGGCAGCGGCTCGACCGGCGCGCCGGTGTAGCGCGAGGCGCCCTGCGGCGCGGCGCGCCGGCGCGTCCAGCGGCGCAGCAGGCCCATCACGCCGCCGCGCGCAAAGTGCAGCAGCAGGATGAACAGCGCCGCGAAGGCCACGGCCTCCAGTTGCCCCGCGCGCTGCGTGAGCATCGGCAGCACGTCCTGCAGGCCGTTCTTCAGCACCAGCACCAGGGCCGCGCCCACCAGTGCACCCGCCAGCTGCCCGAGCCCGCCGGCCACGGCCATCAGCAGGTACTCGATGCTCATGCGCACGTCGAAGGGCGACGGGCTCACGAAGCGGTTCATGTGTGCATAGAGCCAGCCCGCCAGCCCCGCGAACAGCGCCGCCGTGACGAACAGCGACAGCCGCACGCGGTACGCATCCGCGCCCACGCTGGCCAGCAGCGTGGCGCCGCCGCGCAGCCCGCGAATCGCGCGGCCGGGCCGCGACTGCAGCAGGTTGTGGCTGAACAGGCAAGCCAGCCCGACCACCACCC
This sequence comes from Variovorax sp. FW301-JW7, assembly GCF_058788795.1. Lineage (NCBI taxonomy): Bacteria > Pseudomonadati > Pseudomonadota > Betaproteobacteria > Burkholderiales > Comamonadaceae > Variovorax > Variovorax sp. FW301-JW7. Next base: position 329,125 of record NZ_JBYTBC010000006.1, read on the forward strand.
AGATCAGGTAGTACATCGCGCGCGGATCGGCCAGCGACCAGCCGCCGATCTGCAGCGCCGGGATGTTCGACAGGCCCGTGTGGCGCCCGAGCGCATCGACGTTGCCGAACAGCATCGCGATCGACAGCCCCCAGGCGATGGTGCTCAGCGGCAGGAAGTGCCCGCCCAGGCGCAAGGTGAGCATGCCGATGGCCAGCGCCGACAGGCCCGTGAGCAGCAGCGCGAACAGGAGCCCGAGCCACGGCGACAGGCCCTGCGCGGTCGTGAGCCAGGCCGTGGCGTAGGCCGCGATGCCCACGAAGGCCGCCTGGCCGAACGAGGTGGCGCCGCCCACGCCGGTGAGCAGCACGAGGCCCAGCGCCACCAGCGCGCCGATGCCGATGTCGTTCAGCAGCGAGACCGTGAAGCTGCCCGCCACGGCCGGCACCAGGGCCAGCACGACGATCACCGCCGCGATCCACGCCATGCGTTTGGTGTTGCCGTTCATTGGTCCACCTCGTCTTCTTCCTCTTCCGAATGGGCCGCCATGAAGGAGCGCAGCATGAGCACCGGGATCAGCAGGCTGAACACGATCACGTCTTTCAGCGCGCCGCTCCAGAACGACGCGAAGCTCTCGACCACGCCGACCGCCAGCGCGCCGATGGCCGTCATCGGGTAGCTCACGAGCCCGCCGATGATCGCGGCCACGAAGGCCTTCAGGCCGATGATGAAACCCGAGTCGTAGTACATGGTGGTCACCGGCGCGATCAGCACGCCGATGAGCCCCGCCAGCAGCGAAGCGCAGCCGTAGGCCAGCAGCGCCGTGCGCACCGGCCGGATGCCGACCAGCCGCGCACCCACGCGGTTCACGGCCGTGGCGCGCAGCGCCTTGCCGGCCACCGTGCGCTCGAACACCAGGAAGAACAGCCCGCTCAGCACCACGGCCGCCCCCACCATCAGCACCACCTGGCCGCTGACCGTGAAGCCGTCGCCCAGCGTGAACACGGCGCTCGTGAGCGGCGTGGTGCGCGAGCCTTCAGGCCCGAAGAACAGCAGGCCCAGGCCCGACAGCAGGAAGTGCAGCGCCAGCGACACGATCAGCAGCACCAGCACCGAGGCATCGGCGATCGGCTGGAACACCACGCGCGCCAGCAGCGGCGCGATGGGCACCACCAGCAGCACCGCCACCGCGATGTGCACGGCCACCGGCACGCCGGGCCGCGCCGCCAGCCAGGCGAGCACGCACGGAATGGCGGGCAGCACGCCCCAGGTCAGCACCGCCTTCGGTATGCGCGCGGCCTCGCCGCGCCGCAGCAGGCTGCCGATCTCAGTGGCCAGCGCCAGCACGGCCAGCACCGCGACCATGCCGATGGTCGGCGGCACGCGGCCGGTCTCGAAGGCCGCCAGCGACAGCGCGGCAAAGGCCGCGATGTCACCGAACGGCACGAACACCACCCGCGTGACCGAGAAGATCAGCACCAGCCCGAGCCCGGCCAGCAGATAGACGGCACCGTTGGCCAGGCCGTCGGTGACGAGGATCAATGCCACGTCCCAGTTCATAGAAAAACCTCTGTCGGAGTCATCGTTGTCGTTGTCGTGAAGGGAAACAGGAGATTCAAGGGGCGAGCTTCCATTGGCCGTTGTCGAGCTTGACGATCACGCGGGCGCGCTCGTCCACGCCGTACAGGCTGCCGGGCTTGAAGGTGTAGACGCCGTGCGTGCCGACCACCTCCTTGGTGCTGAAGATCGCGTCGCGCAGCGCCACGCGGAACTCGGGCGTGCCCGGCTCGGCCTTCTTCATGGCGCGCGAGGCGGCGTCCACAAACACCAGCCAGCCGTCGAACGAATAGGCCGAGAAGGCGTCGCTCGTGGGTGCGTTGTTGACCTTCTGGAACACGGCGCGGAAGTCGGTCGCGATCTTCTTGGTCGGGTAGTCGGCCGGCAGCTGCTCGGCGACGATCACGGGGCCCGTGGGCATCAGCGCGTTCTGGCCGGCCGCGCCGACCACGCGCACGAAGTCGGGGTTGATCAGGCCGTGCTGGCCGTACACGCCGCCCTTGAAGCCGCGCTCCTGCAGCGCCAGGAACGGCAGCGCGCCCGGCGTGCCGGCGCCGCCGGTCATCACCGCGTCGGGGCGCAGCGCCACGATCTTCAGCACCTGGCCGGTCACCGAGGCGTCGGCGCGCGCGTAGCGCTCGTTGCTCACCACCTTGATGCCGGCGGCGGGCGCGGCCTTGTTCAGGGCCTCGTACACCAGGTCGCCCCAGGCATCGGAGAAACCGATGTAGCCCACGGTCTTGACGTTGTTGCGCTTCATGCGCTCGACCACCGCGTCGATCATGAGCTGCGTGGGCTGCGCCACCGTCATCACCCACGGGTTCTCGTTGGGGTCGAGCAGGATGGGCGTGAGGCCGATCATGGGCGTCTTCGCCTCCTTGCCCACCTGCGCCATCGCGATGGCCGACGGCACGCCCGAGGTGCCCATGAGCACGTCGACCTTCTCGTCCTCGATGAGCTTGCGCGCGTTGCGCCCGGCCGTGGTCGGGTCGGAGCCGTCGTCCAGCACCACGAGCTGGATCTTGCGGCCGTTGACCTCGCCCTTGTAGGCCAGCGCGGCCTGCATGCCCTTGGCGTACGGCACGCCCAGCGAGGAGTTGGGCCCCGACAGCGACACGCTGAGTCCGACCTTGAGGTCGGCCGCCAGTGCGCTCGCCACACCACAGGCGGTCAGCGCCGCGGCGAGGGCACCGCGCGTCAAGGTCTGCATCAGGTTCTTCATGTCGTAGCTCCAGTGAGGAAGGATGGAAGGAACAGAAACTCAGATGAACAACTGGATGGCCGGCAGAGGGCGCGCGGCGTTGAGCAGGTCGATGCGCTTCTCGCGGATGGACCAGCCCGTGGGGGTGCGGACGAGGTGGTGGCGGGCGGTGCCGCTCAGCAGCAGCTGGTCGTCGCCGCGCGCCTCGATGTAGAGAAAAGGCGTGCGCAGGCGCACGTCGTCGGCGCCCTCTTCCTCGATGCGCGAGGGCTGCAGCACATGCTGGCTGTGGCTGGCCGGGTGCTGCGAATGCGCACGCGGGTTCTTCAGGCGCTCCACGCGCAGCTGCAGAAGCAGCCGGTCTTCGTAGGCCAGCGAGTTGTGCGAGAACGGATCGGCCTGCGCCGCACCGAGCAGCGGCACCCAGTAGTGGCCGTCGTCGGCGAACAGGGCCAGCCAGTCGTCGAAGCGGCGCGCGTCGAGCAGGGCCGCCTCTTGGGCGATGAAGTCGCGCGGGTCGTTCATGCCGCCACCTCCGGCGTCATGGCCCGGGCCCAGGCTCGGAACTGGTTGCGCATGAGCAGCTCGTTGGTGCCGTTGGTGGTCACCGTGGCCTGCTGCGTCTCGGCCGGGTCGTGGTTGCGGTGCAGGCTGATCCACTCGTTGCCGCCGGCACGCAGGCCCTTCTGGATGCTCTCGAACAGGTGCACGTCGTCGTGCGCCACCACCGACATGGGCGAGAACACGAGCCGGTTGTAGCTCATGGCGCGCTCGAACAGGAGCGCGGGCGCACCGGCCGCGCGGAAGCTCCAGGCCTCGATGAGCGTGCGGTCGGCCGCCAGCGGGCGGATCACGCGGATGGCCTGCGGCGAGCCCTTGACCGACAGGCTCGGGTACAGCACCGAGTTCTGCGGCGAGCGCTGCAGGATGTCGGCAGCGCGCTGCGCGCCGTGCGCGGCCTGCATCGCGGCCTCGTACTCGGGCAGCTGGGCGTAGTTGGAGTGGATGCTGAAGTTCACGCCCAGCACGCTGTGGCCGTTGGCGAACACGCGCCCGCCCATCTGGTCGAAGAACTCGTAGCCCGAGCCGAAGGGCAGGATCTGCTCCATCGCCATCGGCTTGGGGTCGGTGGGCGCATGCCCTTCCCACAGCGCCTCGGCGGCCTTGGTGGCCGACTCGTGCGTCGACATCGGGTGCACCGTGTCGTTGATGTTCTCCAGGTACATCTTCCAGTTGCAATGGACGACGTTGCGCAGCACGCCGCCGCCGACGGTGAGCTTGCCCTCGGGCGAGCGGTCGACCATGTTGTCGAGCGCGCCGAGCACCTCGCCGAAATAGTCCTCGAACGAGGGGCCGGTGTCGGACAGGCGCACGAACACGAAGTCGCGGTACACCTTCACGTGCTTCACCACCGACAGCCCCTGCCCCGACTCGCAGGCCTTGAGCTGCGTGCCCTCGTAGCCGTTCTTCAGCGGCAGGCCCAGCGGCGCGCCGTCCAGCTTGTAGGTCCACGCGTGGTACGGGCAGCGAAAGAAGCGGCCGGTGTTGCCGCTCTCGTCTGTCACGAGCTGCGTGCCCTTGTGGGCGCAGCGGTTGTACATGACGTGCACCGCGCCGTCGGGCTGGCGCACCATGAGCAGCGGGCGGCCCGCGATCTCCTGCGTGACGAAGTCGCCCGCCGCCGGCACCTGGCTGGCATGGCCCAGGAAGACCCAGGTGCGGGCGAACAGGCGCTCCTGCTCCAGCGCGAACAGCTCGTCGCTGAGGTACAGGTCGCGGTGCACCCGGTCGTCGCGGACCAGCGCCGCGACGAGATCGGGGCGGTTGCGGTAGGCGGTCATGGCGGTGGGCTTCGGTTAGACCGAGATCAGGGGACCAGCTTCCACTGGCCCTTGTTCATCTGCACGATGACCACGCCGCGCTGGTCCGAGCCATAGCGGTCGTCGGGCTTGAAGGTGTAGATGCCGTGCGTGCCCACCAGCTCCTTCGTGCCCACGATGGCATCGCGCAGCGCCGTGCGGTACTGCGACGTGCCGGGCTCGCCCTTGGTGCGCGAGGCCGCGTCGGCCAGCAGCAGGTAAGCGTCGTAGGTGTACGACGAGAAGGCATCGGTGGGCACCGCGCCGTTCGCCTTCTGGTACGCAGCGCGAAAGCCCATCGCGACCTTCTTGATGGGGTTGCTCTCGGGCAGCTGGTCGGCCACGAGCACCGGGCCGCTGGGCACCTGCAGGCCGTCGATGGCCGTGCCGCCCACGCGCACGAAGTCGGCGTTGATGAGGCCGTGCGTGCCGTAGATCTTGCCCTTGTAGCCGCGCTCGGCCAGTGCCAGGTAGGGCAGCGCGCCCGGCGTGCCGGAGTTGCCCGCGAACACCGCGTCGGGCCGCGCCGCGACGATCTTCAGGATCTGCCCGGCCACCGACGAGTCGCTGCGCGCATAGCGCTCGTTGGCCACCACCTTGATGCCGGCGGTGGCGGCGCTCTTCACGAGCGAGTCGTAGGCCAGGTCGCCCAGCGCGTCCGAGAAGCCGATGAAGGCCACCGTCTTCACGCCCGACTTCTGCATGCGCTCGACCACGCCCGCCACCATGAGCGGGAAGGGCTGCGACACGGTGACGGTCCATGCGCCGTCCGCGCCCGGGATGGTCACGGGCGTGGGCGAGATGAGCGGCGTGTTGAGCTCGCGCGCCACCGAGGCGATGGCCATCGCGCCCGGCACGCCCGAGGTGCCGATGAGCACGTCGACCTTGTCTTCCGTCACCAGCTTGCGTGCGTTGCGCCCGGCGGTGGTCGGGTCCGATGCGTCGTCGAGCACGATGAGCTGCACCTTGCGCCCGCCGATCTCGGGCCGCTCGGCGATGGCCGCGCGGATGCCCTTCTCGTAGGGCACGCCCAGCGCCGCGACCGGCCCCGAGAGCGAGCTGATGAAGCCGATCTTGAGGTCTGCCGCCGCCGCACCGACGGCGGTGAAGGCGGCCAGCAGCGCGAGGCCAAGGCGGGAGATTTTCTTCATGAGAGCTTCCTCTTCGGGGGTTGGAATGGGGACGAGGGACGGGTCAGTAGCGCAAGGTGCGGCGCGATTCGAGGTCGGCATCGACCTGCGCGGGCGTGAGCCGCTCCGGCTTGCATTCGAAGCGCTCGAACAGCGCCAGCTGGTCGGCGTAATGGCGGTCGCGCACGCCGGCCGGGCTCACGAAACCGCTCTGCCCCGGTGCGGCGACCGAGCACATGTCGAGCGCGCCTGGGCGCAGCACGACGCGGTAGTTGAGCGTGCCGCGGTTCATGTAGGGGCTGACCTCGGGCTCGTCGCCCGCGCCGGCCCACGGCACGCCGATGGCGTTGATGCGCGAGAAGCGGTGCCGCACCACGGGCGTGGTCCACGCGGCCATGTCGGGCCCGAGGCGCGTGCGCAGCTCGCCCACCGCATCGGTCAGCGCCGCGCGCACCATCGTGCGCGGGTCTTGCCCGTTGAAGAAGTCGTGGCGCTGCGGCACGCCCGAGGCCGGGCCGCTCAGCGCGTTCCACAGCAGCTTGGCCACGGCCGCGGGCTGGGCGCTGCCCGGCGAGCCGCGCGGCGTGAGCGTGGGGTAGCCGAGGTTGGCGTAGGTGGCGAACACGGCCGGCGGCAGGTCGTCGGCCAGCAGGCGCCGCGACATCGCACCCAGCCACGCGCGCAGCACGGTGGTGGCGCGGTTGTCGTACACCTCGCCGCCCGGGGCGACGCGGTTCTTCAGGTCCCAGTTGGCGAGCAGGTCGGCCGCGCGGCGGGCGGGGTCGCCGGCCGGCAGGCCCTTGGCCGCGTCGACGATGAGGGGCACGAAGTAGCGCGCGTTCAGGTCGGCCAATGCCGCGCCCTGGCTCACGCGCCAGATCTCGTCGGCGCCCAGCTTCGCCGTGCCCTGCAGCTGCGCATGGATCTCGGCCACGCGGTCGACGTGCGAGAAGTTCGCGCCGTCCGCGCGCAGGCCTTCGGCGATCTGGTTGTTCCAGCTCGCGAGGTAGCCCTGCGCGGGGTTGTAGGCGCGCGGGTTGGCGCTGAACGGCAGGCTGCCCTGCCACTCCATGCTGCCGTCGCCGCGCGCGGGAAAGCGGATGTCCTGCGTGGCCGGGCGGCGCGGCATGCGGCCCAGGCCCACGGCGCCGATGTTGCCCGCCACGTCGGCATAGAACCAGGTGATGGACGCGGCCACGCGCTCGCCCTGCGCAAGAAAGCCCGACCAGTCGCGCGCCCCTGCGGCACGCGCCCAGCCCAGCATGGTCTCGACCTCGCGGCCCTGCCAGGTGCTGCGCGCGGTGTAGGCGCGGGCGTTGTCCACGTCCCAGCTCTGCACGAAGCCGTGCACCGTGGCGTAGATGTCCACGCTCTGCGGCGCGGCGCCCTTCACGCGGATGACGTCGGTGCGCCGGGTCATCGGGCGGTAGGCGCCGTCGTATTTGTATTCGTGGCGGTTGGCCGGGTTCAGTTCTTCCTGGTAGATGTCGTTGGTGTCGAGCGAGCCCACCGTCGATCCCCAGGCGATGGTGCCGTTGGTGCCGAACAGCACCGGCAGCAGGCCGATGGGCGTGAGGCCCGTGAGGTCGTAGCCCGCGCCGTGCAGGCCGATGCCGTGCACGAACGACGGGTTGTTGAAGCCCTGCTGCGGACCGTTGTACAAGACGGCCACGCCTTCCTTGGTGCGCGAGGGGCCGAGCACCCAGGCGTTGCTGGCGGTCGGCATGCCTTCGGTGGCGGCCAGGCCCATGCGAGCGACCTGCGTGGCGCGGAAATCGGCCGCGGCCTGCGTGGAGACCGGCGCGAGCGCGGCGTCGCCGGGCTCGGCGCTTGCCAGCCGGTTCGCGGTGCCGCGCGGCACGATGGTCGGCGCGGTCGGGTCTTCGAGCCAGCGCAGCTGCTCGTACAGCTGCAGGCCGGCCACGTCGCCGCGCGCGGCCTTGAGCTGGTTGAGCAGCGAGAGGTTCGCGACCTCGGCGGTGCCCGCGAAGAAGCGGTTGAGGATCAGGCCGATCCAGACCATGGCCACGTCGTCGGCGGTCCAGGGCGCGGGCTCGAAGCCGTTGTCGATGAACTCGCGCGGCATCAACTTCGCGCGGTCGGCCAGCACGTCGCGGATGCGCGCGTTGACGCCCGCGGCGTAGCCTTCGAACATGGCGCGGTCGTCCGCGTTCAGCGCATCGATCTGGCGGCGGATCGACACCGGATCGATGTTGGCGCGCGTGGCCTTGTCGGTCGCGACGAACTCGGCCCCCAGCACCTCGGCCACGCTGCCGTTGCCCGAGCGCCGCGCCATCTCCAGCTGGTAGAGCCGGTCTTCGGCGACGGCATAGCCGAAGCCGTGGAACAGGCCGCGCGTGTCGCTGGCGTAGACGTGCGGCACGCCGTAGCGGTCGCGCTTGATGGTGACTTCACCGCTGCCGCCGGGTGCGGTCGCGGCGCAGCCGGCCAGCAGCGCGGCGGCGAACAGCACGGTGCCGGTCGCGCGCCGGCGACGCAGGGAACGAAGAAGCGGGTGCATGGGGTGGGCGGCGTTCATCGGATCGACGCGAGGGCGTTCAGGGCACCAGCTTCCACTGGCCCTTCTCGAGCTTCACCACGACGCGCGAACGCTCATCCGAGCCGTAGCGCTCGGTCGGCTTGAAGTTGTAGACCGAGTGCGTGCCCACCAGCTCCTTGGTGCTCACGATGGCATCGCGCAGCGCCAGGCGGAACTGCGGCGTGCCGGGCTCGGCCTTGGTGGCCAGCGCGCGCTGGGCCGCGTCCAGGTACACCAGCCATGCATCGAAGGTGTAGGCCGAGAAGGCGTCGGTCGGCGGCGCGCCGTTGGCTTTCTGGTAGGCCGCGCGGAAGTCCATCGACACCTTGCGGATCGGGTTGTCGCTCGGCAGCTGCTCGGCCACGATCACCGGGCCCGTGGGGGCCAGCAGGCCTTCGACGGAGGCACCGCCCACGCGCACGAAGTCGGGGTTGATGAGCGCGTGCATGCCGTAGATCTGGCCCTTGTAGCCGCGCTCCGAAAGCGCGAGGTATGGCAGCGCGCCCGGCGTGCCCGAGGTGCCGGTGATCACCGCGTCCGGGCGCAGCGCCACGATCTTGAGCACCTGCCCGGTCACCGAGGCGTCGCCGCGCGCATAGCGCTCGTTCGACACGATCTTGATGCCGGCCGGCTCGGCGCTCTTTTGCAGCGCGCCGTACACCAGGTCGCCCCAGGCGTCGGAGAAGCCGATGTAGCCCACCGTCTTCACACCCGACTTCTTCATGCGCTCGACCACCGCGCTCACCATGAGCGGCGCGGGCTGCGGCAGCGTGACCATCCACGCGCCCTCCTCGCCCGGCAGGTTGGCGTTGGCGATGGAGATCAGCGGCGTCTTGGTTTCGCGCGCCACACCGGCAATGGCCAGCGCGCCGGGCGAACCGGCCGTGCCGATGATCACGTCGACCTTGTCCTCGTCGATCATCTTGCGTGCGTTGCGCGCGGCCGTGGTCGGGTCGGACGCATCGTCGAGCTGCACCAGCTGGATCTTGCGACCGCCCAGGTCGGCCTTGTAGGCGAGCGCGGCCTTCATGCCCTTTTCGTACGGAATGCCCAGCGACGACACCGGCCCCGACAGCGAGGTGATGAAGCCGACCTTCAGATCGGCGGCCCACGCGCTGGCGGCGCTCAGCGCGCCGAGGCCCGCGGCGACGGCCGCGAGGGTGCGAATTCGGTTCAGGACTTTCATGGCGATGCTCCAGAGGTGATGTTTTTGAACGGAACGAAACGGACGCTGAAATGAAACTAGAGGGCCAGGCTGCCGACGCTGGTGCCGCCGCACACGTACAGCACCTGGCCGGTGACGAAGCTGTTCTCGGGCGCGGCGAAGAAACGCACGGCGCGTGCCACGTCGGCCGATTCGCCCAGGCGCTTGACCGGCACCGAGGCCGCGAGCGCGCGCTCCTTCTCGCTGCCGGCCTCGACCACGTCGTAGAACATGTCGGTGCGGATCGGGCCCGGCGCCACCACGTTCACCGTGATGCCGTCGGCCGCAAGCTCCAGCGCCCAGGTGCGCGCCATGCCCAGCATGCCGGCCTTGGTGGCCGAGTAGCTGGTGCGCGTGGCCAGGCCCAGCGCGGCGCGCGACGACAGCAGCACCACGCGGCCGAAGCGCTGCGCACGCATCGCGGGCAGTGCGCCCTGCACGAGCTGGATGGCGCAGCCCAGGTGCAGGTCGACCAGCGCATCGAGGTCGTCGAGCTTCACGTCGGGCAGCAGCGCGGCGCGGATGACGCCGGCGTTGTGGACGATCGTGGTCGGTGCGAAGCGCTCGACCAGTTCGCGCACGGCCTGGCCGGTGGCGGCGCGGTCGGCCAGGTCGACCTCGAGGCTGTGCATCTTGGGGTGGTCGATCTCGGCCTTGCGGCGCGCGAGCGAGACCACCTCGTAGCCTTGCGCGAGCAGGTCTTCGCAGATGGCCTTGCCGATGCCGGCGCTGCCGCCGGTGACGGCCGCGACCTTGGGTGCGGCGGCGCTCATGCCGTCGCTCCCACCAGGGCCAGCACGCGCAGCGGACTGCCACTGCCCTTCTCGATCTTCAGCGGCGGGCAGATCAGCACCGCGCCCGACGGCGGCAGCAGGTCGAGGTTGCTCAGGCACTGCAGGCCGTAGCGGCCCGCGCCGTGCATGTAGTAGTGGCAGGGGTACGGCGGACGCAGGTGGTAGCCCTGCCCGGCGTCGGTGCCGATGGCTTCGGAGCCGAAGCCCAGCACGTCGCGCTGCTCGACCAGGAAGCGCACGGCCTCGGTGCTCGGGCCGGGCGTGTGCTGGCCGGTCTCGTCGAAGTTCTGGTACGCCTCGGGGTCGGTGCGCTTGGACCAGTCGGTGCGCATGAGCACCCACGCGCCCTTCGGGATCCGGCCGTGCGCGGCCTCGTAGGCCTCGATGTCTTCGAGCGTCAGCAGGTAGTCGGGGTCGTCCTTCACCTGCGGCGAGCAGTCGATCACGCAGGCCGGCGCCACGAAGTGCTGCACGGGGATGGTGTCGACCGAGTTGTTCGGCAGGTCGCGGCCCGAGATCCAGTGGATCGGCGCGTCGAAGTGCGTGCCGGTGTGCTCGCCGCAGGAAAAGTTGTTCCAGTACCAGCCCGGGCCGCGCTCGTCGTACTTCGACACCTCCTCGATGCGGAAGGGCCAGCACTGGCCCATCTCGGGCGGCAGCGCGATCTGAGGAAACTCGGGCGTGAGCGTCTGCGTGAGGTCGATCACGCGGATGCGGCCGCTGGCCATGGCGGTCACGAGGCTGCCGAGGACTTCGGCGGCGGACATCAGTTCGTTGGTGGTCGTGGTCATCGTGTGATTCCTCTGCTCAGCCGCCAGCGGCCAGTTCGCGTTCGAGCACCTTCGGGTTGTCGCGCCAGCGCTCCAGCCACTCCTGCGCCACGTCGCCCGGGTACACGTCTTCCACGCCGTCGCGCAGCGCCTTCACGATGGCGTTGGCCAGTGCGGTGGGCGCCAGCTTGGGCGGCGGCGTGTGCTGGTTCCATTCGTCGTCGATGGGGCCGGGGAACACGTTGATCACGCGGATGCCGGCGGGCCGCATCTCGGCGCGCAGGCACTGCGCGAGCGAATGCGCCGCGGCCTTCGAGGCGCTGAAGGTGCCGTGCGGCGGGAAGTTGCTCAGCGCGTAGATCGACAGCAGGTTGACCCACGCGGTCGCGCCCGTGGCGCCGTCGGCCGAGCGGCCCTTGAGCGCGGGGCCGAACTCCTGCGCCAGGCGCAACAGGCCGAAGTAGTTGATGTCCATCTCGGCCTTGGCCACGTCGGTGCCACGGCGCGCAGCGATGCCGAAGGTGCGGTGCACCTCGGCGTTGTTGATCACGATGTCGACCTTGCCGCCGATGGAGCCGGCCAGCTCGGTCACCTGGCGGCCGTTGGTGAGGTCCAGCGGCACGAGCGTGACCTGCGGCAGCGCCGAGATGTCGTCCAGCCCGTCGCCCATCTTCTTCCAGGGTTCGGCATGGCCGACCCACACGATGTCGGCGCCGGCCTTCACCAGCGCACGCACGAGGGCCTGGCCCGTCTCGGTCTTGCCGTCGGTCACCAGCACCTTGCGGAACTTCGGGTCACTGGTCATTTCGCGCAGCATCTTGTCGTCGGCCATGTGGGGACTCCCTTCAGTCGGAAAAGCAATGAGGACGGCCTGCCCGGCGCGGTCGAGCCGGGCGCCGACACGCACGCGCGTGGGCGCATCGCCGACTTCGCCGTGCAGGTGGACCATGAGCGTGGGGCCGGCATCCAGGTGCACCAGGCCCAGCCGCCAGGGCAGCCGCTCGCGAAAGAACAGGTCGTTGCTGTGGTGCAGCGTGGTGCTGCCGAGCAGCGCGCCCTCGCCGCTCTGCTGGCGCCAGCGCAGCGCCGACGACAGGCACTTGTGGCAGACCTCGCGCGGCGGGTACTGCACCGTGCCGCAGTCCTCGCAGGTCTGCAGCTCGAAGCGGCCTTCGGCGGCGGCGGCCGTGAGGCCGAGCGCCACGCGGCCACGGGCGCCGGGCGGCAGGTTCATCTGCCGGGTGCGCAGCACGGGGTTCTTGCGCGGGGGGCGCATCATCGGCATCGTCATGCGGGTCTCCCCAGGATGACCGCGCCTGTACACAGGCAGCGGTCGTAGGTCACCATGCCGAAGCCGGCGACGAGGCCCAGCTGGGCGTTGGGCACGGCTCGGGCGCCGGCCTGGTCCGTCAATTGGCGGATCGCCTCGACCATGCCGAGGAAGCCACCCGCCGCACCGGCCTGCCCGGCCGAGAGCTGGCCGCCGCTGGTGTTGTTCGGAAAGCTGCCGTCGAAGGTCATGGTGTTCGCCTGCACGAAGGCCGAGCCTTCGCCCTTCTCGCAGAAGCCCAGGTCCTCGAACTGCATCATCACGATGACGGGGTAGTCGTCGTAGGTCTGCACGAAGTCGAGCGCGGCGGGCTGCACGCCGGCCTGCGCGTAGAGGTCGTCGCGGTCCTTGCGCCAACCGCCCTGCACCATCACCGGGTCTTCGGCGTAGGCGTTGTGGCGCTCGATGGCGCCGCGGATCACGACGTGCGCCAGGCCCAGGTCGCGCGCGCGCTCCTCGCTCATCACGAGGAAGGCGTCGGCGCCCGCGCAGGGCATCACGCAGTCGAACAGGTGGATCGGGTCGGAGATGGGCCGCGCGGCCATGTACTCGTCGAGCGTGAGGCCCTTCTTGAACATGGCGTTGGGGTTGCCCAGCGCGTTGGTGCGCTGGTCGACGCAGATGCGGCCGAAGTCTTCGCGCGTGGCGCCGTAGGTGCGCATGTAGTTGGCGGTGATGAACGCGAAGATCGAGTTCGGCCCACCCGAGCCGTAGGGGTAGCTCGCATCGCGCGCGAAGTTGCTGAAGCTGCCCAGCGTCTGGCGGAAGGAGTCGACGTGGTTGGTGTCGGCGCCCACGCAGGCGACGATGTCGGCATCGCCCGCCTGCACGGCGCGCGCCGCGCGGCGCAGGCACATCACGCCCGAGGCGCCGCCGGTGGGCATGTGGTCGAGCCAGCGCGGCGACAGGCCCAGGTGCTGCGTGACGCCCACGGCCGTGTCGGGCGCGAGCGAGAAGCTGCTCAGGCACAGGCCGTCGATCTGCTCCTTGGCCACGCCGCTGGCCTGCACCAGCGCGTCGATGGCCTGGCCGACGAACCAGTGCGCGGTGCGCGTGGAGTAGCGCACGTAGGGCACGGTGACGGGCACCGCGACCGCGACGCCTTCATAGGAGAGCCGTCGTTTCGTCATGCCTGCCTCTTTTTCATGGAGCGCGTGTCGATGCAATGGCCCTGGCCCGGCAGCGACTGCGCCATCTCGCGCAGCTGGCCGCGCTGGATCTTCTGGGAAGGCGTGAGCGGCAGCGCGTCGACGAAGGCCACGTAGCCCGGCGCCTTGTAGTACGCCAGCTGCGCCAGCGCATGCTGGACGATGCTGGCCGCGACCGCTTCGCGCTGCGACGCATTGCTGTCGTCGCGCAGCACGATGCAGGCGAGCACTTCGTCGCCGCGCACCGCATCGGGCGTGGCGGCCACGGCCGAGGTTTTCACGGCCGGGTGTTGGTTGAGCACGCTCTCGACCTCGACGGCCGAGATGTTCTCGCCGCTGCGGCGGATCACGTTCTTCTTGCGATCGACGAAGAAGAAGTTGCCGTCGGCATCGCGGCGCACGAGATCACCGGTGTGGAACCAGCCGTCGGCCCAGGCTTCGCGCGTGGCGTCTTCATCTTTCAGGTAGCCGGAGAAGAAATAGCGGCGCGGGTCGGCACCGGCCGAGCGCACCAGCAGTTCGCCGGGCATGTCGGTGCCCACGTCGCTGCCGTCCTCGCCCATGAGGCGGATCTCGACGAAGTCTTCCTGCCGCCCGAAGCAGCTGGTGCCCACGAGGCGCGGCTCGCGGTTGGCCATGATGCAGGCGGCCGCGCCGGTCTCGGTCATGGCCCAGGCCTCGACCAGCGGGAAGCCGAAGCGTTCCTCGAAGGGCGCGTGGTTCTTGCGGTCGACACCGGCGCCGAAGCCCCAGCGGATCGCGTGGTCGCGGTCGGCCGCCGACGCGGGGGCCGACAGCAGCATCGCGGGCATCACGCCCAGGTAGTGGACGATGGTCGCGCCGCTTTCCTTCGCGCTGGCCAGCCAGCTCTTCGGGTGGAAGCGATCGAGCTGCACGAGGCAGCCGCCCGCGACCAGAACGACCATGGTCGAGAATGCCATCGCGTTCATGTGGTTGAGCGGCAGCGGCGTGATCACGCGTTCGGCGTCGGGGCGGATGCTGCACACGCCGTCGAGCGCGGCATACCACTCGCCCGCGCGCAGGAAGTACGCGTTGCTCAGGATGCAGCCCTTGGGCCGGCCCGTGGTGCCCGAGGTGTAGAGCAGGCCGCATTCCGTGTCGGTGCCCACGGGCTCGCCGGCGCGCGGCGCGGCGGTCTTCGCTGGCGGCACGGCATCGTCGGGGCCCATGGTCTCGAAGGCGACGCCGGCCTGCGCGGCGGCAGCCTGCAGGTCGGCGGCGCGCTCGGGCAGCGTGACGGCCAGGCCGATCTCGCTGTGGCCGATGAGGTAGACCAGCTCGGCCGAGCGCATCTCGGCGTTGATCGGCACCACGCTCGCGCCCAACGCGTTCAGCGCGAGCCAGTGGAAGATGAAGGCGGGCCGATTCTCCAGCAACAGGCCGACGCGGTGGCCGTGGCCATAGCCGGCCTGTGCGTAGGCCGTGCGCAGCCGTTCGATCTGCGCGGCGGCTTCGCCCCAGCGGATGGCGCCGGCGGCGATGCCGTAGGCGGCGGCGGTCACCGATTCGGTGAAGAGGAATTCGGCCTGTGGCGTGCGCGCGGCCGTGGCGGCGAACACCTGGTGGACGGTGGCGTGGGTCATCGCGTCCTCAGATGAAGAGCTGCACGGCCGGAAGCGCCGCGTCGCAGTTGAGCAGGTCGACGCGCTTGAGCGTCATGCGCAGCGCGCCGTCCTGCACCGTGAGGTGGTGGAAGAAGGTGCCGACGTAGAACTGCAGTTCGTCGCCCTGCGACTCGGTGTAGTGGAATTCGGTGCGCACCACGAAGCGTTGGGCCTCGGCGTCGAAGGTCTCGACCACGGGCACCTGCAGCAGGTGGTGGCAGCGGCTTTGCGGCTGCTGCGAGAACGCGCGCGGGCTCTTCAGGCGCTCGATGCGCAGCTCGCGCAGCAGTTTGTCCTCGTACAGGTGCGAGGTGTGGTTCAGGCCGTCTTCCTGGTCGGGCACGAGCGGGATCCAGTAGAACGCGTCGTCGGTGAAGAGCGCGTTCCATTCCTCGTAGCGGCGGGTGTCGAGCAGGCGCGCTTCGCTGACGACGAAGTCGATGAGGTCCTGGCGGGTGATATTGACGACGGCCATTACATCGTCTCCGTCATGCGCTGCACCCAGCTTCGATATTGGTTGCGCATGGGCAGCTCGTTGGTGCCGCCCGTGGTGATCTCGCCGCCCTTCAGCTCCGAGGCGTCGTAGTCGCGGTGCAGGCTCACCCACTCGTTGCCGCTGGCGTGCAGGCCGGCCTGCATGCCGCGGTAGGCTTGCAGGTCGTCGTGGCCCACCACCGAGAACGGCGAGTTGATGAGGCGGTTGTACATGGTGGTGCGCTGCAGCAGCTCGGGCGGCGCGCCCTTGAGGCGGAAGGTCCAGCTCTCGATGAGGGTCTTGTCGGCCGAGATGGGCTTGACCACGCGGATCGCCTGGATCGCGCCCTTGATCGTGAGGTTCGGGTAGTACACGGTGTTGTGCCGCGCCATGCCCAGGATCTGCGCCGTCTTCTCTTCGCCGTAGCGCGCCTTCATGGCGTCGTCGTACTCGGGGATCGCCTTGTACTTGCTGTGGATGCTGAAGTGCACGCCCGTGAAGCTGTGGCCGTGGTCATACGTGCGGATGCCCATGTCCTCGAAGAACTTGTAGTCGGACATGAAGGGCACGAACTGCTCCACGGCCATGGGCTTGGGCTCGTCCTCGGGCTTGTCGGCCCACATGCGCTTGGCGGTGCCGGCCGACGACTCGTGCGCCACCATCGGGTGCATGGTGTCGTTGAGGTTCTCGACGAACATCTTCCAGTTGCACTGGTGCATGAAGCGCAGGCAGCCGCCGGCGATTTCCAGCTCGCCCTCGGGAGAGCGGTCGGCCATGTTGTCGATGGAGCTGAGCGAATCGCCGAAATACTCGTCGAAGTCAGGGCCCGCGTCGTTGATCTTCACGAAGATGAAGCCGCGGTGGCTGCGCACGTGCTTCACCGGCGTGAGGCCCTTGCCCGACTCGCACTCGTGCAGCTGCGTGTGCTCGTAGCCGGTCTTCAGCGGAATGGCCAGCGGCGCACCGTCGGTCTTGAAGGTCCAGGCGTGGTACGGGCAGCGAAAGAACTTGCCGGTGTTGCCGCAGGGCCCGTTGACCAGGCGCGAGCCCTTGTGGGCGCAGCGGTTCATCATGACGCGCACGCTGCCGTCGCTGTGGCGCACGACGATCAGCGGGCGGCCCGCGATCTCGTTGGTGATCCAGTCGCCCGACTTCGGCAGCTGGCTCTCGTGGCCGACGTAGTTCCAGGTGTTGGCGAAGAAGTGCTCCTGCTCCAGCTCGAAGAGCTCCTGGCTGGTGTACAGGTCGCGGTGCACGCGGTCGTTCTGCACGAGCGCGCGAACGGCATCGGGGTTGTCTCGGTACGAAGGCATGGTTCTCCTGGCTCCTTCCTGGCTGGCTTTTCTCAGAGGTCGAGCACCAGGCGCGCTCCCTTGGCGCGCGAGATGCAGATCTGCATGACGGTGCCTTCCGCCTTCTCGCGGGCGGTGAGCACGTAGTCGCGGTGGTCGATCTCGCCCTCGATCACGGGCACGGCGCACACGCCGCATTCGCCGCGCTTGCAATCGAACATCGGGTCGCAGCCGTGTTCGATGAGGCAGTCGAGGATGCTCTGGCCGACCGGCACGGTGAAGCGCTGGCCCGACTGGGCAAGCTCCACCTCGAAGGGCTGGTCGCCCTCCTCCACGACGGGTTCGGTGAAGAGCTCGAAGTGCACGCGGTCGTGCTCCCAGCCGCGGGCCTGGGTGCGGGCGAGCACGGCGTCGAGCATGACCTTGGGGCCGCACACGTAGAGGCGGTCACCGGCGGGCACGGCGTCGAGCAGCGCGTCGATGTCCAGCGGCGCACCGGCCTCGGCGTCGGCATGCACGCGCAGGTCGTCGCCCAGCAGCGCCTGCAGCTCGGGCAGGAAGGCCATGAGGTCGCGGCTGCGGCCGGCGTAGTGCATGCGCACGGCGGCGCCTTCGGCGCGGCGGCGCGCGGCCATCGACGCCAGCGGTGTCACGCCGATGCCACCCGCCACCAGCACCGTGCCGCCCGGGCCGGTGTGCAGCGGAAAGTCGTTCTTCGGCGGCTCGATGGTGAGCACGCTGCCCTCGGCCAGCCCTTCGTGCATGAAGCGCGAGCCGCCGCGGCCGTCGGCCTCCTTGCGCACGGCGATCACGTAGTCGGTCGGTGCGTTGGTGGCGTTGCGCTCGGTCGCGAAGTTGATGAGCGAGTAGTGGCGCCAGTCGGTGGCGCCGTCGGCCAGCGTCACCTGCACGCGGATGTGCGCGCCGGCGGCGAAGCCGGGCAGCGCGCGGCCGTCTTCGGCGCGCAGGCGCAGCAGGCGGATCAGCGGGTTGAGGGCGCGCGCTTCGGCGACGCGAAGCTGGAGCGTGGGAGCGGTCATGGTTCGGGTCCCTTCAGGCCAAGGCGTGCTGCACCAGCGCGGCTTGCAGCTTGTGGCCGTGTTCGTCGGCCAGCGCCGCGTCGCGCAGTTCGCGCAGGGTGGCGGGCGCCAGCGCGGCACCCGCACGTTCGAACGCGCGCATCACGGTGTCGTAGTTGCGCAGGCCGCGCTCGTGCGTGTCGCTGTAGCCCTTGACCAGGCGCTGGCACTGGGCGAGTTCGACGGCGAGCGCGGGGTTGCGTGGCGCGGTGGCGGCGATGCGTTGCAGCCATTCCTCGATGCGGCGGTTCTCGTCGGCGTAGCGCATCGTCGAGCGGCGCCAGCCCTTGCAGGCCGCGACCATGCGCAGCATCAGGTAGCCGCGCAGCGAGCTGGTGCGGATCACGCGGCCGCGCTGCGTGAAGCGCTCGACGATCTTCTTCGGCAGCGTGGAGTGCATGAGCCAGCGGCCGATGCCGCCGGGCAGCGTCTCGCAGATTTCCTGCAGGCGCGGGTGCATGTACTCGTGGATGGCGAGCAGCTGGCCCGGCTGCACGCCGGCCTCGCCGTGCACGCGCTCGAAACGGGTCGCGCGGGTCTTCAGGGCGGCGACGCGGGCGGTGTCTTCGTAGGACATCCACAGCGCGAGGTGGCGCGCGGTTTCGCGCAGCAGGCGGTGGGCGTCGTCGGGCAGTTTCGCCACAGCGTCCATGCGGTCGAGGTACAGGCCGGCGTAGGCCAGGTCCT
Organism: Variovorax sp. FW301-JW7; assembly: GCF_058788795.1. Taxonomy (NCBI): domain Bacteria; kingdom Pseudomonadati; phylum Pseudomonadota; class Betaproteobacteria; order Burkholderiales; family Comamonadaceae; genus Variovorax; species Variovorax sp. FW301-JW7. The sequence goes on from NZ_JBYTBC010000006.1 coordinate 347,794, forward strand.
GGTAGTCGATGAGGCGACGCACGCCTTCGAGCAGGAAGTCGTGCGCGGGCAGCGGAAAGTCGCGCTGCACGCGTTCGACCAGCGCGCGCACGGCGGGGTGGCGCGGTTGCGGTGCGGGCGTGGCGGCCGGTGCCACCTTGGCGGGTTCGCCGTCGTCGCCGTCCTGCGCGCGATCGAATGCCGCGCCGAAGGCCTTGAGGCTGGGCTTCACGCCCACGCCGCCGCGTTCGATGGTGGCTTCGAACTGCGCGCGGCCGAAGGGCAGCACGCCCGAGCCCGCGAGCGTGCCGAACAGCACGGCGCTGATCACGCTGCCCGAGGCTTCGGCGGCCTGCGCCATGTCGAAGCGGATGAAGCGCTTGGCGGCGCGCGCGGTGTGGGCGAGCAGCTGCTCGCTGTCGACACGGCCGTCGCCCATGGCGCTCTTCTCGGCAATGGAGAAGACGCGGTGGGTGGAGGCGATGAGCGTGGTGCGGTCGCGCGTGACCAGCCCGCGCTGCACCGCGCGGCCGGCTTCCATGAGCTCGGAGGCGAGCACCACGTCGACGTCGCCCGGCAGCGGCATCAGCGCGAGCACGGGGCGTCCGCCGTCGGACTGCGCCTGCGCATCGGGGTACAGCTCGACGTAGTAGATGGTCGCGCCGGTGCGCTGGGCCACGCCCGGCACCGAAGTGGTCTGGGCCACGTAGCCGTTGGCCTCGCCCATGTCGACGATCCAGTCGGCGAGCACGCCGCCGCCCTCCCCGCCCATGGCGAGGATGGCAATCTTGATGGGTTGAACCTTGTTCGTCATGGGGTCAGAAGGCATAGGCGTCACGGCGGCGCGCGTCGCCGCGCTGCAGCCAGCCGATGACGGTGGTGCGCACACGCTGGCGGAAGCGGTCCCAGGCGGTCGGGTTGCTCACGACCTGGGCTTTGTAGAACGAGGGGCACAGCACGGCGGCGTGCGAGACGTCGCCGCAGTTGCCGCAGCCCACGCAGCTGTCGAGCACGGTGGCGACGGGGTCGATGCGCAGCGGGTCGGGGTTGGGCTTGATGGAGAGCGACGGGCAGCCCGACAGGCGGATGCACGAGTGGTCGCCGGTGCAGGTGTCGGCATCGACGCCGAACTTGTCGCGCACCATGCGCTTGCCATCGGCGATGGCCTTGCGCACCAGCGGCTTCTCGCGCCGCTGCTTGTTGAGCATGCACTCCGATTGCGCGATGAGGACCTTGGGGCCCTTCTTCGTGGTGGTGAGTGCGTCTTTCAGCGCATCGCGCATGCCAGCGACGTCGTAGGTGCGGCGCATCGTCTTCACCCATTCGACGCCGACGCCGCGCACGGCGCGCTCGATCTCGTGGCCGGTGCTGCGCGTCTTGTTGACGGCGGTCGACGAGAGGATGTCCTGCCCGCCCGTGGCCGAGGTGTAGTTGTTGTCGACGATGATGGTGAGGTTGTCGCTCTTGTTGAAGACCGCGTTGGCCACACCGCTCGTCAGGCCGTTGTGCCAGAAGCCACCGTCGCCCATCATCGAGATCGCGCGCTTGCCGGCGGGTGCGTTGAGCGCCGAGGCGCCCGCGCCGCCGAGGCCGTAGCCCATCGTCGTGTTGCCGATGTTGAAGGGCGGCAAGATCGAGAACAGGTGGCAGCCGATGTCGGCGCTCACGTGGTGCGCACCGAGTTCGCGCTCGACCAGCTTCATCGCGCTGAAGATCGGGCGCTCGGGACAGCCGGTGCAAAAACCCGGCGGACGCGAATGCACCACGTCGCCGAGTGCCGACGACGGCAGCGCGGGTTCCGGCGCATCGTCGACGCCGATGGCCGCCACTTCCTTCAGCGGAATCACCTTGCGCACCGGTGCGGGCACCGGCAGCGGCGCAAGGCGCTCGTAGCGCTCGCAGAAGGTGCGCGTGCCCTTGAGCAGTTCGAGCGTCGTGTACTCGCCGGCCACGGGCAGCATGTCCTTGCCGTGCAGCGCGGTGGTGGAGCCGGCCTGGCGCAGGATGGTCGCGAGGTTCTGCTCGACGAAGTTGGGCTGGCCTTCTTCCACGATGAGCACCGCGCGCTTGCCTTCGCAGAAGCGGATGACTTCGCTCTCGATGACGGGATAGGCCACGTTCATCACGTACAGCGGCACGCGGGTCTCGCCATACACATCGGCCAGGCCCAGGCGTTCGAGCGCACGCAGCAGCGTGTTGTAGCTGCCGCCCTGCACGATGATGCCGATGTCGTCGGCGTCCTCGGAGAAGAACTCGTTGAGCTGGCGCTCCTCGATGAAGCGCACGGCGGCGGGCCAGCGGTCTTTCACCTTCTCTTGTTCATGCACGAAGCTCGCGGGCGGCAGCACGATGCGGCTGACGTCGCGCTGCGGGTTCTCGAGCGCTTCCTTCAGCGTGAACTTGGCGCGCTTGTTGTCTCCGGCGATGAAGTGGCCGTGCACATGGCAGGCGCGGATGCGCAGCTGCAGCATCACGGGCGTGTTGCTGGCCTCCGAGAGATCGAAGCCGGTCTTCACCGCATCGACGATGCTCGGCAGGTTGGGCCGCGGATCGAGCAGCCAGATCTGCGACTTCATCGCAAACGCATGGCTGCGCTCCTGCATGATCGACGAGCCTTCGCCGTAGTCCTCGCCCACGATGATGAGCGCGCCACCCGTCACTCCGCCCGAGGCCAGGTTGGCCAGCGCATCGGACGCCACGTTGGTGCCCACGGTCGCCTTGAAGGTGACGGCGCCGCGCAGCGGGTAGTTGACGGAGGCGGCCAGCGTGGCGGCGGCGGTGGCTTCGCTGGCGCTGTTCTCGAAGCGGATGCCGTGGTCAGCCAGGATGTCCTGCGCGTCGGCCAGCACGTCCATGAGGTGCGAGATGGGCGCGCCCTGGTAGCCCGCTACATACGACACCCCCGACTCCAGCAGGGCCTTGGTGACGGCCAGAATGCCTTCGCCGCGGAACACTTCTCCACCAGTAAGTCTCAGCTTCTTGACTTCTTCGACGAACGAACGCTCAGCCATGGATGTCCTTCTTCTTTCTCGTGGGAGGATGCGGCCCCGGGGTCACATCACGGTTCCTATAATGTTTAGAAATGAATGTATCCACAATCATGAATTACCCTAGCCATGCAATCCGCATGCCTGCGGCAAACAGGAGGCGCCTTCATGTCTGAACCGCTCAAGGAAACGCATCGCTTCGTCGATGACTACCTGCCCGCGCTGCTCGCGCAGGCCAGCCAGCTCATCTCTTCGGAGTTCCACGAGGTGGCGCGGCAGCAGGGTTTTTCTGTGTCGGAGTGGCGCGTGATGGCGTCGCTGGCGGGCAGCGACGCGGTCAGCATCGGCCAGCTCGCGCAGGTGACAGTGACCAAGCAGCCGACGGTGACGCGGCTGCTCGACCGCATGGAAGCGCGCGGCCAGGTCGAGCGCCTGCCCCATGAAAGTGATCGCCGCATCACGCTGGTGCGCATCACGCCCGCGGGGCTGAAGGCGGTCGAGCACCTGATGGAACTGGCGCGCGAACACGAGCGCCGCGTGCTCGAACCCTTCGGGCTGCGACGCGCCGAAGAGCTCAAGCAGACGCTGCGGCAGATGATCGACCTGCATGTGCATGTGCCGGTCGAGGTGCCGGACGAAGACTGAAGCGCGTGGCCTGACTAAGGCACGAGCACCGCGCGGCCGCGATGGCCGCCATGACCGCGTCTGGCGATCCAGTCGAGTGCGAGGGCTGCATCGGTGAGCGCGAAGGGCTGCACATCGAGATGCAGTCGGCCGTCGGCCAGCCGCGCAAGCAACTCTGGAGCGGCTGCGCGGCCTGCGGCTTCGCGCCGAAACATGTTGAGCGGCAGCAGCGCCACGTCGCGCTGCAGGAAGTGTGCGATGTCCAGCTGCAGCGTCGGACCGGCGGTGTAGCCGATCAGCACGGCGCGACCGCTGGGGCGCACGGCAGGCAAGGCCGCCGCGAGCACGTCGCCGCCGACGGTGTCGATGAGCAGGTCGACGCTGGCGAGTTCAGGCGGTGCGGCCTTTGGATCGACAGGCGTTGCGGTACAGCCTGCATCGCGTGCCAGTTGCATCGCCAGCGAACCCACCGCGCCGCTTGCGCCCGTCACCAACACTTGCTCTCCAGGCTTCAATCGAGCGACCTCGTGCAGGGCCACCCACGCCGACGTAGTGGGCGAGAAGAACGCCGCGCCGAGCGCCATCGGCACCGCATCGGGCAACACGCCGAGCGCGTCGTCGGGTGCATCGATCAGCTCGCACCAGGTGCCGTCGAACAGCGTGCCCAAGCCGCTGCCGCGCAACCACACGCGTTGCCCCTCTGCATAACGCTCGCTCGCGACGACCACGCCCGCGGCTTCCACGCCCGGCGTGTACGGCAACGGCGGATGCCGCAGGAAGCGGCCTTGCCACACGGTGCGGTCGATGTGGCCGACAGTGGCGGCCTGCATGCGCACGAGGGTGCGGCCGGGTCGCGCCACGGGGTCGGCCACGTCCTCGAGCACCGGCGCGGCATCGAAGCCATGGATGCGCACGGCTTTCATGGCCGTGTCGCCAGAAAGTCGAGCACCGTGCGCGCGAAGGCCTCGGGCATCTGGTCGGGCAAGGGCACCATGCCGCCGTCGATGTCGACGATGCGCGCCTGCGGCAGCTGATGCTGCAGCTCTGCCGCATGCGGCGCAGCGAAAGGGTCGAGCGTGGCGCGCACGATGAGCGTCGGCTGCGTCACGCGGCCGATGCGGTCTTCCATGCGGTACGAGGCCACGGCGCGGTGCCCTTCTTCGACACGGTGGCCGACCTTCATCGCATCGCGCACGAAGGCCTCGAGCAGGTCGGGTCGCCCCGGAGGATAGAAGGCCTGCCGCTTCTGCCACAGCGCGGCGAGGTGGCTGCCGTCGTCGCTCGGCGCCACTTCGTCGATGGGCGGACGCTGCGCGCGGGCGCGGCGAAACACCTCGTCGGTGTACGGCGTGGACGAGAGCACGAGGCTGCGCACGCGCTGTGGAAACGCCGCGGCCAGTTCGATCGCGATCACGCCGCCGGTGTGGTGCCCCACCACATCGGCCTGCGCGATGCCGAGCGCATCGAGCAGCTCGTATGCGACGCGCGCCCACTGCGCAATGCTCGCCGGCACGCCGCCGTCGGCCGAATCGCCGAAGCCCGCCGTGTCCATGGCGATGACGCGGTAGCCCGCGCCGGCGATCAGCGGCAGCACCTCGCGGTACTCGGCCCAGCTGCGCGGCGACTGGTGCAGCAGCAGCACGGCCGGCGCCTGCGCATCGCCGCACGCGGCGTGGTGCACCTGCCCCACCGACAGGTCGGCGAAGGCGCGGCGGATCGTCATGGCAGCGTCTCGTCGGCCGGTGCGCGCCACAGGCCCGCGTGCTTCAGTTCGCCGAGCGTGCGCGAGAGCACGTCGCGCCGGTAGGCAGCGGTGTCGCGGCCCGCGTAGTCGTAGAAGCCGCTGCCGCTCTTCAGGCCCAGTCGCCCCTCCTCGACCATGCGCCCGACGATGGCCGGCGCGGTGTAGCGGCCTGCGTCGAGCGAGGCCGACATCTCGCGGCTCGCGTGGTGCAGGATGTCGCAGCCGCCGAAGTCGATGAACTCGACCACGCCGAGCGCCGCGAAGCGCAGGCCCAGGCCGTAGCGCGTGGCCTTGTCGATTTCTTCCGCTGTGGCAGCGCCTTCCTCGATCATGCGGGCCGCCTCGTTCATCACGAGCGCCTGCAGGCGCGGCACGATGTAGCCGGGCGACGCGCCGCAGACCACGGGCAGCTTGCCGATGGCCTCCATCAGTGCCTTGGTGCGTGCGAGCACGCCGGCGTCGGTGCCGGGGTGGCAGCTCAGTTCGACCACGGGGATCACGTAGGCCGGGTTGAGCCAGTGCATGTTCAGGAAGCGCTCGGGCCGGCGCACGAGCGCGGCCAGCTGCGTCACGAGGATGCTGCTGGTGGTCGAGGTGAGGATCGCGTCGTCGCGGCAATGGCGATTGAGCTGCTCGAAGGCCTCGCGCTTGGCCTCCACGGTTTCGGGCACACCTTCGAACACCAGTTCGGCAGCGGCCAGTGCGCGCGGTGCTTCTGCTGCGTTCACGAAGTCCACGCGCGCGGCGATGCGCTCGACCTGCGAAGCATCGATCACGCCCAGTTGCGCAAGGCCGGAAAGGCTCGCGGTGATTTCCGCCTGCGCCTCGTCGCGCAAGCGCTGCCAGGCCTCGGGCGTGCGCGGGCGCAGGTCGATCAGCGCGATGCGGTGGCCCGCATAGGCGAACGCGATGGCAATGCCGCGCCCCATGCGGCCGGCGCCCACGGCGGCAAAGCGCGGCGGCGCGGGCTCATTCGCCATCGTGCAGCCTCTGCTTGAGCTGGGCCGCGCTCAGGCTGGCGAGGCCCAGGCTCTCGAAGGTGCGCGGGCCCTGGCGCAGGTCGCGCCCGAGGAAGCCGCCGACGATGGCCAGCAGGCCATGGGCAATGGGCGCATCCACGCCCGCATGGCGCGCGGCCGAGGCCAGGAAGGCCAGGCCCAGTTCGGTGTCTTCGGTGATGTAGCGGTGCGTGTGCAGGTCGATGTTCTCGCGCCAGTCGCCCGACTTGACGAGCTGCTTGTGCGCATCGCCGTACATCCACTGGTCGTTGTTGTAGTGGTCGGCCAGCGGATAGTGCGGCGCGCCCTGCCCGAAGGCCTCGCGCACGGCCATGCGCTCGCGGTCGAGCCGGTCGGTCACGTCGCGCACGGCGCGCTGCGTGCCTTCGTTGTGGATGTCCCAGCGCTCGAAGTGCTGCAGCGGCGCGGCATTCATCACCATCAGCGGCGGGTGAATGACGGGGCCGGCGTTCATCAGCGCGCCCGAGAGCGCGTCGCCGCAGCCGTGCACGGCCGGGTAGGCGCGGCGGATCACCTCGATCGCCTGCGCCTCCTTGCGCGCCGGGTAGACGCCGGTGGGCAGGCGGATCGCGCGGATGGTGACGTTGACTTCGCGCTCGCCGTGCTTGCGCGCAAGGTAGGGCAAGGTGCCGGTCTCGGCCCAGGCCACGTCGGCGCGGTTGCCGGCGGCCTTCACCGCCTGCGCCATCACATAGCTGCCGAAGGTGCCCGGCGGCAGGAACACGACCTGGCCGTCGACCAGGTGCGGTGCCATGGCCAGCGCGATGTCGTGCTGGGCGATGGCGGGCGTGGGAATGACGATGAGCTCGGCGCCCTTCAGCGCGGCGCCGATGTCGGCGGTGGCCAGCGCGATGGGCACCTCGCGCGCACCGGCGGCGTCTTTCAGCGTGATCGCGCCGGCCTGCACGACGGGCTCGAGCGCGGCGGCGTCGCGGCGCCACAGGCGCACTTCATGACCGGTTTCAGACAGGTCCGCGGCGGCCGCATAGGCGCCGTGGCCACCCCCAAGAATCGCAATTTTCATGATCGAAAGTCGAGAACAGGTGTCGATGAACCGGCAGCCGCGAACGGACCCGGGAGAAGCAATGCGCTATTACATTACTTTTCATCGATTCAGATGTCAACCAACTTCATGGGCGCCGGAGTGCTCGGAAACCCGACAACGAAAAAGCCCGCGTTCGTGAGAAGCGCGGGCTTTTGAGGGGGAAGCAGCCCTTTTCAGGGCCGCTTGCACGGGCGATCAGCGGCTGGGCTTGAACGCGCGCTTTTGCGCGTCGCGGGGCACGAACACCTTGCCCGGGCCGCCGTGACCGGCGCCGTTGCCGCGCGGTGCGAAACCTTCACGGGGTGCAAAGCCTTCACGGGGTGCGAAACCGCCGTCGCCGCGACCGCCGCCATGGCCGTGGCCGCCGCGCGGGGCGCTGTCACCCCAGCCCGGCTTGCGACCGTAGCCGCCGCCACCGCCATTGCCGCCTTCGTCACGACCGCCGCCGAAGCCGGCGTTCTGGCCGCCCTGGAAGCCGCGCGGGCCTTGGCCCTGGGCCGGGCCGCGTGCGTTGCGGTCGTTGAAGCCGCTGGCGCCGGCATAGCCGCCGCCGTTGTTGTTGCCGCGGTAGCCACCGCCGCCGCCTGCACCGCCGTTGCCGAACTTGCGATCGCGCGAGAAGTTGTCGCCGCGGCCACCACGGTACTCGCCCATCGGGGGACGCGATTGCGGCATGCGCTGTTGCGGCTCGAGGCCGGCAACCACTTCCGCCTTGAACTGCTGGCGGCTGTACTGCTCGATGTCCATGATCTTGCGGCGATCGCGGAACTCGGCGAACGTGATGGCCAGGCCATCGCGGCCGGCACGGCCGGTGCGGCCGATGCGGTGGGTGTAGTCCTCGGCCTTCATCGGCAGGCCGAAGTTGAAGACGTGGGTGATGGTCGGCACGTCGATGCCGCGGGCGGCAACGTCGGTGGCCACCAGGATCTGCACCTGGCCCTGGCGCAGTGCCATCAGGCGGCGGTTGCGCAGGCCCTGGCTCAGGGCGCCGTGCAGCGCGACGGCGCTGAAGCCTTCTTGCTGCAGGTCGTTGGCGAGGCCGTCGCACTCGACTTGCGTGCTGGCGAACACGATGGCCTGGTTGATGCTGGTGTCGCGCAGCCAGTGGTCGAGCAGCTTGCGCTTGTGCTGGCTGTTGTCAGCCCAGTACAGCGACTGCTTGATGTTGGCGTGCTTCTCTTGCGGGCTGTCGATCGTGATGCGTTGCGGCTCGCGCATGACGCGCTGGGCCAGCTGCTGGATGCGCGGCGCGAAGGTGGCGCTGAACATCATCGTCTGCTGGCGCTCGATGGTGAGCTGGTTGACTTCAGCCAGGTCGTCGGCAAAGCCGAGGTCGAGCATGCGGTCGGCTTCGTCGACGACCAGGAACTTGACCTGGTCGAGCTTGAGCTGCTGCGAGCGCTGCAGGTCGAGCAGGCGGCCCGGCGTGGCGACCACGAGGTCGGCGTTCTGCAGCTTGGCGATCTGCAGCTGGTAGGGCATGCCGCCCACCACGTTGGCGACGCGCAGGCCGCGGCAGTGGCGAACCAGTTCGATGGCGTCGTGCGCAACTTGCTGCGCGAGTTCGCGCGTCGGGCACAGGATCAGGGCGCCGGGGGTGGCGGCCTTGAAATGACGGGCATTGGTCGGGTCCTTGCGCTTGGGCTTCTTGAGCGGCGCTTCGCCACGGGCAGCGGCTTCAGCGGCCAGGCGCTGGAACTCGGCCTTGGCTTCGGCTTCGGCTTCGGCCTGGCGCTTGATCAGCGTGTGCAGCACGGGCAGCAGGAAAGCGGCGGTCTTGCCCGAGCCGGTCTGGCTCGAGACCATCAGGTCGACGAAACGGGCCGAACCGGCTTCGCCCATCGCGATCGGCACGACCTTTTCCTGCACGGTGGTCGGCTGGGTGAAACCCATGTCGGCCACGGCGGCGATCAGTTCGGGGGCGAGGCCCAGCTTGATGAAACCGTTGGGCGCGGCGGGCGCCTCGGCTTCGGCGGCCTCGGGGGCTGCGGCGTCCAGTGCGTCGAGGATCGGAGCCTCGGACACGGTTTCCGCGACAGCGGTGAATTCGTTATGGGTAGCGGATTGCACAGGCGCGAGTTCGCCCTGCGCTTCAAAAGCGTCGGTCATGAATATCAATCTCAAACGCGAGCGCTGCCGTAGGCGGCGCCCCGTTGGTGGTTAAAAACATCAACCATCCAACGACATTCAACTTCCGGCTTTCGTCGGAGGCTGCGGCCCTTTTTGATCAGCGAATGCGATCGGGCGCGGTGTGCAAGATAGGGAGATGCGAGAGACGCTGATCTGTGTCCAAAGACGCGTTCAAATCAGCGAAGCCTGCGATTATGGCACGGCTTCGGGTTTTTACCTAATTGTTGTCAATCCACCAAGCGCAGGAAGGTTTCCCGGTAGTGCGCCAGCTCCTCGATGGACTCGTGCACGTCGGCCAGCGCCGTGTGCGCCTGCTGCTTCTTGAAGGCGGTGTAGGCCGCGGGCTTCCAGCGCTTGGCCAGCTCCTTGAGGGTGCTGACGTCGAGGTTGCGGTAGTGGAAGTACGCCTCGAGCTTGGGCATGAACTTGACCAGGAAGCGCCGGTCCTGCCCGATGGTGTTGCCGCACATCGGCGAGCCGCTCCTGGGGATGTACTTGGCGATGAATTCGAGCAGCTGCTGCTCGGCCGCGGCTTCGTCCAGCGTGGAGGCCTTGACCTTGTCGATCAGGCCGCTGCGGCCGTGGGTGCCCTTGTTCCAGGCGTCCATGGCGTCGAGCACGGCGTCGCTCTGGTGGATGACGAGCACGGGGCCGTCGATGCGGGGCGTGAGGTCGGGGCCGGTGACGACCACGGCGATCTCGAGCAGGCGCTCTTTCTCGGGGTCGAGGCCGCTCATTTCGCAGTCGAGCCAGACCAGGTTCTGGTCGCTTTTCTTCAGGGTGGGGACGGTTGCGGGGGGCGTCGGGTCAAGGGATTCGGGCATCGCAGGATTGTCGTCGAAGGCCTGCGCCCCGATATACCGGGGACTAAACTCGCCGCTTCATGATGTCTTATTCGCTCATCTTCACCCTTGCCTTCGCGGCGGCGCTCGTGGCGGGCCTGCTCGTGAAGTTCTGGCTGGCCACCCGCCAGGTGCGCCACGTGGCGCGCCACCGCGGCGCCGTGCCGGCCGCCTTCGCCAGCACGATCACGCTGGCCGCGCACCAGAAGGCCGCCGACTACACCATCGCCAAGGCGCGCTTCGGGCTCATCGAGATGGCCTGGGGCGCTGCCCTGCTGCTGGGCTGGACGCTGCTCGGCGGGCTCGACATGCTGAACAAGCTGCTGCTGGTGTGGCTGGGCGGCGGCATGGTGCAGCAGCTGGCGCTGCTGGCGGCCTTTGCACTCATCGGCGGCCTGCTGGAGCTGCCGTTCACGCTGTGGCAGACCTTCCGGCTCGAGGAGCGCTTCGGCTTCAACAAGATGACCTGGAAGCTCTGGCTCACCGACACCGTCAAGTCGACGCTGCTCGGCGCGCTGATCGGGCTGCCGATTGCGGCGCTCATCCTGTGGCTCATGGGCGCGGCCGGCACGCTCTGGTGGCTCTGGGCCTGGGGCGCGTGGATGGGCTTCAACCTGCTGCTGATGCTGATCTACCCGACCTTCATCGCGCCGCTGTTCAACAAGTTCAAGCCGCTGGACGACCCGACGCTCAAGGCGCGCGTCACCGCGCTCATGAAGCGCTGCGGCTTCGCGGCCAAGGGCCTGTTCGTGATGGACGGCAGCACGCGCAGCGCACACGCGAATGCGTACTTCACCGGCTTCGGCGCCAGCAAGCGCGTGGTGTTCTACGACACGCTGCTGCGCCAGCTCAACGCCGGCGAAGTCGAGGCCGTGCTCGCGCACGAACTCGGCCACTTCAAGCACCGCCACATCGTGAAGCGACTGGTCGCGATGTTCGCGCTGAGCCTGGCCGGTTTCGCGTTGCTGGGCTGGGTCTCGACGCAGGTCTGGTTCTACGCCGGCTTGGGCGTGCAGCCCAACCTGTCGCCGGCCGCGCCCAACAACGCGCTGGCGCTGCTGCTGTTCATGCTGGCCGTGCCGGTGTTCAGCTTCTTCGTCGCCCCGCTGCCGGCGCGCCTGTCGCGCAAGCACGAGTTCGAGGCCGACGCCTACGCCGTGGCGCAGACCAGCGGCGCCGACCTGTCGGCCGCCCTGCTCAAGCTCTACCAGGACAACGCCTCGACGCTCACACCCGACCCGGTGTTCGTCAAGTTCTACTACTCCCACCCGCCCGCCTCCGAGCGCCTTGCGCGCATGGCCGCGGCGTGACCCTCGACCCCCTATTTCAGCGAAGCCCCTCATGAGCAGCATGTTCAAACCCAAGGACTGGAAGAACCTTCCGCCCCGCAAGGCCCTGAGCGCCACCGAGATCGTCTCGGGCCTGGCCCAGCTCGACGGCTGGAAGCTCACCGGCGACGGCGCCGATGTCGCGATCGAGAAGACCTTCACCTTCGCGAACTACTTCGAGACCATCGCCTTCGTGAATGCACTGGCCATGGTGGCCCACACGCAGGACCACCACCCCGACCTGTCGGTGCACTACAACCGCTGCGTGGTGCGCTTCAACACGCACGACGTGAACGGCCTGTCGATCACCGACTTCGATTGCGCGCGTCAAGCTGACGCGCTGGTTGCGAGCCCCGCCGCATGAGGACACACGCCTGTGGCTAAGCCGGGCCGCGCCGCCTTCACCCCCGCTGCGCACAACACGGGGAAGGCGCACCACGACGGCCTCGTCGTCGCCAGCCACGGGCGTCACTGCCTCGTCGAAACGCCCACCGGCGAGCGGCTGATCTGCCACCCGCGCGGCAAGAAGAGCCAGGCCGTGGTCGGCGACCGCGTGCGCTGGCAGGCCACCGAAGACGAAGGCACCATCGAAGAGGTGCTGCCGCGCCGCAACCTCTTCTACCGGCAGGACGAGATCCGCACCAAGTCGTTCGCGGCCAACCTCGACCATGTGCTGATCCTGATCGCGGCCGAGCCGGAGTTTTCCGAACACCAGCTGGCACGCGCACTGATCGCGGCCGAGGCCCAACGCATCACGCCCATCATCGCGCTCAACAAGAGCGACCTCGTCGAGCCCTTTGCGCGCGCCTGGGCCAAGCTGGCGCCCTACCGCCGCATGCACCACGGCGTGCTGCCGCTGTCGCTCAAGGCCTCGGGCGAAGCGGACTACGCCTCGCTGATGAAGCTGCTGGCGGGCAAGTCGACCCTGGTGCTCGGCCCGTCGGGCTCGGGCAAGAGCACGCTCACCAACCTGCTGGTGCCCGGCGCGAGCGTGTTGACCCAAGAGATTTCGCAGGCGCTCAATTCGGGTAAACACACGACCACCAGCACCACCTGGTACTGGATCGACGAGGCCCGCACCACCGGTCTCATCGACTCGCCGGGCTTCCAGGAATTCGGCCTGAACCACATCGAGCCGATGCAGCTCGCCGGCCTCATGCCCGACATCGCCGAGCACACGGGCGACTGCAAGTTCTACAACTGCACCCACTTGCACGAACCCGGCTGCGGCGTGATCTCGAACGTCGAAACGGCGACGCAACCCGGACCGATCAGCGCCTCGCGCTACAAGATCTACGGCGAGTTGTTCGCCGAGCTGAGCCAGACGCGCTACTGACGCAGCACCGAAGGGCGGGCCGCACTCAGGCCAGCCAGGTGCGGTACGACTTCCAGGTCGGGTCGAAGGCCAGGGCCAGCGTCACCGGCAACTCCAACGCTTCCTGAACCGATTGCGCGTGCGCAATGGCCGCCTGCGCATCGGCCACATGGAAGTGAACGGTGCGAACGCCCTCCTCCAGCACGATGTGCGTGCAGCAGCCTTCGCCGTGCGTCTGCAGCAGCGCGGTCAGCCGGTCCTCGTAGACACGGGCCTCGTCCAGTTCTTCGCCCGATTCGACGGGGATGGCAGCCGAGAGCCGATGGCCCAGGTCGGCACGCCCGAGCAGCGCATTCGCGGCGTCGTTTCGCATGACGACCGCCTCGACCTCGCTGCCGTCCTCGGCGGTGCGCGTGGCGGTCAGGCCCGACCAGCCGTGCTCGCCTGAAGGAAACACGCCGGTGTGGCCCAGGTCCTCGCGCCAGCACGCATCGAACAGAGGCACGAAGCCGTCGAGCGGCACGCCCTCGAAATCCGCTTGCGCATCGGCCTCGACATGATCGACCGGCCCGACCTTCACGGCGAAGTCGTACTCGCCCAGGATGTGGTCGAGCATGATCAGGCTCATGTGGCGCGCGTGGTCCTGCATGTCCATCGGAATGGGCTTGGCAAAGCCGATCTCCAGCGCCACCCGCCCCCTGTAGGGCGCGTGCTTCACGAGAACGTCCGCGCTGGCCAGCTCGAAGTCGTTCATGCGCATGCTGAAACCTTCGCGCATGCGCTGTCGGAAGGCCTCGACCTCGACCTGCGGCAACGCGGGCGCGCTGTGCACCAGCGCCATGAGGTCCTCGAAATTGTCTTCGGCGCCGTGCGCCGTCAGCACGAGCGTGAAAGCCGGCGGGTCGCCCAGCACTTCGGCCGCCAGGTTTGGAAAGAAGGGCTGCAGCAGCGCATTCAATTCACCCACCAGCGCGTGGCCGGACAAGGACTGCAGGCTCTCGAGCTTGTCGCTCAAGGCTTGCCAGAACGATGCGCAGGCAACGGCGCGCGGGTCGGCGTGAAGGGTCGACATCGACAGGATTTCTCTCAGAGTTTCAGGCCAGGATGTCCTGCAGGCACTGCACGAGCGTGCTGCACTGATCCCGCGTGCCGATGCTGATGCGCAGGTACTGCGCGATGCGCGGCTGCCTGAAATGCCGCACCAGCACCGCGCGCTCGCGCAGCAACGCGGCCAGCTCGGCCGCATCGCGCTGCGGGTGGCGCACGAAGACGAAATTGGCCTGCGACGGCAGCACCTCGAAGCCCAGGTCTTCGAGCTGCAGGCTCAGGCCTTCGCGTGTGTCGACGACCTGGTCGCGTGTCTTGCGAAACCACGCCTCGTCGTCGAGCGAGGCCACGGCGCCGGCGGACGCCAAGCGGTCGATCGGGTACGAATTGAAGCTGTCCTTGACCCGCACCAGCGCGTCGATCAGGTGCGCCTGCCCGCAGGCGAAACCGACGCGCAGGCCGGCCAGCGAGCGCGACTTGGACAGGGTCTGCACCACGAGCAGGTTCGGATAGCGGCCGATCAGCGACAGCGCGCTCTCGCCGCCGAAATCGACATACGCCTCGTCGACCAGCACGACGCGATCCGGGCACGCCGCCAGCAACTGCTCGATGCGCGCCAGCGGCTGGCCGATGCCGGTCGGCGCGTTCGGGTTGGCGATGACGATGCCGCCGCAGCCCTGGCGGGCCCGCGCCGCGAACGCATCGATGTCGATGCACAGGCCCTCGTCGACCGGCAGCTGCTCGCAGGCGATGCCGTAGAGCTGGGCATAGACCTTGTAGAAGCTGTAGCTCACGTCGGGCATCAGCAGCGGCTGCGCCTGCTGGAAGAAGGCGAAGAACGCGTGCGCGAGCACTTCGTCCGAGCCGTTGCCTGCGAACACCTGGCCCACCTGCAGGCTGTGGCGGCGCGCCACGGCTTCGCGCAGCGCGAGCGACGTGGGGTCGGGGTAGCGTTCGAGGCCGTCGGCGGCCGCGCGCTGGATCGCCGCGATGGCCTCCGGCGACGGCGGGTACGGGTTCTCGTTGGTGTTGAGCTTGACGAGGTTGGCGATGCGCGGCTGCTCGCCGGGCACATAGGGCTCGAGCGCGCCGATGCGCGGGCTCCAGAAGGCCGGTGCGAGCGAGGTGCTCATGGGGTCAGCCGAGCAAACGCGCGAGCGTGAGCAAGGCCAGCAGCACCATCCACATCACGACCGAGCGCCAGACCAGGCCGACCACGCTGCGCAGGTGGCCGGGCTCGGGCTCGCGACCCGGCGTGCTGCCGCTGTCCAGACGGCGCCCGGCGCTTGGCGACTCGCCGGCCTGCGCGCGCGACAGCGGATCGGCCACCGGAATCGGGCTCAGCGAGCCGCCACCCAGGCGCACGTTCACGGCGCCGGACGTGGCCGCGAGGATCACGCCGTCGTTCTCGTTGGGGAAGCGCCGTGCGTCGTTGCGCCAGCAGTCGATCGCTTCCTCGAAGCTGCCGACCACGGCAAAGCCCAGCGCGGTGATGCGCGCGGGCAGCCAGTCGACGGCATGCCAGGCGCGCTCGGCCGCATCCTGCACCGCCACGCTCGAAGGCTGCACGGGCGCGCCGTTCTTGTGGGCCCAGTAGCGCGCGACGAACTCGCTCATGCGATAGAACACCGCGCCCGCCGGTCCCAGGCCGAGGGCGGCGAGCACCGAGAACCAGGCCAGCACACCGAAGACATGGCGGTGCGCCGCAATGACCGAATGCTCGATCACGTGGCGCACGATTTCGCTGCGCGGCAGCTCGGCGGCGTCGACGCCCTGCCAGTGCGCCAGCAACGAGCGCGCGAGCGGCTCGTCCCCTTCGTCGAGCGCGTCGCGGATGTCGGTGAAGTGGTGGCTGAACTGCCGAAAGCCGAGCGTCATGTAGAGCACCGCGACGCTCCACAGCACAGCGAACGGCAGACCCAGCGTGAGCACCAGCAGCCAGTGCACGCCCAGCGACAGCAGCGTGGGCACGAACACCGCGAGCCCCCAGGCGATCCATCCATGGTGCGGCTTGCCCGCATCGAAGTTGCGGCTGGTCCAGCGCGTCCACGCCAGAACGCCGCCGTACACGGGGTTGTGCGGGCCCAAGGGCCGCACCTGCTCGATCAGCAACGCGCACAGGATGGCAAAGAAGCTCATCCTTCGATGATAGCGAGAGCACCTGAAGGTTTTGGCCTCAGGTGGTGCCCGATCGGGCTCAGGCGACGAGGAAGCGGTAGAGGTTGCGCAGCATGCCCGCCGTGGCGCCCCAGACGAAGCGCTCGTGGGGGCCATCGACGTACGGCATCGAGTACCACTCGCGACGGACACCATCGGTGGCACTGACCGCGTGGCGGCGGTGGTTGACCGGGTCCATGAGCCAGGCGAGCGGCACCTCGAAGGCCTCGGCCACTTCGAAGGGATTGATGTCGAGCACGAAGTCGGGCTGCACCAGCGCGACCACCGGGGTCACGACGAACGAGGTGACGGTCGTGTAGGTCGGCAAGGTGCCGAGCACTTCGATGAACTGCGCCGACAGGCCCACCTCTTCCCAGGCTTCGCGCAGCGCGGCGGCCTGGATGTTGGCGTCTTCAGGATCGACCCGCCCGCCGGGAAACGCGACCTGCCCCGAATGGGTCGACAGGTGCGTGGTGCGCTCGGTGAGCAGCACGGTCGCACCTTGCGGGCGCTGCACGATCGGCACCAGCACGGCGGCCTGGGCCGGCACCCGGTCGCTCATGCGGGGCTCGCGGCGCAGCTCGGGCGTCCACACGGGCGGCGAGGCAAAGCGTGCCCGAAGGGCCTTTGCCGTCAGCTGCACTGGCGCCACGGCCGGCAGACCATCGCTTCCGTCCACGAAAGGCACCTGGCGCGGGTCGATCTGCAGCAGCGTGGGCGGCACCACGGCATTGACGGGTTCGACGACGGCGGAGGGCGTGGGGGCGGAGGAAGTGGAGGTCAAGAGAAGGTGCGGCCTGTGACGGGATGAAGGGAGTAGAGCGTAAAAATGAAAAGCTGTCTTGAATGCGCGGCGCCAACGCAAAAAGCCGCCAGAGCGGCGGCTTTTTGAGCAGAAAGGACGGCGGCTGATTAAGCGGCCGACGCAGCCTTCTGCGACTTGCCCGGCAGCTTTTCCTTGATGCGTGCCGAACGACCGCTGCGCTCGCGCAGGTAGTACAGCTTGGCACGGCGCACGTCACCGCGGCGCTTGACTTCGATGCCGGCGATCAGCGGGCTGTAGGTCTGGAACGTACGTTCCACGCCTTCGCCGCTGGAGATCTTGCGCACGGTGAAGCCGCTGTTGAGGCCACGGTTGCGCTTGGCGATCACGACGCCTTCGTAGGCCTGCACGCGCTTGCGGCTGCCTTCGACGACGTTCACGCTGACGATGACCGTGTCACCGGGCATGAAATCGGGGATGGTCTTGCCGAGACGGGAAATTTCTTCCTGCTCGAGGGTCTGGATGAGGTTCATGATTTCCTGATAGTCGATCGTTTCGGGCTGCACTAAAGGCGCCGTGGGCTTTGGCGGAAAACCGCCAAGAAACCGGGCGCGGCCGGACAGAGGATCGGGGAACCGCGGATTATAGCTTTTTTTTCAGCGCGGCCTCATCGGCCTTGTTCAGCTTGCCGGCCGCCCGTGCGGCATCGATCAGTTCGGGGCGCCGCGCGGCCGTGATGGCCAGGCGCTGGTCGCGCCGCCAGCGCTCGATCTGCGCATGGTGACCCGAGAGCAGCGGCGCCGGAACGCCCTGCCCGTTCCACTGCTCGGGCCGGGTGTAGTGCGGGCAATCGAGCAGGCCGTCTAGCGCCGGGTTGAAGCTGTCCTGTACGTGGCTGGCCTCGTCGCCCAGCACGCCGGGCTGCAGGCGGGCCACGGCGTCGAGCAAGGCCATGGCCGCGATCTCGCCACCCGACAGCACGAAGTCGCCGAGGCTGATCTGGTGCGTGACGCGCGCGTCGATGAAACGCTGGTCGATGCCTTCATAGCGTCCGCAGACCAGCACCGCGCCCTCGCTCGCCGACCAGCGCTCGACGGCCTCGTGGCGCAGCGCCTCGCCGATGGGCGAGAACAGCACCACCGGCGCCGGTGCACCGCGAGCAGCCAGCGCGGCATCGAGACAGGCCGTCAGCGGCTCCGCCATCATCACCATGCCGGGTCCGCCGCCGAAGGGGCGGTCGTCCACGCGCTTGTAGTTGCCCTGCGCGAAATCGCGCGGATTCCACAGCACGACCTCGACCTGCTTCGATTCGTAGGCGCGGCGCGTCACGCCGCTGGCCATGAAGGGCGCGAACAGTTCGGGAAAAAGCGTGAGGACGTCGAAGCGCATGCGCGCGCGGCCCGGGTCAGAACTCGGGTTGCCAGTCGACCGTGATGAGGCGGCCGGGCAGGTCGACCTTGTCGACGAAGACCGAGACGAACGGCACCATGCGCTCGATGGTCTTGCCGTCTTCTTCGGCCGTCAGCACCAGCGTGGTCTGCGGGCCGGTGGCGAGCAGTTCGCGCACCGCACCGAGCACGACACCTTCGCGGTTGACGACCGACAGGCCGATCAGGTCGACCCAGTAGTACTCGTCGTCGCCGGCGGTCGGAAAGCTCGAGCGCGGCACGAACACGCGCGCGCCGCGAAGCGCCTCGGCCGCGTTGCGGTCGGGCACATCCTCGGACGAGGCGACGATGCAGTCGGAATGTTCTTTGGCTTCGCGAACCGCGAGCCGAAAAGCGGCAGGTGTGGAGGCTCCGGGAGCCTGCAGGAACCAGCGCTTGGAAGAAAAAAGCGCCTCCGGTTGGGCGCTGTGGGGCAGGACCTTGAACCAGCCCTTGATGCCCCAGGCATCGGCGATGCGTCCGACCTCGATCGCATCCGCCGGCAGTTCGGCGGCTTCGAGTGTGGGCAACATCGCCGTGCGGGCGGCTTAGGCGGCCGCCGCGGGAGCCGCAGCAGCGGCTTGCTTGATCAGGCGCAGCACCGTGGGCGAAGCCTGGGCACCGACGCTCTTCCAGTACGCGAGGCGGTCCTGGGCGATGCGGATGCTTTCTTCGTTTTCCTTGGCGGTCGGGTTGTAGAAACCCAGACGCTCGATGAAGCGACCATCGCGGCGAACGCGCTTGTCCGACACGACGATATTGAAGAACGGACGGCCTTTGGAGCCGCCGCGGGAGAGTCGAATGACGACCATGATTTATCCTTGGGTGGTCAGCGAGCCAGTTCAAATAGAAAGAGGCCCGCTCACGATGTTCTTCCAGCGTCGAGACACGCGACATGGCCACCCGGCCAGCGCACGCTGAAAAGCCCACGATTATAGCCCGACCCGGGTTTTTCTCCGAATTCCGGCCCCGCGCCGCCTGCCCCACCCGCATGACCCTCACCATCCGCCCCAGCCGCGACGAAGACATCGCAGCCATCACGGCCATCTATGCCCACCACGTGCTGCACGGCACCGGCACCTTCGAAACCGAGCCTCCGTCGGAGGCCGACATGACCACCCGGCGGGCCGACGTACTGGGCAAGAACCTGCCCTACCTCGTGGCCGAAGAAAACGGCGAAGTGTTGGGTTTTGCCTACTGCAACTGGTTCAAGCCGCGTCCGGCCTACCGGTTTTCGGCTGAAGACTCGATCTACATGTCCGACGCCGCACGCGGCAAGGGCCTGGGCGCGCAGCTGCTTGCGGCGCTCTCGCAGGCGGCCGAAGCGGTCGGCGTGCGCAAGCTGATCGCGGTGATCGGCGACTCGGCCAACGCGGGCTCGGTCGGCGTGCATCGCAGCCAGGGCTTCACGCACGTGGGCGTGCTGAAGGACTGCGGCTGGAAATTCGACGCCTGGCGCGACGTGGTCCTGATGGAAAAAGTACTCGGCGAAGGCAGCCGCACCAAACCCGAATGATGAAGAAGATGAAAAGCAAAACCGTGGCCGCCTGGCTCTCCTTCCTCGGTGGCCCGCTGGGCCTGCACCGCTTCTACCTGCGCGGCATGGGCGACTGGCTCGGCTGGTTACTGCCCATCCCTACCGCGCTGGGCATCTACGGCATCGAGCGCTTGCGCATGTACGGCGTGGACGACGGCGTGAGCTGGGCGCTGATTCCGCTGCTCGGCTTCACGATCGCGGGCTGCGCGTTGATGGCGATCATCTACGGCCTGATGACGCCCGAGAAATGGAATGCCCGCTTCAACGCCGGCGCAGCGCCCGACGCCGCACCGGGCCAGACCAACTGGCTCACGATCGGTGCCGTGGTGGCGTCTTTGTTCTTCGGCAGCTCGATCCTGATGGCGAGCATCGTGTACAGCTTCCAGCACTACTTCGAGCACCAGATCGAAGAGGGCCGCAAGATTTCACAGTAACTGTTGCTCGCCCCCAGGGCTGCGCGCACTTCGTGTCGCTTCGCCAACCCCCTACCGGGGGCGGGCCGGCCGCTTCGGGCGGCCGTGCGCGGCGGCCCCCACAAATGAAGAAGAGACAGCGCGCGCTGCTTCAGCGCCTTAGAAAATCTGCCAGCTGAACCAGTAAGCCATCGCCGCCACAAAGGCCGAGGCGGGAATGGTCAGGATCCAGGCCCAGACGATGTTCCCCGCCACGCCCCAGCGCACTGCGCTGGCGCGCTGCGTGGAACCGACGCCGACGATGGCGCCCGTGATCGTGTGCGTGGTCGACACCGGAATGCCCAGCGCGGTGGCCAGGAACAGGGTCAGCGCCCCGCCGGTTTCGGCGCAGAAGCCGCCCACGGGCTTGAGCTTGGTGATCTTCTGGCCCATGGTCTTCACGATGCGCCAGCCGCCGAACATGGTGCCCAGCGCGATCGCGGCGTAGCAGCTCACGATGACCCAGGTCGGCGGCACCGCGTCGCTGGTCGAGGCATAGCCGGTGGCGATCAACAGCATCCAGATGATGCCGATGGTCTTCTGTGCGTCATTGCCGCCGTGGCCCAGGCTGTAAGCGCCGGCCGAGACCAACTGCAATCGCCGGAACCACCGGTCCACGCGGGACGGCGTGGCGCGCCGGAAGCCCCAGGCCACCACGATCATCATCAGCGAGCCCAGCAGGAAGCCCAGCAGCGGCGACACGAAGATGAAGGCCACGGTCTTCCAGATGCCCGAGGCCACGAGGCCGCTGGTGCCCGTCTTGGCGATCACGGCACCCACGATGCCGCCGATCAGCGCGTGCGACGAGCTGCTCGGGATGCCGTAGTACCAGGTGACGAGGTTCCAGCTGATGGCGCCGATGAGCGCCCCGAACACCACGTGCACGTCGACCACCCCGGGCTGGGCGATGCCCTTGCCCACGGTGGCTGCCACGCTCAGGTGGAAGACGAAGATCGCGATCAGGTTGAAGAAAGCCGCGAACACCACGGCCTGGCCCGGCTTGAGCACGCCGGTGGAGACCACCGTCGCGATCGAATTGGCGGCATCGTGGAAGCCGTTCATGAAGTCGAACAGGATCGCGAGCGCGACCAGCACCACCACCACCCAGAGGGCGACCTGCACCGTTGTCATCGGTTGCTACCCGTTTTCAGGAATTCTCGAGGACGATGCCCTCGATCACGTTGGCCACGTCCTCGCACTTGTCGGTGATCGTCTCGAGCAGTTCGTAGATCGCCTTGAGCTTGATGACCTCGCGCACGTCCGGCTCTTCGCGGAACAGCTTGCTCATGGCGCTGCGCATCACGCGGTCGGCGTCGGATTCGAGGCGGTCGATTTCCTCGCAGGTCTTGAGCGTGGCCTCGGCCACGGCCGGGTCGGCGATCTTGCCGAGGTACTTGACGGCGTCCTTGAGGCGGTCGCAGCACTTCACACTCAGGGCCGTGAGGCGCACGATCTCGTCGGTCATGTGGCGCACGTCGTACAGCGCCATGGTCTCGGCCGAGTCCTGGATCAGGTCGGCCACGTCGTCCATCGTGTTGATGAGCTTGTGGATCTGCTCGCGGTCGATGGGCGTGATGAAGGTCTTGTGGATCAGGCGGTTGACGTCGTGCGTCACGCGGTCGGCCGCGCGCTCGGCGTTGTCGACGTCGCGGTTGTACTGTTCGCGCAGGTGCACGTCCGCATAGTGGGTGACGAGCTGCTCGAAAGCACGCGCCGCCTCCACGATGCGCTCGGCATGCTGGTTGAACATTTCAAAAAAATTGCCCTCTCGGGGCAGCAGCTTGCCGAACATGGAAAAACTCCTGGGACGCGCCAATCACAATTTCATGACGCCTTCGTGAAAACTTCCCGAGTTTAACGGGCGCGACCGGAACGACCGGTCGGGCCGAGCTTCGAACCCCCGCTCTGCAGGCCCACTCAGGCCGGCAACCGCAGCACCGGCAGGTGCCAGCCGCCGTAGATGCCGCCCAGCCGCAGCGCCACGATCAGCAGCACGCCCACATGGAACGCCCAGCGGCGCGGCATGCCCGCAACCTGCAACAGCAGGTAGGTCGCAATGCCCGCGATGGCGGCCGAGCCGTAGATGCCGCTGCTCAGCAGCAGCGGGATGCGGGCGGTGAACACATCGCGCAGCAGGCCGCCGGCCGCGCCGGTCATGGTGCCGACGAGCATGACGATGGGAGCCGGCAGCCGCCGCTCCTCGGCCACCTGCGCGCCGGTGATGGCGAACAGGCCGAGCCCCAGCGCATCGGCCACGGCCAGCGCGTGCTCGGGCAGCGGCATCAGGTGGACCCATGCGATGGTGAACACCGCCGACGCCAGGATCACATACACATAGCGGGTGTCGTGGATCCAGAACACCGGGTGACGGCCGAGCAGCAGGTCGCGCAGCGTGCCGCCGCCGACCGCGGTGACCGAGGCGATCACCAGCACCCCCAGCCAGTCGAGGCCGGCATGGCCGGCCGCCAGTGCCCCACTGACCGCGAAGACCGCCACACCGGCGAGATCGAGGACGTAGAGCAGCGGCACGACCGTCAGACGATGCGCTTGACCACCTGGCCCGTGACACGTGCCAGTGCGGCACGCGGCACCTTGTCGGGTGCAATTTCGGCGAGCGGCTTCAACACGAAGGCGCGCTCGCGCATGCGGGGGTGCGGCAGGGTCAGCGCCGGCGTGTCGATCACCGAATTGCCGTGCATCAGCAGATCGAGATCGAGCGTGCGCGGCGCATTGGGAAAGGGCCGCTCACGGCCGGCCAGCGTCTCGAGGCGTTGCAATGCCACCAGGAACTGCTCGGCATCGAGGCCGGTGCGCACGGCGACCACGGCATTGATGAAATCGGGACCTTCGGCATCCACCGGCTCGCTGCGATACAGCGACGAACGGGCCGTGACCTGGGTGCGCTGCAGCGCGCCGATCGCGGCCATGGCGGCCTTCACGGCCGCCTCGGCATCGCCCAGGTTGGCGCCGATGGCAACGAAGGCCTGCACGGTCGGGTAGTCCTCGCGCGGACCGCGTGGACGCGAAGGCGCGCGGCGCGCGGGCGGGCCGCTCTTGCCAGCAGCCGATGGCGGCTTGCCTGCGGCGCGGGGCGCGGGCTTGCTCCCTTTGGCTGCCTTGGCGGCTGCAGGGCTCTTCTTGCCGTCCTGCGGCCGGTCGGTTGCGCTCATTCGCCTGCGGCGCTCCCGCCGCCCTCGCTGCCGCCACCGCCACCGCTACCGCCGCCCACCGGGCGCGGCTTGCGCCGGCGCTTGCGCTTGCGCGGGGCCGCTGCTTCGCCATCCGGCGGCACGGCGTCGGCCTCGATGTCGGGTCCGTCGCCGTCGTCCGACTCTGCAGCGGCTTGTTTCTGACGCGCCGGTTGTTCGCTGCGCGGCTTGGGCGCAGCGACCGGATCGCGCAGGCGCACGCGCTGGCGCACCTTCTGTTCTTCGCGCACCTGTTCGAGCAGGTCCTGGCGGCGCAGGTCGTCGGCGGTGCTGAACTCCTGCCACCACTCGGCGATGGCCTCGCCGACTTCGCCCACGTCGGCACGCAGGCGCATGAAGTCGAAGGCTGCGCGGAAGCGCGCCTGCTCGACCAGGCTGTAGGGCGTGGAGCCGGTGCGCTTGTCGAAGCGCGGCTGCATCATCCAGATCTCGCGCATGTCGGCGGCCAGCTTGCCGCGGCCCGACACGTCGCCGATGCGCGAATTGAACACATCGTCGATGGCGTCCTGCAGCGCCGGGAACGGCGGTTGCGGGCGCTGGCCGTGGCGGCCTTCCTGGCGCTGGGCCCAGCCGTCGCGCACGTCGGCCCACAGCACGCAGGCCAGCAGGAAGCTGGGCGCCACGGGCTTGCCTTCGCCGACGCGGCGGTCGGTGTCCTGCAGGGCGGCCTTCACGAAGGGCTGGTCGGCGCGCTCCACCACCACATCGAGCAGCGGATAGATGCCGGTGGCGAGCCCCAGCTTGCGCAGCTGCTCGACCGTGGCGATGGCATGGCCGGTCTGCAGCAGCTTGAGCATTTCGTCGAACATGCGGCTTTGCGGCACGTCGGCCAGCAGCTTGCTCGACTCGATGAGCGGTGCGGCGGTCTTGGCCTCCATCTTGAAACCGAGCGCGGCGAGCTTGGCCGAGAAGCGGATCGCGCGAATGATGCGCACCGGGTCTTCGCGGTAGCGCGTGACCGGGTCGCCGATCATGCGCAGCGTGAGCTTCTGGGCGTCCTTGATGCCGTTGTGATAGTCGACCACGACCTGGTTGGCCGGGTCGTAGTACATGGCGTTGACGGTGAAGTCGCGGCGCGCCGCGTCCTCTTCCTGCGGGCCCCAGACGTTGTCGCGCAGCACGCGGCCACTGGCGTCCACGGCGTGCTTCATGCTCGCGAGCTCGCCCTTGCTGGTGCGTTCGTTGCCGGCCACCTGCTCGGCAGCGGCGTTGTCCATGTAGGCACGGAAGGTCGAGACCTCGATCACCTCGTGCTCGCGGCCGCGGCCGTACACCACGTGCACGATGCGAAAGCGCCGGCCGATGATGAAGGCACGGCGGAACAGCGACTTGACCTGCTCGGGCGTGGCGTTGGTGGCCACGTCGAAATCTTTCGGCCGCAGGCCCAGCAGCAGGTCGCGCACCGCGCCGCCCACCACGTAGGCCTCGTAGCCGGCCTGCTGCAGCGTGGTGACCACGTTCTTCGCGCGTTCGTCGACCAGGGCAGGATCGATCTTGTGAACCTCTGCCGGCACCTCCTGGCGCTTGCCGAAGCGGCTCTTGCCCTGTGCGCTGCCGGCGGACTTGCCGAGCAGCTTGTCGATGAATTTCTTGATCATTGGTTGTTTTTCGAGGAGGAGCAGACGCTTCTTCTTATTTATTCGTTTTCGAGCATGGAGCGGATCAGCGGAATGGTGATCGCGCGTTGGGTCTGCAGGGCGTAGCCGTCGAGCTGCGAGAGCAGCTCCATCAGGCTGCCCAGGTCGCGGCTGAAGCGGTGCAGCATGAAGTCGAGCACGTCGTCGGACAGCATCACGCCGCGCGCGTCGGCCGCCTGGCGCAGCACCGCGCGGCGTTCGCTTTCGCTGAGCACCTGCAGGTGGAACACATGGCCCCAGCCGAGGCGGGTGCGCAGGTCTTCGCGCAGCGGCAGGTCGGCCGGCGGCAAGGCGCCGGCGGCGACCACGCCGCGCTGCAGGGTCTGTGCGTTGACGAACCAGTTGAAGGCCGCGTGCTGCTGCACCGCGGTGTAGAGGTGGACGTCGTCGAGCAGGACGGCGCCCCAGCGCTCGTCGAACTCGGGCGGCTCCAGCAGGCCGGCGTGCAGCCAGCCCACGCTGGCGCCCTGCTCGGCCAGTGCGACACGCACGGATTCGAGCAGGTGGGTCTTGCCACTGCCGCTGTCGCCCCAGAGGTAGGTCGGCACCGGCGAGTGCAGCGCAGGGCTGCCGTCGGCGCCGCCCACCCACACTTGCAGGTGTCGCAGCGCCGCCTCGTTGGGGCCGGCAAAAAAGGCGTCGAAGCTGGGGCCCGTCGCAATGCCGATATCGAGCGCGAGCTGTTTCATCCCGGGAAGGTTCATGGAGGGGGCCCGGAGGGCCCTTAAAATCGTGAGGAATTCTATCGGCCCGGCCGCCTCGGTCGCCGGCGCCTCCCCTGCCCGCCCTTCCTCGCCGCTTCGCGAACCTTTTCGCTCCTTCTTCTCGACACCGCCCGCCCATGACCTCCTCCACGCCCACCCCGCTCAGCTACAAGGACGCCGGTGTCGATATCGACGCAGGCGACGCCCTGGTCGACCGCATCAAGCCGCTGGCGAAGAAAACCATGCGCGAAGGCGTGCTGGCCGGCATCGGCGGCTTCGGCGCCCTGTTCGAAGTGCCCAAGCGCTACAAGGAGCCGGTGCTGGTGAGCGGCACCGACGGCGTGGGCACCAAGCTCAAGCTGGCTTTCGAATGGAACATGCACGACACGGTCGGCATCGACCTCGTGGCCATGAGCGTCAACGACGTGCTGGTGCAAGGCGCCGAGCCCCTGTTCTTCCTGGATTACTTCGCCTGCGGCAAGCTCGACGTGGACACGGCCGCGGCCGTGGTCGGCGGCATCGCCCGCGGCTGCGAAATCTCCGGCTGCGCCCTCATCGGCGGCGAAACCGCCGAAATGCCCGGCATGTACCCGGCCGGCGAGTACGACCTGGCCGGCTTTGCGGTCGGCGCGGTCGAAAAGTCGAAGATCCTCACCGGCCAGAACGTCAAGCCCGGCGACGTGGTGCTGGGCCTGGCCTCGGCCGGCGTGCATTCCAACGGTTTCAGCCTCGTGCGCAAGGTGATCGAACGTGCCGGCGCCGACCTGCCCGCCACCCTCGACGGCAAGCCCTTCCGCGAAGCCGTGATGGAACCCACCCACCTGTACGTGAAGCCCGTGCTCGAAGCGCTGGGCAAGCACCCGATCAAGGCGCTGGCCCACATCACCGGCGGCGGCCTGCTCGAGAACATCCCGCGCGTGCTGCCCGAAGGCACCGCCGCCCACCTGAAGAAGGGCAGCTGGCCCCAGACCGAGCTCTTCGCCTGGCTGCAGAAGGTGGCCGGCATCGACGACATCGAGATGAACCGCACCTTCAACAACGGCATCGGAATGGTCGTGGTGATCGACGCGGCCGAAGCCGCCGCCTGCGCCGCCACGCTGCGCGCCGCCGGCGAATCGGTGCACGAGATCGGCGTGATCGCCGAGCGCGGCGACGGCGCGGCCGTGGTCGTCGCCTGATCGCGCGCCCTTTCTTTTTTCTTTCCTCACCGCACGCCCCGCTCCCTGGATGGCCAAGCCGCTGCCCGACGCCACCCTCGCCGCCCCGCCCCAGGCCGCAACCTCCCGCCACGTGACACTGGCCAGCTACCTGCTGATGCTCGCGGGGCTGATGCTCGTGATGTGGCAGCACCTGCTGCCGGGGCTGCTGTGCGTGTGCATCGGCTTCCTCGTCGCGCGCTGGTTCGCCCGGCTGCTGGGCGGCTGGCTGTCGCGCCTGAAGCCCCTGCGTTCCGGCGCCGACGGGCTGGCCCGGGTGGTGGCGGTCACGCTGGTGCTGCTGGGCCCCATCGGCCTGGTCACGCTGGGGTTCTCGCAGGCGCGTGAATACGTGCTCGATGCGCCCGACCAGTACCGCGAACTGCTCGACTACACGGCCCGCACGGTGCTCGAACTGCGCTCCAAGCTGCCGGCCGACATCGCCGTCTACCTGCCCGAGGGCGCGGCCGAGGTGCAACGCATCGTCGCCAACTACCTGCGCACGCAGGCCGGCTCGCTCGCCATGGCCGGGCGCGCCTGGCTGGGCGGACTGCTGTTCGCCTACGTGGGGTTGATCATCGGCGCGCTGGCCGCCGTGGCGCCGGCGCCGGCCCAGCGCCGGCCGCTGGCGCAGCAGATGTTCCAGCGCATCACCACCTTCGGCGAGGCCTTCGGCCAGATCGTGGCGGCGCAGTTCTGGATCGCCGCCTTCAACACGCTGCTGACCGCGATCTTCCTGCTGTTCCTGATGCCGCTGTGGGGCCTTGAACTGCCCTACACGCCCGCCCTCATCACCCTGACCTTCGTGGCCGGGCTGGTACCGATCGTGGGCAACCTGGTCTGCAACTCGGTGATCACGCTGGTGGCGCTGTCGGTGTCGCCGGTCACGGCCGCGGCCTGCCTGGGCTTCCTGATCCTGATCCACAAGGCCGAGTACGTGATCAACGCCAAGGTGGTCGGCGCGCGCACGCAGATGCGCGTGTGGGAGCTGCTGTCGGTGATGTTCGTGGCCGAGGCGGTGTTCGGCCCGGCCGGGCTGGTGGCGGCGCCGCTGTACTACGCGTACCTGAAAAAAGAACTGCACGCGGGCGGCCTGGTCTAGGGCCCGGCGATGTCCTGATCTGATCGGTTCCGGTCCGCATCGGCGCGGACGAAGCGCTGGTGGCGGCCAAGAATAGGCGGCATCATCCACTTTGCCTTGCCCGCCTCCGCCATGACCACCTGTCTGATTGTGATCGACGCCCAGGAATCGTTTCGCCACCGCCCCTACTGGAACGCCGCCCTGCTCGCGCCCTACCTCGAGGCCCAGAACGCGCTGATCGCCGGCGCCGTGGCGGCCGGACTGCCCGTCGTGCGCGTCTTCCACGTCGACGCGCCGCAGGCCGCTTCCAACCCCTTCGCGGTCGAATCGGGCCATGTGCGCCCGATCGACGGCCTCGCGCCTTTCGAGGCAGCCGCCACCTTCACCAAGCACCGCCACAGCGCGCTGGTGAACAGCGGCCTCGATGTGTGGCTCACGCAGCACGGCATCCGCCGCCTGATCGTGAGCGGCATCCGCACCGAGCAATGCTGCGAAACCACCACGCGCCACGCCTCGGACCTGGGCTGGGAGGTCGACTACGTGACCGACGCCACCCTCACCTTCGACATGGTGCAGCCCGACGGCCGGCCGCTGTCGGCCGCCGACATCAAGGCGCGCACCGCGACCGTGCTGGACGGGCGCTTCGCCACGGTCTGCAGCGTGGCGCAGGCGCTTGAGCGCGCCATGGAAGGCGCGACGACATGACCCCGCTGCGCGTGCGCATCCTGGCCTACGACGGTGTCGAGGCGCTCGATTTCGCCGGCCCCTTCGAGGTCTTCACCACCGCCGCCCGCGTCCACCAGCGCCTGCAGCCGGGAGCGCCGGCGCCGTTCGAGGTGGCCTCGGTCGCCCACACCCGCGCCGGGGAACCGGTGCAGGCGCGCGCCGGCCTGCGGCTGCTCGCCGACCACACGCTGGCCGACGCTGCCGCAGCCGCCGACGTGCTGGTCGTCCCCGGCGGCGTGGTCGACGCACCCATGGCGAGCCCCGACACCCTGCGCTGGATCGCCCGGTGCGCGACCGGCGCGCAGCTGATCGCCTCGGTCTGCACCGGCGTCTTCCTGCTGGCGCAAAGCGGCGTCGTGACGCGCGAGGCGGTCACCACGCACTGGGAAGACCTCGCCGACCTGCGCGCCCAATTCCCGCAGCTCGACGTGCGCGACGGCGTGCGCTGGGTCGACACCGGCCGCATCGTCAGCTCGGCCGGCATCAGCGCGGGCATCGACATGAGCCTGCACCTGGTCGAACGCCTGGCCGGACGCGAACTGGCCGAGCGAACCGCGCGCCAGATGGACTACACATGGACCCGCAACGAGCCCCCCTCCGCGTAGTCTTCGTGCTCCTGCCCGACAGCCTGGTGCTCGACTGGGCCGGACCGGCCGAGGCGCTGCGCATCGCCAACCAGCGGCTGCGCGCGGCGGGCCAACCCGAGCGCTTCGTCATCGAATTCGCGGGGCCGCGGCCCACCATGAGGGGCTCGGTCGGCGTCGCGCTTTCGGGGCTGTCGCCGCTGCCGACGCAGTGGGACGGCCCCGGCTGGGTGGTGCTGGTCGGCCTGCCGGGCGACACCATCGCGACCGACACGCCCGAGGCGCAGGACCTGCTGCACTGGCTGCGCGGCCAGCGCTTCACGCGCGGCGGCGTCGAGCTGGTCACGGTCTGCGCGGGCGCCCTGCTCGCGGCGCATGCAGGCGCGCTCGCGGGCCGGCGCGTCACCACGCACCACCATCACCTGGACGAGCTGCGCGCCGTGGAGCCGCGCTGCGAGGTGGTGAGCAACCGCGTGTTCGTGATCGACCCGCCGGTCTACAGCAGCGCGGGCGTCACGACGGGCATCGACCTGATGCTGCACCGCATCGCCGACACCTGCGGCGAGGCGCTGGCGGCCCAGGTGGCGCAGGCGATGGTGGTGGCGCTGCGGCGCGGCCCGCACGACCCGGAGCTGTCGCCCTTTCTCGCCTACCGCAACCACCTGCACGCAGCGCTGCACCGGGTGCAGGACGCGGTCAGCGAACAACCGCAGGCCGACTGGAGCGTGCCGCGCATGGCCGAGGTCGCCCACACCTCGGCGCGGCACCTGACGCGGCTGTTCGTCGAGCATGCGGGCGTGGCGCCGCTGGCCTACCTGCGCCGGCTGCGGCTGGCCGCCGCGCAACTGGCGCTGGCCTCGGGCGCCAGCGTGACGCGGGCGGCCGAGCTGTCGGGCTTCGGCTCGGACACGCAGCTGCGCCGCGCATGGCATCAGTTCGGGTTGCCGGGCTCGCCTTCCGAAGGTACGTCGCTGCAGCGCGCTCAGTGAAGCACGCCCGCGGGCGCCGGCCCCGGCACGCGCAGCAGCCTGTCGTTCCCGATCTCGAGCAGCCGGTTCGCCGCGTAGCTGTTCTGCGAATCGGGCTCCAGCGCCGCACTGACCAGCGGCGACAGCGGCTGCGCCAGCGACACGTAGAAGCTGCCCGGCGGCACCACCGCGCGGCCGGTGCGCAGACGCACGCGGAAGGTGCGGATCGCCTCGCCGTCTTCGATGGCGCCGCGCGCATCCTGGCGCTGGCCGTCGGTCTGCGACAGGATTTCATAGCGCTCCACCTGCCAGGGCGCCGCGTTGTCGATGCGCGCCACATGCACGCCCAGCATCTGCAGACGCTGCACGGTCGTCGCCTCGCTGGACGCCAGCAGGTAGCCGCACGGACGCGGGCGGGCATTGACGACCTTCAGCGGATCGGCCGCGCGCCATTCGACCTCGATGGCCTTGTCTTCGGCACTCTTCGCGTCGAGAAAGTCGAGGCGCTGCCGCGTCGTGGTCTGCCACGCCTCGACCACCACATCGCCGCGGCAAGCCTCGGCCGCGGCACGCTGGCCAGCCTGTGCGGTGAGCTGCTTCAGCGCCGGCCCCTGGCGCGCCGCCGTCTCGATGACCGTGGCAGCCGCCAGCACCTGGGTGTGAACGCGGCGCGCGAAATGCGCGCGGCCGAGCCCCACGCCGCGCACCTCGAGCAGCAGGCTCACGGCCTGGCGCAGCCCGCTCACATTGCGGCCGGTGTCGGGCTGCACGCCGCCCATCGACACCGAGAGATCGCTGGCCTTGCCCGCGGCGGTCGTGTGGTACTTGAAGCCCTGCAGGCCCTCGCGTGCGAAGGCGGCCTGGATCGCCTCCACGTAGTCGCGCTGCGCGCTCCCGGCGATGGCGGCGTCGAGGTTGCCCACGGTCGCGGGCTGCAGCAGGCCGTCGTAACGCATGACGGCACCGAACTTGTCGATCCACCGGCCACCGACCGTGAACTCGTGCAGGTCGAGCACCACCTGCGGTGCGTAGCGCAGCATGGCGCCCGCGAGCAGGCGCGCCTCGGGCGTGCGCAGCAGCAGATGGTCGCGGTTCACGTCGATGCCGTTGGCCGTGACGCGCGTGAAGTGCTCGGCGCCGTCGGGGTTGCCGCGCGGCAGCAGCACGAGGTTCACCTTCTGCAGCAGCGCGGTGTCGGGTCCGCTGGCGAATTTCTGCGCGAGCGCCAGCACGGCCTCGCCGCCCGCGGGCTCGTTGCCGTGCTGCTGGCCGATCACCATCACCGTCGGCCGCGACGGATCGAAGCGGCCCTGGTCGGCGAGCAACACCAGCGGCATCTCGCGCCCCTGCTGCGACACGCCCAGCCGCTCGACGCGCACATGCGGCGACTGGCGCGCGAGGTCGTCCAGAAAGGCGAGCACTTCGGCGTGCGAAGGAAAGTCGGTGCGGCCGGCGCGCAAGCCCGGCGTGGCGTAGCTCACGCCGGGGTCGGGAAAGCGCGCCGCGATGGCGGGCGGCTCGACCCACACCTTGGCGGGATCGAACTGGGCCTGGGCCGGCCATGCGGCCAGCAGGGCCAGGCCGAGGGCGCACGAGGAACGGAGCAAGGGAAGACGAGGCATGGCGCGCATTCTCCTTGCGCGCAGCGGCGCCGCCTTCAGCACCGGTTCAGCCCTCGACCCGGCAGGCCTCGGCGCGCGCCCGCAGCAGCGCCTGCTCGCGCGTGTTGCGCGTGAGCAAGGCGGCACGCTGGAACTCCCGGCGCGCCTCGTCGCGGCGGCCCAGCTTGAAGAGCAGGTCGCCGCGCACGGTCGGCAGCAGGTGGTAGCCCTTCAGCGCGGGCTCGTCCTGCAGCGCATCGACCACCTCCAGCCCGGCCGCCGGCCCGAAGGCCATCGACAGCGCGACCGCGCGGTTCAGCTCGACGATGGGCGACGGCGACAGCGCGGCCAGCGCGTCGTACAGCGCCGCGATGCGGGCCCAGTCGGTCTCGCCCGCGGTGCGCGCACGGGCGTGGCAGGCGGCGATGGCGGCCTGCAATGCGTAGGGGCCGAGCGCGCCGCCCAGCGCTTCGGCGCGCGCCAACGCGGCCAGGCCGCGGCGGATCAACAGCGGGTCCCAGCGCGCGCGGTTCTGGTCGAGCAGCAGCACCGGCTCGCCCGAGGCGCCCACGCGCGCGGCGGTGCGCGAGGCCTGGATTTCCATCAGCGCGACCAGCCCGTGCACCTCGGCTTCGCCGGGCACCAGCTCGGCCACGATGCGGCCCAGGCGCAGCGCCTCGTCGCACAACGCGGGGCGCATCCAGTCGTCGCCGGCGGTGGCCGAGTAGCCCTCGTTGAAGATCAGGTAGAGCACCTCGAGCACCGAGGCCAGCCGGGCCTCGAGCTCGTGGCGGCGCGGCACCTCGAAGGGCACGCGCGCTTCGGCCAGCGTGCGCTTGGCACGCACGATGCGCTGCGCCACGGTGGCCTCGGGTACCAGAAAGGCGCGCGCGATCTCATCGGTCGTGAGGCCGCCCATCAGCCGCAAGGTGAGCGCCACGCGCGCCTCGGTCGAGAGCACGGGGTGGCAGGCGGTGAACACGAGGCGCAGCAGGTCGTCGCCGATGTCGTCGTCGAGCGCCGCATCCACCGCCTGCGCGAAATCGGCCTGGGCCATGGCGTGCAGCGCGTCCAGTTCGCGGCCGATCTCGGGCGCCTTGCGCTCGGCCAGCTGCACGTGGCGCAGGCGGTCGAGGGCGCGGTGCTTGGCCACCTGCGTGAGCCAGGCGGCGGGGTTGTCGGGCACGCCGTCGACGGGCCACTGCTCGAGCGCGGCCACCAGCGCGTCCTGCGCCAGCTCTTCGGCCAGGCCCACATCGCGCACCTTGCGCGCGAGCGCGGCGATGATCTTCGCGGACTCGATGCGCCAGACCGCCTCGATGGCGCGGTGGATGGCGGCGGCGTTCTGGCCGTCGCTCATGCGACCCCTACGGTCGATGCGCCAGATAGCATGCAGCCATGACACCACGCCTCGTCTTGTTGAGCCTGGGTTTCGCGTTCGGCTTCGCCTGCAGCGGCGTCAGGGCGGATGGCCCCGCCGTGGAACGCAACAGCCTCGGCATGGCCTTCGTGCGATTGCCGGCCGGCGAATTCCTCATGGGCAGCGACGAGGCGCCCGAGGCGCTGGCACGCGACTACCCCGAGTTGCCGAAGGAACGCTTCACCCAGCTGGCCGACGAAGGGCCGGTGCACCGGGTGCGCATCACGCGGGCGTTCTGGATGGGGCAGCACGAGGTGACGGTGGGCCAGTTCCGGCGC
Organism: Variovorax sp. FW301-JW7; assembly: GCF_058788795.1. NCBI lineage: Bacteria > Pseudomonadati > Pseudomonadota > Betaproteobacteria > Burkholderiales > Comamonadaceae > Variovorax > Variovorax sp. FW301-JW7. Next base: position 381,594 of record NZ_JBYTBC010000006.1, read on the forward strand.
TTCCTCGAGGCCTCGGGCCACGTGCCCGAATCGGTGGCCGACGGCACCGGCGGCTACGGCTGGCGCGCCGACTACGACCCCGCCACCACGCGGCGCGGCGACGCCTTCGAAGGCCGCGACCCGCGCTACTCGTGGCGCAACCCGGGCTTCGCGCAGGACGACAGCCACCCCGTCGTCAACGTGAGCTGGAACGACGCGCAGGCGCTGGCCGCCTGGCTGAGCAAGACGGAGGGCCGGCGCTACCGCCTGCCGACCGAGGCCGAGTGGGAGTACGCCTGCCGCGCCGGCACGCGCACGCGCTACAGCACGGGGGACGATCCGGCCACGCTGCTGCGCGGGGCGAATGTGTTCGACACGCGCAGCGCCGCGCATTGGCCGCGCTGGCGCGCGATGGCGCTCGCGGGCGACGACGGTTTTGCCTTCACCGCCCCGGTCGGCAGCTTCGCGCCGAACGCCTGGGGCCTCTATGACATGCACGGCAATGCGTGGGAGTGGGTGGCCGACTGGCATGGCGACGAATACTACGCGCGCTCACCGGCCGACGACCCCCAGGGCCCGGCCACGGGCACCGTGCGCGTGCGCCGCGGGGGCTCCTGGCACACCTGGGCCTTCTATGCCCGCTCGTCCTACCGCAACTGGAATGCGCCGGGCACGCGCTACACGCTGGTGGGCATCCGGCTGGTGCGGGACGACTAGGCCCCGCTCACTTTCACTTCTTCAGGGTCTGCTGCATCGACGTGAACTCGCTCGCCACGTCCTGCACCTCGGGCGAGAAGTCTTCGAGTTCCTGCACCTGGCGGATCTCGATGACCTCGTTCTCGCTGCCCGGGCAGCGGCTCGCCCATTCGATGGCCTCGGCGCGCGAAGCGACATCGATCAGCCAGTAGCCGCCCAGCACTTCCTTGGCCTCGGCGAAGGGGCCGTCGACCACCTTCGGCTTGCCGCCCGGAAAGCTCACGCGCGCGCCCATCGACGGCGGGTGCAGGCCCTCGCAGCCGATCAGCACGCCGGCCTTCTGCAGGGACTCGTTGAAGGCCATCATCGACCCCACGCGTTCGACGTCGTCGGGCACGGTGCCGGGCGCCGCGCTTTCGTAGCCGTGGGGAATCATCAGCAGCATGAATCGCATGGTCGCTTCTCCTTGGAAGGGTGGACGGGGTTCAGCGGCCGACCTTGGCAGCGGACTCGGCGCGCAGGCGGTCTTCCTGGGCCAGCAGCTCGGGCGTCATGGCCTCGCCGAAATCGGTGGCCTCGAAGACCTGGCGGATCTCGATCTCGCCTTCCTGGAACGGGCTGCGCTTGATCCACTCGATGGCCTCTTCCTTCGACTTGACCTGCAGCAGCCAAAAGCCCGCGAGCAGTTCCTTGGTCTCGGTGAAGGGGCCGTCGATGACGGTGCGCTTCTTGCCTTCGCAGCGCACGCGCGCGCCCTTGGACGACGGGTGCAGCCCTTCGCCCGCCAGCAGCACGCCGGCCTTGACCAGTTCTTCGTTGAACTGGCCCATCTCGGTCAGTATCTCGGTGCTCGGCATCACGCCGGCTTCAGAATCAGCGTTGGCCTTGACCAGAATCATGAATCGCATGTCGTTTCTCCTGTGGGTTGATGAGGGTCGGGAGACGCCGGAATCTGCGCGCTCCTGTTCACACGTCGCGCGAGCGGGCAACGGATCGACACGACTGCATCGATCTGTTTGTAATTTTGTGTTTCAGAGATAGCCGCAGAACCGCAGCACGTGGCCGTCGGGTTCGCGGATCGCGAATTCGCGCAGGCCCCAGGGCTGGGACGTGGGCGGCTCGATCACCGTCACGCCGCGCTTCACGTAGGCGGCATGCAGGCCGTCGATGTCCTTGCCGACGTGGATCACGATTTCGCCGCGCCAGGGCCGGGCCTCGCGGCTGCCGCATTGCCACAGGCGCAGGTACACCGGGTCGCCGTAGCTGCGGTCGCCCTTCTTCACGCGCGCATAGCTGGGCGGCTCGCCGGCGATGAAGTCGATCTCGAAACCCAGCACCTCGGAAAACCAGCGCGCGGCGCGCGAGACGTCGGACACCGGCAGCACCGGCTGCACGCCGTGGAATTCGTGCAGCGTGCCCAGGTCGGGCGCCGCGCTCACACCGGTGCGGGCGTCGGTCATGGGCGTTGTGGGCAGGCCCTAGTTGGCCAGGCGCCGCAGCAGCGCCACGCGCTCGGCGATCGCGTCGATGTCGAGCGCGTCTTCGGCGTTGGCGAGGTAGGTTTCGAGGTCGAGCACGGCCAATGCCGCATGGCCCTGCTCGGCATGCGCCACGCCGCGGTCGCGGTGCTCGCCCCAGGCGCTGGGCAAGAGCGCGATCAGGCGGTTCTGCACCGCGATGTAGCGCGGCCAGTCTTCCTGCGCGTGGTGCACTTCCTTCAGGTTGCGCAGCATGCGCGCAATGATCTCGCGCGGGCTCGCCGGCTCCAGGTACAGGCCCAGCGGCACGTCGAAGTCGCCGACCAGCCCGTTGCCGCGCTTGTAGGGTTCGAGCCGCTCGCTCAGATCCTCGCGCGAAAGCGACTTGCCGGTGAACGGGTCGATCACGACCTGCCCCTTGGGCAGCGTCACCTTGATCATGAAATGCCCCGGGAAACCGATGCCGCGCGTCTGCAGGCCCAGGCCCTGCGCCAGCTCCATCCACAGCACGGCCAGCGAGATCGGAATGCCGCGGCGGGTGCGCAGCACGGCGTTCAGGTAGCTGTTGTCGGGGTCGTAGTAGTCGTTGACGTTGCCGCCGAAATTCAGGTCGCTGAAGAAGAACTGGTTCAGCGCGCGCAGCCGGGCCAGCGGTGCGGCGTCGGCCGGCAGGCGGCGCTTGAGGCGCGCGAGCAGCTGGTCGACGTCGCCCAGCACCTGCTGCACGTCGAGTTCGGGGTATTCGTCCTGCGCGATGCTGGCCGCCGCTTCGAGCAGCGGAAAGTGGTCATCGCTGCCGACCAGCGACTCGAAATATTCCAGTGCCGTGGGAACCTGGTAGCTGAACGTCATATGGCTTTGTAGAGGAGCCCGCGGGGAGCGTCAAGGCAGTGTTTTCCGGCTCGCCAACGGCGCTTCAGCGGCGCATGAAACTGCGCAGGCGCACGCCTGCGGCGGTGAGCACGGCGAAATAAAGCAGCGCGGCGCCGGCGATGAGTGCGGCCAGAAGGCCGATGCGGTGCAGGCGCTGCGCGCGCAGGCCGACCCAGTCGAAATAGTGCGCGCCCCAGGCCAGCAGGACCGCCAGCACCACGGTGCCCAGCAGCACCTGCAGCGCGAACTTGCCCCAGCCGGGCTCGGGGGTGTAGCTGCCGCGGCGGATCAGGCCGATCAACAGCCACAGCGCGTTGACCAGCGCGCCGATGCCGATCGTCAGCGTCAGCGCCGCGTGCTGCAGCAGCGGCACCAGGAAGAAGTTGAGCACCTGTGTGAGCACCAGCACGGTGACGGCGATCAGCATGGGGGTGCGCGTGTCGTGCTTGGCGTAGTAGCCGGGCGCGAGCACCTTGACCGCCACGAGGCCGACCAGCCCCACGCCGTAGCCCATGAGCGCCACGGTGGTGCGGCCCACGTCTTCGCCGGTGTAGGCGCCGTTGTGGAACAGCACGGCCACCAGCGGCTTGGCGAACAGCAGCAGCGCCACGGCGCACGGCGCCGCCAGCAGCACCACGAGGCGCAGGCCCCAGTCGAGCAGCGACGAATAGCGCGCGTCGTCCTTGGCGGCGCGGGCGCCCGCGAGCTGCGGCATCAGCACCACGCCCAGCGCCACGCCGAGCATGGCGGTGGGGAATTCCATGAGCCGGTCGGCGTTGGTGACCCAGGTCACGCTGCCGGTGGCCAGGTGCGAGGCGATCTGCGTGTTGATGAGCAGCGAGATCTGCGCCACGCTCACGCCCAGCAGCGCCGGCAGCATGAGCTTCATGACCTTGCGGGTGGTCGGGTCGGTCCACGCGGCGCGCAACGCCTTGAAGCTGGCTCCGATGCGCGGCATGAGCCCCAGCGCGCGCAGCGCCGGGATCTGCAGGGCCAGTTGCAGCACGCCGCCGACCATCACGCCCACGCACTGGGCATAGATCGGTTCGATGCCGTAGCGGCGGAACAGCGGCGCGCCGATGGAGATCGACAGGATCAGCGCGATGTTGAGCAGCACCGGCGACGCCGCCGGCACCGCGAACTTGCGCCAGGTGTTGAGGATGCCGCCCGCCAGCGCCACCAGCGACATGAAGCCGATGTAGGGGAACATCCAGCGCGTCATGACCACGGCGGCGTCGAAGCCCTTCAGGCCGCTGGCCATGGCCCAGACCAGCAGTGGCGCACCGGCCACGCCCGCCACGCACAGCACCACCAGGGCCCAGGTCAGCAGCGTGGCGACGTGGTCGACCAGCTCCCGGGCGCCCTCCTGCCCCGCTTCGGTCTTGCGCGCGGCCAGCACCGGCACGAAGGCCTGGCTGAAGGCGCCCTCGCCGAACACGCGGCGAAACAGGTTGGGGATGCGAAAGGCGACGTTGAAGGCGTCGGTGAGCGCGCTGACGCCGAACACCGAGGCAAACAGCACGTCGCGCACGAGGCCCGTGATCCGCGAAGCGAGGGTCAGCAGGGAGACGGTGGAGGCAGATTTGAACAGGGACACGGGGGCGAGTGTAGGGCTGCGAAAGGTGGCAAAAGCAGGCAATTCGGCAAAAACCGGAACCCGGCCTATAATGGAGGGCTTTGCTGCATCATCCTCAGACACCTAAGGAACACTAAATATGGCATCCGCCAAGCCCAAGAAGAAGAACCCGCGCCTCGCGTCGGGCCGCAAGCGCGTCCGCCAGGACGTCAAGCTCAACGCTGCGAACACCTCGCTGCGCTCCAAATACCGTACCGCTGTCAAGAACGTCGAAAAGGCTGTTCTGGCTGGCGACAAGACCAAGGCAAGCGAACTGTTCGCGAAGGCCCAGAGCATCGTCGACACCGTCGCCGACAAGGGCATCTTCCACAAGAACAAGGCAGCCCGCGACAAGAGCCGTCTGTCGGCCAAGGTCAAGGCCCTCGCCCTCGCGCCTGAAAAGGCCGCCGCCTGACACCTGTCAGGCAAGCCCGGACCGGAATCCTCCGGTCCGCCGTTTGATCGGGGTGCGCTGCAGCAAGCAAAAGTGAAAAACCGCCTTCGGGCGGTTTTTTCATGGGCGCTCGAAAAGCGTCCAGGCGCGAGCAACCCGCGCAGCCCAAAAAAAAGACCTGGAAGTCAGGTCTTTTTGGGAGGGGGCGGCGTGTCCGCCGGGTCGGGCACCAGGCAGGCCTCGGCCACCTGGAGGTTGTTGTCTTTCGCGAAGTTCACGCAGAAGTCCCAGGCCATGGGCTCGGCGTCGCGCAGGGCGCGGTTCACCACCACGCATTTCACGCCGTTGATGGTCGTGGGAATGCACCAGGGCGAATAGCTCAGGTGGCTGCCCGGGTAGGCGCCGCCGGGGCGGAAGGAGCACATGACGCCGGCGAGGCGTTCGGCCCAGTCGCTGGGACGAAAAGTGCGGCCATCGTGGGTGATGCCCTGGATGAAGATTTCTTTGGCGTTGGGGGAAATCATCGTGAAGTGAGGCGACCGGAACAGGTGCTGCGGTGCAGCAAGCGATTCTATCCGGCGGCCTTTTTGCATCCTGAACAGGGGGCATTGCTGTGATGCGGAATCCTCAACGAAGCCGTCAAATCGCACGCCTAGAATTCGTGTTCCCTATCTGGAGTACCGAATGAGCGCCACCGCCCAGCAACCCACCTCGCCCCACGTCATGAACACCTACGGTCGCCTGCCGATCGCGCTGTCGCACGGCCAGGGCTGCCGAGTCTGGGACACCACGGGCAAGGTCTACCTCGACGGCCTGGGCGGCATCGCCGTCAATACGCTGGGCCACAACCACCCCGAGCTGGTGCCCGCCCTGCAGGACCAGCTGACCAAGCTGATCCACAGCTCCAACTACTACCACGTGACCGGCCAGGAACAGCTCGCCACCAAGCTCACCGAGCTGTCGGGCCTGACCAACGCCTTCTTCTGCTGTACCGGCCTGGAAGCCAACGAAGCGGCCCTGAAGCTGGCCCGCAAGTTCGGTCACGACAAGGGCATCGAACGCCCTGAGATCGTCGTCTACGAAGCCGCCTTCCACGGCCGCAGCATCGCCACGCTGTCGGCCACCGGCAACCCCAAGGTGCAGGCCGGCTTCGGCCCGCTGGTCGAAGGCTTCATCCGCGTGCCGCTGAACGACATCGAGGCGCTGAAGAAGGCCACCGAAGGCAACCCCAACGTGGTCGCCGTGTTCTTCGAAACCATCCAGGGCGAAGGCGGCATCCACCCGATGCGCGTCGAGTATCTGAAGCAGGTGCGCGCCCTGTGCGACGAGCGCGACTGGCTCATGATGATCGACGAAGTGCAATGCGGCATGGGCCGCACCGGCAAGTGGTTCGCGCACCAGTGGGCGGGCATCAAGCCCGACGTGATGCCGCTGGCCAAGGGCCTGGGCTCGGGCGTGCCGATCGGCGCCGTCGTGGCCGGCCCCAAGGCCGCCAACATCTTCGGCCCGGGCAACCACGGCACCACCTTCGGCGGCAACCCGCTGGCCATGCGCGCCGGTGTGGAAACCATCCGCATCATGGAAGAGCACAAGCTGCTCGAGAACGCCGCCACCGTGGGCGCGCACCTGAAGGCCGCACTGGAGCGCGAAATCGGCAGCCTGCCGGGCGTGAAGGAAATCCGCGGCCAGGGCCTGATGCTGGGCATCGAGCTCGACCGCCCCTGCGGCGTGATCCTGAACCGCGCCTGCGACGCCGGCCTGCTGCTGAGCGTCACGGCCGACAAGGTGATCCGCCTCGTGCCGCCGCTCATCCTGAGCATTGCCGAAGCCGACGAGATCGTTGCGATCCTCGCGCCGATCGTCAAAACCTTCCTCTCGGAGCCCGTTGCGCAATGACGACCGCCGCCGCACCGAACGCCCTGCGCCACTACCTGCAGTTCTCGGACTTCACGGCCGACGAGTACGTCTACCTCTTCGATCGCATGGCGATCATCAAGAAGAAGTTCAAGACGTATGAAAAGCACCAGCCGCTGGTCGACCGCACACTGGCCATGATCTTCGAGAAGGCCAGCACGCGCACCCGCGTGAGCTTCGAGGCCGGCATGTACCAGCTCGGCGGCAGCGTGGTGCACCTGACCACGGGCGACAGCCAGCTGGGCCGCGCCGAGCCCATCGAGGACAGCGCCAAGGTCATCAGCCGCATGGTCGACCTGGTGATGATCCGCACCTACGAGCAGACCAAGATCGACGCCTTCGCCGCGCACTCGCGCGTGCCCGTCATCAACGGCCTGACCAACGAGTTCCACCCCTGCCAGATCCTGGCGGATATCTTCACCTACATCGAGCACCGCGGCTCCATCCAGGGCAAGACGGTGGCGTGGGTGGGCGACGGCAACAACATGGCCAACACCTGGCTGCAGGCCGCCGAGATCCTGGGCTTCACCGTGCACGTGAGCACGCCCAGCGGCTACGAGGTCGACCAATCGATCGCCGGCATCCGCTCGGGCGACAGCTACAAGGTCTTCAAGGACCCGATGGAAGCCTGCCGCGGCGCCGACCTGGTCACCACCGACGTGTGGACCAGCATGGGCTACGAGGCCGAGAACGAGGCGCGCCGCAAGGCTTTTGCCGACTGGTGCGTCGACGAGGACATGATGCGCATCGCCCAGACCGACGCCCTCTTCATGCACTGCCTGCCCGCGCACCGCGGCGAGGAAGTGCAGGCCGAAGTCATCGACGGCCCGCAGTCGGTGGTGTGGGACGAGGCCGAGAACCGCCTGCACGCACAGAAGGCGCTGATGGAGTTCCTGCTGCTCGGCAGGCTCTGACATCGATCCACTGAACCCACGAGGCGCCGCATGGAGCTGATGAACCGCTACCTGCCGCGCTACCAGTTCGCGGAGACGCACAGCCTCCACGTGCCCGCATCGCCCGCGCGTGTGCTCGACGTGGCGGCCCGCCCCGAGATCACCGACGACCCCGTGGCGCGCAGCCTGATCGCGCTGCGCGAACTTCCGAACCGGCTGGCCAGCCGGCTCGGGCTGGCCGCTCCCACGCTGCGCCAGCGCGAGGCCTTCGGTTTTGCCGACTTCACGCCGCTGGGGCGCGACGGCGAGCGCGAACTGGCCTTCGGGCTGGCCGGCCGCTTCTGGCGCTTCGACTACGGCCTGGTCCCGCTGGCCGACGGCCCGGCCTTCGCCGCGCTCGACGCCACGGGCCTGGCCAAGCTGGTGCTCCACTTCACGGCCGAGCCCGAAGGCACGGGCACGCGCCTCACCACCCGCACCCGGGTCTGGTGCGGCGACGCCGCCGCGCAACGCCGCTTCACCGCCTACTGGCTGCTGATCCGTCCCGCGAGCGGGCTGATCCGCCGCCGCATGCTGCAGCGCGTGCGTGACGCCGCGCTGCTCGCCTCATGAATCCCTGCCAGACCTGCGGCGCCTGCTGCGCCAGCTACCGCGTCGACTTCAGCGTCCACGAGCTCGACGACCACGGCGGCCGCGTGCCCTCGGGCCTGGCGGTCGACGTGAACGACGCCCTGTGCCGCATGCGCGGCACCGACCACACGCCGCCGCGCTGCGCCGCGCTCACCGGCAAGATCGGCCAGTCGGTGGCCTGCGGCATCTACGAATGGCGGCCCAACCCCTGCCACGAACTGCAGGCTGGCAGCGACGCCTGCCAGCGCGCGCGCCTGCGGCATGGGCTGCCGATGCTGTCCGACGAACTGCACTGACGACAGGCCAGGTCAGGCCACGGGCACCGGCAACCCGCCCAGTTGCCCCTTGAACTCCTGCAGCGAGAAATGCGTCTGCACATGGCGCACGCCCGGCAGGCGGTGCAGCTTGCGCTGCAGCAGGTCGGAGTACGCATCGAGGTCCTTCGCGACCACCACGAGGATGAAATCCGCCGGCCCCGAGATGCCGTGGAACATCACCACCTCGGGAATCGCGCACACCGCGTCCTCGAAGGCGCGCGACGAGATCTCGGTCTGGTGGTCGATGCCGACCATCACGAAGGCCAGCACGCCGAAGCCCAGCGCGCGCCGGTTCAGGCCCGCGTGGTAGCCGCCGATCACGCCGTCGTCCTCCAGCTTCTTCACCCGCCGCCAGCACGGCGACTGCGACAGGTGCGCCATCTGCGCCAGCTCGCCCGAGGTCAGGCGGGCGTTGTCCTGCAGCGCGCGCAGCAGCTGGAGGTCGGTTCGGTCGAGGTCGGCTTGCATGATCTGTTCTCCAATTCCTGTCGAATGAATAGATTATTCATTCTTTCGATGATTGATGGATAACTTCTCGACTCATGGCGATCACTGCGCATAGCATTCGGCACCCGCCGGCCCCTTGTGGACCGACACCAACCGGCCCACACTGCCCTTTTCTTCCTTCGCCCTGCCGCCCGCCATGACCGCCCCGCTCCGACTCTGGGACATCTCCGCCCCCGTGCACGCCGGCAGCCCGGTGTTCCCGGGCGACACGCCGTATTCGCAGCAGTGGTGCGCCACCATCGGCCCCGGCTGTCCGGTCAACGTGAGCGCGATCACGCTGTCGCCGCACGTGGGCACCCATGCCGACGCGCCGCTGCACTACGCCCCCGAAGGCCAGACCATCGGCCAGGTCGACCTCACGCCCTTTCTCGGCCCGTGCCGCGTGATCCACGCGATCGGCCGCGGCCCGCTGGTCACCTGGGAGCACATCGCCCATGCCGTGAACGACACGCTGCCCCCGCGCGTGCTGGTGCGCACCTACCCGGCCATGCCCGTCGACCACTGGGACCCACAGCTCGCGGCCTACGCGCCCGCCACCGTCGAACGCCTGGCGGCCATGGGCGTGAAGCTCATCGGCATCGACACCGCCAGCATCGACCCGGCCGACAGCAAGACGCTCGACAGCCACCAGCGCATCCGCCACCTCGACCTGCGCGTGCTCGAGAACCTCGTGCTCGACGACGTGCCCGAGGGCGACTATGAACTCATCGCGCTGCCGCTGAAGCTGACGAGCGCCGATGCCTCCCCCGTGCGCGCCGTGCTGCGCGAACTTCCCCGCTGAAACCCTCCCTTCCATGACGACGACCCTCGCCGACTGCCGCGCCCTCGACGCGCAAGACCCGCTGCGCGCCCTGCGCGACCAATTCACCCTGCCCGAGGGCGTGCTCTACCTCGACGGCAACTCGCTCGGCGTGCTGCCCAAGGCCGCGCCCGCGCGCATCGCCGACGTGGTGGCCAAGGAATGGGGCGAAGGCCTGATCCGCTCGTGGAACACCGCGAGCTGGTTCGACCTGCCGCAGCGCCTGGGCGACAAGGTGGCCCGCCTGATCGGCGCCGCGCCCGGCGAAGTGGTGTGCACCGACAGCACCTCCGTCAATCTCTACAAGGTGCTGTTCGCGGCGCTCTCGCAGCAGAAGGCAAGCGGCCGCAAGCTGGTGATCAGCGAGCGCAGCAACTTCCCCACCGACCTGTACATCGCCGAATCGCTGTGCCGCGAACGCGGCTTCACGCTGAAGCTGATCGATGCAGCCGAGCTGCCTGCTGCGCTGACCGACGAGGTCGCCGTGCTCATGCTCACGCACGTCAACTACCGCACCGGCGCCATGCACGACGTTAAGGCCGTCACCGCCGCCGCGCACGCCGCGGGCGTGCTCACCGTGTGGGACCTGGCGCACAGCGCGGGCGCCGTGCCCGTGGCACTGAACGACAGCAACGCCGACTACGCCATCGGCTGCGGCTACAAGTACCTCAACGGCGGCCCCGGCGCGCCGGCCTTCGCGTGGGTGAACACCAAGCACGCGGGCCAGTTCGAGCAGCCGCTGTCGGGCTGGTGGGGCCACGCGGCGCCCTTCGAGTTCACGCCGCACTACCGCCCCGCGCCGGGCGTCGGTCGCTACCTGTGCGGCACGCAACCGGTCATCGCGCTGGCCGGCCTCGAATGCGGGCTCGACACCGTGCTGGCCGCCGAAGCCTTCAACGGCACCGGCGGTGCGATGGCCGCGCTGCGCACCAAGTCGCTCGCGCTCACCGACCTGTTCATCCGCCTGGTCGAAGAACGCTGCGCCGGCCAGGGCCTGTCGCTCGTCACGCCTCGCGACCACGCACTGCGCGGCTCGCAGGTGTGCCTCAGCCGCGAGGAAGGCGCCTACGCCATCGTGCAGGCCCTGATCGCGCGCGGCGTGATCGGCGACTACCGCGCCGGCGATTCGCAGATGCCCGACATCCTGCGCTTCGGCTTCACGCCGCTGTATCTCGGCTTCGAGGACGTGTGGCACTCGGTCGAACACCTCGTGCAGGTGCTCGAGACCGGCGAGTGGCGACGCGCCGAATTCAACCGCAAGAACGCAGTGACATGAGCACCGACAACGACAACAACAAGACCCCCGAGTCCATCGTCCACGAAGAGAAGGCTCAGCTGGACTTCAGCAAGTCCATGAGCTATGGCGACTACCTGCACCTCGACGAGATCCTGAACGCGCAGCACCCGCTGTCGCCCGCGCACGACGAGATGCTGTTCATCGTGCAGCACCAGACCAGCGAACTCTGGATGAAGCTCATGCTGCACGAGCTGCACGCCGCCGTGCAGTGCATCGCGCAAGAGCGCCTGCCTGACGCCTTCAAGATGCTCGCGCGCGTGAGCCGCATCATGGAACAGCTGGTGAGCGCATGGACCGTGCTCTCGACCATGACGCCGCCCGAGTACACAGCCATGCGCCCCTACCTCGCCAACTCCAGCGGCTTCCAGAGTGCGCAGTACCGCTGCATCGAGTTCCTGCTCGGCAACAAGAACGCCGCCATGCTCAAGCCGCACGCGCACCGCGCCGACCTGCTCGCGCAGGTGGACGCGGCCTACCGCGCGCCCTCTCTGTACGACGAGTCGCTGCGCCTGCTCGCACGCCACGGCCTGCCCGTGCCCGCCGACCGCCTGGAGCGCGACTGGACCCAGCCCTACGAATCGAGCGACGGCGTCGAGGCCGCCTGGCTCACGGTCTACCGCAACCCGCACAACCACTGGGACCTGTACCAGCTCGGCGAAAAACTCACCGACCTCGAAGACGCCTTCCGCCTCTGGCGCTTCCGCCACGTGACCACCGTGGAGCGCGTGATCGGCTTCAAGCGCGGCACCGGCGGCACGGGCGGCGTGAGCTACCTGCGCAAGATGCTCGACGTGGTGCTGTTCCCCGAGATCTGGAAGCTGCGCACCGATCTGTAGCGCGACATGCGGGGTTCGCGGTGGCCCCGGGCGAACGAGGGTTGCTCCATCGGCGCAAAGCGCTACATTTTGGAGAACACGGAGGCTGCTGCCATGAACAACAACACCTCGTTCTCTGTTGAAGAGCTCTCCACCTTGCGCGAACACGGCGTCGTGCTGTTCGCCGATCGCGTGATCTTCGACGCGCAGCCGCCGATGCCGCAGCAGCAGATCGACGCGGTGCAAGCGCTGTGCGCCGGCCCGCTGCCCGAAGCGCTGGTCGCGCTGTGGCAGCACACGGCGGGCGGGCGCCTCGATTACGACCTGGCGCTGCCGATGAACGGCAACGTCGAAAGCGTCAGCTGGTCGGAGCTGTTCTGGGACGGCAGCGACGGCTACCGCGACCTGCAGGGCTGGATCGAACATGAGCAGGAACTCGCCGAGGAAGCGGCCGAAGACAGCGGCACGCCCTGGAGCGGCAAGCTCACGCACCTGCCCTTCGGCGGCTTCGAGTACTGCGACCGCGTCTACGCGGTGGTCGAGCCCGGCGCCACGCACGGCCAGGTCATCGCGTGGAAGCAGGGCCTGCCGCCGGCCTGGACCCACGCGCTGCACGAGGACGGCCTGAGCCCCGTCGCGGCCGACCTGTATGGTGCCTTCGCGGCGCTGCATCTCGACGAAGACCCGCTGGCGCCGACGGGCGACTACTTCTCGGGGCAGGCACTGCTCGCCTATCTCGACGACCGCCATGAGGGCTACGGGCTGGACCTCGACCTGATGGACAAGCTGGTCACCTTCTATTGCCGCGCCATCGTCGACTGGCGCACGCCGCTGGCCGACGGCACGCTGCGCCATCACCCGGCGCTCGCACGCGCGGCACTGCGCCACGCGATTGCCACCGACGACGCTGCGCTGGTCGCCGAACTTGCCGCCGCGGGCCTGAACTTCGAAGGGCCGCATGAAGGCAGTGCACTCGCCACCGACGTGGCCGTGGGACACAGCGCCTTCGCCGCCGCGGCAGCGCTGGTGCGCGCAGGCGCGCCGGTCGCGCCCGACGTGCTGCGCAACATCGACGGCCAGATCTCGCCCGAACTCACGCGCGCCCTGCTGGACAACGGCGCCGAGCCCACCGTGGCGGCCATCGTGAAGTGCGCGGCCTGCGGCGCGCCCGCCAGCGCACACCTGATCGCCGACGCCTGCACGCAGATCGGCATCGACGTGCCGCCGGCCTTCGTGGCCGATCGCGACGCGATGCTGGTCGAACTGGAAACCACGCTCGCGCAGATGCGCGATGGGACGCAGGGGCATTACCTGGGGCAGGAAGGTCTTGCTGAGCGCATCGAGCATCTGCAGACGTTCCGGCTCTGACGCGTTGAGGCCTTTATTCAGGGCGCAATCACGCCGACGGGGCACCTTGCTCCGCGAATGTCCCCCGGGGCTTCGCCCCTCCTCCTTGATTTCGCTGCGCAAGGCACCCCATCAGCGTGATCATTGTCAGCCGAGGTCGTTGATCAGCGAGCACCAGCAGCGTGCCCGGGTACACAGGGCATCGGGTGCTCCCCGCAGCGAAATCAAGGAGGAGCCGAAGGCGGGGGACATTCGCGGAGGGGAGTACCCGGTGCCCTGTGCACGGACCCCGAACAGGAGCGCCAACAACGAGCGCTCCCGAGAATCAGCCCCCGTACAACCACGGCTGATCCAGCAGCCGCGAACCCAACACCCGCATCGCCACGTCGCGCCCCAAGCGCACCGCCCCCGTGGCATGAAAGATCTCACCGTTGCGACGCGCCCGCGCCTGCACCTGCGCATTGCGTTCCCAGCGCGCCTCGGCATAGCGCGCGAACGCAGCCGGCACACCCAACGCCGACGTATCGCCCAAGGCATCCGCCAATGCGATCGCATCCTCGATCGCCATGCCCGCCCCTTGCGCAAGGTACGGCACCATCGGATGCGCAGCATCGCCCACCAGCGCGACGCGCTCATGCGCCATGTCACCAGGTCCGGCCACAGGCGCCCGATCGCTCAGCGTCCACGCGCGCCAGCTCGGCATGGCGTCGAGCAATGACTGAAGGCTCGCACAGCTGCGACCCATCGCCTGCTTCAGTGCCACCAGGCTGCTGGCCTGATCCCAATCGCGCGCATCGCCAGCGGGTGCAGATTCGGCAATCACGACGACGTTGAGCGCATCCCCCGCGCGCACCGGGTACGCGACCGCATGCAAACGCGGCCCGAGCCACACATCGACGCGCGAACGACGCAGCGGCGCAGGCAGATCGGCCTGACGCACCAACGCACGCCAGGCCGTGTGCCCGGTCACGCGCGGCGGCACTTCGGCAGATTCGGATTCGAGCTGCGCGCGCACCAGGCTCCACAGGCCATCGGCGCCCACCAGCGCCTCACCCTCCCACGCACGCGCGTCGGTGCTCGAGACGCAAACGAGGTCGTCGCTGGTCTCGACCTGCCGGATGCGCGCGGCCGTGACCAGCGAGCCCGTGCCCTGCGCGCGCACGGCGTCGAGCAGCAGCGTGTGCAGGTCGGCGCGGTGCACGCAGCAGTACGGTGCGCCGTAGCGCTGCTGCATGGCATCGCCCAGCGGCATGCGGGCCAGTTCGGCGCCGCTGCCGGCGCTGTGGACCACCAGCGCCTCGGGGCGCGCCGCGATGGCGTCGAGGCCGCGGCCAAGGTCGAGTTGCTGAAGGCGGCGGGTGGCGTTGGGGCCGAGCTGCACGCCGGCGCCGATTTCGCCGAAGTCGGCGGCCTGTTCGAAGACGTCGGCGCGGTGGTGAGCGCGGGACAGCGCCAGCGCCGTGGCCAGCCCCCCGATCCCGCCCCCGGCGACGAGGATGTGCGCGGGCATCGGACTCAGCGTCCGGTGCTGGGCGTGGTGGAGGTCAGCGCGGGGCTGCTGTGGCTGTCGGCCGGGTCGGCGCCAGCGGGTTTCTTGGGGGCACAGCTGCCGCAGCTGTCGCACGAGCCGCAGCCCGAGGTCTTGGCCAGCGAAGCGGCGAGTTGATCGGCGCGGGCCTGATCGACGAGGCCCGCGCGCTGCGTGCCGGCCGCGAACTTGCGCGCGGCGCCACGGCGCCAGCCGGCAGGCATCCAGCGCCAGACCGCGTAGAGCGCGGCGGCCGCGACGATCAATCCGACGATCAGTTGCTGTGTCATGTCTTCTTCAACCCTTTCCCTGTGGTTTTACCCCGCGCCGAAAGCGAGTGCAATGCGATAGGTCAAGAAGCATGCCACGTATGCCAGGGCGAACAAGTAGCCCGCCATGATCCACACGTATTTCCAGGAGCCGGTTTCGCGCTTGACGGCCGCCAGCGTCGAGATGCACTGCGGCGCGAACACGTACCAGACCAGCAGCGACAGCGCCGTCGCCAGCGACCAGCTGCCGGCGATGAGCGGCTCCAGCGCGCTGGCCACGTCGTCGCCGGTGGCCGAGAGCGCGTACACCGTGCCCAGCGCGCCCACCGCGACTTCGCGCGCGGCCATGCCCGGCACCAGCGCGATGGAAATCTGCCAGTTGAAGCCGATGGGCGCGAAGATGTGCTCCAGCCCGCGGCCGATCATGCCGGCCAGGCTGTACTGGATGGCGGGGCCGGTCGCGCCTTCGGGTGGCGACGGGAAGGTCGACAAAAACCACAGCAGGATCGTGAGCGTGAGGATGATCGTGCCCACGCGCTGGATGAAGATCCACGCCCGCTCGTACAAACCGAGCAGCAGGTTGCGTGGATTCGGCCAGCGGTAGGCCGGCAGCTCCATCAAGAGCGGCGAATGCCTCGTGCTGTCGCGGAAGCGCTTCATGACCCAAGCCACGGCCATCGCCGAGACGATGCCGAACACATACAGCGCGAACAGCACCACGCCCTGCAGGTTGAACACGCCGCCGACGGTGCGCGCCGGAATGAAGGCCGCGATCAGCAGCGCATACACCGGCAGCCGCGCCGAGCAGGTCATGAGCGGCGCGATCATGATGGTCGTGATGCGGTCGCGCCAGTTGCTGATGGTGCGTGTGGCCATCACGCCCGGAATGGCGCAGGCAAAGCTCGACAGCAGCGGAATGAACGAGCGGCCCGACAGGCCCACGGTGCCCATCAGGCGGTCGAGCAGGAAGGCCGCGCGCGGCAGGTAGCCGGAGTCTTCGAGCGCCAGGATGAACAGGAACAGGATCAGGATCTGCGGCAGGAACACGATCACGCCGCCCACGCCCGCGATCACGCCGTCGACCAGCAGGCTCTGCAGCATGCCTTCGGGCATGTGCGCCTTGATCAGGTTGCCCAGACCTTCGGTGCCGGCCTTGATGGCGTCCATCGGCACGTTGGCCCAGCTGAACACGGCCTGGAACATCAGGAACATGGTGACGGCCAGCACCAGCATGCCCCACACCGGGTGCATGACGACGCGGTCGATGCGGTCGCTGGTGTCCAGGCTGCCCACGGGCTCCTTCACGGCCAGGCCGAGGATGCGGCGCACCTCGCGCTGCGTGGCGAGCACGTCGTCCAGGCCGGGCGCCTGCCACGGCTGCGGCGCGGCGGCGGCGACCGGTGCGTCGAGCGCTTCGAGCAGGTTCTTCGCGCCACCGGTGTGGACACCCACGGTCTCGATCACCGGCACGCCGAGTTCGCGCGAGAGCACGGCGGTGTCGACCGCGATGCCCTGCTTCTTGGCCATGTCGGTCATGTTGAGCGCCACCACCATCGGCAGGCCCAGCTGGCGCGCTTCGAGCACCAGACGCAGGTTCAGGCGCAGGTTGGTGGCGTCGGTCACGCACACGAGCAGATCGGGCAGTGCCTCGTTGCTCTGGCCGGTGACGATGTCGCGCGTGACGGCTTCGTCGGCACTCAGCGCGTTCAGGCTGTAGGCGCCCGGCAGGTCGAGCACGAAGACGCGGCGGCCGGTCGGCGTGCGCAGCGTGCCTTCCTTGCGCTCGACGGTCACGCCGGCGTAGTTGGCCACCTTCTGGCGGCTGCCGGTCAGGAGGTTGAAGAGCGCGGTCTTGCCGCAGTTCGGGTTGCCCAGCAGCGCGATGCGCCCGGGCTGCGCGGTGGCGCCGAGGCGGCCCGGCCCCTGGATGACGGCTTCAACCATGGTTCGCGGCCCCCGGCGTGACGTGGATCAGCGCGGCCTCGTGGCGGCGCAGCGCGAAGGTGGTGTGGCCCAGGCGCACGGCCAGCGGCTCGCGGCCCGGGGTGCCGGTGGCGACGATGCGCACGGCCTCGCCCGGCACGAAGCCGATTTCGGTCAGGCGCAGCACCAGCTCGCGGTCGTCCGCGCTGTCGGGGCGGGCCACGTCGAGCACGGTGGCCCACTGATGGGACGGAAGCTGGTCGAGGCTCAGCGCGGTGGTGGTCGGCGCTGCGCCGAGGTCGTTGTTTCGCACGGTGGAGGTGCGCCCCCCGGAAACCCCGGGGCACGCCAGTAAGCAAAAGCCAGATGCTAGCAATTCTCACTCGCGAAAACCTGACCAACCCCAAAAAGTACCGGGTGTCGGCCAGGAAACGGCGCCCCCAGGGCCGGATTCAGTTCAATCCGAGCATCCCGCGCAGCTTCGAGAGGTCTTCGGCCAGCGTATTCACCCGGCCGGCCAGCATCTTGCGGTCGCGCTCGGTGAGCTTCGAGTAGGTTTCGAAGCCGCCGTCGGCCGTGCGGTACTTGGCCAGCGTGTCGAACACCACCTTGAAGTTGGCGTCGGCCTTCTCGGCAAACGGCTTGTCCTGCTTCACGACCAGTGGGCGCAGCAGCTCGACAATCTTGTAGGCGCCCTCGAAATTCGACTGGAAATCCCACAGGTCGGTGTGGCTGTAGCGGTTTTCCTCGCCGGAGATCTTGGTGGCGGCCACCTCTTCCATCAGCACGGCGGCGCCGCCCACGACCTTCTCGGGCGGGAAGGTCAGCGCGCCCAGGCGCTTTTGCAGCTCGAGCACGTCGGCCAGCAGCTTGTCGGCCACGGGATTCAGGTCCTTGGTGCTCTTGAGCGTCCACAGGCTGTACTCGATGCGGTGGAAGCCGATGAAGGCCGGGTCTTTCTCGGCCTTCTCGTGGTCGTCCGCGCGCGAGTCGATCGACTGGTCGAGGTCGGTGAACAACTCGGCCACGGGCTCCACGCGTTCGTAGCTGGTGCGCGTGGGCGCGTAGAGCTTCTTGGCCTTCTCGATGTCGCCGGCCTTCACGGCGGCGGTGAACACGCGCACGTCGGCGGCCAGCTTGCGCACGTTCTGCGTCACGTAGATCTTGTAGTCCGAGATCGGACCGACCAGCTCGAGCGGCGACACGGCGGCCTGCGCGCCGACGGCGTAGAGCCCGGCAAAGCCTGCGACGAAAGCGGCGAGGAAGCGGCGGCGGAACTGCACGGTCATGGATCTCCTTGGATGCGATGCGGTGGTGATGAAAAGGGAAAGCAAGGCTCAGGCGGCCAGCAGGCTGCGCCCGAGCCAGTCGTCGGCGCCCTGCACGCCGGGCAGCGTGAAGAAGAAGCCGCCGCCGATGGGCTTGATGTATTCCTCGAGCGGCTCACCGTCGAGGCGGGTCTGCACGGCGACAAAGCCCTTCTCGAGGTCGGCCTGGTAGCAGATGAACAGCAGGCCCATCTCGAGCTGGCCCGACTTGGTGACGCCGTTCGAGTAGTTGAAGGGCCGGCGCAGCATCAGGTTGGCGTCCGAGGCCTTGGTGCGCGGGTTCGCCAGGCGGATGTGCGCGTCCATCGGCGTCGCCTTGCCTTCGGGGTCCTTCGTGTAGTCGGGCACGTCGTGCTCGGTCTTGCCGCCGTCCAGCGGCGCGCCGCTGGGCTTGAGGCGGCCCATGATGGCCTCCTGCTCCTGCAGCGGCGTGCGGTCCCAGCGCTCGACGAAGTTGCGGATGATGCGCACCGCCTGGTAGCTGCCGCCCACGGCCCAGGCGGGCTCGTCGCCGTTCGGCTGCACCCAGACGTGCTTGTTCATGAGCGTGTCGTCGGCCGAGTCGGGGTTGGCCGAGCCGTCGCGAAAACCGAGGAAGTTGCGCGCGCTCTCCGCCGGCTGGCCCGCCACGGCCGGGATCGGCGGCACGGAGCCCTCCTGCTTCCAGTGCAGCACCAGCAGGTCGGGCGTGTTCTTGATGATGTCGCGCAGCGCGTGGATGTTGGTGTCGGGCGTGTTGGCGCAGAACTGGATCGACAGGTCGCCGTGGCACAGCGCCGCATCGAGCGCGTCGTTCGGATGGCGCTGCATCGGCTTCAGGCGCAGCGGCTTTTTCTTGTCGAGGCCGAAGCGCTCGTCGAACAGCGAGGCACCGACCGACACGGTCACGGTCAGCCCGTCGGGCTGCACCACCGGGCCGAGGATGCCGGAGCCCGCGGGCGGCAGCTTGGGGTCGGGGTCGGTCTGCGGGCCGCCCTGCGTGAGGAAGGCGATGCGCTCGGTGAGCGTGCGCATCAGCCGCTCCAGGTCGGCGCGGCTCTCGGCCAGCACGTAGAACGAGGCGATCATGCCGGCCGTCGGACGCGGCGTGACCACGCCCGCCTGGTGCTTGCCGCGGAAGGGCACGCGGTCTTGCGTGTGGGTGCTCTGCGGTGCGTCGGTGACCTGTGCGCCGGTGTCGGGCGTGCCCGGAATGGCCGCGCCGGCGCGCGCGCTGGCGGCGAGCCCGGCAAAGGCCACGCCCGCGGCGCCGAGCATGCGGCGGCGGTGCGGCGAGGCGGGATGTCCCGCGACGGGGTCGTTCTTCTTCGTCTGTTCCATGGCGTTCGTTCTCAACTCATTCCAGACCGAGCGCGGCGTTCACCTTGCCCAGTTCCTCGGCCAGCGCGCGCACCGGCACGGCCAGCGCCTGGCGCTGCGCGTCGTCCAGCGGCGCGGGCTGGAAACCTTCGCCGGCGCGGTACGGCGCCAGTGCGGCGTCGAAGGCGGCAAAGCGCTCGTCCACGGCCTTCTGCTGCGCGGGCGCGGCCTTCACGAGCAGCGGCTGCAGCAGGTCGGCGATCTTCTTCGTGCCTTCGTAGCTGCCCTGCAGGTTCACCAGCTCGGCATGGCCGTAGTGGTCTTCACCGCCGGCGGGCAGGTTGTCGGCCACGCGGCGCAGCAGCTTCGAGGCGGCGCTGGCGAGCCGCTCGGGCGGCACGCTCAGTGCGCGAAGGCGCGCCTGCAGCGTCTCGACGTCGGCCAGCAGCTTCTCGAGGACCGGGGCCAGCGCCTTCGCATCGCCCTGGCCGTACAGCGCGTACTCGATGCGGTGGAAGCCGCTGAAGCCCGGGTCGGCCTCGCGCTTCTCGAAGTAGTCGGCGCGGGCGTTGATGCGCGCGTCGAGGTCGGCGAACAGCTCGGCCATCGGCTCGATGCGCTTGTAGGCCTGGTGGGCCGGCGCGTAGAGCGCGCGCGCCTGCGCCAGGTCGCCCGCCTTGACGGCGTCGGCCAGCGCGCGCACCGCGTCGTCGAGCGTGGCGGCCTCCAGCCGCAGGAACACCTGGTACTCGGCCAGCGCGCCCACGTAGTTGACGAGCGAGGGCCGCGCCTCCTCGGCCAGCGAGGCCGCCGACGGCGTGACGTGCAGCTTGCCGCGCGGGTTGCTCAGCAGGCCGCAGGTGATGGCGAAGTCGCCCGGCGAGAGCTTGACCGTCATGGTCTGCGAGAAGCCGGGCGCGATGTTCTCGCGCTCTTCCACCACCATCACGCCGTCGAGAATTTCCCACTCCAGCGCGCGGTTCGACTGGTTCACGATGGTGAAGGTCGTGCGCCCCGCGGGCACGGTGATCTCGTTCGGCTCGCAGGCGTTGCCGCGGATCGTGACGGTGACGGCATGGTCGACCGCCTTGGGCGGCGCCTTGCGCGCCTCGTTCGAGGCGTACCAGAAGGCCGCGAGCCCGGCGACGACCAGCAGCGCCGAGGCGCCCACGGCGACGCGCATGAGCGTCGATGACGAAGAAGAGGAAGAAGACATCGGGGAAAAAGATCAGCTGGCGGCAGCCGTGCGCGGCACCGGCGCGGCGGCCGGGCGCAGGAAGAAGAACAGGGCCACGGCCAGGAAGGCCAGGTAGACGATCACCTCGCCCACCACGGGCGCGGCCTGGTAGCCCAGCAGGCCCGACAGCACGGCGCCCACGGGGCTGTCCATCGGCAGGGTTTCGCTCATGTCGAACACCACGGTCTGCAGCTGGTTCCACACACCGGCCTCGTGCAGCTTGCGCAGCACGCCGGCCAGCAACCCGGCTGCGACCAGCAGGATGAACAGGCCCGTGAAGCGGAAGAAGCGGCGCAGGTCGAGCCGCACGCCGCCCGAGTAGATGCCCCAGCCGACCACCACCGACACGGCGATGCCCGCGAGCGCGCCCACGGGCGCTTCCCAGCCGGTGCTCTGCTGGAACACGGCCAGCAGGAAGAAGACCGACTCCAGCCCCTCGCGCGCGACCGCCAGGAACACCATGCCGATGAGCGCCCAGCCCTGCCCGTCGGCATGCTGCGCCAGCGCCTTGTCGATCGACGCATGCAGCTCGCCCTTGATGGAGCGGGCCGCCTTGCGCATCCAGAACACCATCGAGGTCAGCATGACCACGGCGATGAGCCCCACCACGCCTTCGAACAGCTCCTGCTGCTTCTGCGGAAACTCGGCCGCCAGCAGTTGCAGGCCGGCACCGGCGAACAGCGACAGCGCGGTGGCCAGCAGCACGCCGACCCACACCGCGGGCATCAGCCTGCCGCGACCGCTTTGTTTCAGGTAACTGGCAACGATGCCGACGATCAGCGCGGCCTCGATGCCTTCGCGCAGCATGATGAGAAAGGGAATGAGCATCTCGGAACAGAAGAACGTTCTTTGAAAATGCCCCGATGTGGTGCATTTTTCAAAGAACGGCCCGAGGATACCCCATCAAATAAGATTTATTCTCAATTAGGGGTATTCGACCCCGCCCCGCTCACAGGGGCAGTTCGACGATGCGCGCGCCGACGGTGTCGCCGTCGACGATCAGTTCGGCCACGGCGATAGGCAGCTTGAATCGGCGCGGGCCGGCGCTGCCCGGGTTCACGTAGAGCACGCCGTCGCGTTCTTCGACCTTGGGTTGGTGCGAGTGGCCGGAGATCACGACACGCACGCCGGCACCGGCGGGGTCGATGTCGATCTGAGAAAGGTCGTGGATCGCGTAGACATGCACGTCGCCGACCTTCAGGAATGCCGTCTCTGGAATGGCCCCGGCCCACGCCTCGCGGTCGTTGTTGCCGCGCACCACCGTCAGCGGCGCGATCGCGGCGAGGGCGTCGAGGATGCCGGCGTCGCCGATGTCCCCGCCGTGCACGATGAAGTCGCTGCCCTGCAAGGCCGCCACGGCCTGCGGGCGCAGCAGGCCGTGGGTGTCGGAGATGAGCCCGACGCGGATCAAGCGATCAGGCCGCCAGCAACTGCCGCAGCACGAACGGCAGGATGCCGCCGTGCTTGTAATAGTCGACCTCGATCGGCGTGTCGATGCGCAGGCGCACCGTCACCTCCTGGTGCGTGCCGTCGGCGCGGTGCACGACCAGCTTCACGTCCATCTGCGGCTTGAGTTCGCCGCCGATCACGACGTCGATCTTTTCCTCGCCCGTGAGGCCCAGCGTCTGCCACGAGTCGGCGCCGCGGAACTGCAGCGGCAGCACGCCCATGCCGACCAGGTTGGCGCGGTGGATGCGCTCGAAGCTGCGCGCCACCACGGCCTTGATGCCCAAGAGCTGCGTGCCCTTGGCGGCCCAGTCGCGCGACGAGCCCGTGCCGTACTCCTCGCCGCCGAACACGATGGTGGGCGTGCCCGCTTCCATGTACTTCATGGCGGCGTCGTAGATGAACATCTTCTGGTTGCCGGGCTGGAACAGCGTGACGCCGCCCTCTTCCTGCGTGCCGTTGGCATCCGGCGGAATCATCAGGTTCTTGATGCGCACGTTGGCGAACGTGCCGCGCACCATCACGTCGTGGTTGCCGCGGCGCGAGCCGTAGCTGTTGAAGTCGGCCTTGGGCACGCCGTGCGCCTTGAGCCAGATGCCCGCAGGCGAGCTTTCCTTGATGGAGCCGGCCGGCGAGATGTGGTCGGTGGTGATCGAGTCGCCGAACAGCGCCATGATGCGCGCGCCCTGGATGCCGGCATCCGACGCGTGCGGCTGCATCTGGAAGCCTTCGAAGAACGGTGGCTCGGCGATGTAGGTCGAGGTCGGCCAGTCGTACACCTGGCCGGTCGTGCCCTTGATGCTCGTCCAGAACTTGCCCGGATCGCTCTTGACCTTCTCGTAGTTCGCGCGGAACGACTTGGCGTTCATCGCGAAGCGCAGGTTGTCGTCGATCTCCTTCGGCGTGGGCCAGATGTCGCCCAGGTACACGTCCTTGCCGCCCTTGCCCTTGCCCACGGGCTGGGTCATGAGGTCGGTCATCACGTTGCCCGCGATGGCAAAAGCGACCACCAGCGGCGGCGAGGCCAGGAAGTTGGCCTTCAGGTTCGGGTGGATGCGCGCCTCGAAGTTGCGGTTGCCCGAGAGCACGGCCGCGCCGATGAGGTCGTTCTTGGTGATGGCTTCGTTGATCTCGGGCGTGAGGTCGCCGGCATTGCCGATGCAGGTGGTGCAGCCGTAGCCCGCGAGGTAGAAGCCCAGCTTCTCCAGGTACGGCAGCAGGCCC
Source organism: Variovorax sp. FW301-JW7 (assembly GCF_058788795.1). NCBI lineage: Bacteria > Pseudomonadati > Pseudomonadota > Betaproteobacteria > Burkholderiales > Comamonadaceae > Variovorax > Variovorax sp. FW301-JW7. Next base: position 405,402 of record NZ_JBYTBC010000006.1, read on the forward strand.
GCCTTCTCCAGGTATTCGGTGACGATGCGCGAGCCCGGGGCCAGCGAGGTCTTGATGTGCGGCTGCACCTTCAGGCCCGCTTCCACCGCCTTCTTGGCCAGGATGCCGGCCGCGAGCATCACGCTCGGGTTGGAGGTGTTGGTGCACGAGGTGATGGCCGCAATGAGCACGTCGCCGTTGCCGATGGTGACGTCGCCCTTGGGCGCCGACGGTGCCGTGGCGCTGGTGTGGGCCGCGGCCTTGGTGGAACGGTTGGCGACCATCTCGACCAGTTCGCGCGGCGAACCGGCGGGCGGCGCCGCCGCCTCTTCGTCGCCGCCCTGGCCGGCGCTGACCAGCGGGTAACGCTGCTTGAGCTTCTCGGCCGGCTGGTTGAAGCCGTTGGCGTCGTTGGGCTTGCTGTACAGCTCGGCGAACTTGGTCGACAGGTGGCCCAGGTCGATGCGGTCCTGCGGGCGCTTGGGGCCGGCCAGGCTGGGCGAGACGGTGCCCAGGTCGAGCTTGACGATCTTGGTGTAGTCGATGTCGCCCGGGGCGGGCATGCCGAACAGGCCCTGCGCCTTGTAGTAGGCGGCGAAGCGCTCCACTTCTTCCTTGGTGCGGCCGGTGCCTTCGAAGTAGGCCACGGTCATCTCGTCGACCGGGAAGAAGCCCATGGTGGCGCCGTACTCGGGCGCCATGTTGCCGATGGTGGCACGGTCGGGCACCGCGATCGATGCGGCACCGGGGCCGAAGAACTCGACGAACTTGCCCACCACCTTTTCACCGCGCAGGATGGCGGTGACGTACAGCACCAGGTCGGTGGCCGTGACGCCTTCGCGCAGCTTGCCGGTGAGCTCGAAGCCCACCACGTCGGGCGTGAGCATGTAGACCGGCTGGCCCAGCATGGCGGCCTCGGCCTCGATGCCGCCCACGCCCCAGCCGACCACGCCGATGCCGTTGATCATGGTGGTGTGGCTGTCGGTGCCCACCAGCGAGTCGGGGTAGTACACCGGCGTGTCGCTCTTGTCGGCCGGGCTCTTGTAGACGCCGCGCGCAAAGTATTCGAGGTTGACCTGGTGCACGATGCCGAAGCCCGGCGGCACGACGCCGAAGGTGTCGAAGGCCTGCATGCCCCACTTCATGAACTGGTAGCGCTCGTTGTTGCGCTGGAACTCCAGTTTCATGTTCAGGTCGAGCGCCTTGGGCGTGCCGTAGTAGTCGACCATCACCGAGTGGTCGACCACCAGGTCGACGGGCACCAGCGGCTCGATGGTCTTGGGCGACTTGTTCAGCTTGGCGGCCACGCTGCGCATGGCGGCCAGGTCGGCCAGCAGCGGCACGCCGGTGAAGTCCTGCAGCACCACGCGGGTGACGACAAAGGGAATTTCGTCGGTGCGCTCGGCGTTGGGCGCCCAGTGGGCCAGCTCCTCGACGTGCTTGGCCGACACCTTCTGGCCGTCGCAGTTGCGCAGCACCGACTCGAGCACGATGCGGATCGACACCGGCAGGCGTTCCACGGTCGGGTACTGCTTGGCCAGTTCCTTCAGCGACCAGTACTTGCCGGACTTGCCCGACGCGGTCTTGAAGGTCTTGAGGGTGGACGCAAACGCGTGCGCCGGGGCTTTGGCCATGAGAAGACTCCTGTGTGTTCGTGGAAGCTCCTCAAGGATAGCGAGGTTCAATGTCAGTGGCTGTAGTCGGTCTTCCTTGTCGGGCTCTCCCGGAACTATCGTTCTCATAGCAAAAACGCCCGCCGCACGGGGTGCAGCGGGCGCGGGGCGGACGGTCAGACGCTCAGGCCATCGCCATATCGGTAGCACCCCGGGTGCGGCGCAGCCCGGTCCATTGCAGCTCGGCCAGCACGACGACGCACAGCGCCTGCGCCAGCACCCAGGCCATGCCGAGCGCAGTGACCGCGAACACGCCGCTCACCAGGAGGGCCACGCAGGCCACCGCCCAGGCGAAGTTGCCGACGATCACGAGGCCGATCAGCGTGCGCGGCGGCGTGGCGCGGCTGGCCATGAAGGCGGCGGCGGCCGCATAGGCCAGCAGGAACACGCCGGTGCCCATGAGCAGCCAGGCCGGCAGGCCGGTCAGGGTGGCAAGGACGTCGGTGAACGCCACCTGCAGCGCGCCGGTCGCGGCGCACGAAGCGGCATCGGCCCACATCACGTTCGACAGGAAGCGGGGGGAAGCGAAAACAGACATGTGGATCTCCTGGGTGGGTACGCAGCAGGCCAGTCCTGCTGCGTTGGGGTCGATGATTCCGCCGGGCGTGGATCGCGTCGATGACCTGGGAGGTCATGGCGCCACGCCGCCGCCGCGCCAGAATGCGGCTCCATGAACACCCCCCGCACCCATTCGTCCAAAGCCGCCGCCGCCGGCCTGCCCGGCGCGCGCGATCCGTTCGGCGCCCACCTGCGGCACTGGCGCACCCACCGCCGCCTGAGCCAGCTCGACCTGGCGCAGGAGGCCGAGGTCTCGACCCGCCACCTGAGCTACGTGGAAACCGGCCGCGCCGCGCCGAGCCGCGAGATGGTGCTGCGGCTGGCCGAGCGCCTGGACGTGCCGCTGCGCGAGCGCAACGCGCTGCTGGTGGCCGCCGGCTTCGCGCCCATGTACCGCCAGCGCTCGCTCGACGACCCCGCCATGGCCTCGGCGCGCCGCGCCATCGACTTGGTGCTGAAGGGCCACGAGCCCTTCCCCGCGCTGGCCGTGGACCGCCACTGGAACCTGGTGGCGCACAACGCGTTGGTGCCGCTGCTCATGGAAGGCTGCTCGGCCGAGCTGCTGAAGCCGCCCATCAACGTGCTGCGCCTGAGCCTGCACCCCGAGGGCGTGGCGCCGCGCATCGCGAACCTCGCGCAGTGGCGCACGCACCTGCTGGAGCGGCTGCAGCAGCAGATCGCCGCCACCGGCGACACCGTGCTGCAGGCGCTGCACGACGAGCTGGAGGGCTACCCGCCGCCGGCCGTGAGCCATGACGCGCCGCTGCTTGACACCGCCCTGTCGGCCGTGGCCGTGCCGTTCCAGGTGGTCATGCCCAGCGGCGTGCTGAGCTTCATCAGCACCATCACCATCTTCGGCACGCCGGTGGACGTCACGCTGCAGGAACTCGCGGTGGAGTCGTTCTTTCCGGCGGACGAGCAGACGGCGGCGGCGCTGACGGCACTGGCGGCGCAGCAGGCGCGCTGAGGCCGGCGCTGCCGTCCGCATTGCGCGCCGGCCCCTCGAAGTCGTCGACCTGGATCACCTTGTCGGCCGCCTGCAGGTAGGCCAGCGCCAGCGCGGGGTCGCTGGCCGATTGCGCCGCCTCGTCGAGCGAGCGCGTGCGGCGCAGCACCTTGTTGAGCGCGGCCGTCTCGTCGCCCAGTTGCGCGCCGAGCGCCATCGCCTGCATCAGGTCGCGCAGGCCGCCCGGGCCGGGCTCCGACAGATCGGGCACGAGCCGCGCGACCACGTCCGGGCGCGTGCGCAGCAGTTCGGCCAATGCCATCAGCTGCACGTCGCGCAGCGGCGCCAGGTGCGCGGTGCGGCGCAGCACCAGCGCACCGAGCAGGCGCCGCCCCGGTGTCGGCAGGTTGGCGTACAGGTCGCGCAGGATCTTGCCGGCTTCGTCCAGCTGCAGCCGGATCGCGGCCTGCGCAAAGGGCAGCAGCTCGGGCGCCGCATCGACGCGGTAGCGCCACACGCAGGCGCTCGCCAGGTACAGGTGGGCCAGCACATCGCCCAGCCGCGCCGACAGCAGCTCCATGCGCTTGAGCTTGCCGCCGAGCAGCCCCATGGCCAGGTCGGCGGTGAGCGCGTACTTGGCGCTCATGCGCGCGATGAGGCGCGCTTCGCCCGCCAGCGCCTCGGGCGGATCGCCGAGCACCGGCGCGCCGAACAGGCTGTGCCACAGGTTGCGCGCCACATGCCTGCCGTGCGCGATGAGCGCCCGGCCGAGCGCGGCTTCATCTTTCGCCTGCACCGCCGCCATCTCGTCGAGCACGTGCGGGTGGCAGCGCACCGCGCCCTGCCCGAACACGATGAGCGCGCGCGTGAGGATGTTCGCGCCCTCCACCGTGATCGCGATCGGCGCCTGCCGGTAGGCCACGCCGAGCAGGTTCGACGGGCCCGAGATGATCCCCTTGCCGCCGAGGATGTCCATGCCCCGGTTCACCGCGCGCCGGCCAGCCTCGGTGAGCTGCACCTTGAGGATCGCGCTGGCCACGCTGGGTCGCTCGCCCGCATCGAGCGCGGCGGCGGTGAAGCGGCGCGCGGCGTCGGTCGCGTACAGCTCGGCCGACATCTGCGCGACCAGCCCCGCCACCGCATGGAACTTGCCCACCGGCAGGCCGAACTGCTCGCGGATCTGGCCGTAGGCGTTGCTCACGTACAGCGCCGTCTGCTGCATGGCCGAGCCCAGCGCGGGCAGCGAGATGGCGCGGCCCGCGGCCAGGCATTCCATCAGCATGCGCCAGCCCTGCCCCACCTGCGGCTCGCCGCCGATGACCCAGTCCATCGGCACGAACACCTGCCGGCCGTGGATAGGGCCGTTCATGAAGGCGCTGTCCATCGGTCGGTGGCGCCGGCCGATCTCCATGCCCTCGTGCGGCACGGGAATCAGCGCGCAGGTGATGCCGAGTTCGCGCTGGCCTTCGGGCCGACTCTCGTCGACGGCATGGAACGCGAGGCCGACCACGGTGGCGACTGGCGCGAGCGTGATGTAGCGCTTGTCGAATTCGACCAGGAAGCCGCGCGTGCGCCGGCCCTGGAACTCGCGCTCGACGAGCACGCCGCGGTCAGGAATGGCGGCGGCGTCGGAGCCCGCATAGGGCGAGGTCAGGCCGAAGCACGGCAGCTCGCGGCCGTCGGCCAGGCGCGGCAGGTAGTGGTCTTTCTGCGCGTCGGTGCCGTAGCGCAGCAGCAGCTCGGCCGGCCCGAGGGAGTTGGGCACCATCACCGTGACGGCCGTGGCGACATTGACGCTCGCGATGCGCGCCACCACGGTCGCGTGCGCGTAGTGGCCGAAACCCAGGCCGCCGAAGGCCTCGGGAATGATCATTCCGAAGAAGCGCTTCTCGCGCAGGAAGCGCCACACCTCGGGCGGCAGGTCGTGCGCCTGGTCGATGGCGTGGTCGTCGAGCATGCGGCACAGCGCGGGCACCTCGTTCGCCAGAAAGGCTTCTTCGCGTGCGCTGAGCTGGTTGGGGCCGGCGGCCGTGAGCGCGTCGAAATCGGGGCGCCCGGCAAAGAGCTGGCCCTCGAACCCGACCGTGCCGGCCTCGAGCGCGGCACGTTCGGTGTCGCCCAGCGGCGGCAGGGCCTTGGAGAAAGGCTGCATCGCCCATCGGCCGATCAGGGTCGCCAGTGGCATGGGGTCTCCTTGCGCCGCGTTGGAGCGCGCGGCCTCCGTCCATTCTTGGACGGATGCGGCCCACGCCGCGGCCGGTCAAGGGCGTTCGCGCGTGTCGGAGACGGGCTCGCGCGCCCTTGAATCGGCCTGGATCAGCGGCGCTTGGGCGCCTGCCCCGCCGGCGCGGCGGCAGGCATGGGCGCAGTCGGGTCGCGCCAGCCGTACTCGACATAGCGGCGGATCACGAGGCAGCCCGGCGGCGAATCGATCAGCGAGACCGACGAGGTCGGCTCCTTGTCGTCGGTGTAGACCGTGTAGATCGGCAGCAGCGCCGTGCGCTTGTAGTTCTTCAGTTCCTGCTCGGCCACGCTGGCGCAGGTGTAGGGCGCGACCGAGATGCGCTCGGCCGACACGGTGCAGGCACCGCTGTCGTCGGGAATGGCGGTGATCGACGCGGCCACGCCCGCGTTCGGGAACTGGATGCCGATCAGCGAGAACACCGGGCCGGCGTCGGGGCGCTTGCGGTCCCAGTCGAGCAGCACGTCGTGCGCGCGGCTGCCCTGCACGGTGAGCGTCGCCAGCCGCGTGATGGCGGGCAGGCAGCGCTGAACGCCGACGCTGGCGGCGGCGCGCGTGAGCGTGTCCTGCGGCGGCGCGGGCGGGGCCAGCACGCCTTGCGCAAACGCGCTGCCGGCCATCGCAAGCACACAGGCGGCAGCGGTGAATCGGGCCAAGGCGGTCATCGGTGTCGCCTTCACGCGTAGAGGCTCTCGATGGCCGCCGAGTAAAGGCGCACGTTCTCCTCGCCTTCCGGGTCGAGCCTGGCGATGAGGTCGCGGGCGCGCTCGCGGTAGGCCGGCAGGTTGGCGTCGTGCTCGGCGAACGCGCGACGCAGCGCCTGCCCGCCCTCCTCGCAGTCGAAGCCATGGTAGCGGTAGCCGCAGTCGCCGATCAGGTGCGAGTTGTGGATGAGCGGCCAGCCGCCGTACAGCGCCTCGTAGTAGAGGTAGTTCTGCGCGTTCTCCCAGTGGTGCGCAAAGACCGCATCGATCGCGCCCGGCAGCACCTGGTACAGCGGAAAGCGCCCTTCGAAGGTCGCCAGGCCGTGCCGCACCAGATCGAGGCTCTGGGCGAAGGCGACGAAGTTCGGCTTGTCCTTCAGGTGGAAGCTGTTGTAGACCCACATCTTCTCGATGAGGCGCGGCTGCGCGCGGTGCGCCGACTCGCAACCCAGCATCGGGATGAAGCTGGTCTTCACCATGCAGATGTTGGGCTCGAAGATGGCCACGCGCCACTGCTTGCGCCCCGGCTCGTAGGCGAAGCGCTTGCCCTCGGCGCCGCGCGCCATCGCCTTCTCGACCACCATCGGGCTCCACAGGTGCGGCATGAGCTTGGTGGGTGCGCGGAAGGTGCTCGCGAAGTACGGCTTGCAGGAGATTTCGTACTCGGGCAGCGTCCACACCTCGTCGTACGGCGCGCCGCTGACCAGCATGCCGTGCGGCTTGTTGAAGGTCATGCGTTCGATGTCGATCACGTAGTCGTTGCCCACGCGCATCGAGACGATCTTGCCGCCGCGTTCGCGGAACGCCACCGACCACTCGCGGCCGAGCTGCGCGCTCATCTCGATCATGAGGTCGAGCTCCTGCGCGGCGGTGGCCATGTCGATGATCGGCACCGGCGAATCGGCCAGGAAGTTGGTGGCATCGGCCGGGCCGCCGTCGCCGCCGCCGGCCACCAGCACCGTGCGCTCGACGCAGGGCGAGCGCAGCAGCAGCATCACGAGGAACAGGCAGTTCTGGTAGACGCCGTTCTCCCACAGGCTCTGCTCGCCCTTGCGGATGAAGATGGAGACACCGACCTTCAGGCGGGTCGGCGTGGCGGCCGCGCGCGGGCCTGCGGTGGGGTTCTGCACGTCGCTCATGCGGCCACCTTCGCGTTGCCGGCACGGAACGCCGGGTCGCCACCGACCAGGTGCAGCAGCCGCTGTGCGTAGCCGTCGATGTTGGCCGTGTTCATCGGGTCGATCGCGTCGAACACGCGCTGGCTGCGCGCGCGGTAGTCATCGAGCTGTGCATCATGGCCGCGCACCGCTGCGGCGAGCTGCTCGGCACCGACGGCGATGTCGAAGTCGGGGTAGTAGTAGCCGGCGTCGCGCAGCCAGGGCGAGTTGTGCACCAGCGGGTAGTTGCCGTACAGCGCGTCGAGGTAGCTGTAGTTCTGGTCGTTCTGCCACTGGTGCGACACCACCGCGTCGGCGTGCTGCACCATGAAGCCCGCGAAGTCGTGCCGCCCGTGGAAGGTGGCCTTGTGCTGGCGCACGATGTCCAGCGAGTTCGCCAGGTAGAGCATCGTCGGGTGGTCTTTCAGGTGCAGCGTGTTGAGCACGTGCATCGCCGCGACGTGCTCCGGGTTGGCGCGGTAGGCCTCGTCGGTGATCAGCATCGGGATGCTGCACGACTTCACCACCGAGATGTTCGGCTCGAAGATCGCCACCCGGAAACCCGGCTGCTGCGCCGTGCGCGGCTGGTAGCCGAAGCGGAAGCCCTGCGCCTGCACCTCGTCCACGCGCTGTGCCAGGAACTGCGGCGACCAGAGGTACGGCACCTCGTGCACCGGGCAGCGGTGCAGCGTGCGCATCATCGGCGCAAAGCCCGCGTCCTTGGGCAGCAGCCAGATCTCGTCACAACGGTCGGTGGCGCCGAAGTGCCCCTGGTCGGCAAAGATGATCGGCTCGGCCAGCGCCACGAAGGGCTGCCCCACGCCGTGGAAGGCCACGCGACCGCCGCAGGCGCGGAAGTACGAGAGCCACTGCAGGTCGAGGGCACCCGCCATTTCGATGACCACGTCGAGCGCGTCGGTCAGCTCGCGGGCGCGGCCCAGCGTGAGGCCCATCGCCGACAGGTCGACCTGCGGCGGCATGGCCTGCTGGTCGCCCGCATCGATGAGCGTGACGGACTCGACGAATTCGATGCGTTGCAGCAGCCGGGCCAGGAACAGGACGTTCTGTCCCATTCCGTTTTCCCAGATGTTCTGCCCCGCGTGGGAGAGGACTGAAATACCGATGCGCATGGGCGAAGTGTGTACCAAAAAACAATGGCTCCCGCGCGCAGGGCGCGGGAGCCACCGGGGCCGGGCGTCAGCCGGGCGCTTGCTCGCTCAGCGGTTTACTTCCACTTCCAGCCGATGCCGGCGTTCACGCCCCACTCCTTGCCGGTGGTCGTCAGGCCCGCGCCCCAGGACATCTTGCCGTCGTCCGACAAGGCCTTGAAGGTCAGCGCCACGGCGCTGTAGCCCTGGTACGAACCCAGGCCGACGCCGACCGTCTTCTCGCCCGGGTACAGCGTGGGCAGGTAGGTGCCCGACATCGCGAAGGCCATCGCCGTGCCCGAGTAGGCGATGCGCGCCACGTCGCCCACCTGCTTTTGCACCTGCTGCAGCTGACCCAGGTTGACCGCGTCGGTCGGCAGGATGCCCGGCGCCACGTTGCTGATGCGCGTGGGGCCCGAAGTCTCGGTGCCCAACGTGATCTGGTTGTAGTTCACCGATCCGTCGGGGTTGGTGGCGTACTGCACGCTGCTGGCCTTCGCGGCCGCCGAGACCGCCTTCAGCTGCGCCACGTTGGTCGCGTCGCTGTCGGCCGAGCCGGCTGCCACGCCCGTGATCTGGCGGAACTGGTTGTTGGCCGCATCGCCCACCGACACCGCCGCCTGCGTGCTGGTCGTGGCCTTGATGGCCGCTTCCTGCTGCGCATTCGCGCTGCCCGGCACGTAGCCAGCCACGCCCGCCGCCCGCGAGGCCACCGAGTTCGCACCCAGTGCCACGCCGCCGGTCTGCTGGACCACCGCGCCGAAACCGATGGCCGTGCCCTGCGCGATGTTCTGCGCCTTGCTCAGCGGCGTGCCGCCGGCGTCCGCACCGTCACCCAGGGCCACGCCGCCGCCGCCGGCACGGGAGTTCGCGCCGATCGCCTGCGAGCCCGTGGCCAGCGCCCCGGTGCCGATGGCGATGGCGTTGGTGCCCGTGGCCTGCGCCCCGAAGCCCACCGCCACCGCGCCGTCGGCCGTGGCCTTCGCGCCGTTGCCGGCCGCGAAGGAGTTGGCGCCGCTGGCTTCGGAACGCGGCCCGATCGCCACCGCTTCCGCACCGGTGGCCTTGGAGTCGGTGTTGGTCGAATTGGCGTGGAAGTACTTCGTGCCCTTGTCGTTGATCGTGTTGACCGTCGTGCTCAGGCTGCTGATGCTGCTGGTGGCCGTGCTCAGGCCGGTCGACGTCGAGGTCGACAGGCTGGCGATGCCGCTGGCCGCGCCACCCACGCTGGTGGACAGGCTGTCCAGGTTGCTGTTGGTGGTGCTCAGGCCGGTCGACAGGCTGCTGACGTTGCTGTTGGTCGTGCTCAGGCCCGTGGACAGGCTGCTCACGTTGCTGTTCGTCGTGCTCAGGCCGGTCGACAGGCTGCCGACGTTGCTGTTGGTCGTGCTCAGGCCGGTGGACAGGCTGCCCACGCTGCTGGCCACCGTGCTCAGGCCCGACGACAGGCTGCCGACATTGCTGTTGGTCGTGCTCAGGCCGGTCGAGAGGCTGGAGATACCGCTGGTGGCGGTGCTCAGGCCGCTCGACAGGCTGCCGATGCCGCTGTTGGCGGTGCTCAGGCCGGTCGAGGTCGAGGACGACAGGCTGCCCAGGTTGCTGTTCGTCGTGCTCAGACCCGTCGACAGGCTGAAGATGCCGCTGGTGGCGGTGCTCAGGCCCGACGAGAACGAGGTGGACAGGCTGCTCACGTTGCTGTTCGTCGTGCTCAGGCCGGTGGACAGGCTGTCGATGCTGCTCGTGGCGGTGCTCAGGCCCGACGAGGTCGAGGTCGAGAGGCTGTCGACGTTGCTGTTCGTCGTGCTCAGGCCGGTCGAGAGGCTGTCGATGTTGCTCGTGGCGGTGCTCAGGCCCGACGACGTGGAGGTCGAGAGGCTGCCGACGTTGCTGTTCGTCGTGCTCAGGCCGGTCGAGAGACTCGAGATGCCGCTGGTCGCCGTGCTGAGGCCCGTCGACAGGCTGGAGATGCCACTGGTTGCAGAGCTCAGACCGGTCGACAGGCTGCCCACGTTGCTGTTCGTGGTGCTCAGGCCGGTCGAGAGGCTGTCGATGTTGCTCGTGGCGGTGCTCAGGCCCGACGACGTGGAGGTCGAGAGGCTG
>NZ_JBYTBC010000006.1:416007-416244 GCF_058788795.1 Variovorax sp. FW301-JW7
GCCGACGTTGCTGTTGGTCGTGCTCAGGCCGGTCGAGAGGCTCGAGATGCCGCTGGTCGCGGTGCTCAGGCCGCTCGACGCCGACGTCGACAGGCTGCTCACGTTGCTGTTCGTGGTGCTCAGGCCTGTGGACAGGCTGGAGATGCCGCTGGTCGCCGTACTGAGACCCGTCGACAGACTGTCGATGCTGCTCGTGGCCGTGCTCAGACCGCTCGACGTCGAAGTCGACAGGCTGCT
>NZ_JBYTBC010000007.1:0-379826 GCF_058788795.1 Variovorax sp. FW301-JW7
CAGACAGTGGGGTCGCCTTTTCTTTGCTTACTTTCTTTTGGCGAAGCAAAAGAAAGTGAGTCGCCCGCCGGGGCGAGTCCCGGCCTCGGAAAGCAAACCCACAACAAGAATTCAACGAGCCAGCAAAGCAGGCAAAGCCGAAGCCAACATAGCAACCCCAGACAACGTCAACAAGCTCAACACGATCTTGCGAAACGCCGCTTCGCTGATCCCGATGTAAAGCCGCGCACCCAACAACACCGGCACTGCAACAGCCGCCGCGACCAATGCCAAAAGAGGCACCACAGAACGCCCAATGCTCCCGCTCGCCACATGCACCGCAAAGGCCACAGCCAGCATCGACAGGTTGAAGTTCTGGATCACAGCACGCTGCGTATCACGCTGGAAACCGCGCAGCGTGCACCACAACGTAGGCACGACACCCGAGAAGCCGCCGATGCCCGCCATCACACCGCCGATGGCACCCGCCACGCCGTCCGCCGCGCGACCGCCAAAAGTGATCTTCGGCAGGCGCTGCGACATCAGCATGGCCGGGCACCACAGCACCAGCAGCGTGCCCAGGCACACCTTGAACAGCACGATGTCCAGGTGCGGCAGCAGCCAGACACCGAAGGGCACGCCGACCAGTCCGCCAAGCACGAAGGGCCAGAGGATGCGTTTGTCGAAAGTCCGCCGCACCGTGAGCGCCGCAATCACCTGCCCCGTGAGGGCGCCGAACAGCGCGAGCACTGCAGCCAGTTGCGGCTCCAGCGTCCAGGCCCAGACCGACATCGCGACCATGCCGAAAGCAAAGCCCGACAGGCCCTGCACGAACCCCGCCAGCACAGCGCCGACGATCACATAGACATACAAGGCTTGCATGCGGCCGATGATAGGGGCCGCATGCAGAAGCTCTCACGCCCGGAGAAGGTCTATGCCGACGCAGGCACCAGCGCCGTGCGCCGCACGCGCCGCACATTGAAGGCACTGGCGATCAGCACGCCCTGCACCAGCGCCAGCCCGACGATCACGCTCGTGTACTGGCCGTGGTCCATCAGCCGGCCGAACACCAGCGGCGCCACGGCCTGGCCGATGTCCAGGCCCGCGTACACCACGCCGTAGACGCGCCCGGTCGCATTGGGCGGCGTCGACTTCTTCACCAGCAGGTCGCGCGACGGCCCGGCGATGCCCGAGACGAAACCCATCGCGCCGAACAGCACCGGCACCATCACGGGCGGAAACTGCGCAAAGGCCAGCACCAGCGCCAGCGCCGCCGCCACGCCGAAGCCCGCGCCCACGATGCGCTCGCAGCGCGAGGGGTCGGAGGCCAGGAAACCGCCCACCACCATGCCCGCCGCGCTCGCCACCATGTAGACCGTGAGGCACACCGCCACCAGCGCCACCGGCACCGCGTGCAGGTGGCCGGCGGCCACGGGTGCGAAGGTCTGCACCACGCTGATCACGGCGGCGTAGAAAAAGAAGAAGCCGAAGCACATCCACACGGCCGGGATGCGCAGGAAGTCGAACTCGCCGCCCACCGGCGTGGGCTCGCCCTGCCCCGTGGCCTTGTGCACCGCCGCCGCGTCGAGCGCCAGCACGCCGCGGTAGATCCACAGGATCAGCAGCACCACGATGGCCACCACACCGGCCGAGGCCAGCGCCACGCGCCACGAGAAGGCAATGGCGATCGGCACCACGAAGGCCGGCGCCAGCGCCCAGCCCAGGCTGCCGGTGATGCCGTGCACGCTGTAGGCATGGCCCAGCCGCGTGGGTGCGACCTTGCGGTTGAACAGCGTGTAGTCCACCGGGTGGAACACGCCGTTGCCGATGCCGCCGACCACGGCGCACGCCAGCAGCATCCAGTAGCTCTGCGCCATGGCATAGCCGAAGGCGGCGAGCCCCAGCGCGCCCAGGCCGACGAACAGCACCGGGCGCGGGCCCAGCTTGTCGACGATGAAGCCCGAAGCCGCCTGCACGATGCACGAGACCACGAAGAACACGGTGAGCACCGCGCCGAGCTCGACATAGCTCACCTGGAACGCGTCCTTCAGCCACGGGAACAGCGGCGCCAGGATGAGCTGGCTGAAATGGCTCACCGCATGCGCCAGGCCGACCAGCCCGATCAGTTGGGCGTCGCTGCGCAAGGAGGGGGCGGGTGCCGCGTTCGGGGTGGAAGTGGATGACATGGATTGCTACAAAAAACCGGGGGGAGCACCGATGCTATGCGGCGCCGACGCGGCAGAATGGCGATACAGCGACAACATTTGTCGAAACTATGCCAAGCGCCGTTCCCCCCCACGCTCCGCCCGCTCCCGAGCCAGCCTCCCCAGCCAAGGCGCGCGGAACGCCCACCGCGCCGACCAACAGCGTGGGCCCGCTCACGCCGCACCTGTACGCCCCCGACGCGGTGCGCCCGCTGCGCGCCAAGGAACACTTCCTGAGCGCCGACACGCTGGTCGAGCTGCACGAGCACCCGTGGCCGCAGCTCACGTTCTCGACGCGCGGCGTGATCCGCCTGAGTACACAGGATGGCAGCTACATCGTGCCGCCATCGCGCGCGCTCTGGGTGCCGGCCAACATGCCGCACAGCATCACGCTGATCGAAGACGCCGAGCTGCGCACCGTCTACCTGCACGCCTGGATCGCGCCCACCTGGGAGAAGTGCGAGGTGCTCGAGATCAGCCCGCTGCTGCGCGCCCTGATGCTCGCGCTCGACACCACGCCCGACGGCCTGCCGCCGGCCGACCCGCATGCGCCGCAGCGCGAACGCATGATCGCGCCGCTGCTGGTCGACGAGGTCGAGCGCGCCACGCAGATCCGCATCGACGTGCCGCTGCCCTCCGACAAGCGCCTGCGCCAGCTGTGCGAGACGCTGCTGCGCAACCCGGCCGACCGCGCCACGCTGGCCGAGCGCGCCGCCGCCATCGGCGCCAGCGAGCGCACGGTGGCGCGGCTGTTTCGCGACCAGCTCGGCATGAGCTGGCAGCAATGGCGCCAGCAGGCCGTGATGGCGCACGCGCTGCCGCTGCTGGCACGCGGCATGGCCGTGAGCCAGGTGGCCTCGGCCAGCGGCTACGCCACCGACAGCGCCTTCTGCGCCATGTTCAAGGCAGCCACGGGGCGCTCGCCCACCTCGTTCCAGCACCGCAAGCGACCGGCCACCCTTTGATGCCGCAGGGCATGGACCGGGCACGCCATGGTGCTCTGGCAAGATCGGCGACCGACACCGACACCATGCACTCACCGATCCCCCTGCACATCGCGGCCGAGGCCAGGCCTGCAACGTGGACCGCCGACATCTGGCTGCGCATCCGCCGCCATTTCCTGCTGAAGGCGGTCGGCACCACGGCCTTCACCTGGCTGTTCTTCATCGGCTACTTCCACCTGCTGCGCAACCCGGCCTTTCCGGTCACGGTGATGCCGCTGACGCCGCTGGACCACCTGATTCCATTCCAGCCCTACACGCTCGGCGCCTACCTGTCGCTGTGGGTGTACGTGGGCTTTGCGCCGGGGCTGCAGCTCACGTTTCGCGAGCTGGTGGTCTACGGGCTGTGGATCGGCGCGCTGTGCCTGAGCGGCCTGGGCCTCTTCTACTTCTGGCCGACGCAGATCCCGCCGCTGGACATCGACGTCTCGGGCTACCCCGGCTTCGCGATGCTGCAGGGCGTGGACGCGGCGGGCAACGCCTGCCCCTCGATGCACGTGGCGGTCGCCATCTTCACGGCCGTGCGCCTGGCCGACGTGCTGCGCGCGGCGCGCACGCCATGGCTGTTGCAGGCGATCAACTGGGCCTGGTTTGCCGCCATTGCCTATTCCACGCTGGCCGTCAAGCAGCATGTGGTGCTCGACGCGGTGGCCGGCGCGCTGCTCGGGCTGGCCTTTGCGCTGCCCTCGTTGCGCTGGCGCCCCGGTCGCCGTTGATCGGGGGCCGCCCCGAGGATTTCCCTAAGGTCGAAGCGGATATCATCAATCACCATTGATCATCAACACAGGCCGAACGAGGAAGGGATCGACCCCGTGGCCCGCCACCCGCAAGGGACAGGCAGCCCATCGATCAACGGCGGCACAAGACGACAGGCATCGCAGATGAGTTCGCTGAAGGAATTGCAGGACCTGATCCACGAGAAGTACGGCATCGAACCGTCCAAGCTCGACCCGCACGCCTCGATGCGTGAAACCGGCGGACTCGATTCGCTGGCACTGGCCGAATTCCTGTTCGCCATCGAAGACCATTTCGGCATCACCATGCCCGACGAAGACGCGAGCATCGACACCCTGGCCGAGCTCGCGCAGCTGGTCGACAAGGTCCGGGCCGCCAAGACAGCGTGAGCACGCACGAAGTCGCCGTCACCGGGCTGGGCGTCATGGCGCCGCATGGCGACGCGCCCGACGCGCTGTTCGACGCGCTGCTGCAGGGCCGCTCGGCCCTCGCGCCGGTTTTCCCCGAACTCCCCAAACCCGCCGCCGCCGCCACGGTCGCCTTCGACGAGACGCGCTGGTTCACCAAGCTGCAGCTCGCGGGCGTCGACCGCGTGAGCCAGCTGGCCGTGGCCGCCGCCGACCTCGCCCTGCGCGATGCAGGCCTGGCGCTGGGCGATGCCGGCATCGATGCCGAGCGCGTCGGTGTCTACGCCGGCTGCGGCATGGGCGGCGCCGCCGCGCTCGAGGCCGCCTACCGCGGCAACGGGCGCGTCTCGCCGCTCACCATTCCCGCCTTCATGCCCAACGCGCCGGCCGCCCACGTGGCGATGCGCAACGGCGTGCTGGGCCCGGTGCTCACGTACTCGGTCGCCTGCGCCTCGTCGTCGGTGGCCATCGCCGAGGCCGCCAAGGCGGTGCAGCGCGGCGAGGTCGACATCGCCATCGCGGGCGGCAGCGAAGCGCTGATCGTCCCGGGCGTGGTGCTGGCCTGGCAGGCCATGCAGACGCTGGCCGGCTTCCAGCCCGGCGAAGCGGCCGGCGCGGTGCGCCCCTTTGCCACCGACCGCAGCGGCTTTGCGCTGGGCGAAGGCTCGGCCTTCCTCATTCTCGAATCGGCCGAACGCGCCCGCGCGCGCGGCGCCCGCCGCTATGCCACGCTGGCCGGCTGGGGCCTGAGCAGTGACGCCACCCACCTCACCAAGCCCGACGCACCGGGCCAGGCCCGCGCCCTGCGCGCCGCGCTGCGCCAGGCCGGCCTGCAGCCGCGCGACGTGGGCTACTGCAACGCGCACGGCACGGCCACGCGCATCGGCGACGTGGTCGAGCGCAACGCGCTGGCCGAGGTCTGGGGCGCCGACTTCGACGCCCTGCGCGTCAGCTCGACCAAGGCGCTGCACGGCCACATGCTGGGCGCGGCCGGGGCCATCGAGGCGCTCATCACCGTGCTGGCGCTGTACCGGCGCGAGCTGCCGCCCAACGCGAACTGCCGTGATATCGACCCCGACTGCCGGATGAACCTCGTCGCCCCCGGCGACAGCGCCGCCCCCGCGCTCGAGGCCGCCATCAGCAACTCCTTCGCCTTCGGCGGCACGAACTCCGTGCTGCTGTTCCGCCGAGGCTGAACCGCGTGCTCTTGCGGGCCGTGCGCACCCCGTGGCGCTGTGCCCCGCGCGATAGAGACATTCCGGGCTCTCCGGTATGCTGGTGGGCGCTTCTCCCCCCATGTCCGTCCAAGGAGGCCACCATGCACGTTCGCTCCACATTCGTCGCCCTTGCCCTGCTCGCCGCAGGCGCCTCGGTGCAGGCCAACAACCTGCTCGACCAGCTGAAAGAACAGGCCGGCGCGGCGGTCAACTCGCAAGGCAGCAGCAGCAACAGCGGCGCCGGCGGCTCGGCGCTCAGCAACCTCAGCCTCGGCGGCTTCAAGATGCCCGCCATCGGCTCCAGCACCGTCGGCAGCGCGGCCGGCGTGCTCGAGTACTGCGTCAAGAACAACTACCTCGGCGGCGATGCCGCCTCCGTCAAGGACAAGCTGCTGGCCAAGATCACCGGCCAGAAGAAACAGGAAAACGACTTCGCGAGCGGCGCCAAGGGCCTGCTCAAGGGCGGCGACGGCAAGTCGCTCAACCTCAAGGGGCTGTCGTCGAAGGTCAAGGAAAAGGCCTGCGACTACGTCCTGAAGAACGCGACCTCACTGATCTAGGCTCTTTCTCTCTCTCCCGCTCTCCGCGCGCGGCGTGCCCGCCGCGCGCGCGCCCCGCTTCATGAATCCGGCTTCCCCTTCCTCTTCCCCCGCACCGTCCCTTCGCCAGCGCCTCGCACGCTGGGTTCCCTGTCTTGGCTGGCCCCGACCTTCCGCCGCGCTGCTGCGCAACGAGGCCATGGCCGGCATCACCGTCGCGCTGATGGTGCTGCCGCAGGGCGTGGCCTATGCGGCGCTGGCCGGCATGCCGCTGGTCACGGGCGTGTACGCGGCGCTGTTCCCGGCGCTCATCGCCGTGATGTTCAGCTCGTCGCAGCGGCTGTCGGTCGGGCCGACCGCGCTCACCAGCCTGCTGGTGGGCGCGTCGCTCGCGCCGCTGGCGGTGGCGGGCAGCGAGGAATGGGTGGCGATGGCGGTGTGGCTCACGCTGATGTCGGGCGCGATCCAGATCGTGCTCGGCGCGGGGCGCTTCGGCTGGCTGCTGCGGCTGGTCAACTCGCCGGTGCTGATCGGCTTCACGCAGGGCGCGGCGGTGCTGATCGCGATCTCGCAGCTGCCCGCGCTGCTGGGCTTCACGGGGCGCACCATTCCGCAGGTGCTGCAGGGCGGGCCGCTGCCCGACCTCACGGCCATCGCCTTCGGCCTGGGCAGCATCGCCGTGCTGTGGCTGGGCAAGCGCTGGGTGCCGCGCTTCCCGACCACGATGGCGCTGGTGGCTGGCGCCGCGGCCATCAGCTGGAGCATCAACTACGCGCTGCGCGGCGGCGCCGTGGTGGGCGCCCTGCCCTCGGGCCTGCCCTCGTTCTACTGGCCCGGCCTGCTGCCGGCGCACACCTTCAGCGCGTTGGTGCTGCCCGCGCTGATGATCACGCTGGTGAGCTTTCTCGAAACGGCGTCGAGCGCCAAGGTCGACAACGGCCGCGCCGGCACGCTGTGGAACGAAAACCAGGACCTGATCGGCCAGGGCCTGGCCAAGCTGGCCTCGGGCTTCACGGGGTCGTTCCCCACCAGCTCGTCGTTCTCGCGCTCGGCCATCACGCTCTACGCAGGCGCACAGACCGGCTGGGCGACGCTGTTCAGCGTGGCGGTGGTGGCCGGCGCGCTGCTGTGGCTCATGCCGCTGCTGTACCACGTGCCCCAGGCGGTGCTGGCGGCGGTGGTGGTCACGGCCATCCTCGGGCTGGTGAAGCCGTCGAGCTTCACGGCGCTGTGGCGCATCTCGAAGCTGGAAGCCGGCATCGCCTTCGGCACCTTCGTGCTCACCATCGCCACCGCGCCGAGCATCTACTGGGGCGTGCTGGGCGGCCTGCTCGCCAGCCTGGCGCACTACATGTACCGCCACCTGCACCCGCGCATCATCGAAGTGGGCCTGCACCCCGACGGCAGCCTGCGCGACCGCCACCTCTGGAAGCTGCCGCCGCTCGCGCCGCAGCTGTATGCGGTGCGCATGGACGCCGAACTCGACTTCGCCTCCGCCTCCACGCTGGAGCGCGCGCTCACGGTCGCGCTGGCCGAGCGCCCCGACCTGACCGACGTGTGTCTGTTCGCGCAGCCGATCAACCGCATCGACATCACCGGCGCCGAGGTGTTCGGCTCGATCCGCCGGCTGATGGAATCCAAGGGCGTGCGCCTGCACCTGAGCGGCATGAAGCTGCCGGCCATGCAGGTGCTCGAGCGCGCCGGCCTGCTCGCGCCGGGGCCGATGCTCTTCAGCTACCGCACCGACGCCGAGGCGCTGGCCGCGCTGATGCCGCGCATCGACATGCCCGAAGAAGCCGAAGCCGCGGCCTGACCGCGCGCGCCTCTTCCCCCACACGGGCGCCATGAAAACCACCATCGAAGAACTGGTCGCCTTCCGCGCCGTGGTGGACACCGGCTCGATCACCGCCGCGGCCGACCAGCTGGGCCAGACCGTGTCGGGCATCAGCCGCGCACTGAGCCGGCTCGAGCAGAAGCTCGGCACCACGCTGATGCGCCGCACCACGCGGCGGCTCGAACTCACCGAGGAAGGCGCCGCCTTCCTGCAGCGCACGCGAGCCATCCTCGATGCGATCGACGACGCCGAAGAGCACATGGCCGCGCGCCGCCAGCAGCCCGCCGGCCGCCTGCGCGTGAACGCGGCATCGCCTTTCATGCTGCACGCCATCGTGCCGCTGGTGCCGGAGTTCCGCCGGCTCTATCCGCAGATCAGCCTCGAACTCGACACCGACGACCTGCCCATCGACCTGCTGGAGCGGCGCACCGACGTGGCGATCCGCATCGGCCCGCTGCGCGATTCCACGCTGCATGCGCGCCCGCTCGGCACGCACCGGCTGCGCGTGCTCGCGAGCCCCGCCTACCTCGAGGCCCACGGCAAGCCGCGCAAGGTCGACGAGCTGGCCGGCCACGCGCTGCTGGGCTTCACCCAGCCCGAGTCGCTCAACCGCTGGCCGCTGCGCGGCGTGCACGGCGACGAATGGACCATCACGCCCACCGTGGTCGCGTCCAGCGGCGAGACGCTGCGCCAGCTCGCGCTGGCCGGCGTGGGCATCGTCTGCCTGTCGGACTTCATGACCGCCACCGACCGCGCCAGCGGCGCGCTGGTGCAGGTGCTGCCCAAGGACACGGTCGACGTGCGCCAGCCCGTCAACGCCGTGTACTACCGCAACACGCAGCTGTCGGCGCGCATCACCTCGTTCCTCGATTTCCTGTCGCAGCGCATGGGCTGACCGGCCGGGTTCAGCCCGGCGGCATCCGCTCGAACTTCGGCAGCGCCGGGTCGAGGAAGTCCCAGGCGTGCCCGCGCACCGCGTACGTGACCGCCTGCGGCCGGTAGCGCCCCGGGTCGTCCAGGCTGGCGGCATGCACGGTGAAGACGCCGGGCATCGCCGCGAAGGTCATGTACACGGGCGAGCCGCAGGTCGGGCAGAACGCGCGTGTCTTCATGTTGCCGCTGTCGCCCTTGAGGCTCCACAGCGTGGCCGCGCCCGTCTGCTTCACCTTGGCACCCGCGAAGCTGAGGTACGAGCCGTGGCCCGTGCCGCTCTTGTGCTGGCAGTCGAGGCACTGGCAGTCGTTCTGGTACACGGGTTCCCCTGAAATCTCGTAGCGGATGGCGCCGCATGCGCAACCGCCGGTGTAGGCCGGGTTCATGGTTCTTGTCCTTTCGAAGTGGTGAAGGGCAATCTAGTCGCGCAAGGACTGGAGCAGGGAGTAACAAGATCGTCGTGAATCCGGGACGCGCCAGAATCCGGCAGTCACGCAGCCCTATCCCAAGGAAATGCCATGCACGTCGATCTGGTGTCCGAAGCCCAACACGACTCGCTC
Organism: Variovorax sp. FW301-JW7; assembly: GCF_058788795.1. Classification (NCBI taxonomy): domain Bacteria; kingdom Pseudomonadati; phylum Pseudomonadota; class Betaproteobacteria; order Burkholderiales; family Comamonadaceae; genus Variovorax; species Variovorax sp. FW301-JW7. Next base: position 9,410 of record NZ_JBYTBC010000007.1, read on the forward strand.
GTCGAGCTGCTGACCGAACTGCACGCCTTCTACAACGAAGGCGCGCGCGTGCCGCTCGAGTGGGTGCGCGACCACCTGCTGGGCAATCTCCTGGCGCCCGGCTCGCCGCACCAGCTCGTGGTGGCATCGACAGACGCGCGCACCGTGGTCGGGCTGGCCGCGATCACCTGGGTCTTTTCGCTGGTCGACTTCGCGCCTGAACAACGCAGGCACTGCCAGCTCAAGGAGCTCTACGTGAAGTCGGGCCACCGCAGCGCCGGGGCGGGCCGCACCCTCATGGCGTGGGTGGCCGCGCGCGCCGTCGCCCAGGGATGCCACCGCATCGACTGGCCCGTGAAGGCGACGAATGCGCGGGGTATTGCGTTCTATGAAGGGCTCGGCGCGTTCCGGGTGACCGAGCGGCTGAGCTACCGGCTGCTGCAGCCGGCCCTGCGCGAACTGGCGGCCTTCACGGCCCCTGCGTGACGACCAGCCGCTCGACCGCCGCCGACGCGATCTCGTAGCCGCTCACGCCCATGTCGGCCGACGCATAGCGCGCCGCCTTCAGCGTGCCGCTCACGCGCACCGTGTCCATGGCGTGCAGGCCCTTCACGGGCGCGGGCGCGATCACGTGGACGATCTGGTTGGCGGGCGGTGGCGGGGTGTGGATGCAGGCGCCGAAGTACGGCACCAGCAAGAATTCGCGAATGCCGTCTTGCGTGGCATCGAGCGGCACGACGAAGCCCGAGAGCTTCACGGGTTTGCCGTCGAGCGAGACGTTGACCGGCGCGTTGTCCCAGACGGCGCGCATCTCGTCGAGCATCTGGATCGCGCGCGGGTCGTTGTCGCGCAGCGCTTCGAGGCTGATGTTGCGGTAGCGCTTGGTAGGGTCCCACTCCTTGGGGATCAGCGCCTCCCACGAAAGCTCCGGTGCGGCCGGCGAGACCGCGGCCTGCCCGCCCGCCCCCTCCTGGCCACAGCCGGCCAGTCCGATGCACGCGAAGGTCACTAGCAACGCCGACACGACGCGCGAAACGAAAGCACTCATGCCTTCCATTTTGCTTGCCGCATGTTTCGGGCGTGCAAACGGGGACTTGCGGTTTGTTTGAAACAGATGACACAAGTTACAGACGCACCAGAATGCCGCACCACGCGCAGATCAGCCTGGCCGGCGTGACGCCGCAGATCCGGCGCTGCGCGGGAACAAGCCCGTCAGTCCTGCACCCGCCCGCGCAGGCTCTTGATCTGCGAACGCTGGCTCTTGCCTTCGAGCCGGCGCTGTTTCGAACCGTAGGTGGGCTTGGTGGCGCGCCGCACGCGCGGCGGCGTGGCCACGCTGTCGATCACCGCCTGCAGCCGCGCGAGCGCGTCGGCGCGGTTCATTTCCTGCGTGCGGTGCTGCTGCGCCTTGAGCACGAACACGCCTTCCTGCGTGATGCGGCTGTCGCGCAGGGCGAGCAGCCGTTCCTTCACGTCGGCGGGCAGCGAGCTGGCGTGGATGTCGTAGCGCAGGTGCACCGCGCTCGACACCTTGTTGACGTTCTGCCCGCCCGCCCCCTGCGCGCGGATGGCGCTGAAGTCGACCTCGTCGGGGTCGATCAGGAGTGGGGGGCGGAGCATGCCCGAGAGTGTGCCTTCAAACGCGCTCAAACACGGCGGCAATGCCTTGCCCGCCGCCGATGCACATCGTCACCAGCGCATAGCGGCCGCCCGTGCGGTGCAGCTCGGCGATCGCCTTCGTTGTGATGATCGCGCCGGTCGCGCCCACCGGGTGGCCCAGCGAGATGCCCGAGCCGTTGGGGTTCACCTTGGCGGGGTCGAAGCCCAGTTCCTTGATGACGGCGCAGGCCTGCGCCGCGAAGGCTTCGTTCGACTCGATCACGTCGAAGTCGCTGACCTTCAGGCCCGTGCGCTCCAGCACCTTGCGCGTGGCCGGCACCGGGCCGATGCCCATGTACGCCGGCTCGACGCCCGCGTGCGCGTAGCCGACAAGGCGAGCCAGCGGCTTCAGGCCCAGCGCCTTCACGCGGCCACCTTCGGCCAGCACCACGGCGGCGGCGCCGTCGTTGATGCCCGAGGCGTTGCCGGCGGTCACGAGGCCGTCCTTCTTGAACGCGGGCTTCATCTTCGCGAGCGTATCGACCGTGGTGTCGGCGCGCACGTGCTCGTCGGTGTCGAACAGCACGACGCCCTTGCGCGTCTTCACCTCGACCGGAACGATCTGTTCCTTGAAGCGGCCCGCGGCAATGGCGGCGGCGGCGCGCTGCTGGCTGGTCACGGCCAGTTCGTCCATCTGCTCGCGCGTGATGCCGTAGCGCGCGGCCACGTTCTCGGCCGTGATGCCCATGTGGATCTTCTCCCACGGGTCGTGCAGGATGCCCAGCATGTAGTCGACCAGCACAGCGTCGCCCATGCGTGCGCCATAACGCGCCGAGGTGTCGAAGTACGGGCCGCGGCTCATCGATTCGGAGCCGCCGCCGATGGCGATGTCGCAGTCGCCCAGCGCGATGGCCTGCGCCGCCGACACGATGGCCTGCAGGCCCGAGCCGCACAGGCGGTTCACGTTGAAGGCCGGCGTCTCGATCGGGCAGCCCGCGTCGATGGCGGCCACGCGGCTCAGGTACGCGTCCTTCACGTCGGTGGGAATCACGTTGCCCATGACCACATGGCCGATGGCGTCGGCGGCCACGCCGCTGCGCGCGATGGCGGCCTTGACGGCGGTGGTGGCCAGTTGCGTGTTGGGCACGTCCTTGAGCGCGCCGCCGAAGGTGCCGATGGCGGTGCGGGCGGTGCCGACCACGAAGATGTCGCGTGAAGTCATGGGATGGATCTCCTGGATTGAAAAAACGAAAACAGCGAATTCTTCAGCGGCCCGTGAAGGCCGCGGGCTTCTTGCCGAAAAAGGCATCGAGGCCGATGCGGAAATCGGCGGTGGCCGCGCACGACTGGAACGCGGCCGACTCGGCATCGAGCTGGCTCGCGAGGTCGCGGTCGAGCGAGCCGCGCATCAGCCGGCGCAGGTGGCCCAGCGCCACGGTCGGCCCCTTGGCCAGCCGCTGCGCGAGGGCCATGGCTTCGGACTCGAGGTCCGCGGCAGGCACCACACGGTTGATGAGGCCCAGGCGTTCGGCGGCGGCAGTGTCGTAGGTGTCGCCGAGCATCGCGATCTCGAGCGCGCGGCGCATGCCGACCAGGCGCGGCAGCGCCCACGAGGCACCGACGTCGCAGCTGGTGCCGACATTCACGTAGGCCAGGTTGAAGCGCGTGCCCTCGGCCGCGAGCACGAAGTCGGCCTGCAGCATCAGGCTCAGCCCCGCGCCGGCCGCCACGCCGTGCACCTGCGCGACCAGCGGCGCGTCCATGGCGTCGAGCACGGTCAGCGCCTCGTGCAGCGGGCCGATGAGGTCGGCCGCGCCCTGCTTCGGGTCGGCGCTGAGCACGCCGAGGTCGCCACCGGCCATGAAGCCCTTGCCCGCGCCGCTCAGCAGCACGGCGCGCACGCTCTTGTCGGCAGCCAGGGTGCGCGCGGCGGCGAGGAAGGCGGTGGCCATCGGCACGTCGATCGCGTTGAGCGCGGCCGGCCGGTTGAAGCGCAGCGTGGCCACCGCGCCTTCGCGGCCCACCAGCAGGGGTGCGGAAGAAGAAGTCTCTGGGGTCGTCATGGGTTCACCTGGGTAGGGGCGCGCTGCAGCACGCCGTTGAGCAGCAGTTCGATGCCTTGGTCGGCGATCTGGTCGGGCGTGAGGTCGCCGTCGGGGCGGTACCAGCGGCCGATCCAGCTCAGGGCGCCGGCCAGCATGAAGGCGGCCATCTTCGGGTCGCAGGGCGCCAACGCGCCTTCGGCCACGCCCTCTTCGATGAGACGGCGGAAATGTCCGTCGATGCCGGCCTTGAGGCGGCGCAGTTCCTTCTTGAGCGGATCGGGCAATGGGTCTTCGCCGATGCGGATCACGCACATGCCGAAATCCTGCGTGACCACGCCCGAGTAGATGCGCATGCAGGCCTTGAGCTGGTCGATGGCGCTGCCGCCCGCGGCGCGCACCTCGCCGATGCCGGTCTGCATGAGGTCCAGCGCCATCTTCACGCACTCGAGCAGGATCTGGTCCTTGTTCTCGATGTAGTAGTACAGCGTGGGCTTGCTCACGTTGAGCCGCTCGGCAATGTCGTCGAGCGAGGTCGCATGGAAGCCGCGCTCGTTGAAGAGCTGGGCGGCCGTGCGCAACACGGCCATGCGCTTGACCTCGCGCTGCTGCGCGCGGCGGTCGGCAGGCGCCCACGGAGAGGCTGGAGCAGGAACGGCGGTGGAACGGGGCATGGGGTTTGTGCGGGCGGGGAAAGTCCCGATGCCGCGAACTGCGGCGAACACGGACATTACCGGCCAGTAGGAATTTTACGGGCCAGTAGCATTTCGCTGCTGGACACAAACCCTGACCTTGCGGCGCGCCCCTTAGCCATGCCTGACGAGACTCGACGGGATACCTCCATGTCCGCACCTTCCGCCCCGGCCCCGGTGCTGCAGGCCGAGGCGTTGACGCTGGCATTCGGCGGGGTGAAGGCGCTCACCAATGTCGGCTTCAGCGTCGCGCCCGGCTCCATCACCGCGGTGATCGGGCCCAACGGCGCGGGCAAGACCTCGCTGTTCAACACCATCTCGGGCTTCTACAAACCTTCGCAGGGCCGCGTGCTGTTCGAGGGCGCGGACATCACCCGCCTGCCCGCCCCCAAGCGCGCGGCGCTCGGCCTGGCGCGCAGCTTCCAGAACATCGCACTGTTCCGCGGCATGACGGTGCTCGACAACATCAAGCTCGGGCGCCACGCGCACCTGAAGAGCAACGTGTTCGACGCCCTCTTCTACCTGGGCCGCGCGCGCCGCGAAGAGGCCGAGCTGCGCCGCGACGTGGAAGAACGCATCATCGATTTCCTCGAGATCGACCACATCCGCCACGCCTCGGTGGCCGCCCTGCCCTACGGCCTGCAGAAGCGCGTGGAAATGGCGCGCGCGCTGGCCATGCAGCCCAAGGTGCTGATGCTCGACGAGCCCGTGGCCGGCATGAACCGCGAGGAGACCGAAGACATGGCGCGCTTCATCCTCGACGTGCGGCGCGAATGGGGCATCACGGTGCTGATGGTGGAGCACGACATGGGCATGGTGATGGACCTGTCGGACCACGTGGTGGTGCTCAACTTCGGGCAGGTGATCGCGCAGGGCACGCCAGCGCAGGTGCAGGCCGACCCCGAAGTGATCCGCGCCTACCTCGGCGCGGGCGACGTGGGCGAGCTGCGTCGCCGGCTGCGCGGCGAAGCTGCCGTGGGAGCCGCCTGATGGATTGGGCCTACCTCTTCGAGATCGCGCTCACCGGCATCGCCGGCGGGGGCCTGTATGCGCTGGCGGCGCTGGCCTTCGTGCTGGTCTACAAGGCGACGCGCGTGGTCAACATCGCCATCGGCGAGATGCTGATGGTCGGCGCCTACCTGTTCTTCACCTTCGCCGCGAGCTTCTCGCTGCCGATCTGGATGGCGGTGCTGGGCTCGGTGATCGGCACCGGCCTGCTGGGCGCGGTGATCGAGCGCACCATGATCCGCCCGCTGCTGGGCGAACCGCCGATCTCGGTGTTCATGGTGACGGTGGGGCTGGCGTCGATCCTCGTCGGGCTGGTCGAGATCATCTGGACCGCCGACCAGCGCCGCCTGCCCGAGTTCCTGCCCAACACGCCCGTGATGATCGGCGAGGCCTTCCTGGCGCCGAAGATCGCCTACGGCGCGCTGATCGCGGTGGTGCTGATCGGTCTGGTGCTGCTGCTGTTCCGCTTCTGGCGCGGCGGCGTCGCGCTGCGGGCCACGGCTTCGGACCAGGCGGCGGCGTACTCGATGGGCATCCACGTGCCGCGCGTGTTCTCGCTGGCCTGGGTGGCCTCGTCCATGATCGCGGCGGTGGCCGGCATCATCGTCGGCGCCATCGGCGGCATCTCGTCGTCGATGGGCGTGTTCGGGTTGTCGGTGCTGGTGGTGGTGATCGTCGGCGGGCTCGACAGCGTGCTGGGGGCGCTCGTCGGCGGCGTGCTCATCGGCCTGATCGAAGCACTGGCCGGCTCCTACCTGGGCGGCGAGTACAAGCTGCTCGCCACCTTCATCGTGCTGGTGTTCGTGCTGATGGTGCGGCCGTACGGGCTCTTCGGCACGCACGAGATCGAGAGGCTCTAGCCATGCGCATCGGCACCCTCAAGCAAAGCTACATCGCCGACGCGGCGCTGTTCGACTCGCGCACGCAGAAGGTGTGGCTCGCGATCGGCGCGGCGCTGCTCGTGCTGTTCCCCTTCATGGCCAGCGACTACTGGCTGTACCTCGCGTGCCTCGTCGCCATCAACGTGGCGAGCGCCACGGGCCTGAACATCCTCACGGGCTACACGGGCCTCGTGAGCCTGGGCCAGGCCGCGTTCATGGGCCTGGGTGCGTACACCGTCGCGATCATGCAGACGCGGCTGGGCACGCCCTTCCTGCTGAACATCCTCGCGGGCGGCGTGGTCGCGATGCTCGGCGGGCTGGTCGTCGGCATCCCGTCGCTGCGCGTGAAGGGCCTGTACCTGGCCATCGCGACCATCGCCGCCTCGTTCATCACCCACTTCCTGTTCGCCAACCTCAAGCTCACGGGTGGCACCACGGGCATCTCGCTGCCGCCCGCGCAGCTCTTCGGCCTGCCGCTGGACACCTCGTTTCGCCTGTACTGGGTGATCGTGCCGGTGATGGTGCTCATGGTGCTCGGCGCGGCCAACCTGTTTCGCACGCGCGTGGGGCGCGCCTTCATCGCCATCCGCGACCGCGACATCTCGGCCGAGGTGCTGGGCATTCCGCTCTTGCGCTACAAGCTGCTGTCCTTCGGACTGTCGTCGTTCTACGCCGGCGTTGCGGGCGGGCTGTGGGCCTACTTCTTCCGCGTGGTCACGCCCGAGAGCTTTCCGCTGCTGATGTCGATCTTCTTCCTGGCCGCCATCATCGTCGGCGGCATGGGCACCATCCTGGGCAGCATCTTCGGCGCCGTGTTCATGACCATGGTGCCCGAGCTGCTCAAGCTGGTGGTCGACCTGCTGCCGGGCGGCGTCGAGATGACCGTGTTCCTCTCGCCGGTGCGCACCGTCGTCTTCGGCCTGCTGATCGTCGGATTTCTGGTGTTCGAGCCGCACGGGCTCGCAGAAGTGTGGCGGCGCCTGCGCCGCTTTTTCCATCTATGGCCGTTTCGTAACTAGAACCAGGAGACACACATGCCCAAGACAACGAAGAAGCTTTTCCCCCAGCGCCGCGCCCTGCTGATCGCCGCAGGCCTGGCCGCCGCCGTGCCGTTCGCGGCGAACGCACAAGGCAACGAGGACATCGTCATCGGCGGCTCGATCCCGATGACCGGCGTGTTCGCCTTCGCGGGCGTGGGCATCAACGCCGGCATTGCCGACTACGTGAAGATCGTCAACGACGCGGGCGGCATCAAGGGCCGCAAGCTGCGCTACGTGCCGGAAGACACGGGCTACAAGGTCGACGTGTCGGTGGCGGCCTTCAAGAAGATCACGAGCCAGAACAAGGTCAACCTCTACTACGGCGACTCCACCGGCTTCTCCAAGACCATCAACCCCGAGCTGGACCGCGGCGGCCAGATTTTGATGGCGGGCGCCTCGTTCGCGACCGAGCTCAACGACCCGGCCAAGTACCCGAACCAGTTCCTGGTCGGTCCCGACTACACCGAGCAGATCGGCATCCTGCTGCGCCACATCGCCAAGGAAAAGCCGGGCGCGAAGGTGGCCTTCGTGTATTCCGACTCCGAGTTCGGCCGCGACCCCATCGAGGCCAGCGAAGCCGCTGCCAAGAAGCTGGGCCTGAGCGTGCCGGTGAAGCTCATGACGCCCGCGGGCAGCGTCGACGTGTCGACCGAGGTCATCAAGCTGCGCCGCGCCGCGCCCGACTACACGATCTTCCACGGCTACATCCTCGCGCCCATTCCCGAGTTCGTGCAGCAGGGCAAGCAGATGGGCATGACCAGCAAGTGGATGGGCACCTTCTGGACCATGGACAGTTCCACCGTCATGAAGATGGGCGAAGGTGGCGACGGCTTCATGGGCGTCATGCCCTACCGCTACTACTACGACACCTCGGCCAAGGCGCCGATGCTCGACAAGATCCGCGCGCTGCGCCCCGAGTACCAGAGCACGGCCTACACGCAGGGCTTCCTCACGGCGATGCTGTTCACCGAGGCCGCCAAGCGCACGCTCGACGCCGGCAAGCCGCTGGACGGCAAGAACCTGAAGGCCGCGCTCAACACCATCAAGGACTTCGACACCGGCGGGATCATCGGCACGCCGATCACCATCAAGGGCAACTCCATTCCCGTGGGCCGCGTCTACAAGGCCGACATGAAGGCGCAGAAGATGGTGCCGGCCTCCGACTGGATCGCACTGAACTGATCGACACGATGGACGCGCGCGCGGCACCGCCCGACCTCGTTCTGGAGGTCAACAACATCGAGGTGGTCTACAACAAGGTCGTGCAAGTCTTGCGCGGCCTGTCGCTGGCCGTGCCGCGCGGGCAGATCGTGGCGCTGCTGGGCAGCAACGGCGCGGGCAAGTCGACCACGCTGAAAGCGGTGTCGGGCCTGCTCGCGCTGGAAGACGGCGAGGTCGAGGCCGGGCGCATCGTGTTCGACGGCGCGCCCACCGAGCGGCTCGCGCCGCAGCAGCTGGTGCGGCGCGGCCTGAGCCATGTGATGGAAGGCCGGCGCGTGTTCGAAGACCTCACGGTCGAAGAGAACCTCGTCGCTGCGACCTACGCGCTGACGGGCCGCACGGGCGCCGCGCCAGCATCGCGCAACTTCGATGACGTCTACGCCTACTTCCCGCGCCTGCACGAACGCCGCAAGGGCCTCGCGGGCTACCTTTCGGGCGGCGAGCAGCAGATGCTCGCCATCGGGCGTGCGCTGGTGGCGCAGCCTCAATTGATCTTGCTCGACGAGCCTTCGCTGGGCCTCTCGCCCAAGCTGGTCGAAGACATCTTCACGATCATCGCGCGCATCAACGCCGAGCGCGGCACCTCGATGCTGCTGGTGGAACAGAACGCCAGCGTGGCACTGGCCATTGCGCACACGGGCTACATCATGGAAAGCGGCAAGGTCGTGATCGACGGCAGCGCCGAGCGCCTCGCGGCCGACCCCGACGTGCGCGAGTTCTACCTGGGCGTGGGCGGCAGCGGCGAATCGCGCAGCTTCCGCGAGCTGAAGCACTACAAGCGCCGCAAGCGCTGGCTGTCATGACGACGAACCCGCTCCCTTCGCTCACGCTGCCGCAGATGCTGCGCGAGCAGGCACGCCTGCAGCCGCAGCGCATCGCGATCCGGCAGAAGGACTTCGGCATCTGGCATCCGCTGGACTGGGCCGGCTACCTGCAGCGCGCCAGCCGCTTCGGCCTGGGCCTGCACGCGATGGGCCTCGCACCCGGCGGGCACCTGGGCGTGATCTCCGAGAACCGCGTCGAGTGGCTGCTCGCGCAGATGGGCGCGGGGCTCATCGGCGCCGTGACCGTGGGCGTGTACCCCACCAGCCCGAGCAACGAGGTCGCCTACGTGGTCGGCCATGCGGACATCGAGGTGATCGTCTGCGAGGACCAGGAACAGACCGACAAGGTGCTCGACGCCCTCGACCAGCTGCCGCGCCTGCGCAAGATCGTCGTGATCGAGACCAAAGGCCTCGCGAGCTACCCGCCCGAGGTGCGCGAGCGCATCGCGACCTTTGCCGAAGTCGAGCAGGCCGGCGCCGAGGTGCTGGCACGCGACGGCACCGCGCGCATCGACGCCGCGCTGCAGCGCCAGACGCTGGCCGACATCGGCTTGATGATCTACACCTCGGGTTCCACGGGCAAGCCCAAGGGCGCGATGATTTCGTACCGCAACATCCGCGGTGTCGTGCCCGGCATCGTCGAGCGGCTCGGGCTCGACGGCAGCACCACGCACCTGTCGTACCTGCCGCTGTGCCACGTGGCCGAGCAGATGCTCACGGCCTTCGTGCCGCTGTACCTGGGCTCGCAGGTCAACTTCGGCGAATCGATCCGCACCGTGCAGGAAGACCTGCGCGAGGTGGCGCCCACCATGTTCCTCGGCGTGCCGCGCATCTGGGAAAAGCTGCACGCGGGCATCAGCATCAAGATGCAGGAAACCGGGCGGCTGCAGCGCGCGCTGTTCCGCAAGGCCATCGAGGCCTGCGCGCCGCTGGCCGAGAAGCCGCGCAGCGCCTGGACGCTGGCCGAGCGCGGCCGCTTCGCCCTCGCCTACTGGACCGTGCTGCGCGCGCTGCAAAACTTCATCGGCCTGCGCCGCGCGCGCATCGCGCTCACGGGCGCGGCGCCGATTCCCGCGGACGTGGTGCGCTTCTTTCGCACGCTGGGCGTGCCGCTGGTCGAGGTGTACGGCCTCACCGAATCGACCGGCATGGTCTCGGGCCACCGCGCCGACGCCGTGACCATCGGCACCGTCGGTCCGCCCACGCTGGGCACCGAGCACCGCGTGGGCGAAGCCGGCGAGCTGCTGGTGCGCGGCGACATGGTGTTCGAGGGCTACTACAAGAACCCCGAGGCCACGGCCTCATCGATCCGCGATGGCTGGCTGCACACGGGCGACGTGGTGCGCGAGGAAGCCGGCGGACAGCTGCGCATCGTCGACCGGCTGAAGGACATCATGATCACCGCCGGCGGCAAGAACCTCACGCCCTCGGAGATCGAGAACACCATGAAGGGCAGCCCCTTCATCAAGGAATGCATCGTGGTGGCGGACGGCCGCAAGTTCGTGGGGGCGCTGCTGCAGATCGACTACGAGACGGTCGGCAAATGGGCCGAAGCGCAGCGCCTGCCCTTCACGCATTTCCGCTCGCTGGTGGAAGAACCCAAGGTGCGCGCGCTGATCGAGGCCGAAGTGGCGCGCGGCAATGGAAAGCTGGCGCAGGTGTCGCAGATCAGACGTTTTCATCTGCTCACCAAAGAGTTGGACCATGACGACGGTGAAGTCACCGCGACCATGAAGGTGCGGCGCTCCAGCATCTACAAGGCCTACGCCAACGAGATCGAGGCGCTGTACGCCTGACGCGCTCGGGCTCAGTCCTGCGTCGCAATCACCAGCCGCACCTCTTCGCCGAGCTGCACCCTTTCACCGGGCGTCGTGAGTCCCGGGAGATGATTTTGCCAGAGCACCGTGGCACTCACGGTCAGGATCGTCACGTCCATGGTTTCCTCCAGATCGTGCGCACGTTGTTCGGCCGCCAGCAGACCGGCGTCATCGCCTGGAAAAAGATCCAGCCGAACTCTCTTGACTGCCCTTGTTGTAGCCACGCGATACCTCCTTTGGATCAAGCGACGGAAGCGCCGTCACGCAGGAACAAACTTGGTCAGCTCGGCCGCGTCGATGCTGAAGTCGAGCAGCGCCTGCGCCATCGCCGCACGCGTGGTGGCCGCCTTGAAGGCCGCCAGCCCCGGCGCGCTGAGTTGCTTCTGCGCCTTGGCGAGCAGTGCGTCCCTGCGAGCGACATCGATCTTGCTGGCATCGCCGATATCGGCCATCACGCTGAGGATGCTCTTGCGGCTGCTCTCGACCTCCCCTTGCAGCTTTCCGAGCGCCATCTTCTGTGAAGGCGTCAGGGGCAGCTCACCGGTGTTCACGAGTGCGGCGCCGCCAGTCTGAGCGAGCACGCGCGCGGCCAGACCTGTCGCGAAGAACTGCGCCACCTTGCCCCCGCCGTTCACGCCGGCGGGCGGCGTTCCGCCACCGCTCACGTCGAAGCCGAAGCTGGCCAGCACGGAGTAGGTGTCATAGTCGCCGCCCTGGTTGCCCACGTACTTGGGGCATGCGCCCTTGGGGTCCACGGACTCGCAGGATGCCGGCACATACTCCTTGGTGAGGTTGGGCAGCAGCGGCATCCAGACAGCTTCCTGCCGCTTGTATCCCAGCGACACCCCCATGCCGGTGGCGGGGTCCTGCGACACGTCGAGCGCGAGCTTGGTGTTCGTGCCGAACATCAGGACATTGGTGTGCCGGGGCGTGCTGTCGCACGCCGACAGCAGCGTCACGGCGGACAACGCCATCGCAGCGAGCGCCGCACGATGTCCGGACGGCGCGCGCAAGAAACGACAAGGCAAAGGTTTCATTGGAGTTCCCTCTTTTCGGTGTTGACGATCCCCTGATCGACCGCGGCGCAGAGCCCCCCGGTCTTCCCCATGGCGTTCAGGCGCTGCATCGCGTGGTCGAGCTGCTGTTGGTTGGCCACGAGCACGACGAGGCGGCAGTCCAACGGAACCACCACCCGGCGGTCGCGCACATAGCCGATGCCGACCCCGTTGCCCGCATAGAGCCCCAGCACCGACGTGTTGGAGGTGTAGACAGGCTGGTCGGCGGCGGCTTGCGGCACGACGACGCGCACGTAGCCGAAGTAGTGGCGCACGAGCGTGCCGTCGGGAGTGATCTCTGCCGTGGTGGTGCATGCCGTCAGGAAGACGACCGCCAACAAGAGAAGGAGGGAGGGAGAGCGGCCCGGCACGCAGCGCAGATCAGCCAGCCGGTTGCATCCGAAGAAACTGCCCTCGTTGACCATGCCTCGTCGCCCCTCCAGGTGATGGGAGCGAGCTTAGGTCGGGGCTCATGAACGAGCATCCCTCATCCAGGGGATGCCGGCACCGGGTGTCCGATGCGGCTCAGGAACCGGTGGCGCGTTGCGCGCTCACCGCCGAGATCCTGAGGCTCAGTCGCCGCGCACGGGACGGGCCCGCACGTCGGTCACATCGTCGGCCGGGCCCAGAACGACCGGGCTGCGCACCGATTCGCCGCGCGCACGGGCACTGACCACGTCGGCCGCCGTGGGCTCGGCCGGTTGTTGTGCCGCATGGCGAAAACGGTCGAAACCCGAGCGCGGGTTGAAACGCATGACCCAGGGCGTCACGGGCTTGCCCGTGAGACGCCCCCAGGCGTAGCGCACACCCCACACCGCCGCCAGCAGCAGGGCCGCCACGGCCAGGCTGGCCGCGAAGACCAGCCCCAGGAGCAGAAGAATGACGCGAAGAATGAAGTTCATCATCCGACTTTAGGCCGATGCAGCCGCCGTTGGTTCCCCGCCCTTGCGGAACGAGAACTGGCCCGGCGACTGGATCGGGTCGGTTTCGACCTCGATCGTGTCCTTCGGCCCGAAGCTGCCGTCGAGCAACAGCCGCGAGAGCGGGTTCTCGATACGCTGCTGGATGGCGCGCTTGAGCGGACGGGCACCGAACACCGGGTCGAAGCCGACCTTGGCAATCTCGGCCAGCGCCGCAGGCGACACCTGCAGGCCCAGGTCCATCTTCGCCAGCCGCGCCTGCAGCACCTTGAGTTGGATCGCGGCGATCGATTCGATGTTCTTCGCGTCGAGCGCGTGGAACACGACGGTCTCGTCGATGCGGTTCAGGAACTCGGGGCGGAAGTAGTTCTTCAGCTCGTCCCACACCGCTTCCTTGATCTCCTCGCTCGGCTGACCCACCATCGCCTGGATGATCGGCGAGCCGATGTTGCTGGTCATCACGATCACGGTGTTCTTGAAGTCCACGGTGCGGCCCTGGCCGTCCGTGAGGCGGCCATCGTCGAGCACCTGCAGCAGCACGTTGAACACGTCGGGGTGGGCCTTCTCGACCTCGTCGAGCAGCACCACGCTGTAGGGCTTGCGGCGCACGGCTTCCGTGAGGTAGCCGCCCTCTTCGTAGCCCACGTAGCCCGGCGGCGCGCCGATGAGGCGGGCGACCGAATGCTTCTCCATGAACTCGCTCATGTCGATGCGGATCAGGTGGTCTTCGCTGTCGAACAGGAAGCCCGCGAGCGCCTTGCACAGCTCGGTCTTGCCCACGCCCGTGGGGCCGAGGAACAGGAACGAACCCGTGGGGCGGTTCGGATCGCTCAGGCCCGAGCGCGAGCGGCGGATCGCGTTGGCGACCGCACCGATGGCCTCGTCCTGGCCGACCACGCGCTCGTGCAGCTTGTCTTCCATGACGAGCAGCTTGTCGCGCTCGCCTTGCATCAGCTTGGCGACCGGGATGCCGGTGGCGCGCGCCACGACCTCGGCGATTTCTTCCGAACCGACCTGCGTGCGCAACAGCGTGGGCGCGCTCGACTTGCCCTTGCTCGCCTCGCTCTCTTCGGCTTCCTTCAGGCGCTTCTCGAGCGCCGGCAGCTGGCCGTATTGCAGCTCGGCGACCTTGTTGAAGTCGCCCTTGCGCTTCCACTCTTCGATCTGGAACTTGATCTTGTCGATGTCTTCGCGCACGTGCGCGCTGCCCTGGGCCTGGGCCTTCTCGGCCTGCCAGATCTCGTCGTAGTCGGCGATCTCTTTTTGCAGCTTGGTGATCTCGTCCTCGATGAGGCCGAAGCGCTTCTGCGAGGCTTCGTCCTTTTCGCGGCGCACGGCTTCGCGCTCGATCTGCAGCTGGATCAGGCGGCGGTCCAGGCGGTCCATGACCTCGGGCTTGGAGTCCATCTCGATCTTGATCTTGGCCGCGGCCTCGTCGATGAGGTCGATGGCCTTGTCGGGCAGGAAGCGGTCGGTGATGTAGCGGTCACTCAACTCGGCCGCGGCCACGATGGCCGGGTCGGTGATCTGCACGCCGTGGTGCACTTCGTACTTCTCCTGCAGGCCGCGCAGGATGGCGATGGTGGCTTCGACGCTGGGCTCGCCCACGATGATCTTCTGGAAGCGGCGCTCCAGCGCGGCGTCCTTCTCGATGTACTTGCGGTACTCGTCGAGCGTGGTGGCGCCCACGCAGTGCAGCTCGCCGCGTGCGAGCGCGGGCTTGAGCATGTTGCCCGCGTCCATCGCGCCTTCGGCCTTGCCGGCGCCGACCATGGTGTGCAGCTCGTCGATGAAGACGATGGTCTGGCCTTCGTCCTTCGCGAGTTCGTTGAGCACGGTCTTCAGGCGCTCCTCGAATTCGCCGCGGAACTTGGCACCGGCCAGCAGCGCGGCCATGTCGAGCGACAGTACGCGTTTGCCCTTGAGTGACTCGGGCACTTCGCCCGCGACGATGCGCTGCGCCAGGCCTTCGACGATGGCGGTCTTGCCCACGCCGGGTTCGCCGATGAGCACGGGGTTATTCTTGGTGCGGCGTTGCAGCACCTGGATGGCGCGGCGGATTTCCTCGTCGCGGCCGATGACCGGGTCGAGCTTGCCCAGGCGGGCGCGCTCGGTGAGGTCCAGGCAGTATTTCTTGAGGGCTTCGCGCTGGCCTTCGGCGTCGGCGCTGTTCACGCCCTGTCCGCCGCGCACGGCCTCGATGGCGGCCTCGAGCGACTTGCGGCTCAGGCCGTTGTCCTTGGCGATCTTGCCGATGTCGGCCTTGCTGTCGGCCACGGCGAGCAGAAAGAGTTCGCCTGCAATGAACTGGTCATTGCGCTTGATGGCTTCCTTCTCGGTCGCCTGCAGCAGCTTGCCCAGCTCGGGGCCGACCTGCACGATGTCGTGGCCCTGCACCTGGGGCAGTTTCTTGATGGCGCCCTCGGCGGCCTGCTGCAGCCCGGGCACGTTGACGCCGGCACGCTCCAGCAGGGCACGCGGGCCATCGTCCTGGCGCAGCATCGCGACCAGCAGGTGGGCCGGTTCGATGTAGGCGTTGTCGTTACCGAGCGCCAGCGTCTGGGCGTCGCTCAGTGCTTCCTGAAATTTGGTGGTGAGTTTGTCTTGTCGCATGGTGGTATTCCTGCATCCAAAATAGGGCTGTTCGGGCACGATTCAAGGTTGCGAATCGGATTTGCACCCTGGGCACGGGTATTGCACCGGGCCCCGCACCGTCCCGCCGTAGGCATTTCTCTCTTTCTTTCTTCGAATGGAGTCGATCATGGTTTTTTCAATGCAGCGCGTCCAACCGATGCGCCGCGCGTTCAGCGTGGGTCTCCTGGCAGCGGCCATGGGCATGGCCGGCCTGGCGCAGGCCCAGAGCGGCACGCCGGTGCGCCTGCTGGTGGGTTTTCCCGCCGGCGCGGGCACCGACGCCATTGCCCGCACCCTGGGCGAGAAGCTCAAGGACGTGCTGGGCGTGCCCGTGGTGGTCGAGAACCGCGCGGGCGCGGGCGGCCAGATCGCGGCGCAGGCGCTGAAGGCCGCGCCGGCCGACGGCCACACGCTGTTCCTGTCGCATGACCACTCCATCTCGATCCTGCCGCAGGTGGTGAAGAACCCGGGCTTCAACCCCGCGACCGACTTCGTGCCCGTGGCCGGCTTTGCCACCTTCGCCAACGTGCTGGCGGTGTCGGGCGGCACGCCGGCCAAGAGCATCGACGAGTACGTGAAGTGGATCCGCACGCAAAAGGGCGGCAAGGAGACCATCGGCGTGCCGGCACCGGCGTCGATCCCCGAGTTCCTGGTGAAGATGATCTCGGACAAGTACAAGATCGACGTGCAGCCCGCGCCCTACCGCGGCAGCGCGCCCATGACGGCCGACATGCTGGGCAACCAGATCACGGCAGGCATCGCCTCGGTGCCCGACTTCATCGAGAACCACCGTGCGGGCAAGGTGCGCATCGTGGCCTCGATCGGCGCCAAGCGCCAGGCGCTGCTGCCGAACGTGCCGACCTTCACCGAGCTGGGCTTTGCGAACCTGGAAGACCTGCCCTACTACGGCATCTTCGCGCCGGTGGGCACGCCGCAGGCCGTCATCGACAGGTACGGCGATGCGCTGCAGAAGGTGCTGGCCATGCCCGACGTGAAGCAGAAGCTCACCACCATGGGCCTGACGGTCGGCTACGAGCCCCAGGGCCAGTTCGCGGGCCGCGTGCGCACCTACACGCAGACTTGGGAAAAGATCATCCAGGCGAGCGGCTTCAAGCCCTGAGCTGCGCGACCGGGTGCGGCCTGAGACGGCCGTCACCTGGGTGATCTTCCGGCCCGGCGGGGCCCTCTACGATGGGCCCTCGCCTTCCAAAAACAAAGCCGGAGACACATCCCTCATGCGATTCACGACCCTCGCCGCCTCGCTGGCGGCCGCGCTGCTGCTCGGCGCCTGCGGCAGCACCGCACCGATCTCCCCCGCCGAAGTCGGCGAATTGCGCCCGGGTTCGGGCTACCTCAAGGGCTACCTGCCCGCCGCCGAGCTGCCCGACAGCCTCGCCCTGCTGCCGGCGCCCCCGGCCGAGGGCTCGGCCGCGCTGGCGGCCGACGGCGCCACCTTCCGCGCGCTCACGGCCCTGCAGGGCACGCCGCGCGGCGCGCTCGCGGTGCAGGACGCCAACCTCAAGTTTCCGAAGGCCGCCGAGGTGTTCTCGTGCGCGCTGGGCATGCCGATCTCCGAGCAGGCCACGCCGAACCTGAGCATGCTGCTGCGCCGCACGCTGGCCGACGCCGGCACGGCCACCTACAAGGCCAAGAACACCTACAACCGCACGCGCCCCTTCGTCGCGTTCAAGACCGGCAGCTGCACGCCCGCCGAAGAAGCCTCGCTGGCCAAGGACGGCTCGTACCCTTCGGGCCATTCGGCCGTGGGCTGGGCCTGGGCGCTGGTGCTGACGGAACTCGCACCCGAACGCACCGATGCACTGCTGCAGCGCGGGCGGGCCTTCTCGCAGAGCCGCGCGATCTGCGGCGTGCACTGGCAGAGCGACATCGAGAACGGCCGGCTGGTCGGCGCAGCGACCGTGGCCAGGCTGCACACGAACCCGGTGTTCCAGGCGCAGATGACGGGCGCCCGGTCGGAGATTGCGAAGGCACGTGCGGCAGGGGCGGTGCCGGCTCAGGATTGCAGTGCGGAAGCCAAGGCACTGGCAACCTCGGCGCTGATCGCGCCGTAAGTCTTGAACGCGCCGCTCAGGTGGCGCTGTTCGAAGCCGCGATGCCCCAGCGTGCCAGCGCCTCGTCGTCGGTCACGCGGGCATCGACCCAGCGCGCGCCCTCGGGCGTCTGCTCCTTCTTCCAGAACGGGGCCTGCGTCTTCAGGTAGTCCATCAGGAATTCGCAGGCCTGGAAGCTCTGGCCGCGGTGGGCGGACACCACCGCCACCATCATGATCTGGTCCAGCGGCTGCAGCAGGCCCACGCGATGGATCACGCGTGCGCCGAGGATGTCGAAGCGCTTGTGGGCCTCGTCGATCATGGCCTCGATGGCCTTCTCGGTCATGCCGGGGTAGTGTTCCAGCTCCATGGACGCGATGGTGCTGCCGTCGTTGCGGTCGCGCACGGTGCCTACAAAACTGCAGACGGCGCCCACGCGTTTGTCGCCCGCGCGCAACGCGGCGACCTCGGTCGCGAGATCGAAATCGGCCGTCTGGATCGAAACACGTGCAACGCTCATGTCCGAATTGTGGCATCGCGCTAGACTGCAGCAATGCCTTGCCTCGCCACGTTCTCCCTGCTGCTGTCGCAGCCCGAGAGCCGTTGCGCGCGCCAGGGCAACAAAGCCAAAAAACCAAAGCTCGTCTGACCGGAGCCGAGGTTCCGTCGTCGGATGAGCGACGGAACCTGCCAAGGCTTTGGCCCCTCTCGGGTTGCGCGCGCATCGGACGGTGGTTCTTTCCATCGGTCGATTCCTGAAAGGAAGCCTGCGTGCCACAACAACAACCAACCGCCGACACCCCCGATTTCTCGGGCCTGTGGGTCGCCCTCGTCACCCCGTTCCGCGACGGCGCGGTCGACCACACCGCCCTGGCGGCGCTCGTGCGCCGGCTCGCCGACGACGGCGTGACCGGCTTCGTGCCCTGCGGCTCGACCGGCGAAGCCGCCGCCCTCGACGAGGCCGAGCAGCTCGCCGTGCTCGACACCGTGCTGACCGCCGCGGGCGGCCTGCCGGTCGTGATGGGCGTGTCGGGCTACCACCTGGGCAAGGCCACGGCCTGGGTGCGCAAGCTCTCGGAACGCCCGCTGGCGGGCCTGCTGGTGGCCGCGCCGCACTACATCCGCCCGTCGCAGGCCGGGGTGCTCGAGTGGTTCCACGCCATCGCCGATGCCAGCACGGTGCCCGTGCTGGTCTACGACATTCCCTACCGCACTGGCGTGACGATCGCGCGCGAGACGCTGCTGGCACTGGCCGAGCACCCGCGCATCCGCGGCATCAAGGACTGCGGTGGCGATATGGCCAAGACCCGCGCCGTGATCGCCGACGGCCGGCTGCAGGTGCTCACGGGCGAAGACCACCAGATCTTCGCCACCATGGCCGAAGGCGGCGTGGGCGCGATCGCGGCCAGCGGCCATGTGCAGACGAAGCGCCTCGTGCGGCTGGTGCGCCTGCTGGCCGAGAACCGGCTGGCCGAGGCGCGCGCCGAATGGCAGCCGCTGCAGCCGTTGCTGGAGATGCTGTTTGCCGAACCGAATCCGGGCCCGCTGAAGGCGCTGCTGGCGCATGCGGGCGAATTGCGTGACGAGCTGCGCTCGCCGATGACGCGCGCGTCGGACGGCCTGCGCGAGCGCCTCGTGGCGCTGGACGCGCGGCTCAGCCGCCCGTGACGGGCGGGAAGAACGCGACTTCGCAGTCGTCGCGCAGGGCGGCGGCTTCGTCGCTCATGGCCTGGTCGAGCGCCATGCGCACGGCCTTGCCGCGTGCGAGCGCGCCGGCGTAGGCCCCGCCGCGGGCGATGAGCTCGTCGCGCAGGGCTGCGAGCGTGCCGGCGGCCGTGTCGACGGTTTCACCGCTGCTGGACAGCGCCTCGCGCACGGAGGCGAAATAACGGATGCGGACCTTCATGGGGTGGTTCAGCCGAGCAGCGATGCGAGGGGAATGAAGTTCACGGTGTCGCCGGTCTTGATCGTCCGGCCCGCCGGGTTGTCGACCAGTCCGTCGCCCCAGACCATCGAGGTGAGTACGCCCGAGCTCTGGTTGGCGAACAGGTCGAGCCCACCCGCCGCGTTGCGCCGCACGCGCAGGAACTCGCGGCGCTTGTCGGCGCGTGGCCAGTCGAAATCGGCGCGCAACGGCACGGCCGCAGGCGCCACGCGCGTGGCACCCTGCAGTGCGAGCAGGAAGGGCCGCACCAGCATCAGGAAGGTCAGGAAGCTCGACACCGGGTTGCCGGGCAGCCCCGTGACGTGGCAGGCGCCCTGCCCGTTGCTGCGTGCGATCGAGCCGTAGGCGAAGGGCTTGCCGGGCTTCATCGACAGCGACCACAGCTGCAGCTCGCCCAGCGACTGCAGCGCGGCGCGGATGTGGTCTTCTTCGCCGACCGAGACGCCGCCGGTGGTGATGATCAGGTCGTTCGCCTCGGCCGCCTCGCGCAGAGCGGCGATGGTGGCTTCGCGGTTGTCGGGCACGATGCCCAGGTCGTTCACCTCGCAGCCCAGGCGGTGCAGCAGCGCGCGCATGAAGAAGCGGTTCGAGTTGTAGATCGCGCCAGGCTTCATCGCGTCGGGCGCGACCTCGCCGGGCATCACCAGCTCGTCGCCGGTGGAGAGCATGGCCACGCGCGGCTTGCGCGCGACCTGCAGCGTGTCGAAGCCGACGCTGGCAGCCAGGCCGAGCGCGGCGGGCGTGAGGCGTTCGCCGCGCTGGAGCACCACGTCGCCCGAGGCCACGTCCTCGCCTGCGCGGCGCACCCACTGGCCGGCCACGGGCGTGATGGCGATGCGCACCGACCCCAGTCCGCCCTCTTGCGGCGTGGCGGCCGTGTCTTCCTGCATGACGACCGCGTCGGCGCCTTCGGGAATCTGCGCGCCCGTGAAGATGCGCGCCGCCGTGCCGGCCGCGAGCGGCGTGCCGACGGTGCCGGCGGGAATGCGCTGCGTCACGGCCAGCTCGGTGCCGGGCGTGGCGCAATCGGCCGCGCGCACGGCATAGCCGTCCATCGCGCTGTTGTCGCGCGGCGGCACGGTGAGGCCCGAGACGAGGTCCTGCGCCAGCACGCGTCCGTCGGCGTCGAAGGTGCCGACGCTTTCGGCCGGCAGCAGCGGCCGGGCCTTGGCGAGCAGCACCGCGATCGCTTCATCGAGCGGCATCAACGGCGGGCGCGAGGACGAGGCGGCGAAGGGAACGGGAGAAGAATCAGCCATGGTGTCCGGGGTTGTAGTCGAAGCGCTCGCCGCTGTCGATCAACCACGTGGCAATGGCCTCGGCGTCGTTGAGGTCGAGCACCGGGCGCGCCGTGGCCTCCGGCAGGCCGGCCGGTGCATCGGTGGCGATGGCGGTGACAAAGGGGTCGTCGATGTACAGCGCGGTGCGCGGCGCCTCGCCGTCGCCGCTCGGGCGCCAGACCTCGATCTTGAGCACGTCGCTGTGCCGGAAGCCCTCGACCAGCGCCCAGTCGACCGCCGGATGCAGCTCGGCGAGCAGCTGGTGCACCGTGAGCTCGACCGGCACCTCGAATTCGCGCATCAGCGCGAGCCGCTGGTCGGACGCGACGACCACCTCGAAGGCCCCGGCCTGCCGGTGGCGCCAAGTGTCCTTGCCGACGTGGTCGATATCGAAGCGGTGGTGCGCATGCTTGACCACCGACACGCGCAGGCCGCGCTGCTTGAGCACGGGAATCAGGCGCTCCACCAGCGTGGTCTTGCCTGCGCCGGAATACCCGGCGAAGCCGACGACCTTCATGCCGCGGGCGCCCCGGTCAGTCGCAGTGCTCGGCGATGTAGGCCTTGACGGCCTCGGCATCGGCCGGCAGCTGGACCACGCGCTTGGGCAAGGCTTCAATGCCTTCGAACTTCTTCGGGCGTGCGGGCTCCTCGCCCAGCGCCTCGACCACCGTGGCCGCGAACTTGATCGGCAGCGCAGTCTCGAGCACCACCATCGGCACGCCCGGCGTGAGCTGCTCGCGCGCGGCCTTGAGGCCGTCGGCGGTGTGCGGGTCGATCAGCGTGGCGAAGCGCTTCTCGGTGTCGCGGATCATCGCGAGCCGGTCGGCGTGCGTGCTGCGGCCGCTGCGAAAGCCGAAGCGCTCGGCAGCCTGCTTGAACGCCGGATCGGCGCTCAGGTCGAAGCTGCCCGTCAGGCCCAGGTCGTCCACGAACAGCTGGCGCAGCTTGGCGGGATCGCGGCCGACGAGGTCGAACATGAAGCGCTCGAAGTTGCTGGCCTTGCTGATGTCCATCGACGGGCTCGAGGTTTCGTGCGTGTCGACCGCGGCGCGCACGCGGTACACGCCGGTGCGGAAGAACTCGTCGAGCACGTCGTTCTCGTTGGTGGCGACCACCAGCGTCTGGATCGGCAGGCCCATCATGCGTGCCACGTGGCCCGCGCAAACATTGCCGAAATTGCCCGAGGGCACGGTGAAGCTCACGGGCTTGTCGTTGCTCGCCGTGGCCTGGAAGTAGCCCGCGAAGTAGTAGACGACCTGCGCCAGCAGGCGCGCCCAGTTGATCGAGTTGACCGTGCCGATGCGGTACTTGCGCTTGAAGGCCAGGTCGTTCGACACGGCCTTGACGATGTCCTGGCAGTCGTCGAACACGCCGGTGATGGCGATGTTGTGGATGTTGGCGTCCTGCAGGCTGAACATCTGCGCCTGCTGGAACGGGCTCATGCGACCGTCGGGCGAGGTCATGAACACGCGCACGCCCTTCTTGCCGCGCATGGCGTACTCGGCCGCACTGCCCGTGTCGCCGCTGGTGGCACCCAGGATGTTGAGCTCGGCGCCACGGCGAGCCAGTTCGTACTCGAACAGGTTGCCCAACAGCTGCATCGCCATGTCCTTGAAGGCCAGCGTGGGGCCGTTGGACAGGGCTTCGAGATACACGCCGTCTTCGAGTTCGCGCAGCGGCACGATCTCGTCGGTGCCGAACACCTCGGCCGTGTAGGTCTTCGCGCAGATCGCCTTCAGGTCGGCCGCAGGAATGTCGTCGATGTACAGCGAGAGGATCTCGAAGGCCAGCTCGTTGTACGGCAGCGTGCGCCATGCCGCGAGCGTGGCGGTGTCGACCTGCGGGTACGTCTCGGGCAGGTACAGGCCGCCATCGGGCGCCAGGCCTTCGAGGAGGATTTCGCAGAAGCGCTTGCGGTCGGCGTGGCCGCGGGTAGAAAGGTAGTTCATGTCAGGTCTTCAGGCTCAACGGCAATCGGGTTGCCAGCGGTCTCGTTCGAGCGCGGCCAGGGCTCGCTCATTTTCTATCGTGATGGCGTCCAGCATGCCGGGCACCAATGTGTCTTTCGGGGTCCACTTCATCGGGTAGAGCACCGAGAACTGGTAGGTCAGCACGCCGCCGCACGCCGGCTCGTGGAAGCTCTTGTGCGCGAAAGCCTGGGCGAACTGTTCGTCCCGACGGATTTCGACGAGGTGGTACCAGTACGCATGCCCTTGCGCCGTACGGCCCGCAAAGTGTTGCTTGCGCCCCCGTTCGCCCTTGAACCGGGCGCTCAAGGCCTTCAGTTCGGCGTCCGCATCGGAGACGGGGCCCGGACGCAGGAACAACGTCAGCGCAGTGACCCACGCTCCGCCTTCATCGCCTTCGCTGATCTTGTAGACCCACGACAGTCGGCCATCTGCGAGCGTCTGCGGCTGCGGCGTGGCGAGTTGGTACTCGACCTTCGCCAACTCCAGCGTCGGCGGAGGATCGAAGCGCGAGGCCGCGTGGCCCGTCGATGCCAGCAACGGCACCGTCAGGGCGAACGCGGCCGCGCGCCGGGGCGACATCACTTCAATTCTTCTTTGCGGATGCGCACGATGGGCTCGAGCACGGTCGGCAGCGCCTGCAGTTCGGCCATGACGTCATTGACGGTGCCTTCGCGCGCGTCGTGCGTGAGGATGATGAGGTCGGTCTGCGTCGAGCCTTCGCCGCCCACTTCGTCGGCTTCGCGCTGCAGCACGGCGTCGATGCTGATGCCGGCAGTGGCCAGCAGGCCCGTCACCTTGGCAAGCACGCCGGCCTGGTCGGCCACGCGCAGGCGCAGGTAGTAGCTGGTGACGACTTCCGACATCGGCAGCACCTTCAAGTCGCTCATCGCGTCAGGGTGGAAGGCCAGGTGCGGCACGCGGTGCGCGGCGTCGGCGGTGTGCAGGCGCGTGATGTCGACGAGGTCGGCAATGACGGCGCTGGCGGTCGGCTCGCTGCCGGCGCCCTTGCCGTAGTACAGCGTGGTGCCCACGGCGTCGCCGTGCACGACCACGGCGTTCATGGCGCCTTCGACATTGGCCAGCAGGCGCTTGGACGGCACCAGCGACGGGTGCACGCGCAGCTCGATGCCCTGGGTGGTGCGCTTGGTCACGCCCAGCAGCTTGATGCGGTAACCGAGCTGCTCGGCGTACTTGATGTCTTGTGCAGCGAGCTTGGTGATGCCCTCGATGTGGGCCTTGTCGAACTGCACCGGAATGCCGAAGGCGATGGCGCTCATCAGCGTGACCTTGTGCGCGGCGTCGACGCCTTCGATGTCGAAGGTGGGGTCGGCCTCGGCGTAGCCCAGGCGCTGGGCTTCCTTCAGCACGGTGGCGAAGTCCAGACCCTTGTCGCGCATCTCGGACAGGATGAAGTTGGTGGTGCCGTTGATGATGCCGGCCAGCCACTGGATGCTGTTGGCCGTGAGGCCTTCGCGCAGCGCCTTGATGATCGGGATGCCGCCGGCCACCGCGGCCTCGAAGGCCACCATCACGCCCTTGGCATGCGCAGCCGCGAAGATCTCGGTGCCGTGCACGGCGAGCAGCGCCTTGTTGGCCGTGACCACGTGCTTGCCGGCTGCGATGGCTTCGAGCACGAGCTGCTTGGCGATGCCGTAGCCGCCGATGAGCTCGATGACGATGTCGATGTCGGGGTTGGCGATGACTTCGCGCGCATCGGCGACCACCTTCACGCCTTCGCCGGCCACTTCGCGGGCACGGGCGGTGTCGAGGTCGGCCACCATGGTGATCTCGATGCCGCGGCCGGCGCGGCGCTTGATTTCTTCCTGGTTGCGCTGGAGCACCTTGAAGGTGCCGCTGCCGACCGTGCCTGCGCCGAGCAGGCCTACTTGGATGGGTTTCATTGGGAGAGTCGCGCTCATGGCGTTCATGGTTTGGATGGGGTGGCGGACGGTGCAGCGTCCACGATGCGGCTGACGTAGCGCGGCAGGCTCCAGGCGCCGCCCGCGAAGCCACGGCACATGCCGTCGCCGGTCGCGCTGGTGCGCACGAAGGTCTTGCCGTTGAAGTGCCAGGTCTCGCTCGACCAGCAGTCGCCGATGCCGCGGCCCTTCATGGCCGAGGTGACGCTGGCGTCCTTGTCGTCGAAGTCGCCGTTCGCCTCGAGGGACACCGGCGCATAGGGCGGCTTGTCGTTGGCGATCCAGAGCAGGCTCGAATAGTTGTACGCGCCCATGCCGCAGCCCATGGACAGCAGCACCTTGCTGCTGCTCAGACGGAAAACCTCCAGCGATTTGGCGCTGAAGTCGGTGCTGTTGTTGCACTGTTCCTTCACTGCGGCGATGTCGAGCGACGCAAAGATGCGCGCGGGCAGCGCGGCGTCGCCGGGCTTCGCCTTGGGCGGCTTGACCACGTTGACGACGGGCATGGGCACTGGCGGCAGCACGGAAGATTCGGGCTTGACGCCCTTGCGCACCAGTGCGCCCGGGGTGCCGACGCGACCCTGCGTTTCGTCCATTTTCAGCAGCACGGCGTTGAGGCCGGCGAGCGACAGCGTCCACTTCTTGCCGCCGTTGGCCGTGACGGTGGCGTCGTCGCTCTTGAGCAGCTCGGGCAGCACGGCGCGGATCTGGCCCTGGTCGAAGCTGGCGGTTCCCGCGTCGAGGCCGGACAGAGCGGCCTTGCCGACCTTGAAGCGCAGCGGCCCCTTGGCACTGCCGTCATCGCCGATCTGCAGCTGAACATCGAGCGCCGTGTTCGGCCCGGCCGCGCGGGTGATCAGCATCGACACCTGCTGGTGCTCCCCGCCGTCCGCCTGGTAGCCGGCGGCGCGGCAGGTCAGCGTGTTGTCGCAGACCAGCTCCCAGTCGTTGTGCGAAAACGAGACCGGCTCTTTCTTCTCGGCCGCGCCGACAGACAGTGCGCCCAGCAACAGCGCGGCAGCGACGCAGGCGGATTTCATGGTCCCGTCTTGCGACGCAACCGGTACTGCTCCAGGAACTTGGCGATGCGGTTGATGGCCTCGCGCAAGTCGTCTTCGTGGGGCAGGAACACGATGCGGAAGTGGTCCGGCGTGGCCCAGTTGAAGCCGGTGCCCTGCACCAGCATCACGCGGGTTTCCTTCAACAGCTCGAGGAAGAACTGGCGGTCGTCCGCGATCGGATAGACCTCGGGATCGAGCTTGGGAAACATGTAGAGCGCAGCGCTGGGCTTGACGCAGCTCACGCCCGGAATGGCGGTGATCAGCTCGTAGGCCAGGTCGCGCTGGCGGCGCAGGCGCCCGCCCTCGCACACGAGGTCGTTGATGCTCTGGTAGCCGCCGAGCGCCGTCTGGATGGCCCACTGGCCCGGCACGTTGGCGCACAGGCGCATGTTCGAGAGCATGTTCAGGCCCTCGATGTAGTCGCGTGCGCTGCGCTTGTCGCCCGACACCACGAGCCAGCCGGCGCGGTAGCCGCACGAGCGGTAGCTCTTGGACAACGAATTGAAGGTCAGCGTGAGCACGTCGGTCGACAGGCTGGCGATGGCCGTGTGCTTGACGCCGTCATACAGCACCTTGTCGTAGACCTCGTCGGCGAAGATCACGAGGCCGTGCTCGCGGGCGATCTCGACGAGGCTCCTGAGCAGCTCGTCGGAATACAGCGCGCCGGTCGGGTTGTTCGGGTTGATGACCACGATGCCCTTGGTGCGCGGCGTGATCTTGGCGCGGATGTCGGCCAGGTTCGGCATCCAGCCGTTGTCCTCGTCGCACAGGTAGTGCACCGGGGTGCCGCCCGACAAGCTCGTGGAGGCGGTCCACAGCGGGTAGTCGGGGGCCGGCAGCAGCAGCTCGTCGCCGTCATTGAGCAGCGCGTTGGTGGACATGGCGATCAGCTCGCTGGCGCCGTTGCCCAGGTAGATGTCGTCGAGCGTGACGCCCGCGATGCCCTGCTTCTGGGTTTCGTGCATCACGGCCTTGCGCGCCGCGAAAACACCCTTGCTGTCCGAGTACCCCGCCGAGGTCGGCAGGTTGCGGATCATGTCCTGCTGGATTTCCTCAGGCGCATCGAACCCGAACACGGCCAGGTTGCCGATGTTGAGCTTGATGATCTTCTGGCCTTCTTCCTCCATCTGCTTGGCGGCGTCCATGATGGGACCGCGGATGTCATAGAGGACGTTGGCCAGCTTGGCCGATTTCTTGAGCTGCTTCAAAGGGGCCCTCCCGGGCGGGTTTACTCGAAGGTCAAAGGCCCCTGAGGGCCTCGTGTCACTGGGGAAAACCTATAATTTGACCACAGTTCCCAGTGCCCCGATGAAGCTCCAGCCCGACAAATCCGACGCCCAGACCCTCACCGCACACGGCCCCGGCTGGGTCGCGATCAACAACGAAAAAATCGAGGGCAGCGTGGTCGTCGGCTCGCGCGGCGAACGCTTTGCCTGGGATTGCACGCGTTTCGACCAGCTAGGGCCCGAACATTTCGCGCAATTGGCCTCTTTGGGCGCCGAATTGGTCATTTTCGGCAGCGGAACCCGTATCCGTTTTCCCCAGCCCGCATGGCTGCAGCCCCTGATGGCGCAACGCACCGGCGTGGAGACCATGGACACCCCGGCGGCCTGCCGAACCTACAACATCCTGGCCGGCGAAGGACGGCACGTGATCGCCGCCTTGCTGGTCGAGAGCCCGGCGGCTGACTGAGAGAGGGGTTTTCGAGGTAAAATAGCGGGTTGCGAACCGGCCAGCTACCCAAAGTTAGCAACGACCAATCCTCCGTTCATCGAGCAAGCCTGAAAAGGGCTGAGAGGGCTCGGAGAACGGAATCTAACGGAGAAAACAAGTTTCATGGCGATCGTTGTCAACAAACCCATTCCTGAATTCGACGCCAACGCCACGGGCGGCATCAAGGTTTCGAACACCTCGCACCTCGGCCACGTCATGGTCATGTATTTTTACCCGAAAGATAACACTCCGGGTTGCACGACCGAAGCGATGCAGTTCCGCGACCATTACAAAGACTTCGAAAAAGCCGGCGCCACCGTCTTCGGCGTGTCGCGCGACAACATGAAGTCGCACGACGAATTCAAGGCCAAGCTCGAACTCCCGTTCGAACTGATTGCCGACACCGAAGAAAAGATGTGCCACATGTTCGGCGTGGTCAAGAACAAGATCATGTACGGCAAGAAGGTCAAGGGCATCGAGCGCAGCACCTTCCTGATCGGCGCCGACGGCATCCTGAAGGCCGAATGGCGCGGGCTCAAGGTTCCAGGCCATGTCGAAGACGTCCTCAAGGCCGTCAAGGCACTCAAGAAGGCTGCCTGATCGCGCCGCAAGGCACCGGGCGTGCGCTTTTGCATCAAGTCGTGGGAATTGCCCCACGCGGCGTGCAAAGAGCCTCTGGTGCGTCTTTTGCGGTGTGCATAATGGCCTCATGCCGTTGAGCTCCACGACCGCATCCTCCGAACGAAGCCGCCTGGGTCTACAGGCGGCTTTTTCGTTTTCCGGCCCTCCTCTTTCTTCCTTGCGAGCGACCTGACCCATGCCATTGCCTCCCGCCCCCACGAAACGCGCCGCATTGCTCTCGCCGGACGCCATCGACGCACCCGCCCGTCCCTCGCACAGAAACTCGCGCCGTTCCGGCGATTCGCGCGACGACGCCCCCGCCAAGAGCGGACCGCAGCCGCTGGAGCTGTTCGACAACCTCGGCACGGAAGGCGGCGGCGATGCGCCGGCCGCGCGTCCGGCACGCCGCTCGAAAACCAAGGCTGCGCCCGCCCCGGCACCCACGTCGGCACCGGTGAGCGCACCGCAGCAGCCACAACAACCCGCGATGGTGCAGGTCGAGACGCGCGTGCCCACGCCGCCCCCCGCAGCCGCCACGCCCGCCGCGGCACCCCAGCCCCCGGCACGCCCCAAGCGCAAATCCACCGGTCCGGCCAAGCTGTTCGTGCTCGACACGAACGTGCTGCTGCACGATCCGATGTGCCTGTTCCGCTTCGAGGAGCATGACATCTTCCTGCCGATGATCGTGCTGGAAGAGCTTGACGGCCACAAGAAGGGGACGACCGAAGTCGCGCGCAACGGCCGCCAGACCAGCCGCACGCTCGACGCGCTGGCCGCCGCGCAGGACGCCGACATCGACAAGGGCTTGAAGCTCGACACCACCGGCCACCGTGAAGCCGGCGGGCGCCTCTTCTTCCAGACCGCCCCGCTCGACTACTCGCTGCCGATCAGCCTGCCCCAAGGCAAAGCCGACAACCAGATCCTCGGCGTCGTGCACGCGCTGCGCGACGAATACGCCAAGGACCGCCCGGGCAAGCCGAAGCAGGAAGTGGTGCTGGTGTCCAAGGACATCAACATGCGCGTCAAGGCGCGCGCGCTGGGCCTGGCCGCCGACGACTACCAGAACGACAAGACACTGGAAGACGGCGACCTGCTCTACGCGGGTTCGCTGGCGCTTCCGCCGGACTTCTGGACTCGCCAGAGCAAGACGGTCGAAAGCTGGCAGAGCGGCAGCAACACCTTCTACCGGATCAGCGGTCCGCTGGTGCCCAACCTGTACATCAACCAGTTCGTCTTCTTCGAGGCGCCGGGTGAGCCGAGCATGTACGCGCGCGTCACCGAAATCCGCGACAAGACCGCGGTGCTCAAGACGCTCAAGGACTACAGCTCGGGCAAGAACGCGGTGTGGGGCGTGAACACGCGCAACCGCGAGCAGAACTTCGCGATGAACCTGCTGATGGACCCCGAGATCGACTTCGTCACGCTGACCGGCACGGCCGGCACCGGCAAGACGCTGATGGCGCTGGCCTCCGGCCTCACGCAGGTGCTCGACGACCGCCGCTACACCGAGATCATCATGACGCGCGCCACGGTGAGCGTGGGTGAAGACATCGGCTTCCTGCCCGGCACCGAGGAAGAAAAGATGGGCCCCTGGATGGGCGCACTCGACGACAACCTCGAGTTCCTGGCCAAGGGCGACGGCGGCGGTGCCGGCGAGTGGGGCCGCGCGGCCACCAACGAGCTGATCCGCAGCCGCATCAAGGTCAAGAGCATGAACTTCATGCGCGGACGCACCTTCCTGAACAAGTACGTGATCATCGACGAGGCGCAGAACTTGACGCCCAAGCAGATGAAGACGCTGATCACCCGCGCCGGCCCCGGCACGAAGATCATCTGCATGGGCAACCTCGCGCAGATCGACACGCCCTACCTCACCGAAGGCTCCTCGGGCCTGACCTTTGCGGTCGACAAGTTCAAGGGCTGGCCGCACGGCGGGCACATCACGCTGGCGCGCGGCGAACGCTCGCGACTGGCCGATTTCGCGAGCGACGTGCTCTAAGTTCATCGGCTCCGGCCGACCGAAGCCCGCGCATGCGCCTGCAGCATCGCGGGCTTTTTTTCGTCCGTCATGACAGGCTACTGACAAGACGTTGTCAGGAGGCGGCTCGCACCATCCAGGCTCCTTCCAACGCAACGAACGAAAGAGAGCTCTTCATGACCACCCATGCCATCACCTGGTTCGAGATTCCGGTCGCCAACCTGGACCGCGCCCAGGCCTTCTACGAAACCGTGCTCGCGCGCAAGCTGCGCCGCGAAGACTTCGGCGGCAACCCGCTGGCCGTGTTTCCCTACGACGACCCCGCCACCGGCGGCGCGCTGAAGCCCGGCGCCAACACCAGCGCACAAGCCGGCAGCGGCATCCGCGTCTACCTCGACTGCATGCCCAGCATCGATGCCGTGCTCTCGCGCGTCGAAGCGGCCGGCGGGCAGATCGTGGCGCCCAAGTCGGCGCTGCCGCCGGGCATGGGCTTCATCGCCCACCTGCGCGACACCGAAGGCAACGAGGTCGGCCTGCACGCCCCGGCCTGAAACGCCATGGCACAGCGCAACTGGATTGCGGTCGCCAGCGCCGAGCATGCCCGGCGCGGCCGGGACCATCGGCCGCTCGGGTTCATGCAGGTGGGCCACGGCAAGCTCGCGCCGCTCAAGCGCGTGGCAGCGGGCGACCGCGTGGCCTACTATTCGCCGGCCACGGTGTTCGGCGGCACGGACAAGCTGCAAAGCTTCGTGTCGCTCGGCATCGTGCAGCCGGGCGACCCGTACGAGTTCGACATGGGCAACGGCTTCGTCCCGTGGCGTCGCGACGTGGCCTACGTCGCCGCGCACGAGGCGCCCATCGCCCCGCTGATCGAACGCCTCGCCTTCATCGAAACCCCGAAGCAATGGGGCTACAAGTTCCGCTTCGGCCTGTTCGACATCACCGACATCGACATGAAACTGATCGCGCAGACGATGAAGGCCGAGCCGAAGGCGCTCCTGTTTTGAGCGCCTTCGCCCTCCTCATCCAACACTTCCGGAGAAACAACGCATGGACCCCATCCGCCAACACCACGACGCCTTCCGGGTCTCCGGCCTCACGGCACGCACCACCAACCGCGAAGAGAACGACCCCGCCACCGCGCGCATCGGCGCACTGTGGAACCGCTTCTTCGGCGAGCAAACCTACGACTCGACGCCACACCGCACCGGCGATACGCGCATCTTCAGCGTCTACTCCGCCTACGAATCGGATGCGCACGGCGCCTTCGACGTGACGGCTGGCGTGGCCGTCTCAGATGGCGCGGACAGCGTCGCCATCGAAGCCGGCGACTACCTCGTGTTCACCGGCCGCGGCGAGATGCCGCAGATGGTGATCGCCACCTGGCAGCGCATCTGGCAGTATTTCGAGGCACACCCAGAAGTCGTGCGCCGCTACCGCAGCGATTTCGAAGCCTACGAGGGGCCGGACGCAGTGGCGATCTACATCGGAGTCTCATGAGCACACGCAAGGGCTGGCGCGACAGGCTGGCCGGCTACCCGAACCTGCCGAACGTGAAGGCCATTCCCCAGGCCATGCGCGCGCGGCATGGCGAGGGCACCATCGCCACGCCCTCGCCCGCCGAAGTCGAGGAGGCCATGCGCGGCGTGCCCGAAGGCCGGCTCGCGACCGTGCTCGGCATCGGCGAAGACATCGCGGCGCGCCACCAGGCCACCATCGGCTGCACCGTGACCACGGCCATCTTCGCCCACATGGTGGCCCACGCCACCGAGGAAGCCATGACGACCGGCGCCGGTCGCACGCCGGGCACGCCGTACTGGCGCACGCTCAAGATCGGCGGCGAGCTCAATCCCAAGTACCCGGGCGGCATCGAGGCCCAAATGTCGCGACTCGAGGCCGAAGGCCACACGGTGGTCCAGCGCGGCAAGCGCTACTTTGTCGAGGACTTCGCCCGGAAGCTCGTCGGAACGCGTTGATGCGACGCGCCGACCGCCTCTTCCAGCTCGTGCAGCTCATCCGCGGCCGCCGGCTCACCACGGCCGCCTTCCTGGCACAGCGCCTGGAGGTGTCCGAGCGCACGGTGTACCGCGACGTGGCCGACCTGCAGCACCAGGGCGTGCCGATCGAGGGCGAGGCCGGCGTCGGCTACCGGCTGGGCGCGGGCTTCGAGCTGCCGCCGTTGATGTTCACGCAAGACGAAGCGTCGGCGCTCGTGGCCGCCGCGCGCATGACCCAGAGCTGGGTCGATCCGGCGATGGCGCGCAACATCGAAACGGGCCTGGGAAAGATCCTGTCGGTGCTGCCACCGGCGGCGCGCGTGTCGGCCGAGGCGCTGGCGCTGTATGCGCCCGCGCTCGGCCTCGACGACGCCCTGCGCACCCGGCTGCAGACACTGCGCGAGGCCGTGCAGGCGCACCAGAAGCTGCGACTGCACTACCGCGACGTCTCGGGCGACGCCAGCGAGCGCACGGTGCGTCCGCTGGGCTGCTTCTACTGGGGCAAGGTCTGGACGCTCTCGACGTGGTGCGAGCTGCGCAACGATTTCCGCGGTTTCCGGGTCGACCGCATGGAGGCGGTGGACGTGCTCGCGACGCGCTTCCAGGACGAACCCGGCAAGACACTGGCCGACCTGCTGCGGCAGGTGAAGGCCGAGGCGGCGCGGCACAAGGAGTGGGCGCAGAAGCCGCCGGCCTCGACGCCCGGGCCCGACAGCGAAGCCAGCTGACGAGCCGCCCTGCGGTCAGTACTCGTCGTTGTTGCTGTAGCCCACCAGGTTCTCGAACTTGGTGATCGGCTTCAGGAAAGCCAGCTTGACGGTACCAGTCGGGCCGTTCCGGTGCTTGCTGATGATCACCTCGGCCACGCCCGGCTCCTTCGACTCCTTGTTGTAGTAGTCGTCGCGGTAGATGAACATGATGATGTCCGCGTCCTGCTCGATGGCGCCGGATTCGCGCAAGTCGCTCATCATGGGGCGCTTGTCGGTCCGCGCTTCCACGCCGCGGCTGAGCTGCGACAGCGCGATCACCGGGCACTTCAGTTCCTTGGCCAGCATCTTCAGGCCGCGCGAGATTTCGCCCACGGCCGTGGCGCGGTTCTCGTCGCCCGAGCTGCTGGTCGACATGAGCTGCAGGTAGTCGACCACGATCAGGCCCAGGCGCCCGTACTGGCGCGCCAGTCGGCGCGCATTGGCGCGCAACTCGCTGGACGAAAGGCCCGGTGTCTCGTCGATGTGCAGCGACACCGTGCGCAGCTTCTCGATGGCTTCGGTCAGGCGCGGCCACTCTTCGTCGCTGAGTTTGCCGGTGCGCAGGTGACCCTGGTCGATGCGGCCGATGGAACCCACGATACGCACCGCCAGCTGGGCGGCGCCCATTTCCATCGAGAACACCGCCACCGGCAGCCCCTCTTCGAGCGCCACGTGCTCAGCGATGTTGATCGCGAGCGAGGTCTTGCCCATCGAGGGACGCGCGGCCAGCACGATCATGTCGCCCGGCTGCAGGCCCGAGGTCATCTTGTCGAAGTCGTTGAAGCCCGTGCGCACGCCCGTGATGTCGTTCGGGTTCTCGGCCATCTCGGTCACGCGGTCGAGCAGCTCGACCACCAGGGAATCCATGCTCTGGAAGCCCTGCTTCATCCGCGTGCCTTCTTCGCCGATGTTGAAGATCTTCTGCTCGGCTTCGTCCAGGATCTTGTCGACCGGCTTGCCTTGCGGATTGAAGGCGTTGGTCGCGATCTCGTCGGCGGCGGACACGAGCTTGCGCAGGATGGAGCGCTCGCGCACGATCTCGGCGTAGCGCCGGATGTTGCTCGCGCTCGGCACGTACTGCGCGAGCGAGTTCAGGTAGACCAACCCGCCGATGTCGTCGGCCTTGCCGAGGTTCTGCAACTGCTCGAAGACCGTGATCACGTCGGCCGGCTTGCTGGCATTGATCAGTCCGCCGATGGCCGCGTAGATCAGCTTGTGTTCGTGGCGATAGAAGTCGCCGTCGACCAGCAGGTCGCCCATGCGGTCCCAGGCGCCGTTGTCCAACAACAAGCCCCCCAGCACGCTGGACTCGGCCTCGATGGAGTGAGGCGGAATGCGCAATTGCGCGATCTGGCGGTCGGCCGACGAATCATTGTCGGCATAGGAGAAAACGGCGGACATGGACTTCCCTTGCAACCCTGCATGCTAAGCCGCGCAGGGCGCGGCGTGTGTGGACAAGGTTGTTAATAAACAGTGAACTTCCGGTGCGGCGAGGTGGACAACTCGTGCGCAGAAAAGAAAAAGCCGCCCGAAGGCGGCTTTCTTGCGTCAGCGCACGGGGCGCTGCAGACGATCAGGCGGTTTCGCCGTAGACCGTGACGGTGATCTCGACGACCACGTCGGTGTGCAGCGAGACGCTCACGGTGTTGTCGCCGACGATCTTGATCGGACCGTTGGGCAGGCGCACTTGCGACTTGGCAACCTTGTAGCCTTGCTTGTTCAGCTCTTCGGCGATGTCGCCGTTGGTGACCGAACCGAACAGGCGGCCGTCCACGCCAGCCTTTTGGGTCAGCTTGACGGTCGAGCCGGCGAGCTTCTCGCCCTGGGCTTGCGACTCAGCCAGCTTGGCGGCGGCAGCCTTTTCGAGTTCGACGCGCTTGGCTTCGAATTCGGCCTTGTTGGCAGCGGTGGCGCGACGGGCGCGGCCCGAGGGGATCAGGAAGTTGCGTGCGTAGCCGTCCTTAACCTTGACGATGTCGCCCAGGCCGCCGACGTTCAGAACCTTGTCCAGAAGAATGATTTGCATGGTGTGTGCTCCTTCTTAGACGCGGTGCTGGTCGCTGTACGGCACCATGGCCAGGAAGCGCGCGCGCTTGATGGCGGTGTTCAGCTGACGCTGGTAGATCGCGCGCGTGCCGGTCAGGCGTGCGGGGATGATCTTGCCGTTTTCGCTGATGAAGTCACGCAGCGTGTCGATGTCCTTGTAGTCGATTTCCTCGACGCCAGCGACGGTGAAACGGCAGAAGCGCTTGCGCTTGAACAGCAGCGACTGGGTGTTGCGCTTCGGGCGCTTGTCTTTGTTGAATTTCTTGAACGTGGCCATTGGGGGACCTCTTGTCGAAAATTAATCTTGCTGAAAATCCTGGATGTGCAGGACCGGATGCTTGCCGTTGCCCGGTGTCGCGAGAAACCCCTGGAATCGCCAGAGACTTCCCATCGACTGCGCTGCGAGCCGCTCGGCGATGGCGCCGAACGCAACAGCCTTGAGGGCCGTCTTCACCTGCCGGGGCTTTCCCGCCTCCTGGAGCGTCGACTCATGGTCGAGCTTCAGATCGAGGGCGGGCAGGCCAGCTGGCGTGTATCGCAGGGTTCCGAGTTCGGCGACAGAGGCGGTCAGCAGAAGCTGGTTGACCCCGGTCGCCGTAGCGGCAGCCGTCACGCCATCAGTTGTTGTTGGCGGCGTATTCGGCCTGCTGGGCCTTGCGGGCCTCTTCGCGCTCGAC
The DNA here is from genome assembly GCF_058788795.1 of Variovorax sp. FW301-JW7. Taxonomy (NCBI): domain Bacteria; kingdom Pseudomonadati; phylum Pseudomonadota; class Betaproteobacteria; order Burkholderiales; family Comamonadaceae; genus Variovorax; species Variovorax sp. FW301-JW7. The sequence goes on from NZ_JBYTBC010000007.1 coordinate 45,129, forward strand.
CGTCTTCATCATCGACGAAGGACCGGTGTCGGCCTTCTTCTTCTGAACGGTCAGGTGACGCAGCACGGCATCGTTGAACTTGAACGCGTGTTCCAGTTCACCCATCACGGCTTGTTCAGCTTCGATGTTGACGCACAGGTAGTGGGCCTTGTTGAGCTTGTTGATCTGGTAAGCCAGCTGACGGCGGCCCCAGTCTTCAACGCGGTGGACCTTGCCGCCGCCGGCCGTGATCAGGCCCTTGTAACGCTCCAGCATGGCCGGAACTTGTTCGCTCTGATCCGGGTGGATGAGCAAGATGATTTCGTAGTGACGCATGGCACTCCTTGTGGATTCTTCCGTAGAAGAGGAAAAGCCATCCGCAGCGTCGGGCGCGGTATGGCAAGGCAAAGCCGGCGATTATAGCCCTGTCTTGCGCGATCCGGCAAGGCGCCTCAGTCGTTGAGGGCCTTGTCGAGGGCGGCCGCCTTCTCCGCGCCGACGGCGGCGCGGATCTTGGGCGCCAGCGCCAGGAGGTCTTCGTAGCTGGTCGTGCCTTCGACCTGGAGGTTGAGCCGGAAGCCCATCAGGCCCAGGCTGCCGGTCAGCTGGGTGGCGATCGGGTACGCATCCTTGTAGCGCTGTTGCCGGCTGCGGCCGGAAGAAACAGCCGGCGCCGGGGCCGCCGCCACGGCTGCGGGCGCCGCGGCCGGCTGGCCGTCCAGGGACGCCAGCAGGCCCAGCGCGATCATCTGATCGACCTCTTCACGCCCGATGCCCAGGCCCGAGCCCAGCACATCGTCGATCGAGCGCTTGCCGTCGAACTGGATGAAGGCCGAGCGCTGGCGCGGCGTCAACGGCACCGAGCGGTCCTTGAGGACCTGCTGTCCGGCTTCCGTCTTGACAAGAATCATGGGGGTCTCCGGCGAAGTGCTGACACGGGCCCTGATGGGCCGGCGTCGCCTCAGGCAGGCAGCCGGGGTGCGCCGCCTGCGAATGTCACGAGTCTGACACCGGAAACGCACTTTGTTTCATTTGCGCGAGCGGGCACGGGGGAATCCCCCATGGGGATTTCCGCCATTCGCCGCGGTGCATCACGCGGCGGCGCATGCCTTGGGGCATACCCGCCGCGCGGGGACTCAGCCTCGCTGGGCCAGCTGCTGCCAGGTGTCGATCACGCTGTCGGGGTTCAGCGAGATCGATTCGATGCCCTGCTCCGCCAGCCACAGCGCGAAGTCCGGGTGGTCGCTGGGGCCCTGGCCGCAGATGCCGACGTACTTGCCCTGGTCCTTGCAGGCCTTGATGACACGGCTCAGCAGTGCCTTGATGGCCGGGTCGCGCTCGTCGAAGTCGGCCGCCAGCAGCTCCAGGCCGGAGTCGCGGTCCAGGCCCAGCGTGAGCTGGGTCAGGTCGTTCGAACCGATCGAGAAGCCGTCGAAGAACTTCAGGAACTCTTCCGGCAGCACCGCATTGCTCGGCACCTCGCACATCATGATCAGCTTGAGCGCGTTTTCGCCGCGCTTGAGGCCATGCTCGCCCAGCAGCGTGGTCACGCGCTCGGCCTGGCCCAGGGTGCGCACGAAGGGCACCATGATCTGCACGTTGGTCAGGCCCATGTCGTTGCGCACGCGCTTGAGCGCCTCGCACTCCATGGCAAAGGCCTCGCCGAAGTCGGCGCTCAGGTAGCGCGCAGCGCCGCGGAAGCCCAGCATCGGGTTTTCTTCCTCGGGCTCGTAGCGGCTGCCGCCGATCAGCTTGCGGTACTCGTTCGACTTGAAGTCCGAGAGGCGCACGATGACGGGCTTGGGCCAGAACGCGGCAGCGATGGTCGCGACGCCCTCGGTCACCTTGTCGACGTAGAACGCACGCGGCGAGGCGTGGCCGCGGGCCACCGACTCGACGGCCTTCTTCAGGTCGTTGTCGACGTTCGGGTAGTCGAGGATCGCCTTCGGGTGCACGCCGATGTTGTTGTTGATGATGAACTCCAGGCGCGCCAGGCCCACGCCGTGGTTCGGCAGCTGCGCGAAGTCGAAGGCGAGCTGGGGGTTGCCCACGTTCATCATGATCTTCAGATCGATCTCGGGCATCACGCCGCGCTGCACTTCGGTCACTTCGGTCTCGAGCAGGCCGTCGTAGATGAAGCCGGTGTCGCCCTCGGCGCAGCTCACGGTGACGAGCGTGCCGTCCTTGAGCAGGTCGGTGGCATCACCGCAGCCGACCACGGCCGGAATGCCGAGTTCGCGCGCAATGATGGCCGCGTGGCAGGTGCGCCCGCCACGGTTGGTGACGATGGCAGCCGCGCGCTTCATCACCGGTTCCCAGTTGGGGTCGGTCATGTCGGTGACGAGCACGTCGCCGGCCTGCACCTGGTCCATCTCGCTGATGTTGTGCACGATGCGCACGGCACCGGTGCCGATCTTCTGGCCGATGGCACGGCCTTCGGCCAGCACGGCGCCCTTGCCCAGCAGCTTGTAGCGCTGCTCGGCCTTGCCCTGCTGCTGGCTCTTCACCGTTTCGGGACGCGCCTGCAGGATGTAGAGGTGGCCGTCGGTGCCGTCCTTGCCCCACTCGATGTCCATCGGGCGGCCGTAATGTTCTTCGATCACCAGCGCGTAGCGGGCCAGTTGCTCGACGTCGGCGTCGCTCAGCGAGTAGCGGTTGCGCTGCTCGGCCTTGACGTCGGTGGTCTTGACCAGCTTGCCGCTCGCCTTCTTCTCTTCAGGCGTGGCGAACTCCATCTGGATCAGCTTGGAGCCGAGGTTGCGGCGGATGACGGCCTTCTTGCCGGCCTTGAGGGTCGGCTTGTGCACGTAGAACTCGTCGGGATTCACGGAGCCCTGCACCACCGTCTCACCCAGGCCGTAGCTCGAGGTGATGAACACGACCTGGTCGAAGCCCGACTCGGTGTCGATGGTGAACATCACGCCGGCGGCGCCGAGGTCGGAGCGCACCATGCGCTGCACGCCGGCCGACAGCGCGACCACGTCGTGCTCGAAGCCCTTGTGCACGCGGTAGCTGATGGCGCGGTCGTTGTAGAGGGAGGCGAACACCTCCTTCATCTTGTGCAGCACGTCGTCGATGCCGACCACGTTCAGGAAGGTTTCCTGCTGGCCGGCGAACGAGGCGTCGGGCAGGTCTTCGGCGGTGGCCGAGGAACGCACGGCGAACGAGGCGGCGGGGTTGCCGGCGCTCAGCGTGGCGAAGGCCTCGCCGATGGCTTTCTGCAGGTCGGCCGGGAACGGCTGGGCCTCGACCATGGCGCGGATTTCAGCGCCGGCGGCGGCCAGGGCGCGCACGTCTTCGGTGTCCAGCGCGGCCAGGCGCTTGCTGATCTTGTCGGCCAGGCCGTCGTGCGCCAGGAACTGGCGGAACGCATGGGCCGTGGTCGCAAAACCGGTCGGCACGCGCACGCCCTGTGGCAGTTGCGAGATCATTTCGCCGAGGCTGGCGTTCTTGCCGCCAACCGACTCGACGTCGGTCATCCTCAGGTTTTCAAATGGCACGACCAGTGCGGTCGCCTCGAAAAGTGCAGACATGGGGAAGCTCCAGAAGTTGAAACCGGCGCTGCATGCAGACGGCGCAGCACGATCGTTGTCGTTGCTTTGGGTGCGGTCGCGGTGTGCATGGAAAGAATTCGAGGGGGTGGGGAAAGCGGATTCCCGATAATGGCCCGGATTGTAGGCGTGGCAGGTCGCGCGCGCCGCAGGACTCCGCCGCAAAAGCAACACCATGCATACACGCACTGTTTTCTTCGTCTCCGACGGCACCGGCATCACCGCCGAAACCTTCGGCAACGCCGTTCTGGCCCAGTTCGAGATGAAGCCGCGCCACGTGCGGCTGCCGTTCACCGACACGGTCGACAAGGCGCACCAGGCGGTGCGGCAGATCAACCACACGGCCGAGGTCGAGGGCGTTCGGCCCATCGTCTTCACCACGCTGGCCAACATGGACGTGCTGGGCGTGATCGAAACCGGCTGCAAGGGCATGCTGCTCGACATGTTCGGCACCTTCGTTCGGCCGCTCGAGATCGAGCTGGCCATGAAGTCGAACCACCGCATCGGCCGCTTCAGCGACGTCAGCAAGAGCAAGGCCTACAACGACCGCATCGCGGCCATCGACTTCAGCCTGCAGCACGACGACGGCCAGAGCCACCGCGACCTGGAAGGCGCCGACGTGATCCTGGTCGGCGTGAGCCGCAGCGGCAAGACGCCCACGTCGCTCTACCTGGCGATGCAACACGGCCTGAAGGCGGCCAACTACCCGCTGATTCCCGAAGACTTCGACCGCCGCCAGCTCCCGCCGGCGCTGAGCCCGCACCGCAAGAAGATCTTCGGCCTGACGATCCAGCCCGAGCGGTTGAGCGAGATCCGCAACGAGCGCAGGCCCAACTCGCGCTACGCCAGCCTGGAGAACTGCCGCCACGAAATCAGCGAGGCCGAGGCCATGATGCGGCGCGCCGGCATCCGCTGGCTCTCGACGACCACCAAGTCGATCGAGGAAATCGCGACGACGATCCTGCAGGAGCTGCGGCCGGAGCGGTTGGTCTACTGATTTGCTAGCTTTTCAGTAGCAAGCACCGCTCGCCCGACGGGCTATCCGAACAGATACTGCGTGACGCCGTCGGCGCCGGTCACCGGCTGGCAGGACATGCGCCAGACGGCCTCGATCAGCGCGGGCTGCAGCACGTCGGCGGTCGCCCCCTGGCACAGGCCGCCGGGTGCGCCCAGCACCACGACCTCATCGGCATAGCGCCGCGCCAGGTTCAGGTCGTGCAGCACGGCCACCACGCCCACACCCCGTGCCGCCCAGGCGCGCAGCAGGCGCATGGCCGAATGCTGGTGCGCGAGGTCGAGCGCGGCGGTCGGCTCATCGAGCAGCAGCCAGCGGCTCGCGCCGTCGGGGCGCGGATGCCAGAGCTGGGCCAGCGCCCGCGCCAGGTGGACCCGCGCCTTCTCTCCGCCCGACAGCGTGTTGAGGATGCGTGGCGCCAGCGCCGTGACGTCGGTCAGCGCCATCGCCTCGGCCATGATCGCGTCCTCGTCGCCAGTCGGCGCGCGGCGGTGCGGGTAGCGGCCGAGCGCGACGATGTCCTGCGCCGTGAAGTCGAAGGCGACCGCGCTTTCCTGCGGCATCAGGGCCCGGCGCAATGCCAGCGTGGGCATGCCGTGGTCTGACAGCGGTCGGCCGTCGAGCATCGCCCTGCCCTGCGTCGGTTCGCGCTGGCCGGCGAGCACCGACAGCAGCGTCGACTTGCCCGCGCCGTTCGGTCCGAGGATCGCGGTCACGCGGCCCGGCGTCAGTTCGACCGATGCATTCGCCAGCAACGTCTTCGCGCCGATGCGCACCTCGACGCCGGCGCACGCCAGCGCCCCGTGTCCCGTCACCGTCGTCATATGCGCCCCCTGAAATGCCGCAGCATCAACAGGAACATCGGCACGCCGATGAAAGCCGTGAGCACGCCCAGCGGCAGTTCGGCCGGCGCCATCACCGTGCGCGCCACCGTGTCGGCCGCGAGCACCAGCGCCGCGCCCAGCAGCGCCGAGGCCGGCAGCACGATGCGGTGATCGGGCCCGGCCACCATGCGCACCCAGTGCGGCGCGATCAGGCCGATGAAACCGATGATCCCGGTCGTGGCCGTCACCGCGCCCACCGCCACAGCGGTGATGACCACGGCACGCCGCTTGGTGCGCTCGACGTCCACGCCGAGCAGCGCCGCCTGCGCCTCGCCGAGCGCGATGGCGTTCAAGGGCGAAGCGAGCGATGCCGCGGCCCAGCATGAAAGAAGCACCGCCGCCCCCACCAGCAGGACGGCGCTCCAGCGCGCGCCGCCGAGGCTGCCCAACAGCCAGAACTGCAGGCTGCGCAACTGCTCGTCGGTCGCCATCACGCTCAGCAGGCCGAGGCCGGCGCCGGCCAGCGCGTTGATGGCGATGCCCGCCAGCAGCATCAGCGCCATGCGCGTGCCGCCCTCGCTGCGCGACAGGCCGTAGATCAGCAAGGTCACGACGAAGCCACCGCCGAAAGCCATGAGCACCAGCGTCCAGCTGCCGAGCGTGCGCGGCAGCATCGGCCAGAACGAGGCGCCCAGCACGATGGTGACGCCGGCCGCCAGCGCCGCGCCGCTGCTGATCCCGATCAGCCCCGGGTCGGCCAGCGGATTGCGGAACAGCCCCTGCATCAGCGTGCCCGCCATGCCGAGCCCCGCGCCCGCCGCCACGCCGAGAACCAGGCGCGGCAAACGGATGTTGAGGAACACGAGGTGCTCGGGCGACTGACTGCCTGCGCCCTGCCCCAGCGAGGTCAACACATTCCACAGCTGCGAAAGACTGATGGCGTAGGCGCCCGACACGGCGCCCACCGCGAAGGCTGCGACGAGCAGCACCGCGCTGCCGCCCAGCACGGCACGCGCCCCCAAGCGCTGGCTCATGCCAGCGCGGCCTGGAACTTGTCGTGCAGCTCGCCGATGGCGGCCGGCAGGCGCGGGCCAAAGCCCAGCAGCAGCAAGGCGTCCTGCGTGATGAGCGCGCGCTTCTTGTAGGCCGGCGTGAGCGCCAGCTCGGGCCGCTGCCAGAAGCGCTCGACGCCGCCGTGCGCCTCGATGCTCTGCGTGCTCGTGAGGATGATGTCGGGCGCCGCGCTGGCCATGGCCTCGGCCGTCATCGGCCGGTAGCCGTGGAAGCCGCCCAGTGCATTCACGCCACCCGCGAAGCCGATCACCGCATGCGCCGCGGTCTTCTCGCCGGACACCTGCGGGCTCGCGCTGTGCGAGAGCACGAACAGCACCTTCGGCTTGCGCCCCTTCGCGCCGCCGATGCGCTGCAGCACCTGCGCCCACTCGGCATCGAGCCGGGCCTGCAGTTCGCGCGCCTGCGCCTCCTTGGCAGCAGCGCGGCCCACGGCCTGCACCTTGCGCTGCACTTCACCCCAGGTGTGGTCGGCCTCGATGATCTCGACCTTCACGCCGGCCGTGCGGATCTGGTCGAGCACGACGGTCGGGCCCGACTCGTTGGTCGCGATGATCGCGTCGGGCTTCAGCGAGAGCAGCCCTTCGGCCGACAGCTGGCGCATGTAGCCCACCTTGGGCGTGGCGCGCGCCGCAGCGGGGAACAGGCTGGTTGTGTCGGTGCCGACCAGCTGGCCTTCGGCACCGAGCGCATAGACCACCTCGGTGATCGCACCGCTGACCGTGACCAGCCGCGGCAGGCGCTTGCTGTCCTGTGCGAACGCTGGCCACACGCCCGCGCCGAGCGCTGCAGCAGAAAGCAGGCGCAGCGCATCACGACGACGCGGCATGGAAGAAGAAAGAAAAGAGGAATCGCGTGTTTCAGTCATGGGGTCACGGACAGCGAAAGAGAAAGACGCGCGTCAGCCGCGCCGGGGAATGCTGTGCGCGATGCGCCAGAGCACACCGGTCGGGTCGGTCAGCGTGAAATCGACCATGCCCCAAGGGCGCTCGGCGGGCGGCGTGGTCTGCACGGCATAGCGTTCGGTCAGCCGCTGCGCCTGCACGCGGTCCCACCAGGCCAGCGCGTCATCGACGAGCAGGTGCATCATGAAATTCTCTGCGTGGGTCTGGACGTAGAAGTCCTGCAGCAGGAAGCTGCTCTCGCCACAGAAGAAGTACGCGATGCCGTCCTCGTTCGAGGCCAGCGTGAAGCCCAGGTCCTGATAGAAGGCCACGGACAGCGCGAAGTCCTTCGCCGGCACGAAGGCCTTGATCTCGACCACGCCCGGAACGGTCTCGGTACTCATCGCGCTTGCACCTCAGAAGTGACCAGCCGCGAGAGCTTGGCCACGATCTGACGCCACTCCGTGCGCTCGGGCACGCCCGGCTTGCGCGCCCCGAAGAACATCGCCATCAGCTCGCCCTCTCCGTCGAAGGCCTCGACCGAGGTCACGATGCCGTCGCTGGTCGGCTTCTGGACGATCCACACGCTCGCGATGCGGTCTTCGCGCAGGTGCAGGTTGAAGCCGGGGTCGAGCACGTTGAGCCACTGCATGCCGTGCATCTCCATCGGCTCGATGCGCACGACCGGCCCCGAGTGGATCTGGATGCAGCCGGGGCTGCCGACGAACACCATGATCGGCGTGCCGTCGAACGAAGCCTCGAGCAGCAGCTCGCGCACCGCACCCGTTTCGGCCCGTTGCGTGAATTCGCCTTCGGTGAGGCGAAAGCTCTGCTGGCGCTCGACGTCGAACTTGTTGAGCAGGCCGAAGAACTCGTGCGTGTCCTGCATGCCGCGCCAGGCGTCGGCCAGTGCGACCGCATCGATGGCACTGTCGTCGCGCGGCGCTGCCTTCTTCTCGGCGGGCACGAATTGCACCGGCGCATCGGGCACGGCGGCGTAGGTGTCGATGACCGACTGGAACGCGTCGCGGTCGGTCGCATCGCGCACGAAGATCTTGTGCACCGCCACGCCCTGCGGGTTGAAGAACTGCAGGCTCAGCGATGGCGGCACGCCGGCATTGGCCGCCGCCTCGCTGACCGCGAACCCCGCATGCCAGCGGCTGAAGAACAGGCGCAGGTCGATGGCCTCGCCCAGTGCGAGCCCCATCGCGTCGCTGCCGGACACCTTCTCGTAGACGCCGGTCTTCTCGTGCACCGTGGTCTCGTTGCGCGTGAGCGCCAGCACGGGGCCGCACAGCTCCAGTGCCTGCAGCAGCTCGACCCACGGCCCCTTCAGCCGCGTGGCGCGCAGCGCCTTGTCGTGTGCGCCCGTGTGCGCCGCGATGGCGGCGCCTTCGCTCAGGCCCATGGCCGCGGCGGCGTCCTTGTGGCGCATGCCCTTGGCGCGCAGTTCGGCGAAACGGGTGCGGATGTCTTCGGCATTCATCGGGTGTCCTTTGTTGTGAGAGAAGTGGCGGTGCGGTTCAGAAGTCCGCCACCAGCGAGACGTTGAAGCTGCGGCCCGGCTGGGTGTAGGCGTCGCGGATGGCCGAGGTGGTCGTCACGCCGCGCACATCGCTCCACATCCAGTAACGCTTGTTGGTGAGGTTGGTCACCGACGCGTTCAGGCGCAGGTCCTTGCGGATGCGCCACTGCGCGCTGATGTCCAGCGTGGTGGCCGCCGGCGTGCGGAACTGCAGGCCCGTGGTCACTTCGCTGCGATCGACGTCTTCCCACTCCTTGGCGCCATGATGGACCGCATCGAGGCGCACGCTCCAGGCCGGCGCCTGGTACTTGAGTCCGGCGCTGAACTTCTGCGGATCGATCGAGTTGAGCGGCCGGTTGTTGGTGCGGTCGCGGCCCTGCGTGCGGCCGTAGGCGAAGGGCACGGAGAAACCGTTGCCGTTCTCGGTGAAGTCGAGCTCGCCCTTGATCTCGAAGCCGCTGATGCGCGCGCGCCCGACGTTGACGGTCTGGTAGATCAGCGGGTCGATGCGCGGAATACCGCGCCCGCCCACGAGCTTGTCGTTCTCGATGAGGTCCTTGTAGTCGCCGGTGAAGGCGGCCACGTCGAAGCTCAGGACGCCGGTGCGCCCGCGCACACCCAGCTCGATGTTCTGGCTCTTCTCGGGCTTGAGGTTCGGGTTCGGGATCGTCTTGTAGCCCGAGATCACGTTCTCGAAGAAGTTGTTCACCTGGAACGCGTTGGGCGCCTTGAAGCCCGAGGCGTAGTTGCCGTACACGCTGAACTGCGGCGTGGCGCGGAACAGCACGCCCAGCTTGGGCGACACGGCCGAGCCCGACAGCGACACGGCCTGCGCGTTGAAGCCCGCCTGCTTCGCGTCGAGCGAGAAGCGGTCGAAGCGGATGCCGGGCGTGATGCTCCAGCGGTCGTGGATGAACTCGTCCTGGATGTAGAAGGCGCTCGAGGTTTCGCGCGTGTCAGGGAAGCGCTTGAGCGGGTAGCTCTCGCCGGCCGGCGGCACAAGGCCGGTCTGCAGGTTCTCGACGTTGGTGCGCGTGTAGTCCAGGCCGTAGGTGATCTTCTGGGCCCAGCTGCCCATGCGGATCGTCTTGTCGGCCTGCAGGCCGAACTGCCAGGTGTTCTCGTCGTAGGTGACGTCGCGCGTGCGGTCGGCCGCGGTGAAGCGGTCTTCGTAGATGTATTCGCGCGAGCCGGCCTTCTGGTAGCTCACGACGGCGAGCAGGTTGTCGGCCACCACGCTGTTCAGGCGCAACCGGCCTTCGTAGGTCAGGCGGTCGCGGTCGAGGTCGGTCTTGGCGTTGAGACCGATCACCGAGGTGGACGCATACGGCGGCTTGGCGACGCCCGACAGCAGGTTGTAGCGGCTGCGCTTCTCGACGTGCTCGAAGGTGAAAGCGTGGCGCTGGTCGGCGTTGGGCGTGAGGATGGCCTTGGCCAGCAGCGAGCGGGTCTGGTCGCGCTGCGGGTTGGGCGTGGTGCGGTCGAGGTTGGGCACGTTGAGCGAGCCCCGGTTCTCGAGTTCGCTGGCGCGCCCGAGGTTGGCGGACACGAGCCATTCGAGCACGTCGTTCGCCTTGCCCGCGAGCGTGACGCCGCCGCGCACGCCGTTGTCTTCACCGCTGTAGCCGATGTTCGCGCTGCCGCCGAAGGTCTTGCCCTCGCGCAGGAAGGACGAGGGCTCGCGGGTGATGAAGTTGACCAGCCCGGCCAGGCCGTCCGAGCCGTAGAGCGCCGAGGCCGGGCCCTTGATGATCTCGATGCGCTCGACGAGGCTGATGTCGAAGTAGTCGCGCCCGAACGCATTGGCGCTGAACACGTAGCTGCGCGGCGTGCGGATGCCGTCGGTCAGCAGCAGCACGCGGTTGCCGTCCAGGCCGCGGATGTTGAAGCCCGCGTTGCTGTCGCGCCCTGTGTTGCCCTGCGCCAACCCGAAGCGCGCCGGCGAGCGCTTGACCGACACGTTGGGCAGGTCGCGCACGGCATCGCGGATGTCGTGGATCTGCTTGCTCTCGATATCCTGGCGGTTGATGACCTCGATGCTCAGCGGCAGGTCGTCCCTGGCCTGCTCCGAACGCGATCCGCTCACCACCACTTCACCGAGCGCCGCGAGTTGCTGGGACCACGCGGGGGCGGCGGCCATGCCGAAGGCGGAGGCGATCAGCCAGGGCAGCAGCGCGGGTCGAGGGGAAGACGGTCGAGGGAAATGAGCGGCCACGAAAAAGGTCCAGGAAACAGTTGATGAACTGCTTGCTGGACCTTGGGGCGCAGAGGCTGCGCGAGTGACCTGGCTGGCAATAAGGGGCAGCGGTGTGCCCGTGTTTTTATTGTATGAGAATAATTCTCATCTTCACAACTTCAGGCACTTAAGACTTACTCACGCAGGGGCCGTCGTACGGATCAGGTGATCGAACGCACCGAGCGCCGCCTTCGCGCCGTCGCCGGCCGCGATGATGATCTGCTTGAACGGCACCGTGGTGACGTCACCCGCCGCGAACACGCCGGGCACCGAGGTCTGGCCGCGCGCATCGACGACGATCTCGCCGTGCTTCGTGAGTTCGACCGTGCCCTTGAGCCAGTCGGTGTTGGGCACCAGGCCGATCTGGATGAACACGCCTTCGAGCTCGACCTTCTTCAGTTCGCCCGATGCGCGGTCCTTGTAGACCAGGCCGTTGACCTTCTGGTCGCCGGTGATCTCGGTGGTTTGCGCGTTGGTGAAGATGTCGACGTTCTTCAGGCTCTTGAGCTTGCGCTGCAGCACGGCATCGGCACGCAGTTGCGTGTCGAACTCGATCAGCGTCACGTGGCCGACGATGCCGGCCAGGTCGATGGCGGCTTCGACACCCGAGTTGCCGCCGCCGATCACCGCCACGCGCTTGCCCTTGAACAGCGGACCGTCGCAGTGCGGGCAGTAGGCCACGCCCTTGTTCTTGAACTCGTGCTCGCCCGGCACGTTGATGTTGCGCCAGCGGGCACCGGTCGAGATGATGACGGTCTTGCTCTTGAGCGATGCGCCGCTTTCGAGCTGCACCTCGATCAGGTCCTTGCCCGGCACCAGCGCCTTGGCGCGCTGCAGGTTCATGATGTCGACGTCGTAGTCGCGCACATGCTCTTCGAGGGCGTGGGCGAACTTCGGGCCTTCGGTTTCCTTGATCGAGATGAAGTTCTCGATGCCCAGCGTGTCGAGCACCTGGCCGCCGAAGCGCTCCGAGGCGACGCCCGTGCGGATGCCCTTGCGCGCGGCGTACACGGCGGCTGCGGCACCGGCGGGCCCACCGCCGACGATCAGCACGTCGAACGCGTCCTTGGCGGCGATCTTCGCGGCTTCGCGCTCGACGCCGCTGGTGTCGATCTTGGCGAGGATTTCTTCCAGGCTCATGCGGCCCTGGCCGAACTCGGTGCCGTTCAGGAACACGGTCGGCACGGCCATGATCTGGCGTTCCTTGACTTCGTCCTGGAAGGTGCCGCCCTCGATCATCGTGGTGCGGATGCGCGGGTTCTGGATGGCCATCAGGTTCAGCGCCTGGACCACGTCGGGGCAGTTGTGGCAGGTGAGCGAGACGTAGATCTCGAACTCGAAGTCGCCGTCGAGCGCCTTGATCTGGTCGAGCACGGCCTGCTCGACCTTGGGTGGGTAGCCGCCGATCTGCAGCAGCGCAAGGATCAGCGACGTGAATTCATGGCCCATCGGCAGGCCGGCAAAGCGCGGGCCGTGGTTTTCGCTCGGGCGGTTGACCGAGAACGAGGGCTTGCGGTGGTTGTCGTCGCGGCTTTCGGTCAGCGTGACCAGCGGCGAGACTTCGGCCACGTCCTTCAGCAGCGACAGCATTTCGCCCGAAGCCTTGCTGTCGTCGAGCGAGGCAACGATCTCGATCGGCTGCGTGGCGCGCTCGAGGTAACTCTTCAATTGGGCTTTGGTGCTGGCGTCAAGCATGAGGGACTCACTTTCGATATCTGAAAACTATCAACTGGGGACAAAAAAAGCCCGGGGCCTCGTGAGCGCCGGGCTTTGCGCGGGGCGCTTAGATCTTGCCGACGAGGTCGAACGACGGAGCGATGGTCTTGTCGCCGTCATTCCACTTGGCCGGGCAGACTTCGTTCGGGTGCTCGGCGGTGTAGACCGCTGCCTTGAGCTTGCGCAGGGTTTCCTTGACGTCGCGGGCGATTTCGTTGGAGTGCACTTCGGCGGTCTTGATGATGCCGTCGGGGTTGATCACGAAGGTGCCGCGCAGTGCCAGGCCTTCTTCGGGGATGTGCACGCCGAACGCGTTGGTCAGCGTGTGGGTCGGGTCGCCCACCAGGGGGAACTTGGCCTTGCCGACAGCCGGCGACGTGTCGTGCCAGACCTTGTGCGAGAAGTGCGTGTCGGTGGTCACGATGTAGACCTCGGCACCCAGCTTCTGGAACTCGGGGTAGTGGTCGGCCGCGTCTTCGACTTCGGTCGGGCAGTTGAAGGTGAAGGCCGCCGGCATGAAGATCAGCACAGACCACTTGCCCTTGAGCGTCTCGTCGGACACATCGATGAACTTGCCGTTGAGGTAGGCCTGGGTCTTGAAGGGTTGGACTGCGGTGTTGATCAGGGACATGTGATTCCTTGGATGCTGCGGTTGGAAAAATAAGTGCGAGCCATGAGTATAACTACCAATATATTGTTTTTGATAGATATCAACTATTGAAAGTATTGGAACCCGCTATGTTTGCCATCGCGCCGCGCATCGCCTTGCGTCAGGTCAATACGAACGTGTATCACCATCACACGCATGCAGACCGGCGCAGCATGGGTTTGCTTGCAAGCGCGTGTTCGCCCCTCCGACAATCACCGCTTTCAGAACAAGGAAAATAATCATGAAGGGCGACCCCAAAGTCATCGAACACCTGCAGGCGCAGCTCAAGAACGAGCTGACCGCGATCAACCAGTACTTCCTCCACTACCGCATGCTCAAGCACTGGGGCCTGGACAAGCTGGCGAAGAAGGAATACGAAGAATCCATCGGCGAGATGAAGCACGCCGACAAGCTCATGGACCGCATCTTCATGCTCGACGGCCTGCCCAACCTGCAGGACCTGGGCAAGCTGAACATCGGCGAAGACGTGCCCGAGCTGCTGCGCTGCGACCTCGGCGCCGAAACCGGCGCGCAGGCGACCATCAAGGACGGCATCGCGCATTGCGAATCGGTGCGCGACTATGTCTCGCGCGACCTGCTGCAAGAGATCCTGGACGACACCGAGGAGCACATCGACTTCCTCGAGACGCAGATCGACCTGATCGACCGCGTCGGCCTGCAGAACTACCTGCAGCTGCAGGTGGGCGAGCTCGAGTAAACGCTGCAACCGCATTGCAAACAAACGGGGCTTCGGCCCCGTTTTTTATTGCTCTTTACTTAACTTTATCCGCACTGAATAGCAGTCATTCTCATCTGCGCGACTACAATTCGCGCTTTCGATGACTGCCCCCGCCCGTTCCGACAACCGCCGCCGCGCCTATTGGCTCAAGACCCTCCACGAGTGGCATTGGGTCAGTTCCGCCATCTGTCTCGTCGGGATGATCCTGTTCAGCGTCACGGGCTTCACGCTCAACCACGCGGGCCAGATCGAGGCCAAGCCGGTGGTCACCACGCACAACGGCACGGTCGACGACGCCTTGCGCGCCCGCCTCGAACAGCAGCTGCCGGCCGCCAAGGCCCAGCAGGGCAAGGCCCCGCTGCCCGCCGAACTGCAGGCCTGGCTGCGCAAGCAATGGGACATCGACACCGCCGGCCGCGAAGCCGAGTGGTCCGACGACGAAATCTACCTCTCGCTCCCCCGCCCCGGCGGCGACGCCTGGCTGCGCCTGAGCCTGCCCGAGGGCGAGGTCGAATACGAGCGCACCGACCGAGGCTGGCTCTCCTACTTCAACGACCTGCACAAGGGCCGCAACACCGGCACGGCCTGGAGCTGGTTCATCGACATCTTCGCGGCGGCCACGCTGGTCTTCTCGGTCACCGGGCTGTTCATTCTCAAGATGCATGCGGGCAACCGCCCCTTCACCTGGCCCATGGTGGGCATGGGGCTGGTGGTGCCGGTGCTGCTCGCGTTGCTGTTCATTCACTGACCGGTCCAATCGACGGATCGGCCGGTGCGTTGTCTTTGCTGATTCAGGAAGAAAGAGGTTTCCCCGTGCACCTTCGCTACTCGCTCGCGCCGATCGCCATGTCGGCGCTGTTCGCGGCCCCGGCCATCGCTGCCGGCCTGTCGGTCAACATCGAGATTCCCCGGCTCAACGTGTCGGAGTACCACCGTCCCTACGTGGCGACCTGGATCGAGCGCGCCGACAGCACGATGGCCGGCACGCTGGCCGTCTGGTACGACGTGCGCACCAAGACCAACAACCCCGAGGGCGAAGGCACCAAGTGGCTCAAGGACATGCGCCAGTGGTGGCGCCGCGGCGGCCGCGAACTGGCGGTGCCGGTCGACGGCGTGACCGGCGCCTCCAAGCCTGCCGGCAAGCACCAGCTGAGCTTCACCGAAGGCTCGGGCGCGATGCCCAAGCTCGCGCCCGGCGCCTACAAGCTGGTGGTGGAAGCCGCCCGTGAAGTCGGCGGCCGCGAGGTCGTGACCATCCCGTTCCAGTGGCCACCCACCGCCGCCGCGCAACCGGTGGCCGCCGGCAAGGAAGAGCTCGGCGAGATCAAGCTCGAACTCAAGCCCTGACTTCCAACCGATCCGCCCCCTCTCTCATTCCAAGGACCACCATGACCCGCTTCACCCTGCGCGCCGCCGGCCTCGCCCTCGCCCTTTCGACCGTTGCCTCCGTGACCCAGGCGCACAACGCGTGGCTGCTGCCCTCGACCACCGTGCTGTCGAAGGCCGACACCGTGAGCGTCGACGCGGCCGTGTCGAACGACCTGTTCGTCGCCAACCACGCGCCGCTGCGCCTGGACGGCCTGCAGATCACCGCGCCCGACGGCAGCACGGTCAAGCCCGAATCCGAAGCCAAGCTCAAGCTGCGCAACGTGTTCGACGTGAGCGTCGCCCAGCCGGGCACCTACCGCATCGCGGTGGTCAACAACGGCGCGTTCGCCGCTTGGAAGGACAAGGCCACGGGCCAGAACAAGCGCGCCCGCGGCACGGCCGAAACCATCGCCAAGGAAATCCCGGCCGATGCACAGGACGTGACCATCACCCAATCGGCCGGCCGCATCGAAACCTTCGTGACCGTCGGCAAGCCCTCGGCGCTCAAGCCCATCGGCCAGGGCCTGGAACTGATTGCCGCCGGCAGCCCGACCGATCTGGCCAAGGGCGAGAAGGCCACCTTCACGCTGCACCTGGACGGCAAGCCCGCCAAGGACCTCGAAGTGACCGTGACCGCCGGCAACACGCAGTACCGCGACAAGCTCGAAGAGATCAAGCTCAAGACCGACGACAAGGGCCAGTTCAGCGTGACCTGGCCGAGCGCCGGCATGTACTGGCTCGACGCCAGCACCAAGGACAGCAAGACCACCGTGCCCCAAGCCAAGGAACGCCGCCTGAGCTACGCGGCCACCCTGGAAGTGATGCCCTGACCCTGCGTTTTTCCTTGGGCCTTTCCTTCAGCACCTGGCGCGCGGGCGGCTACGCCAACGCGGCCGTCCCCCGCCCCGCCGATCCCGCCAGCCTCCAGCAGCTCGGCGGGCAGACGATGGGCACGACCTGGTCGCTGCGCGTCAACAACCCGCAGATGCTGCCGCTCGCGCAAGTGCGCGAGGCGGTCGAGGCCGCGCTCGCGCGCGTGATCGACCAGATGAGCCACTGGGAGCCGGACTCCCTCATCAGCCGCTTCAACACCGCGCCCGCCGGTTCGCGCCATGCGCTGCCGGCGGAGTTCGCGCAGGTGATGCAGTGCGCGCTCGCGTGGGCACAGGCCAGCGACGGCGCGATCGATCCGACGGTGGGCGCATTGGTGGCGCGCTGGGGCTTCGGACCTGCGGCGGCGCAGGACAACGCCCTGCCGTCGCCCGACGCACTGGCCACGATCCATTCGAACGTCGGCTGGCAACGGCTGGCATTCGATGCCACCGATCACACGCTGCTGCAACCCGGCGGCGTGCAGCTCGACCTGTCGGGCATCGCCAAGGGCTTCGCGGTGGACCACGGCGTCGACGCGCTGCGCGCGCTCGGCTTCACCGACCTGCTGTTCGAAATCGGCGGCGAGCTGCGCGGCATCGGCCGGCGGCCCGGCGGTGCGCCGTGGCAGGTGCAGGTCGACACCGAGATGCCGACCCCGCAACGCATCGCCCTGGCCGACATGGCGGTGGCCACCTCGGGCGACCGCTGGCACCGGCGCGCCATCGAAGGCCGCAGCTGGTCGCACACCATCGATCCGCGCGACGGCGAGCCGGTGGCGCATCCGCTGGCCAGCGTCACCGTGCTGCACCCGCAGTGCATGCAGGCAGATGCGCTCGCCACCGTGCTGACCGTGCTCGGCCCCGACGAGGGCCTGGCCTTCGCGCAGCAGCGCGACATCGCGGCCCTGTTCATCTCCCGCGCCGACGACGGATCGATCTCCGAGCGCGCCACGCGCGCGTGGCAGGCGCAGGCCGGCGCATGACCGAGACCCTGTGGCGTGCGCTGGGGGCCAGCGCGACGGTCGCGGCCTATGCCGCGCTGTGCCTGGGCATCTATGCACGTCAGCGGCGGCTGCACGCCACTGCAGCCCGTGAAGCTGCGGCGCTGTCGGCCGGTGATGGCGCGGAGGCGTCGCCCACCCTCGTGCTGTTCGCCAGCCAGACCGGCCAGGCGGAAACCATCGCCTGGCAGACCGCGCGACGGCTGCGCGCAGCGGGCACCGCGGTGCGCGTGATGGCCCTCAACGCCCTCGACAGCGCCACGCTGGCCTCGGCCCGCCGCGCCCTCTTCGTGGCCAGCACTTACGGCGAGGGCGATGCACCCGACGGCGCCAGCGTGTTCGCCGAACGCGTGATGGGCGCGCCGCTGGCACTGCCGTCGCTGCGCTACGCCGTGCTGGCGCTGGGCGACCGTCAGTACGCCCACTTCTGTGGCTTCGGCCGCGCGCTCGACACGTGGCTCCACACGGCCGGCGCCGTGCGCGACTTCGATCCCATCGAGGTCGACAACAGCGACCCCGCCGCGCTCGCCGATTGGCACGCCCGCTGGGGCGATGCGCCGGAGGGCGGCGACGACGCCCCGGCGAGCTTTGCGCCCTGGCGGCTCACGCGGCGCGAACTGCTCAACGCCGGCAGCACCGGCGGCCCGGTCTTTCATCTCGGCCTCACGCCGCAAGCCGGCGCCCTGCCGCACTGGGCGTCGGGCGACCTGGTGCAGGTCGCCGTCGCAAGCGACCCGGCACGGCCACGCGACTACTCGATCGCCTCCCTGCCCGCCGACGGCGAACTGCAGCTGCTCGTGCGGCAGGAACAGCACCCTGACGGCTCGATGGGCGCCGCGTCGGGCCTGCTCACCTCGACACTCTCGGTCGGCGACACCGTCGCGCTGCGCCTGCGACCGCACCGCGGTTTCCGGCTCGAGGGCAACGAGAACCGTCCGCTGATCCTGATCGGCAACGGCACCGGCCTGGCGGGCCTGCGCGCCCACCTGCGCGCGCGCGCCGCCGTCGGCCGCAAGGACAACTGGCTGGTGTTCGGTGAGCGCCAGTCCGCCCACGACTTCCTCTGCCGCAAGGAAATCGAGGCCTGGCAGGCCGACGGCACGCTCGCCCGGCTCGACATGGTGTTCTCGCGCGACCAGGCCGAGCGCTTCTACGTGCAGCACCGCCTGCTGCAGCTGGCCGACACGTTGCAGGCCTGGCTGCGCGATGGCGCCGCGGTCTATGTCTGCGGCAGCCTGCAGGGCATGGCATCGGGCGTGGACGCGGCGCTGCGGCAGATCGCCGGCGATACGCTGTGGGCCGAACTCTCGGCCAGCGGACGCTACCGCCGCGACGTCTACTGACGGGCCGGCACGGCCTCGTCAGTTGCGTCCTGGCAACGGAAAAAGAGAAACTTTCGGGTTAAAAGTGGACAGTTGAGCGCCTTGATATTGAGAACCAATATCATTTGAATCGATTTGCAAACCCTTCGCAGATCAGCTCACCCAGCCAGTCTTGCCGCCCTTTTCTCCCTGGAGAGCGCGCCACGCGGACCCAGCCAGCCGAGCTCTGTCCGCCCGCCCTTTCCGGAGAAAACAACATGGCCTATATCAAGAGCCGCAAGCACGCCGTCGCACGCGCCGTTCCTCATCTTTCGGGTGCCGCCGCAGCCACGCTGCTGGCCATCGCAGCCCCCGCCGCCTTTGCCCAGACCGGGCGGGCCCTGCCTGAAGTCCGCGTGCAGGACTCGAGCGCCGCCGACTACAAGACCGACACCTCGGCCAACCCGAAGTTCACGGCCCCGCTGGTGAACACGCCGCAGACCATCCAGGTGATCAAGGAACAGATCATTCGCGAACAGGGCGCGACCACACTCACCGAAGCGCTGCGCAACACCGCCGGCGTCGGCACCTTCTTCCTGGGCGAGAACGGCAACACGAACACCGGCGACGCCGTGTTCATGCGCGGCTTCGACAGCTCCAGCAGCATCTTCGTAGACGGCATCCGCGACCTGGGCTCGGTCTCGCGCGACATGTTCAACATCGAGCAGGTCGAAGTCGTGAAGGGCCCGTCGGGCACCGACGTGGGCCGCACCTCGCCCACCGGCTACATCAACCTCGTCACCAAGAAGCCGAAGCTCGAAGACAGCTTCCTGGGCTCGCTCGGTTTCGGCAGCGCCGACTACAAGCGCGGCAGCATCGACTGGAACAAGTCGCTCAGCGGCGCCAACGGCATCGGCGCGGCCTTCCGCCTGAATGCAGCGATGGAAGACTCCGGCGTGCCCGGCCGCGACTTCGTCAAGAACAAGCGCACAGCCATCGCACCGTCGATCGCGCTCGGGCTGAACTCGCCCACGCGCTTTTACTTCGACTACCTGCACGTCGACCAGGACAACGTGCCCGACGGCGGCGTGCCGACCATCGGCCTGCCCAGCTACTCGAACCCCGATCCGGTCGCCCTCGGTGCGCGTCGCCGCAGCTTCCTGAACTACGCGGCACCGGTCAATCCAAAGAACTTCTACGGCACCGCGTACGACTTCAACAAGGTGACGGCCGACATGTTCACCGCGCGCGTGGAGCACGACTTCACGCCCGACGTCACGCTGCGCAACACCACCCGCTACGGCAAGACGAAGCAGGACTACATGCTGACGTCGTTCATGCTCGCAGGCCTCGCCGCGACCGGCCGGCCGCCGGCTGCGGGCGCCGCCTTCCTGGACACGCCGATCCCGGGCCTTCCCGCGTCGTGGACGGTCACGCGCAACTCGCCGACCAACAAGAACCAGGAAAACACGATCTTCGTCAACCAGACGAACGTGACCGCCAAGTTCAACACCGGCAGCCTGAGCCACTCGCTCAGCGCGGGCGTCGAACTGATCCGTGAAGAGCAGTCGAGCCTGGGCTACTTCAGCCCCGGCGCGACGTTCAACGGCAAGGTCGTGCAGAACGGCGCCTGGCCGGTGGCCAACCTGTACGCGCCGAACCCGTACGTGAACGGCTACAACCGCATGCTCAGCGGCGCCGACAGCAAGGGCGTGACCAACACGGTCGGCCTGTACGCCTTCGACACCATCAAGCTCAACGAGCAATGGCAGATCACCGGCGGCCTGCGCTTCGACCACTACAGCACCTCGTTCCAGAGCGCGACGCTGTCGACCGCAGCGACCAACCCCGGCCTGCCGGTCGGCACGCTGGTGCCCTCGTCGCTCAAGCTCTCCGACAACCTGTTCACCGGCAAGATCGGCGTGGTCTACAAGCCCGCGAAGAACGGCAGCATCTATGCGGCCTACGGCACCTCGGCCCAGCCCCCGGGCGGCGCGAACTTCTCGCTGTCGGCCGCCGGCACGGGCAGCAGCGCGGCGCGCACCGACTTCCTGCCGCAAAAGGCCAAGACCTTCGAAGTGGGCACGAAGTGGGACGTGCTGGACGACAAGCTGTCGCTGACCGGCGCGGTCTACCGCACCGACGTGAGCAACGAAGTCGTGCAGGACCCGACCAACACCGCGCTGTACTACCAGAGCGGCAAGAAGCGCGTGCAGGGCATCGAACTGGGCGTGGCGGGCACCATCACGGAACGCTGGGGCATGAGCGCCGGCTTCACGACGATGGACACCAAGGTGCAAAGCGGTCCCAACGTCACCGCCGACGGCACCAACGTGCTGACCTACACGCCGAAGAACTCGTTCACGGCCTGGACCACCTACCAGTTCCCGTTCGGCCTGACGGTCGGCGGCGGCGCGCGCTACAACGGCAAGCTGCACCGCGGCACCGACGGCGCCGTGGGCACGCCGGCGTACATCGACGCCTACTGGGTGTTCGATGCCATGGCGTCGTACCGCATCAACAAGAACGTCGACATCCAGCTGAACATCGCCAATGTGTTCGACAAGCAGTACGCGGCCGCCATCAACAAGAGCGGCTACCGCTACACGCCGGGCACGCCGCGCTCGGCCAAGATCACCGCGAACTTCGCGTTCTGATCCCGACGGCTGCGTCACCCCCGGCACGGGCGGGCGACGCAGTGCGAAACTCGAGCCCCGGCCTGCGCCGGGGCTTTTTTCTTGTGGAGTTCACCGAAATGATGCTGCATGTGCCCGACGTGCTCAGTCCCGACCAGGTGCGCGAGATGCGCGCCGCGCTCGACGCCACCCAGTGGGTCGATGGCCGCGAAACCGTGGGAGACCAAGGCGCGCAGGTCAAACGCAACCGCCAGTTGCCGGAGTCTTCTCCCGTCTCGCGCGAACTCGGCGCGACCATCCTGGCCGCGCTGTCGCGCCACGCGCTGTTCTTTTCGGCGGCGCTGCCGGCGCGTTTCGTGCCGCCGCTGTTCAACCGCTACGAGGGCGGCGAGCACTATGGCGTGCACGTCGACGGCTCGGTGCGCGCGGTGCCGGGCAGCAGCCAGCAGCTGCGCACCGACCTGTCGTGCACCCTCTTCTTGAGCGAGCCGGAAGACTACGAAGGCGGCGAGCTGGAAGTGATCGACACCTACGGCTCCCACGAGGTCAAGCTGCCGGCCGGCGACCTGATCCTTTACCCGGCGAGCAGCCTGCACCGCGTGCACCCGGTCACGCGCGGGGCGCGGGTGTGCTCGTTCTTCTGGCTGCAGAGCATGGTGCGCAGCGACGCCCAGCGCGGCATGCTGTTCGAACTCGACCAGACGATCCAGAAACTGCGCGCCCGCCTGGGCGAATGCGAGGAAACCGTGGCGCTCACCGGCCACTATCACAACCTGCTGCGCCTCTGGGCCGAGGTGTAACACCGGCTTGCAAAGTCCGGTGGCATGTCGGTCATAGTGATTGCAAATGCGATGGATTCTTATTTATAATGAGTCACATCCAACAGCCAGCCAACTGCCGCTTTCACTGCCATGATCGTTTGCGTCTGCCGCCGAGTCTCTGACCGTGAAATCGCACGCCATGTGCGCGCGGGCATGACTTTCGACGAAGTCCAGTTCGAACTCGGCGTGGCCACCCAGTGTGGCCAGTGTGAAGGTTGTGCCCGCGACATCGTGGCGCAGTGCAGTGTCTCTCACCCGGTCGCCGCCCTGAACTGCGAATCGGCGCCGAGAGCGATCCAGCTTGCCAACTCCATCAAGGAAAGCAAAGCATGGAACTCGTCTCGGCTCTCGGCGGCAGCCTGATCCTCGTCGCCGGCTCTGTCTGGTGGATTTTTCGCAAGTAGCGTCTCTGTAGCGGTTTTGCTGCAATCGGGGCACGATTTGTAGTGCCCGCATTCGAATGGTTGATCGTGTCTGACCGCTTTGCCCCCCCTCCCTCCTTTCTCGGCCTGTCGCGCACTGTCGTCATTGCCGGCGGTGTGATCCTCTTTCACGGCGCCGCGCTGTGGGCGCTGCAAAGCGGCCTGCTGCGCCGGGCCGCCGAAGTGGTGATTCCCGTCGAGATCCTGAGCCAGTTCGTCGAACCGCCGAAGCCCAAGGCCGATCCGCCGCCCCCGCCTCCTCCGCCGCCGCAACCCAAGGTGAGCAAGGCGCCGCCGCCGCCGCGCCCGCAGGCCATCCGCGAACCCAAGCCGACGCCTGCGCCGAATGCGCCCTCCGGCACCACCGAGCCGCCGCCCCCGCCCGCTCCACCGGCACCGCCCGCGCCGCCAGCCCCTCCCGCACCGCCGCCGTCGCCCCCGGCGCCGCCCGCCGTGCAGCTGCCGTCGAGCAATGCCGACTATTTGCAGAACCCGAAGGCGGTCTACCCCGCCATGAGCAAGCGGCTCGGCGAGCAGGGCAAGGTGATCGTGCGCGTGCTCGTGGGCGCCGACGGCCTGCCCAAGAGTGCCGAGGTCAAGAAATCCAGCGGCTTCGACCGCCTCGACGAGGCGGCCGTCGAATACATCATGAAATGCCGGTTCGTGCCCGGCAAGGTCAACGGCGTGGTGCAGGCCATGTCTTACGACGCCCCCGTCAACTACGTCCTGAACTAATTTTTCTCTGGAGCAACTTCGTATGGATTCCCATTTTGGCTTGATGAACGTCTGGAATCAGGGCGACTTCGTCACCAAGGCTGTCGCGATTCTGTTGATCGGCATGTCCCTCGCATCGTGGATCGTGATCATCGTGAAGGCGCTCGACGTCATCCGCTACAAGCGCTTTGCCAAGCATTCGCAGGACTTCTGGCACAGCGAAGACTTCGCCACCGCCCTGAACAAGCTGGGCACCGGCGACGGCAACCCCTTCCGCGCCCTGGCACTCGAGGGCCGCGAGGCCGCTGCCCACCACCGCAACACCAAGGCGCACCTGCATGACGCGCTCGACGTGAGCGACTGGATCACGCGCGCCCTGCGCAACGGCATCGACGCCTTCACGGCCCGCCTGCAGACCGGCCTGGCCATCCTGGCTTCGGTGGGTTCGACGGCGCCGTTCATCGGCCTGTTCGGCACCGTCTGGGGCATCTATCACGCGCTGATGAGCATCGGCTCGGCCGGCCAGGCAACCATCGACAAGGTGGCCGGCCCGATCGGCGAAGCGCTGATCATGACGGCCCTGGGCCTGGCGGTCGCCATTCCCGCGGTGCTGGGCTACAACGCCCTGGTGCGCGGCAACAAGTTCGTGCTGACCAAGCTCAACAGCTTCGCCCACGACCTGCACGCCTACTTCGTGACCGGCGCCCGCGTGCAAAGCGGCGGCAATGAAGCGATCGTGGTTCCGCTCAAGAAGGGCTGAGCAGCATCATGGCTTTCGGAACCCAAGACGAACCCGATGAGGTGATGAACGAGATCAACATGACGCCGCTGGTCGACGTCATGCTGGTGCTCCTGATCATCTTCATCATCACCGTGCCGGTCATGAAGCACGCGGTCAACATCGACCTGCCCCGCGCCAGCAGCGAGCCCGAGCAGCCCAAGCCGCAGAACATCCTGTTCAGCGTCACGGCCGACGGTTCCTATTACTGGAACGAAGAGAAGATCGACGACAGCCAACTGCCGAACCGCCTGGCCGCCGAAGCCGCCAAGGAACCGCAGCCCGAGCTGCACATCCGCGGCGACAAGGCCGTGCGCTACGAGCGCGTGGCCAAGGCCATGGCCGAGGCGCGTGAGGCCGGCGTGCGCAAGATCGGCTTCATCACGGAGCCCGACACGAAGTGATCTGAACGGGTGAAGAAATGATCGAAAAAAAGTTGATCGCGACGATTGACTTTTTATTGAGAATCATTATCATTCACTCATCGCTTCCATAAAGGAACTCCAGATGCCAGCCACCCCGAATGCCTTTTCTGTCCTGAACCACCCTTCGCTCGACCAATCGGGTGGCGGTCATGCATCGATCCAGGTGGCGCGTCCGGCGCCGATGGTCGAAAGCACGGAGCTTCTGAAAGGAAGCAAGACCGTGGGCATCATGCACAACGGCTCGCTCTACCGGCTTCAGGCCACCAAACTCGGCAAGCTGATCCTGACCAAGTAGGTCGCTCAGCCCGCCCCTCGCGCAAGTTTCATCGTGGGGCGACTCAAGGAGATTCATCTCCGAAGGGTCGTTTTTTGCTAGCCAACGGTTCGCCGACTAGCCAAGCTTTTTTTCACGCTGAAGCCCCAAAAAAGAAAACGCCGACCAGATGGTCGGCGTTTTGCTTTGGGCGAAATGAAAAGGCTTACAGGCCGAGCGCGGCAATACCGGCCTTGGCGATCTGTGCATCTTCGTTCGACTTCACGCCGCTCACGCCGACTGCGCCGATAACGTGGCCGTCCTTCACGATCGGCACACCGCCTTCGAGCAGGCCTTCCACCAGGGGCGCCGTCAGGAACGCGGTGCGGCCGCCGTTGATGATGTCTTCATAGACCTTGCTCTCGCGGCGGCCCATGGCGGCGGTGTGCGCCTTGGCGGGAGCGATGTGCGAGGACAGCGCGGCGGCGCCGTCCAGGCGCTGCAGCCAGAGCAGGTTGCCGGCGTCGTCCGAGATGGCGATGGTCACGGCCCAGTTGTTCTTCAGGGCCTCGGCTTCCGCTGCAGCGGCGATGGCCTTGACGTCGGCGAGTTCGAGGAATGATTTGGTCTTCATGAATAAGCTCAGGTTGCGTCGAAACCCGACAGCATAACGGCGGGGCGCCGCAGCGTCCCGCGGGGGCTTAAGAACAACCGGCATACGGTCTTTGCAGAGCCCCCTCTTGCAGCCCCCTAGAATGCGCCCAACTGCGTGTCATTGCATGCAGCAACCTCAGGAGCTTCGGCCATGAACGACCGTGTGACCACCCTCGACACTTCCACCGGCTACGGCCAGACACTGCCGCAGGCCGAACGCCAGCGCGTGCTGCGCAACACCTACTGGTTGCTGGCGCTGAGCATGCTGCCCACCGTGCTGGGCGCCTGGATCGGCGTGAGCACCGGCATCACCCGCTCGCTCACCGGCGGGCTGGGCCTGATGGTCTTCCTCGGCGGCGCCTTCGGCTTCATGTTCGCGATCGAGAAGACCAAGAACTCGGCCGCCGGCGTGCCGGTGCTGCTGGGCTTCACCTTCTTCATGGGCCTGATGCTCTCGCGCCTGCTCGCGATGGTGCTGGGCTTCAAGAACGGCCCCGAACTGATCATGACGGCCTTCGGCGGCACCGCCGGCGTGTTCTTCGTGATGGCCTCGCTGGCCACGGTCATCAAGCGCGACCTGTCGGGCATGGGCAAGTTCCTGTTCGTCGGTGCGCTGGTGCTGATGCTCGGCGCCGTCATCAACGTCTTCGTGGGCTCGAGCACCGGCATGCTGGTGATCTCGGTGGCCGCCATCGGCATCTTCTCGGCCTACATGCTCTATGACCTGAAGCAGATCATGGACGGCGGCGAAACCAACTACATCAGCGCCACGCTGGCCCTGTACCTGGACATGTTCAATGTGTTCCAGAGCCTGCTGGCCCTGCTGGGCATCTTCGGCGGCGAGCGCGACTGAGCGGCTTCCCCGCCCCCAAGAAAAAAGGCCCCGAGGGGCCTTTTTTCATTCCAGCTCGAAGACCGCGATCGACTCGACGTGCGCCGTGTGCGGGAACATGTTC
Organism: Variovorax sp. FW301-JW7; assembly: GCF_058788795.1. Classification (NCBI taxonomy): domain Bacteria; kingdom Pseudomonadati; phylum Pseudomonadota; class Betaproteobacteria; order Burkholderiales; family Comamonadaceae; genus Variovorax; species Variovorax sp. FW301-JW7. Next base: position 71,519 of record NZ_JBYTBC010000007.1, read on the forward strand.
ACCACCCCCGCGAAGGTGCAGCGGTAGCCCGCCTGGTGCACCAGCAGGCCGGCGTCACGCGCCAGCGTCGACGGGTTGCAGCTCACGTAGACGATGCGCTTGGGAGGCGTCCAGCCACCGGTGCGCAGTTCAGGCTGCTGGTGCAGGTCGGCCATGGCCTTGGCCAGCGCGAAGGCGCCTTCGCGCGGCGGGTCGACCAGCCACTTGTCGGCACTGCCGTCGGCCACCAGCATCTCGGGCGTCATGTCAAACAGGTTGCGCGCCACGAACCGGGTGGCCGACAGTGCGCGCCGCTCGGGCGTTGCAGGTTGGTTTCTCTGGAAGTTGTCGGTGGCGCGTGCCACCAGCGTGTCGCTACCCTCGATGCCGAGCACCTCGCGCGCCTGGCTGGCCAGCGGCAGCGTGAAGTTGCCCAGGCCGCAGAACCAGTCGATCACGCGCTCCTCGGGCTGCACGTCGAGCAGGCGCAGCGCCTTGCCGACCAGCGCGCGGTTGATGTGCGGGTTGACCTGGGTGAAATCGGTGGGCTTGAACGGCATCGTCACGCCGAACGCGGGCAGGCGGTAGGCCAGCGGCGTACCGCCCTCTTCCAACAGCTTCACGGTGTCCGGGCCCTTGGCCTGCAGCCACCATTGAACGCCTTCGTTCTCGGCCGCAAAGGCCTTGAGCCGCCCGATGTCGGCGCCCGACAGCGGCTCCAGGTGCCGCAGCACCAGGGCGATGGTGCCCAGCGCGGTGGAGTCCGGCGCGTCGCCGCAGGCCAGCTCGATCTGCGGGCAGGTCTCGCGTGCGTCCATGGAGCCGATCAGCGCGCGCAGCGGCATCAGCATGGCGCTGACCTGCTTGGGCAGCACGGGGCAGACCTGCATGTCGGCCAGGTAGCGGCTCTTGCGCTCGTGGAAGCCGATCAGCACCGTGCCCTTCTTGACCACGTGGCGCACCGACAGGCGCGCCCGGTAGCGGTAGTGCCAGGCCGGGCCTTCGAGCGGGCGCAGCAGGTTCTCGGGCTTGACCTTGCCCAGGTGCCAGAGGTTGTCTTCGAGCGCACGCTGCTTCACCGCCACCTGGGCGGCGGCGTCGAGGTGCTGCATCTTGCAGCCGCCGCACGCGCCCGTGTGCAGGCCGAAGTGCGGGCACCCCGGGCGCACGCGCTGCGAGGACTCGCGGCGGATCTGCGTGACCGTGCCCTGTTCCCAGTTGTTCTTGCGCCGATGGACGTTGAACTGCACTTCCTCGAAGGGCAGCGCACCTTCGATGAACACGACCATGCCGTCGGACTTGTGGGAGACGCCTTGTGCGTCCAGGTCGAGCGACTCAACCAGGAGCCATTCATCGGCGGGGTTCGCGGGGACTTTCTTTTCTTCGATGGATTCCGTCATCCCCCGATTGTCTCAGCGTGGCCGGGGCGGTCCGGCCGCGACGGGTTACCTTCTTTTCTTCAGACCCCTAGAACAGCGCGTCGCGGCCGACGCCGGAGCGCGCCAGCTGCTTGCGCATCTTGGCCAGCGCCTCGTTCTGGATCTGCCGCACGCGCTCGCGCGTCAGGCCCAGCCGCACGCTCAGCACCTCGAGCGTCTCGGGCTCCCGGTCGTGCAGGCCATAGCGGCCTTCAAGCACCTCGCGCTCCCGCGCGTTGAGCGCCTGCACCCACTGGTCGAGCAGGCGCTCCACCTCGTGCGTGTGGGTCACGCCGGCGGGGTTGCCCTGCTCGTCGTCGGAGGCCACGGTGTCGGCCAGCGTGAAGCCTTCTTCGCCGCGCGCGTCGCCCGCATCGAGCGAACGCGGCGCCTCGGCCAACGCCAGCAGGTCGGCCACCGCCTGCACCTCGCGACCGAGCAGCGCGGCCACGTCCTCGACGCGCACGCCGTCCGGCCGGCTCGCGAGGAACTCCGCGTCGCCCTCGAGCGTGCGGCGTGCCCGCAAGACCTGCTGCAGCTCACGCACGACATGCACCGGCAGGCGGATCGCCCGCGATTGCGTGATGACGGCGCGCTCGACCGATTGGCGGATCCACCAAGTCGCGTAAGTGGAAAAACGAAACCCGCGCTCGGGCTCGAACTTGGTGATGGCGTGCATCAGCCCCAGGTTGCCTTCCTCGATGAGGTCGGACAGCGGCATGCCGCGCCCCAAGTAGTTCTTGGCGATGTTGACCACGAGCCGCAGGTTGTGCTCGATCATCGATTGCCGCGCCGCGAAGTCGCCGGCGCGCGCGGCGCAGGCGGTGGTGTATTCCTCGGCCGGGGTGAACAGTTCGGTGCGCCGGACCTGGCGCAGGTAGATGGTCAAGGCATCGGCACCCTCGCCGCCCATGACTTCGGTGGCGGCACCGTGAACCGAAGCCGACGCTGCAGAAGCGATCGGCAGGCCGTGGTCGACGTCTTCGGGAAGGGAGTCTGCGCTCAGCGGCTCGTCGCCGCTGTCCTGGTGGCCATTGCGGCCCCCGTTGCTTCGAGGTGAAGGGCTGCCCTGCCCCGCCAGCCCGCGCACGGGCAGTGTGCGGCGAGGGCGGGAGGCAGCCATGGCATCACCGATTGGGCAGGTAGCGCGACGGGTCGACGGGCTTGCCCTGACGGCGGATCTCGAAATGCAGCTTCACGCGATCGGCATCGCTGTTGCCCATTTCGGCGATCTTCTGGCCCTTCTGAACCGACTGGTCTTCCTTCACGAGCAGCGTCTGGTTGTGCGCATACGCCGTGAGGTAGGTGTTGTTGTGCTTCAGGATGATCAGGTTGCCGTAGCCGCGCAGGCCGGCACCGGCGTAGACCACACGACCGTCAGCCGCGGCCAGCACGGGGTCGCCGGCCTTGCCGCTGATGTCGTAGCCCTTGTTCTTGGCTTCGTCGAAACCGGCGATCAGCGAACCGCTCGCGGGCCAGATCCAGCCCAGGTCGTCGTCGCCCGAGTTGCCGCTGCTCGGCCCCGAGGGCGAGGCCGTGACAGGCGCTGGCGACTTGGTGCCGCTCGCACCGCTGGCCGGCACAGCCGGCGTGACGGAGGCTTGCGGGGCCACCGGCTTCGTGGTCGCACCTTCATTGGAAGAAGAGGAGGACGGTGCCGTGGCAACGGCCGTGCTGCTGCTGGCGCCGGTCGGCGGAATCACGCGCAACACCTGGCCGACCTCGATCAGGTCGGGGTTGTCGAGGTTGTTCCAGCGCACGATGTCCTGCCAACGCTGGCCGGTTTCGCTGCCGATGCGGCGGATGGAGTCGCCGGGACGCACGGCGTAGTAGCCAGGCTTGCCGTAATTCTCGATACCGGCGAGCGGCTTGCCGGACGCATCGGTCGTGATGGGGGGACCACCGGGCGTCGTCGCCCCGGGTGCGCGCGTCATCGTGCCCCGGTCTTCGACCGGCGCGGGACCCCGCGGTGCGGAGCAGCCCGCGATCACGAGCACAACTGCCAACGTGATGCCTGCGAACAAACTCCGATTGCCAAAACCCTGCATTTGTTATTCCTTCAAGCGATGCCCGATTTTAGGGGGACAAAGTGAACCGCCTCAAGAACGCGCCGCTCGAGCCCACGGGGGGTCTTGTCGATCACGACAAGGGCTTGTCCGCCGGTGACTGAATGGGTCGGCGCGACGATGCGCCCGCCCACCGCGAGCTGCGTGATCCAGGCCTCGGGCACGGCCTCGCCGCCGGCCGCGGCGATGATGCCCGCGTACGGCGCGCCCTTGGCGTAGCCGATCATGCCGTCACCCAACATCAGGTGCACGGTGGCCAGCCGGAAGTGCCGCAGGTTGGTGCGCGCGCGCTCGTGCAGCCCGCGCAGGCGCTCGATGCTGTAGACCTCGGTGGCCACCTCGTTCAGCACCGCGGCCTGGTAGCCGCAGCCGGTGCCGATCTCGAGCACGCGACCCAATCGATCTTGTGGCTTGCCGGCCAGCGCCGGCGCGCCCAGCAGCAGCTCGATCATGCGGGCCACCACATTGGGCTTGGAAATGGTCTGACCCAGCCCGATCGGCAGGCTGGTGTCTTCGTAGGCCTGGTTGACCAGCGCGCTGTCGACGAAGCGATGCCGCTCGACCGCGCCCATGGCACGCAACACGCGCGCATCGCTGATGCCCTGGGCCGCGAGCCTCTGCACCATGCGCGCCCGCACGGCATCGGAGGCCATCGAGGGCGTGGACGGCACCATCGGCTTGACCGGCACGGCGGGCATGCGCCCGCGCGTGGCGGCCGAGGCGGTGGGGGTCAGTCGAACCGGGAAACTGGGCCGTGGAGGGGTCGCCATGTCGTCAATTGCCGAGACGGGCCACCGTCTCGCGCCATTGGCCCAGGTTGGCGTGGTCGGTCAGGTCGATCTGCAACGGCGTCAGCGCGATATGCCCGTCGGCGGTCGCGTGGAAGTCGGTGCCCTCCCCGCTGTCCTTGGCACTGCCCGCACCGGCGATCCAGTACATGGTTTCTCCGCGCGGACTGTCCTGCGTGATCACCTTTTCGGCCGCATGGCGGCGGCCGAGCCGGCACACCTTGACCGGCTTCAGCTCGTCGAACGGGCGATTCGGCACGTTCACGTTCAGCAGGAAGGCGGGGCCATCGAGCATCTTTTCGCGCTCGATCTGCTGCACGAGCCGGCGCGCCACCTGGGCCGCCGCATCGACATGCGCCCAGCCCTTTTCGATCTGCGAGAACGCGATGGCCGGGATGCCGAACAGGTAGGCCTCCATCGCCGCGCCCACCGTGCCTGAATAGATGGTGTCGTCGCCCATGTTGGCGCCGTTGTTGATGCCCGAGACCACCAGGTCGGGGCGGTAGTCGAGCAGGCCCTTGAGCGCGATGTGCACGCAGTCGGCCGGCGTGCCCGTCACATAGCGGAAGCCGTTGTGCGCCTTGTGCACATACAGCGGTGCGGCCAGCGTCAGTGCGTTCGACTTGGCGCTGTTGTTGTGCTCGGGGGCCACGACCTCGACGTCGGCGATGTCCTTGAGCGCGTCGTGCAGCGCGACGATGCCCGGCGCCTGAAAGCCATCGTCATTGGAAATAAGTATCTTCATGGTGCTTCTGGGTGCAGCGGATTGTAGGTGCGGGGTGCGTCGCAGCAGGGACAACACCGCACCACGGCGCCGCCTATCATCGCCCCGAATTCATTGCCCACACGACTCATTCGAAGGAGACCCCGAGCATGCACGCATGGCTTTGCGAAAAACCCACCGGCGTCGACGCGCTGACCTGGAAAGAACTGCCCACCCCGACGCCGGGCCCGGGCCAGGTGCTGATCGAAATCAAGGCGGCCAGCCTGAATTTCCCCGACCTGCTGATCGTGCAGAACAAGTACCAGATGAAGCCGCCGCTGCCCTTCGTTCCCGGATCGGAATATGCAGGCGTGATTCAGGCAGTGGGCGAAGGCGTGACACACCTCAAGGTCGGCCAGAACGTGGCGTGCCTCTCGGGCACCGGTGGCTTCGGCACCCACACGCTGGCACCCGCCGCGCTGTGCATGCCGCTGCCCGAAGGCTTTGGCCACGTGGATGCGGCTGCTTTCATCATGATCTACGCCACCTCGTGGCATGCGCTGATGGACCGCGCGCAGCTCAAGGCCGGTGAAACCGTGCTGGTGCTCGGCGCGGCCGGCGGCGTGGGCACCGCGGCGATCCAGATCGCCAAGGCGGCGGGCGCCAAAGTGATTGCCGCGGCATCGACCGACGAGAAGTGCGAACTCTGCCGCTCGATTGGCGCCGACGCGACGATCAATTACACGACGCACGCCCTGCCCAATGGCTTCCGCGATGCCATCAAAGCGGCGACCGACGGCAAAGGCCCGGATGTGATTTACGACCCCGTGGGTGGTGATTTCGCAGAACCGGCATTCCGCTCGATTGGCTGGCGCGGTCGCTATTTGGTGGTCGGTTTTGCGTCGGGCCCGATCCCGTCGCTGCCATTGAATCTGACGCTGCTCAAAGGCGCGTCGCTCGTGGGCGTGTTCTGGGGCGATTTCGCCAAGCGCGAACCCAAGGCCAATGCGCAGATGATGGCCGAATTGGCCCAGTGGTACGGCCAGGGAAAAATCAAGCCGGTGATCGACAGCACGATGCCGATGGCCGAATTGAAGGCCGCCTATGCGCACATGGGATCGCGCGGCGTCAAGGGAAAACTCGTGATGGTGAACTGATCGGGCACGCGCGCATCACCCTGCGTGCTTCCCAATAAAAAAGCCCGCCGAAGCGGGCTTTTTTATTGGGCGAATGTCCAACTGATTCTGCAGGCAATCACTTGATCTCGTAATCGGAGAGCGACTTGCCGGCTGCCAGGGCTTCCGTGACCCAGCGCGGCTTGCGGCCACGGCCACCGGACCAGGTTTCGCCCGTCGGGCCGCGGTATTTGGCGGCGGCCTTGGCGGCTGCAGGACCTGCGCTGCGCTTGGTTGCAGCCGCACGGCCGCCACCCAGCTTCAGATCGGAAGCGGTCAAACCGTATTCCGCAATCTTCCTGCGCACTTCTTCGATCACGCCGGCCCGTTCCTGGTTACGCAGGTCTTCGGCCTGCTTGCGCAATTGGGCAATCTGCTCGTCGTGCTTCTGGATCTGGGAATTGATATCGGCGAGTGACGAAGCCATTGTTGGACTCCTGTTGTGAATTGAAAACGGCTGAATTCTAATTCAAACCACTTTTGCCACAAGCGCCTTTTCAGCAGAAAAATGCAGACGCATTGGTTGAATGCAACAACCCGCAACACACGCGCACCATTTTGGGTACTTTCAAAATCAGAGCGGCGGGGAAAGAATGCGGCTTGCAACCTGGCGCTTGAAGCGACGGCGAAGCCAGAAATGACAACGCCGGGCAAGCCCGGCGTTGGAATCCCTTGGGTGCTATTGAGAAATAGCGCTGGGACTGAATTTTTTGGGGTGGCTGATGGGACTCGAACCCACGACGACCAGAATCACAATCTGGGACTCTACCAACTGAGCTACAGCCACCGTAGAGCCTCTGATTGTAGCGTTAAAAATCACGGCTTTCGCTCCCGCGATCACCAAAGACGCTGAAATGCCACATCGATGTGCGGCCCAACGCTTTCAGAGGCCGCCCGCGATGGCCTGCCGCCACACATGCGCCCTGCCCCATGGGCATAACTTCGCAGTCGCCCGTTCGATGTGCCTGGGCGACGCCGACGCGCGAATGGCTCCGCTATCATGAATGCGAGCGGCCCGACCGGGCCCGGCCTTCGCCACTTCACTTCATCAAAGGAACTTCTTCATGAGCATCGTCTGGACTATCCTGATCGGGTTCGTCGTGGGTCTCGTGGCGCGGGCCGTCAAGCCGGGCGACGATTCCGCCGGCTTCATCGTCACCACGCTGATCGGCATCGCGGGTTCGCTCGGCGTGACCTATTTGGGCCAGGCGATGGGTTGGTACACCGCCGGCCAGGGCGCCGGCTTCATCGCTTCCGTGCTGGGCGCGATCGTGCTGCTGATTCTCTACGGCCTCATCAAGCGCAAGAGCTGATGACGCCCCCGCCGCTGTGCCGCGCCCTGCGGCCGGCGGCCCCGGCTGACTGAGCCACCGCATTCTTTTCAGCCAGCCTCGCGAGGCCTCCCCGCCGATGCCCCGCAAACCACGCGCCCGTCACCACGTCTATGTGGTCGAACTCGACGATCGCGTCTGGAACAACGGCCGCTTCCGGCGCGCCAACCCCGACTACCAACTCGGCAAGCCCTTCGTCTATGTCGGCATGACCGGCCTGGACCCCGACATCCGCTTCGACAAGCACAAGGCCGGCATCCAGGCCAACCGCTTCGTGCAGGAGTTCGGCCTGCGGCTGCTGCCCGCGCTCTATGAACGCTACAACCCGATGCCGTATGACGATGCGCGGCTGATGGAGGTCGACCTGGGCATCGCCCTGCGCCGCGCCGGCTACGGCGTCTGGCAGGCCTGACGCAGTTCAGGAGTAGGTGACCCAGTCCTCGTACGCCGGGCCATCGAGGTGCGGCAAGGTGTTGTAGGTCACGAGCATGTGCCGCTTCGGCGTGAAGGCGAACTCGGTCACCGAGCTGTTGCGGATGCGCAGGTTGAGTTCGATGGTCGTCTCGGCGCTCGTGCCCAGCACGTGGCCGACCGCGGTGCTGATCGGCCCGCCGCTCGACACCACCAGCACCTTCGCGCCGTGGTGCCGCTCGCGCACATGGTCGAGCGCCGTGGTCACGCCGGCCAGGAAGTCGATGTAGCTCGGCATGCCGACCGGTGCCGTGCGCCCCTGCATCCATGCGCCGAGTCCATCGCGCAGCAGACGGAAGTGATGCCGGTACATCTCGGGTGAATCGGGCTTTTCGAGCTTGCCCTGGTGCACCGTGGCGATGACGGCCTCGCTGTCGTATTCGTTGAGCCCCGGCCATGGCAACACGTCGTCGCGCGACAGCCCCAATCCTTGGGCGATGCCCTCCCAGGTCTGCTTGTGGCGCTTCAGCGTGCCGGTGATGACGGCATCGAAACGCATGCCGCGCTCGCGCCAGTATTCGCCCAGGCGCACGGCCTGCCGGTGACCGAGTTCGCTCAGGTTGTCGTAGTCGGCAGCACCGAAGCTGGCCTGCCCATGGCGCACGAGGTAAAGGGTTCCCATGCGCCGGATTCTGGCAAGAAGCGCGGGCGGCGCTTGTCCCTCGTGCGACCAAAAAAAAGCCCGGGTCGTCGGACCCGGGCTTGTTGCGAGCAGCAGTCGCTCGGCTGTATCAGCGAGCCGCAGCAGCGGTCGGCAGCGTGTCGACCGGCTTCGGCACGAGGATCTCCACCTTGAAGCGTTGCTTCAGCAGCTCGTAGTACGCAGCGGCTTCGGCAGCAGTCACCGACTGGGCGATCTGCATGCTTTCCTGTTGCGCCTGTTCGGCCGTCGGTGGCGTGCGCGGCACGACCTTGGTCACGCGGACCACGGCGTAGCCTTGCGTGCCCAGATCCACGCCGAGCAGCGCAGGCAGCTTGGCGCCGTCGGCGCGCAACGCGGCGTCGATCACCGGTGCGGGCTGCGACTGCGCATCGATGCGCGACACCGTGACCGGCGCGCCGAAAGTGGCACCGTCGGCCTTCACCTTCCAGGCGGCGAGCTTGGCTTCGCCCTCGGCCTTGGCCAGTGCAGCGGCGCGCTCGGTGATGAGCTGCGCGCGAATCTTGTCCTTCACCTCGGCCAGCGGAATCGGATGTGCGGCCGTGTACTGCGTCACGCGGCCCGATGCGAGCTGGTTCGGACCGACTTCGATGGCTTCGGTGTTCTGCTTGCGCTCCAGCGCGTCGGAGGCATACAGCGCCTGCAGGAAGTTGCGGCTCGCAAGCGGGCCAGTGGCGCCCGGCGCGGGCGTGCGCGGCACGTTGGTCGCGGTCTGGATCGTGAGCTTCAGCTTCTCGGCGGCCGGCTTGAGGCTCTCGGGCTGCTGGTACACGGTGTCCGTGAAGATTTCCGCAGCCTTCGCGAATTCCTGCGTGGCCTGTTGCGCGCGCACTTCGCTCTCGATGGTGGCGCGCACCTTCTCGAAAGGCGGCACCACGGCCGGCTTGATGTCGGTCAGCTGGATGATGTGGTAGCCGAACTCGGTCTCGACGAGGTCGCTGATGTCGCTCTTCTTGAGCGCGAACATCGCGTCTTCGAACGGCTTGACCATCGCGCCGCGCGTGACGAAGTCGAGGTCGCCGCCCTTCTCGGCCGAGCCGGGGTCTTGCGAGTTCTTGCGCGCCACGTCGGCGAAGGTGGCGGGTGCCTTCTTCACGTCGGCCAGCAGCTGTTCGGCCTTGGCCTTCGCCTTGGCCCGGTCACCGCTGGACATGCTGGCCGGCGCAGTGATCAGGATGTGGCTCGCACGGCGCTCTTCCTTGGTGCCGAAGCGCGCGGTGTTCTGTTCGTAGTAGGTCTTGAGGTCGGATTCGTTCGCGACGATGTTCTTCTTCGCGGCTTCGAGGTCGAGCACGAGGTACTCGATGCTGGCCTGCTCCGGCGCCTGGAACTGCGCCGTGTGGTCCTTGTAGTAGGTCTCGATGTCGGCATCGCTCACCGTCACCTTCGACGCGAAGCCTTCGGGCGCGAAACGCGCGACCTGGATTTCACGGCGGTCGTAGAACGCATTGACGGTGGCCGCGGTCAGTGCCGCCGGCGCGAAGCTCGTACCCGTCACGCCCAGCAGCACCTGCTGCGAGGCCATGTCGGCGCGCACCGAAGCTTCGTACTGCTCGGGCGTGCGGCCGGTGGCACGCAGGAAGGCTTCGCGGTCGAACTTGCCGTCGGCCGTGCGAAACGCGGCCAGGCCGGCGTCCTGCGCGAACATGCGCGAGAGGCGGTCTTCAGACACCGATACGTTGGACTTGACCGCCGCGGCCGCCAGCACGCGATCGCGCACCATGCGTTCCAGCGTGGCGTAGCGCAGCGCGTCGGAGTCGAGCAGCGTCGGATCGACGTTGGGCGACTGCTGGCGGATGCGGTCGGTCTCGACGCGGTGCTGCTGGTCCCACTCGGGCTTGGTGATGTCGTGACCCTGGATGCGGGCCACCTTCTCGTCGCCGCCCATGCCCTGGTAGCGCTCGACACCAAAGAAGACGAACGAGGGAATGATCAGCAAGAACAAGAAAATCATCACGACTTTGTTGTACTTGCGGAAGGTATCAAACATGCTTGAACACTCTTTTTCGACGGGCGCCGGACGGCAATAAAAAAGGCGAACCGGTGTTCGCCTTTGCATCGGGTGGTGGTGGGTGCTGAGGGGCTCGAACCCCCGACCTACGCCTTGTAAGGGCGCCGCTCTACCAACTGAGCTAAGCACCCCACCTGGAATACTCTCCGAGTCTACAGCCTCAGTTCAGCGCGTCTTTGAGCGCCTTGCCGGGACGGAACTTCGGGATCTTGGCTGCCTTGATTTTAATCGCGTCGCCGGTGCGGGGATTCCGGCCGGTGCGGGCTGCGCGTTTGCCGACTGCGAAAGTGCCGAAACCGACGAGCGACACGGAACCGCCCTTCTTGAGCGTGGTACGAATGGCGCCAATGGTGGATTCGAGCGCACGGGTCGCTGCGGCTTTGGAAATATCGGCGTTCTTTGCGATGTGCTCAATCAGTTCGGTCTTGTTCACAAGGGCCCCTTGTCGAAAAAAAGTTGGTCGGCTTTCGTCAGCTGCGACCTGGCCGCGACGGGTGCGACTCAAGAACATGGCAGGCCTGACGCCTCGGCAGCGCACTGCCAGCGAGGATTACAACCACTGGTCTGCGGGGTGTCAATAAGACACAACGCACTGCAGCCCAGCGGAGCGCGCGATTTTAGGGGCGTTTCGCGACGTACTTTTCAAAGGGCCTCGGCAATTGCCTTTCCGAGGTCGGCCGTGCCCGCCCGACCGCCGATGTCCGGCGTGCGCGGTGCGCCGCTTTGGGGCGCGAGCACCTTCTCGATGGTCGCCAGGATCGCGTCATGCGCGTCCTTGTGGCCGAGAAACTCCAGCATCATCGCGCCGCACCAGATCTGGCCGATCGGGTTGGCGATGCCCTGGCCGGCGATGTCCGGTGCCGAGCCGTGCACCGGCTCGAACAGCGAGGGCGTGGTGCGCTCGGGGTTGAGGTTGGCGCTGGGCGCGATGCCGATGGTGCCGGTGCAGGCCGGGCCCAGGTCGGACAGGATGTCGCCGAACAGGTTGCTCGCCACCACCACGTCGAAGAAGTCGGGCCGCTGCACGAAGTGCGCCGTGAGGATGTCGATGTGGAACTTGTCGAGCGTGATGCCCGGGTAGCCCTTGGCCATTTCCACCACGCGCTCGTCCCAGTACGGCATGGTGATCGAGATGCCGTTCGACTTGGTGGCGCTGGTCAGGTGCTTCTTCGGCCGCGATTGCGCAAGCTCGAACGCGAACTTCAGCACGCGGTCGACGCCCACGCGCGACATCACGGTTTCCTGCACCACGATCTCGCGCGGCGTGCCCTGGTACATGCGCCCGCCGATGCTCGAGTACTCGCCTTCGGTGTTCTCGCGCACGATGTACATGTCGATCTCGCCGGGTTGGCGCGGCGTGCCGTCGCGGCGCACCACGGGCGCGACGATGCCGGGCATCAGGCGCGCGGGACGCAGGTTGATGTACTGGTCGAACTCGCGGCGGAACATGAGCAGCGAGCCCCACAGCGACACGTGGTCGGGAATCTTCTCGGGCCAGCCGACCGCACCGAAGAAGATGGCGTCGTGGCCGCCGATCTGGTCCTTCCAGTTGTCGGGCAGCATCTGGCCGTGCTTCTCGTAATAGTCCCAGCTCGAGAAGTCGAAGTGGTCGAACTTCAAGTCGATGCCGAACTTGCGCGCCGCCGCATCGAGCACGCGCAGCCCCTCGGGCATGACTTCCTTGCCGATGCCGTCGCCGGCGATGACTGCGATTCTGTGGGTGCTCATGGGTGGGCTCCTGGGTGTTCGGGGGAAACGAAAAAATTCAGCGCCTCGGCCAGCAAGGCCTCGGAGGCTTCTTCGGGGATGTAGTGGCCGCAAGGCAAGGCGCGGCCCGACACGTCGTCGGCCCGTTCGCGCCACAGCGAGAGCACATCGAACGCGCGCCCCACCGCCCCGTGCTCGCCCCACAGCACGCGCAGCGGCTGCGCGAGGCGGCGGCCGGCGGCGATGTCGGCGCGGTCGTGCACGAGGTCGATGGTGGCGGAGGCGCGGTAGTCCTCGCAGATGGCTTCGGCGGTGCCCGCAATGGCGATGCAGCGTTCGTACTCGGCCAGCACTTCGGGCGCGAACGGCGCGAGGCCCGCGTGCCGCCCGCCCATCACGCTGCGTATGTAACGCACCGGGTCGGAGGCGATCAGCGCCTCGGGCAGCGGCGGCGGCTGGATCAGGAAGAACCAGTGCCAGTAGGCCTTGGCGAACGCTTCGGTGGTGCCTTCGTACATCGCCAGCGTCGGCGCAATGTCGAGCAGCAGCATGCGCTCGACCGCGCCGGGATGGTCGGCCGCGAGCCGGTGGGCCACGCGCGCGCCGCGGTCGTGCGCCAGCACGGCGAAGCGCTCGAAGCCATGGTGATGCATGGCGGCCAGCGCGTCGTGCGCCATCTCCCGCTTGCTGTAGACCGCGTGTTCGGCGTCGACCGCCGGTCGGCCCGAGTCGCCGTAGCCGCGCAGGTCCACGGCGATCACCGTGAAGCGCTCGGCCAGCGCGGGCGCCACGCGGTGCCAGATCGCGTGCGTTTGCGGATGGCCGTGCAACAGCAGCAAGGGAGCGCCCTGCCCGCCGACGCGACCGTGGATGCGCACGCCATCGCGGGCGATGTCGAAGCGGGGAAAGTCGAGGAAGGAAGCCGTCACGCCGCGATTGTGCGTTGCACCCTGGCGGCCATCAAGCAACAATCAGCCAATTCATACTTTCCACTTTGGCATGAATCCCCACGCGATGGAACGCGGCGATCTCGAACTGGTGCTGGCCATCCGCGACCAGGGCAGCCTGGCTGGCGCCGCCGCCACGCTCGACGTGGTGCCCTCGGTCATCACCAAGCGGCTCGGCGCGCTGGAGGCACGGCTCGGGCAGCGGCTGTTCGACCGCACGACGCGGCGGCTCAGCGTCACGGCCGAGGGCGAGGCCGTGTGCCTGCATGCGCGCACGCTGCTCGACGGCTTCGCGGCGCTCGAAAGCGAACTCGGCGAACGGCAGAACGCGCTGATCGGCACGGTCCGCCTCGCGGCCACCTTCGGCTTCGGCCGGCGCTGGCTCGGCCCGGCGCTCGCCGACTTCCAGGCGCAGCATCCCGGCCTGCAGGTCGAGCTGCTGCTGAGCGAGCAGTTGCCCGACCTGGGCGCCGAAGGCTACGACGGCGCCGTCTGGCTGTGGGCGGTGCAGCAGCACCGCGCCGCCGACTGGACCACGCGCCGCATCGCGCGCAACCAGCGCGTGCTGGCCGCCTCGCCCGATTACCTCGCACGCCGTGGCACGCCCGCCACGGTGGAGGCGCTGGCCACGCACGACTGCCTGATCGCGCGCGAGAACGGCGACGCCGCCCAATCGCGCCAGTTCGCGCTCTGGACGCTGCGCCACGCGCGCGACGGCAGCACGGCACGCGTGCGGGTGCAGGGCCCGCTCACGAGCAATTCGGGAGAGATGGTGCGCGACTGGTGCCTTGCGGGCCGCGGCGTCATGCTGCGCAGCCTCTGGGACATCGCACCGCAGCTGGCGAGCGGCGAACTGGTGCGCGTGCTGCCGCAGTACGGCATGCCCGATGCCGACATCCACTGGGTCGCGCCGTGGCGACCGAAGACGCCGCGGCGCGTGCGCCTGCTGGTCGATCACCTCGTCGAGCAATTCCGCTCGGAGCCCTGGAAGCCGGTCAAGCCGGGCGGGCGCTGAAAGAAAAGGAAAGCGCCGTCAGCGCTCGGCGCGCACCACGAGGCTCACGCCGACGGCCGTCAGCCCGATGCCCAGCACCGTGGTCCAGGTGATCGGTTCGGCGAACAGCAGCCAGGCCATCAGCGCCGTGCACGGCGGCACGAGGTACAGCAGGCTGGTGACGGCGGTGGCCGTGCCGCGCTGAATCAACATGTAGAGCAGCGAGCTGCCGCCCAGCGACAGCGCCAGCACCGACCACGCCATCGCGCCGATCGAGTGCGTGTTCCATTCGATGGCCTGCGCCTCGAGCGCGGCAAAAGGCAGGGTCACGAGCAGCGCGGCGGCCATCTGCACCGCGCTGGCGCTGCGCACGTCGCAAGGCGCGACGAAACGCTTCTGGTACAGCGTGCCCGCCGTGATGGACAGCAGCGCCATCACGGCCAGCCCCATCGTCAGCGCATTGACCTCGGTGCCCTGCCCCAGCTTGCGCGACACCACGAGCACGAGCCCCGCGAAGCCCAGGGCCAGCCCGGCCCACTGCCGTCCCGAAATGCGCCCACCGTTGAAAGACAGCCACACCGCCGTGAGCACCGGCTGGATGCCGACCAGCAGCGCCACCAGCCCCGCGCCCATGCCCGCATGCACGGCCGCCCAGACGCCACCGAGGTAGCCGGCCTGCATCAGCATGCCCGTGACCGCCAGGTGCCCCCATTGCGCGCGCTTCGCCGGCCACGCCACGCGCGCGAGCACGACCCACACGCCGAAGCAGGCGAGCGACAGCGCATAGCGCACGGCAAGGAACTTGAGGGGCGGCGCATAGGGCATGCCATAGCGCGCAACGATGAAACCCGTGCTCCAGATCAGCACGAAGACCGCCGGCATCGCCCGCAGCCAGCCTGCGTTGCGGACCGAGACGGCCGCCGTCATTTGGAGTGGGCCCGGATCTCGGGAATGGCCTTCTGCAGGTAATAGACCATCGACCAGACGGTGAGCACCGCCGAGATCCAGATCAGCCACTGGCCCCACAGGCCGGTGTCGATCACCTTGAAGAGGTGCCCGTCATAGAGCAGGAAGGGAATCGCGACCATCTGCACGGTCGTCTTGACCTTGCCGATCATGTGGACCGCCACGCTCTTGCCGGCGCCGATGCGCGCCATCCATTCGCGCAGCGCCGAGATGGCGATCTCGCGGCCGATGATGATGAGCGCCACGAACACGTCGGCGCGCTGCAGATGCACCAGCACCAGCAGCGCTGCGCAGACGAGAAACTTGTCGGCCACCGGATCGAGAAAGGCGCCGAAGGAAGAGGTCTGGTTGAGCTTGCGCGCCAGGTAGCCGTCGAGCCAGTCGGTGGCGGCGAACACGATGAACATGACCGTGGCGATCAGGTTGCGCGTCGGTTCGCTGATCGGCAGGTAGAAAACGCCGACGATCAACGGAATCGCGACGATGCGCGTCCAGGTCATGATGGTCGGTAGGGTCCAGAACATGCGGGCGATTGTGTCATGCACACGTGAAGCGCTGGAAGGTCGGGGGCAATCCCGTCTTCAGCGCAGCGCGCGATAGATTTCCTCGGCCAGTTCGGTGGCGATGCCTTCGACCGACGCAATGTCTTCCACGCTCGCCGCCGCCACGCCGCGGATGCCGCCGAAACGCTGCAGCAGGCGCGCCCGGCGCTTCGGGCCGATGCCCGGAATGTCTTCCAGCTGGCTGCCGCCCACCCGCACCTTGGCGCGCTTGGCCCGCATGCCGGTGATGGCGAAACGGTGTGCCTCGTCGCGGATCTGGGCCACCAGCATCAGGGCGGCCGAATCCTTGCCGAGGTAGACCTTCTCGCGGCCGTCGGCGAACACCAGCTCTTCGAGCCCGACCTTGCGGCCTTCGCCCTTCTCGACGCCGACGATCAGCGACAGCGGCAGGCCCAGTTCGCTGAACACCTCGCGCGCCATCGACACCTGGCCCTTGCCGCCGTCGACCAGCACCAGGTCGGGCATGCGCGCGGCCGGCGTCCTGGGCGGCGGCGCCTCGACGCCCTCGGCCCCTTCGCTTTCCGCGTCGCCCGGGGCCAGGGCCTCGGTCTCGGCCGCCATCGCCTCGGCCAGCTTGCCGTAGCGGCGGTGCAGCACCTGGCGCATGGCGGCGTAGTCGTCGCCGGGCGTGATGCCGTCGATGTTGTAGCGGCGGTACTCGCGGTTCTGCATCGTGTGGTGCGCGAACACCACGCACGAGGCCTGCGTGGCCTCGCCCGCCGTGTGCGAGATGTCGAAGCACTCGACGCGGAAGTTCTCCAGGTCGTCCGACGCCAGCTCGAGCGCGTCGGCCAGCGCACGGGTGCGCGCCTGCTGCGAGCCCTCTTCGGCCAGCAGCCGCGCGAGCTGCAGGCCGGCATTCGTCTCGGCCATCTCGAGCCAGTGGCGACGCTGCTCGTGCGGCTGGAACACGGCCGTGACGCGCGCGCCGGCCTGCTGCGAAATCGCCTCGATGAGCGCGCGGCTCACCTGCCGGCCCAGCACCAGCGTGGCGGGCACCGGCACGTCGATGTAGTGCTGGGCGATGAAGGCCTCGAGCACCTGCACCTCGATCGGGTCGGCGGCCACCGGGGCGGCGCCGTCTTCGGCGTCGAGCTCGCCGTGGTGGATCTGCGCCGCGTCGTCCACGTGCACCGGAAAGTACGCGCGGTCGCCCAGGTGGCGCCCGCCGCGCACCATGGCGAGGTTGACGCAGGCCTTGCCGCCCTGCACCTTGACCGCGAGGATGTCCACGTCCTTGTCGGACACCACCTCGATCGATTGCTGGTGCAGCACGCGCGAGATGGCTGACATCTGGTTGCGCAGCTCGGCCGCCTGCTCGAACTCGAGCTTCTCGGCATGCGCCGTCATGCGCTGCTCCAGCGTGGAGAGCACGCCCTGCGTGTCGCCGAGCAGGAAGGCCTCGGCGCTGGCCACGTCCTGCGCGTAGGCCTCGGGCGAAATGAGGCCCACACAGGGGCCGCTGCAGCGCTTGATCTGGTACAGCAGACAAGGCCGCGTGCGGTTGGCGTACACCGTGTCCTCGCAGGTACGCAGGCGGAACACCTTCTGCAGCAGCTGGATCGATTCCTTCACCGCCCAGGCGCTCGGGTACGGCCCGAAGTAGCGGTGCTTCTTGTCGACCGCGCCGCGGTAGTAGGCCAGCCGCGGAAACCCGTGCGAGGCGATCTTCAGGTAGGGGTAGCTCTTGTCGTCGCGAAACAGGATGTTGTAGCGCGGCTTGAGCGTCTTGATCAGGTTGTTCTCGAGCAGCAGCGCCTCGGCCTCGGAGCGCACCACCGTGGTCTCCATGCGCACGATCTTCGAGATCATGTGGCCGATGCGGGTGCCCCCGTGGCTCTTCTGGAAGTAGTTGGCGACCCGCTTCTTCAGGTTGCGCGCCTTGCCCACATACAGCACGGCGCCGGCCGCGTCGAAATAGCGGTAGACGCCCGGCAACTGCGGCAGGGCCGCGACTTCGCTGAGCAATTGATCGGAATGCACGTCGGACATGGCGGCTATTGTGGCGCGCGGCGCGGGCCCCTGCGGCGCCCCCGGTACGAACGCGACACGCACGGGAATGAAATGTGCTCATGATGGACGCGGGCGTGAGGAGCGCCCGTTGTCCTTCGAATAACACCACTCGGGAAACACTCTCCATGAACAAGAACTCCACGCGCGCGTGGTGGGCCCTGACGCCCCTCGCGCTCTCCCTGGCCGTGGCCGGCTGCGGCGGAAACAGCAACAACAACGCGCAGAACAACGCCGCACTGGTCGCGGCCATCGCCGCGATCAACGCGGCCAACCAGACCACGCCCACGGCACCGCCCGCCGCCGACAACGGCTGCCAGATCCCGAGCAGCGGCACCTCGGTGGTCGTCGGCTCGGGCGACCCGGGCGATCCGGCCGCGCCGGAACCGGCGTCGGGCTACGTGCCCGGCCACAAGCTGGTGTACGCCAAGAACTACATGGTGGTCGCGAACCACCCGCTGGCCACGCGCGCCGGCTGCGACGTGCTCAAGGCCGGCGGCAGCGCGGTCGATGCGGCGGTGGCGGTGCAGGCCGTGCTCGGCCTGGTCGAGCCGCAATCGAGCGGGCTGGGCGGCGGCGCCTTCATGCTCCATTACGACGCGGCGACGAAGAAGGTGCAGGCCTATGACGGGCGCGAGACCGCACCGGCCGCGGCCACCGAGAACTACCTGCGCTGGATCGACGACACGAACGACCAGACCGCACCCAAGCCCGGCGGCGCCCGAGCGAGCGGCCGCTCCATCGGCACGCCCGGCGCCGTGCGCATGCTCGACATCGCTTATCAAGACCACGGCAAGCTGCCCTGGAAAGACCTGTTCGGCTATGGCATCACGCTGGCGTCCGACGGCTTCCTGATCGGCGGGCGCATGGCGAGCGCCATCGCGGGTTCCGCATCGAGCCTGAAGCGCGACGCCGACGCCACGGCCTATTTCTTCAACGCCGACGGCACGCCCAAGGCGCTGGGTACCCGGCTCACGAACCCGGCCTACGCCAGGACGCTGAACACCATCGCCACACAGGGCGCCAACGCCTTCTACACGGGCGACATCGCCAAGAGCATCGTCGACAAGATCGGGGTCACCACGGCGGCCAGCGACGGCTCGGCCATCACCCCCGGCAAGACCACGCTGGCCGACCTGGCCACCTACAAGGCCAAGCGCCGCGACCCGGTCTGCAGCACCTACCGCGAGTACTACATCTGCAGCATGTCGCCGCCCTCCTCGGGCGGCATCGCGGTGGTGGCGACCCTCGGCATCCTCGAGAACTTCACGCTGAGCGACCACAAGCCGACCGCCATCGACCTCGAAGGCGGCAAGCCGAGCGTAATGGGCGTGCACCTGGTGAGCGAGGCCGAGCGCCTGGCGTATGCCGACCGCGACAAGTACGTGGCCGACACCGACTTCGTGCCGCTTCCCGGCGGCAGCCCCGCCATGCTGATCGACAAGTCCTACCTGCAGGGCCGCGCCAGCCTCATCAGCCTGACGAAGAGCATGAACCTCGCCAAGGCTGGCGATCGGGGCGACGTGCCGCTGGGCGTCGACAAGACCGAAGAGCATGGCACCACGCACTTCACCGTCGTCGACAAGCAAGGCAACGTGGTCGTGATGACCACGACGGTGGAAGCCAGCATGGGCTCGTTCCACATGACGCAAGGCTTCCTGCTGAACAACCAGCTGACCGACTTCGCACTCAACCCGATCGACACCTCGGTGACCCCGAACGTGAAGTTCGCCAACCGCGTCGCCCCCGGCAAGCGCCCGCGCAGCACGATGGCGCCGACGCTGGTGTTCAAGAAGAACGCCGACGGCAGCATGGGCGAGTTCGTGATGGGCACCGGCTCGCCGGGCGGCGGCACGATCATCCAGTACGTGGTGAAGACACTGGTCGGCGCGCTCGACTGGGGACTCGATGCGCAACAAGCCACGTCACTGGTCGACTTCGGTGCCACCAACACCCCACCACCGACGCCCGCCGGCGCCACCTACAGCCTCACCAACGTGGGCGGCGAGCACCCGGCCATCGACACCTCCAACTCGGGCAACAACGACCCGCTGATCGCCGGCCTGCGCGCGCTCGGCCACACGGTGAACTTGGGGGCGCAGTCCAGCGGCGTGAGCACCATCCTGCGCACGAACGTCGGCGGCAAGCCCGCGCTGACCGGCGGCGCCGATCCGCGCCGCGAAGGCATCGTGCTGGGCGACACCTTCACGCCCTGAACGACAAGGGGGCTGGCGCCGCCTTCGCTGCGCCAGCCCCCTTGCCTGATCACCTGTTGATTTACTTCGCGACTTCCGACACCAGCCGGTACAGGAACTCGCGCCCGTCGTACAGGCGCTGGATCTCGATGCGCTCGTCCAGCCCGTGCGCGCGCGCATCGGCCGGCTCGAGGAACATGCCGGTCACGCCGTACATCGGGATGCCGGCGTTGCGCAGGAAGCGGCTGTCGGTGGCGCCGGTGCTCATGGCGGGCACCACGGGCACGCCGGGCCACATCTGCTGCGTGAGCGTCTCGACCGTCTTCACGAGGTCGCCATTGAGCGGCGAGGCCGGGCTGCGCAGCGGCTTGCCCATGTTGCGCACCACGATCTTGTCGTTGCCCACCGCCTGGGTCAGCAGACGCTCAACCTCCTCGGGATCGTCGTGCGGCAGGATGCGGCAGTTGACCGTGGCCTTGGCCGATTGCGGCAGCGCGTTCTCGGCATGGCCGGCCTGCACCATCGTCGCCACGCAGGTGGTGCGCAGCTGGGCGTTGTAGGCCGGGTTGGCCGTCATGCGCTCGAGCACGCCGGCGTCGGGGTTGCCGGTGCCGATGGCGCGCATGTCGTCGGCCAGCTGGCCGGTGGCGAACGGCGCGCTGCGCGCGAAGTAGGTCTTGGTG
The DNA here is from genome assembly GCF_058788795.1 of Variovorax sp. FW301-JW7. Classification (NCBI taxonomy): domain Bacteria; kingdom Pseudomonadati; phylum Pseudomonadota; class Betaproteobacteria; order Burkholderiales; family Comamonadaceae; genus Variovorax; species Variovorax sp. FW301-JW7. The sequence goes on from NZ_JBYTBC010000007.1 coordinate 92,187, forward strand.
ACGTCCGCAAGCTTGATCGGGAAGGCGTAGTTGCCCAGGCGCTCCAGGCCGGCCGAGAGCGCGTAGATCGGGTTGGTCTTGGTGGGCACCGAGCTGTGGCCGCCCACGTCGCGCGCCTCGAGCATGTAGGTGGTGTACATCTTCTCGGCCACCTGCATGCGGTGCAGGTTCGGCTTGCCGCCGCGCAGCTCGCCGCCGCCGCCCTCGTTGATGCCGAACTCGGCCTGCAGCAGCTCGGGCTTGTTGTTGATGAGCCAGAAGGCGCCGTTGCTGAGTGCGTCGCCGCGCTCTTCGTCGGCGGTGAGCGCCAGGATGATGTCGCGCTTGGGCTTGAAGCCTTCCTGCTTGAGCTGCCCCAGCACGGAGACCAGCGCCGCGGCCATGGCCTTGTCGTCGATGGCGCCGCGCGCCGTGAAGTAGCCGCCGGTTTCCTGCAGCTTGAAGGGGTCTGTCTTCCAGTCTTCGCGGCGGGCCTCGACCACGTCGATGTGGGCCAAGAGCAGCAGCGGCTTCTTGCTGCCGTCGCCCTTGAAGCGCAGCACCAGGTTCCCCTTCTTCGGGAAGGGCTCGAAGATCTGGATGTCGCCGGGCGCGAAGCCCGCGTCGACCAGCCGTTTTTCCATGGCCCGCGCCGCGACCGTGTTGTCGCCCACCGAGTGCGTGGTGTTGATCTCGATCAGTTCCTTGTAGATCTCGCGAAAGCGCTGCTGCTGCGCGGTGAGCGGCGCGGTCTGCGCCTGGGCGCCGGCGATGCCGGCCAGGGCCAGCGAGAGCGCGAGCACGCCGCGTTTGGCGCTGCGCAAGGGCGAAGAAGAAAACGACGAACGGCGACGGGTCTGCATCCTCATGGTCTGGCTCTCTCCGATGGTTGTTGTGGCGACGGGCAGCATAGCAAGCGGGCCCCGTTTTCGCCCGCGCCTGAGCGACCGCGAAGACGGGCACACTCGCGGCCATGGGCACGCGCATGCAATGGGACATCTTCTGCAAGGTCATCGACAACCACGGCGACCTGGGCGTCTGCTGGCGCCTGGCCTGCCAGCTGGCGGCGGCGGGCGAGCGCGCGCGGCTGTGGGTCGACGACCCGACGGCGCTGCACTGGATGGCGCCGGCCGGCTGCGACGGCGTGCAGGTGATCGACTGGTCCGACGCCGAAGCCGTGCGCCGCGCCGTTGCCGATTCCGTGCCTGACGTGCTGGTCGAGGCCTTCGGCTGCGACCCGGAGCCCGAGCTCATCGCGCGTTTCGCACAGGCCCCGGGCCCTGCGCAAGCCTGGATCAACCTCGAGTACCTGTCGGCCGAGCCCTATGTCGAGAAACTGCACCGACTGCCGTCACCGGTGTTCAAGGGCCCTGGGGCCGGGCTGACGAAACGTTTCTTCTACCCGGGCTTCACGCCCGCCACCGGCGGCCTGCTGCGCGAGCCCGACCTCATGGCGCGCCAGGCGCGCTTCGACCGGGCGCCCTGGCTGGAGGCGCAGCAGATTCCCTGGCAGGAGGGCGAGCGCCTGGTCTCGCTCTTCTGTTACGAGCCGCCGGCGCTGGCCGCCCTGCTCGCCCAGCTGGCCGCCGACCCGGTGCCCACGCGGCTGCTGGCCACCGCAGGCCGGGCTGCGCGCGCCGTGCAGGCGAGCCTTGATGCGCTCGATCGACCGATGGGCGCCCAAAGTTCGCTATCAATTTCATACCTCCCCTACCTCAGCCAGGCGGATTTCGACCACCTGCTGTGGGCCTGCGACTTCAACTTCGTGCGCGGCGAAGACTCGCTGGTGCGCGCCCTCTGGGCCGGCGCGCCGCTGGTCTGGCAGATCTACCCGCAGGACGACGACGCGCACCACGTCAAGCTCAACGCCTGGCTCGACTGGCTCGGCGCCCCGCCTCAGCTGCGGCTTTTTCACCACGCCTGGAACGGCTTCGGCGACGCGCCCCTGCCCGCGCCTGGCCCGCTGGACGCCTGGCGCGACACCGCCCGTGCGGCGCGCGGCAGGCTGCTCGCGCAGGACGATCTGCTGGCCCAGTTGCGGCAGCTGGTCGCCGGAAAAAGCTAAAATAGCGGGCTTTGCGGAATTCAGCCCTGGCCGCCACGGTCGGGGACGCCTTTCGCCAAACCTGCCGCGGGACATGTACGGCGGGGCCAGATACGACGGCATGCAGCGCCGAGGGCCCCGCGCACCGAGCGGCCAACATCCAGAGAACCTGATATGAAAATCGCTCAAGAAATCCGCGCCGGCAACGTCATCATGCACGGCAAGGACCCGATGGTCGTCCTCAAGACCGAATACAGCCGCGGCGGCCGCAACAGCGCCACCGTGCGCATGAAGATGAAGAGCCTGATCGCCAACTTCAACACCGAAGTGGTCTTCAAGGCCGACGACAAGATCGACCAGATCGTGCTGGACAAGAAGGAGTGCACCTACTCCTACTTCGCCGATCCGATGTACGTCTGCATGGACGCCGAGTACAACCAGTACGAAGTCGAAGCCGAGAACATGGGCGACGCCCTGAACTACCTCGAAGACGGCATGGCCGTCGAAGTGGTGTTCTATGACGGCAAGGCCATCTCGGTCGAACTGCCGACCAGCGTCGAGCGCGAAATCACCTGGACCGAGCCGGCCGTCAAGGGCGACACCTCGGGCAAGGTCATGAAGCCCGCCAAGATCGCCACCGGCTTCGAAGTCGGCGTGCCGCTGTTCGTGTCGCAAGGCGACAAGATCGAAATCGACACCCGCACCGGCGAATACCGCAAGCGCGTCTGAACGTGTTCGCACCCGGTTGACCGCCACCACGAAAGGGCTCCGCAAGGAGCCTTTTTCGTTGGCGGGCACATCGCTTGCGTCGGCGCACAATGCCAAGTCAATTCAGCTCGACAGCTCCATGAACAACACGCACAACATTCACGACAAGCGCCTGGCCGATGCCTGGGCCACGCTGCAGTCCCATTCCGACCGGGGCCTTCCCCTGGACCCTGATCCCTCGCGCCTGGCCTTTGCCGATCCCGAGTTCCTGCTGCGCCGCGAAACGCGCGGCATCCGCATGCAGTTGGAGCTGATGAAGCCCGACCTCGAGCAGCGCGCCCACGGCATCGAGAACACGGTGGTGGTCTTCGGCAGCGCGCGCTTTCGCAGCGAAGACGAGGCCGCCGCGCTGGTCGCGCAGGCCGAGGCGGCCGGCGACACGGCCCTGGCCGAGCGCTGGCGCCGGCTCTCGCGCAACTCGCACTACTACGAGAAGGCGCGCACCTTCGGCAAGCTGGTCGCGCAGTACAGCGAGAAGAAGGAACCGCAGGACAAGCTCTTCGTGTGCACCGGCGGCGGCCCCGGCATCATGCAGGCGGCCAACCGCGGCGCGCACGAAGCCGGCGGCCTCTCGGTCGGCCTGGCGATCGCGCTGCCGATGGAAGAAGAAGCCAACCCCTACGTCACGCCGGCGCTGAGCTTCAAGTTCCACTACTTCGCGATCCGCAAGATGCATTTCATGATGCGTGCGAAGGCGCTGGTGGCGTTCCCGGGCGGCTTCGGCACGCTCGACGAGCTGTTCGAGGTGATCACGCTGGTGCAGACCAAGAAGTCGAAGCCGGTGCCGATCGTGCTCTTCGGCTCGGACTACTGGAAGAAGCTGATCGACTTCGACTTCCTGGTCGACGAAGGCGTGATCTCGCCCGGCGACGTGAAGCTCTTCGAATACGTCGACGCGCCCGAAGACGCGTGGGACGCCATCAAACGTTTCTACAAACTCTGATCGACCCGATATCGATCAGGCGTCGTCGCTGTCGTCGGGCCGCAGGGCCTGCTCGAAGAAGCGCGTGAGCGCGCGGGCGCGGCGGCGGCGGTCGGCCACGGGGTTCGCGTGCGGCCCCATGGCCACGGCATCGTCGGCCACGCCGTGCAGCGCATTGAAGAGGATCACGGCCGTCAGCGTCGCGTCCTCGACCTCCCACACACCCGCGGCGTCGCCCTGCTTCAGCAGGGTGACCAGCTGCGTGATGACGACGTTGTCGTTGCGCATGCGCCGGTCCTCGGGCCGGTACTCGTGGAACACCACATCGTGCAGCGCGACGTTGTCCAGGTAGGTCTCCAGCCCCGTTTCCACCCAGGCCTTGAGCCGCGCGCGGTACTTGCCCGGCGCGTGGCGGTCCATCGCCTCCTGCAGGCGGGCGCAGAAGGTGTCGACGAAGCGCTGCTGCAGCGCACCGAGCAGCGCCTCCTTCGACGAGAAGTACAGATAGAAGGTGCCCTTGGCCACCTGCGCGCCGGCCGCGATGTCGTCGATGCTGGTGGCGGCAATACCCTTGGCGATGAACAGCTGCTCGGCGGCGTCCATCAGCGCGACGGCGCGGGTCTGCGGCGCCTTGGTGCGGCGGCGTGCGGTGCTGGCGGAGGTGTCGTCGGGGCTGCTGCTTGTCATGGTCAGGTACCGGCGCGTGCCGTGTCGATGGCGGCGTGCACGGCCGCAGCATCGAGACGCAGGCCGCGCGGGGCCAGCACGCGCTCGCGCAGCCAGGCCAGGGCCTCGTCGGTGCGGGCGAAGGTGCTCGCGGGAATGCCGAAGAGTTTTTCGACGTTCATCTTGCTGATCTTCTCGAACTGGTCGGCGGGCACCACGCTCGCCATGCCCATCATATGGCGGCGGATGTCGGCGCCGCGCGCCTGCAGCCACTGCTTCGCACTCTGGGCGCTGCCCTCGGGATGCACCAGCGCGTCGGCGTCCGCGAACACGCGCAGCGAGACAAAGGGCTCGCCGCGGTCGAGCCAGCGGTTCCAGTCCTCGGTGAAGGCCTGCAGGCTTTCCAGCGTCTGCAGGCCTGCGGACACGCTGATGACCAGCGGCCATTGACTGAGCTCGTGACGGATCATGAAAGACTCCTTGTAGATAACCGGAAGGCGCCGGGCACTGCGGCGCAGGAAGGGAATGCGGACGGCGGGCATGGCGAACAGCTCAGGCGCGCGTGGCGGCTGCGAGTGCGGCGGCACGCGGCCTGACGCGCAGCAGCAGCCCCGCCGCCACCAACCCCGCCACGCCGGCACAGGCCATCGCCGCATGGAAGCCGCCCGCGAGCGCATCGCTCAACAGCCGCTGCGCGGTGCCGGCGTCGAGCGCTGCGAGCGCGCCGAGGTCGTGCCGCGAGACCGCGGCCACCGCCGCCTGCGGTGCATCGGGCACGCCGGCACGCGCAAGCGATTCGGCCATCAGCGCGGTGGCGCGCGTGCGCATCAGCGTGCCGAGCAGCGCGATGCCGATCAGCATGCCGCCCTGGCGCAGCGCGTTCATGGTCGCCGAGGCCATGCCCGAGCGCTGCGCGGGCACCGAGGCCATCACCGCCGTGCTCGTCGCCGGCACGGCCAAGCCCGCGCCCGCCCCCAGCGCCACGAAAAGCAGCGCCAGCGGCAGGTACGGCGTGTCGGCCGAGAACAGCGTCAGCAGCAGCATCGCCACGCCAATCAGCCCGTAGCCCGCGACCATCAGCGTGTGCACCTCGAAGCGGCGCGCCAGCCGGCCGAACTGCGAGGCCACGAGGCCGGTCGCCACGAACTGCGGCACCAGTCGCCAGCCGGTCTCGCTGGCCGACCAGCCCTGCACCTGCTGCAGGAACAGCGAGAAGAAGAACAGGCTGGCGTAGGTCGAGAAGCCCAGCACGAACGAGGCGAAGTTGGTGACCGAAAAGCGCGCGTCGCGGAACAGCGCGAGCGGCAGCAGCGGCCGTTCCACGCGCGCCTCCACCGCCAGGAACAGCGCCAGGCCGACACCCGCCGCGACGAGCGCGACCACCGCGTGGCGCGAGCCCCAGCCGTGCTCGCCCGCGGCAATGAGCCCGTAGGTCAACGCGCCCAGCCAGAGCACGCTGAGCACCTGCCCGGCCGGGTCGAGCGCTGCATGCTCGGGGTGCGAGGACTCGCGCAGGCCCCACATGCCCAGCGCCACGGTCAGCACGCCGATCGGCAGGTTGATGAGGAAGATGCTCTGCCAGCCCGCGTGGTCCACCAGCAGGCCGCCGAGCATCGGCCCGAGGATCAGCGACAGCGCCGTGAACGACGACCAGCCGCCGATCACCCGCGCGCGGCTCGCCGGCTCGGGGAAGGCGTGCGCCAGCAGCGACAGCGCACCCGGAATCATCAGCGCGCCGGCCACGCCCTGCACCGCGCGGCCCGCGAGCAGCATCGGCAGGCCCGACGCCATCGCGCACATCGCCGAGCCCACGGTGAAGACCACCACGCCGGCCAGCCACGCGCGCTTGCGGCCGTAACGGTCGCCGATCGGGCCGGCCGACAGCATGAAGGCCGACAGGCACAGCGCATAGATGTCGATCACCCACTGCAGCCCGGCCAGGTCGGTGGCGAGCGCGCGCTGCAGCGTGGGCAGCGCCACGTTGACGATGCTCACATCGAGCGTGGCAATGAAGCTGCCGAGGTAGACCGCCGCCACCAGGGCCAGGCGGCGGCGCGGATCGGCAGCCGCCGACGGGGAATGGGAGTCCATGGACGCCTTCGGGTCAGGAACGAAGAAGGCGCCGATACTGACTTTGAGTCAGTATTTTGTCAACCAAATGAGAATTACTGTTATTTGCAACGTGGGATTCAAACCGCCGTCACAGCTTCAATCCCCAGGTCGCCTTGGCGCCCAGCGCCAGCACGCCGCCCACTACCCAGAACACGCCGGCAATGCCGATCAGCGCGCCGAGCGAGCCGAACAGCATCGGCATCGCGACGCTCGATGCGTTGATGGTCATGAGCCGCAGCCCCAGCGCCTCGCCGTGCCGGGCATGCGGCGTGATCTGGTGCAGCATGCTCATCACCATCGGCTGCACCGCGCCGAGCGCAAAGCCCAGGATCACGGAGCAGATGCCCATGGTCCACGGCGAATCCAGCAACGGATAGACGGCGAACACGGCAGCGGTGACGACCGTCGAGCTCAGGATCACGCTGCGCTCCGAGGCGCGCGACGCGATCAGCGGCAGCACCACGCGGATGACAGCCGCGGCGATCGCGAAGGCACCGAGGATGGAGCCGATCACCGAAGCGCTGATGCCCCGGTCGTGGCCCAGCACCGGCAGCACGAAGGCGTGCACGTCCCAGCTCGACGACTGCAGCCAGTTCACGAACAACAGACGGCGGAACATCGGCTCGCGCAGCAGGTCCCAGGCCCGCGTGGGCGCGGCGCCCGGCACCGGCGCCACCCGCGGCGGCTCGTGCGCGCCGCGCGCCAGCAGCCAGCACAGCAGCGGCAGGAAGGCCATCACGGCGAAGCAGATGCGAAAGGCCAGCAGGTCGGCCGGCGCGCGGCCGGCGTGGTCGATCAGCATGCCGGCCAGGAAGGGTCCGACGAAGTTCGCCGCGGCGGGCGCGATGGCCAGCCAGCTGAACACGCGCTTGAGTTGCGTCGGGTCGGTGGCCGAGCGGCCCACGTGCCGCTGCAGCGCGATGACGGTCGCACCGGTGGCGCCGCCGGTCAGCAGCGCGGCGATGCACATGACCGGGAACACCGGGAAGACCAGCGCCAGCCCTGCCCCGCCCGAGGCCGCGATCACCGACAGCCACAGCGGGCGCTTGAGCCCGTGCCGGTCGGCAAAACGCCCGGCCGGCAGCGCAAGAAACACCTGGGTCAGCGCGAACAGCGCGATCAGCAGGCCGACGGCCGCCGCGCTGTAGCCTTGCTGCAGCGCGAGCAGCGGGGTGGCGAGCCGCATGCCCGCCATCGTGGCGTGCAAACAGACCTGCGCCACGATGACGCGCAGCAGTTCAGAACCTTTCACGGGGTGTCGTCGGCCTCGCTGTCAGTGTCGGCCGTGGGCGGCAGCAACGCCTGCGACTGCGCCTCGGGCAAGGCCTCGACCTTGCGCAGCGCCAGGCGCATCTGCTTGGCGCGCGTGTCGGCCTTGTCGATGGTGTCGGAAGCCTTGGCCACCTGTTCCTTGATGCGCGCCACCCATTCGCCGTAGCGCTCGAACTCGGTCTTGACCGCGCCCAGCACCTTCCAGACCTCGGAGGCCTGGCGCTCCAGCGCCAGCGTGCGAAAGCCCATGTGCAGGCTGTTGAGCATGGCGAGCAAGGTGGTCGGGCCGGCCAGCGTCACGCGGTGCTGGCGCTGGATGGCGTCCATCAGGCCGGGGCGGCGCAGCACCTCGGCGTAGAGGCTTTCGACCGGCAGGAACAGGATCGCGAAATCGGTGGTGTGCGGCGCTGCGAGGTAGTTCTCGGCGATCGACTTGGCCTCGACGCGGATGCGCGTCTCGAGCGCCTTGGCCGCGGCCTCGGCGCCGGCGGCATCGGCGCGCTCGTGGGCGTCGATGAGGCGTTCGTAGTCGTCGCGCGGGAACTTGGCGTCGATCGGCAGCCACACCGGCGCGCCGTCGTCGCCGCGCCCCGGAAAACGGATCGCGAAGTCGACGCGCTGGCCGCTGCGCGGCTTGGTCTCGACCTGGCGCGCGTACTGCTCGGGCGTGAGCACCTGCTCGAGCAGCGCCTCGAGCTGCACTTCGCCGAACACGCCGCGCGTCTTCACGTTGGTCAGCACGCGCTGCAGGCTGCCCACGCCGACGGCCAGCGTCTGCATCTCGCCCAGGCCCTTGTGCACCTGCTCGAGCCGGTCGGCCACCTGCTTGAAGCTTTCGCCCAGTCGCGCTTCGAGCGTGCTCTGCAGCTTCTCGTCGACGGTCTTGCGCATCTCGTCGAGCTTGGCGGTGTTGCTCTGCTGCAGCTGGGCCAGCTGGGTTTCCATGGTCGTGCGCACCTCGGCGAGGCGGCGCGCGTTCGATTCGCTCAGGCCCTGCAGTTGGGTGTTCAGCGTGTCGGCCAAAGTTTTCTGCAGCGACGCGAGCTGCAGCGAGAAGGCATCGAGCTGCGCGTTCTGCGTGCGCGTGGCCTCGGCGCCCTGCTGCGTCAATGACTGCTGGAAGGTAGCGAAGGCCTGCGTGGTTTCCTGGCGTGCGCCGCGCGAGCTTTCGCCGATCTCGTGGCGCAGTTCGCGCTCGGTGCGCTCGTGGGCGCGGCCCATGGCGGCGAGCACGCCCAGCATTTCGCTGTGATCAGGGGGGGGTGGCCGGCGGGCCAGCAGCCAGATGACCAGCACCAGCTGCACCACGGCGAATGCGGCCAGTGCGAGAAGAATCAGATCCGTCAGTTCCAAGGTGGGGGCGTGTCGCGCTCGCGGTCAGGTTTCAGGTTACTTCGTGGCCGCCGGCACCGGCGTGACCGGCGTCAGAGGCCCCTTGCCGGTGCCCCAGGCGATGAGGTTGTCGGCCGCGAGGTCGGCCATGGCGCGGCGCGTGGGCACGGTGGCGCTGGCGATGTGCGGCGTGAGCACCACGTTGGGCACGGTGAGCAGGTCGGGGTGGACCTTGGGCTCGCCCTCGAACACGTCGAGGCCGGCGGCGGCGATGCGCTTCTCGCGCAGCGCCACGGCCAGCGCGGCGTCGTCGACGATGCCGCCGCGCGCGATGTTGACCAGCGTGGCGGTCGGCTTCATGAGCGCGATCTCGGCCGCGCCGATGGTGTGGTGCGAGGCCGGCGAGTACGGCACGACCAGCACGACGTGGTCGGCGGTCTTGAGCAGCTCTTCCTTGCCGACATAGCGGGCCTTGCACTCGGCTTCGAGCGCGGCATCGAGGCGCGAACGGTTGTGATAGATCACGTTCATGCCGAAGCCGTGCGCACCGCGCCTGGCAATGCCCTGCCCGATGCGGCCCATGCCGATGATGCCCAGCGTGGCGCCGTGGATGTCGGAGCCGGCGAACATGTCGTAGCTCCACTTTTCCCACTTGCCGGCGCGCAGGAAGTGTTCGCTCTCGGTGATGCGGCGCGCGGTGGCCATGAGCAGCGCAAAGCCGAAGTCGGCCGTGGTCTCGGTCAGCACGTCGGGTGCGTTGGTGCCGAGCACGCCGCGCGCGGCCATGGCGTCGACGTCGAAGTTGTTGTAGCCCACGGCCATGTTGGCGCAGATCTTCAGCTCGGGGCAGGCGTCGAGCACCGCGGCATCGATGCGCTCGCTGCCGGTGGTGAAGGCGCCCTGCTTGCCCTGCAGCTTGGCGATCAGCTGGTCCTTGCTCCAGGTCTCGTCGGCCTGGTTCGACTCGACCTCGAAATGCTGCGCCAGGCGCGCGAGGGTCTCGGGGAACACCGCGCGCGCGACCAGGATCTTGGGCTTGCTGCTGCTCATGGAACGTGTCTCTTTCTTTGAAGGGCTGGAAGGATCAACGGAAGAAGATGAAGGTGCACAGGACGAACAGCGGGATCAGGATCGCCCCCGACCACGCCATGTAGCCGAAGAAGCTGGGCATGCGCACGCCGCGGCTTTCGGCGATGGCCTTGACCATCAGGTTCGGCGCGTTGCCGATGTAGGTGTTGGCGCCCATGAACACGGCGCCCGCCGAGATGGCGGCCAGCGTGCTGGCATAGGTGGTCATGAGCGCCGCCGGGTCGCCGCCCGCCGTGTTGAAGAACACGAGGTAGGTCGGCGCGTTGTCCAGGAACGAGCTCAGGATGCCGGTGGCCCAGAAGTACATGGCCGGGTCGGGCTGGCCGTCGGCGCGCGTCACGGCCGCCACGATGGCGCCGAACGGGCCTTGCGTGCCGGCCTTGAGCATGGCGATCACCGGGATGATGGTCAGGAAGATGCCGGCGAAGAGCTTGGCCACCTCGGCCATCGGGCCCCACTCGAACTGGTTGTCGGCGTGCACCTTGGGCGACGTGAGCTTGTACGAGACGATGGCGATCAGCGCCAGCCCCACGTCGCGCACCAGGCCCGGCAGGCCGACCTCGGTGCCGAACACGTCGAACACCACGGGCGATTTCCAGAACCCGCTCAGCAGCACCAGCGCGACGATGCCGCCCAAGAGCCAGAAGTTGGCCGCGCCGTCGAAGCCCAGGCGCGGGGTGTCGGGTGTCGGGTCGACGGGCAGCACGCCGTCCTTGCGATAGAAGTGGCGGTCGATGACATAGAAAAGCGCCAGCAGCACGGCCAGGATGAAGATGGTCTCGGGCAGGATGTGCTGCGCGGTCCAGAAGAAGCCCACGCCCTTGAGGAAGCCGAGGAACAGCGGCGGGTCGCCCAGCGGCGTGAGCGAGCCGCCCGCGTTCGACACGATGAAGATGAAGAACACGATCACGTGCACCTTGCGCTGCCGGTTGTCGTTGGCCCGGATCAGCGGCCGGATCAGCAGCATCGAGGCGCCCGTGGTGCCCATGAAGCTCGCGAGCACCGCGCCGATGGCCAGGATCGCCGTGTTGAGCCCGGGCGTGCCGTGCAGGTTGCCGCGGATGTGGATGCCCCCCGCCACGGTGAAGAGCGCCGTGAGCAGGATGATGAACGGGATGTACTCGGCCACCAGCGCATGCACCAGTTGCACGCCCGCCAGCCCCGCGCCGTAGGTCGCGGCAAAGGGCAGCAGGAAGGCCAGCGCCCAGGCGGCGGAAATCTTGCCGTAGTGGTGGTGCCAGAACGCGGGCGTGGCCAGCGGCAACAGCGCGATGGAAAGCAGGATGCCGGCGAACGGCACGCCCCACAGCGGCGAGAGCGCGGCACCGTCGAAATCAGCGGCGAAGGCCAGGGCGGGAAAGAGCATCGGCAGCGCCGCGGCTGCCGTCAGTCGGATCGTTTTCTTCATGGGGGCTGTACCGTACCAGACAGGTCAGTACAGCCTTCAAACGGGGGGTTGTTCGATCTCGAACACCTGGCGCAGGTAGGCCAGGTATTTCTCGTCCTCGCACATGTTCTTGGACGGCGTGTCCGACAGCTTGGCCACAGGCTGGTCGTTGCACTGGATCATCTTGATGACGATCTGCAGCGGCTCGTAGCCCAGGTCGTTGGTGAGGTTGGTGCCGATGCCGAAGGCCAGCAGGCAGCGACCGCGGAACTGCTGGTACAGCTCGATGGTGCGCGGCACCGTGAGGCCGTCGCTGAAGATCAGCGTCTTGGTGAGCGGGTCGACCCGGTTCGCGTGGTAGTGCGCCAGCATGCGCTCGCCCCACTGGAACGGGTCGCCGCTGTCGTGGCGGGCGCCGTCGAAGAGCTTGCAGAAGTACAGGTCGAAGTCACGCAGGAAGGCGCTCATACCGTACACGTCGGACAGCGCGATGCCCAGGTCGCCGCGGTATTCACGCGCCCAGCTCTCGAAGCCGAAGATCTGGCTGTCGCGCAGCCGCGGGCCCAGGGCCTGGCAGGCCTGCAGGTACTCGTGCGCCATGGTGCCCAGCGGAATGAGCCCGAGCTTCATGGCGTACAGCACGTTGCTGGTGCCGGCCAGCTGCGGCAGGTGCTCGCCCGCGGGCGACTTGGCCGGCGGCGAGGCCACGGCGCCGAGCCGTTGCGTCAGCGTGCGCAGCACCTCTTCATGCCAGTCTTTCGAGAAGCGGCGGCGCGTACCGTAGTCGGCAATCTTGAGGTCGCCCAGGCCGGCCTCCTGCAGCTGGCTGATCTTGAGGTCGAGGCGGCGGCGGCCTTCCTCGAAGTCGGGGTTCTTCTGCGTGTTGCGAAAGTAGACCTCGTTCACGATGGCCAGCACCGGGATCTCGAACAGGATCGTGTGCAGCCACGGGCCCTTGATGCGGATCTCGAGCTCGCCCGAGGGCTGGGGAATGACGTTGATGTACTTCTCGTTGAGCCGGAACAGGCCCAGGAAGTCGACGAAGTCGCTCTTGATGAAGCGCATCGAGCGCAGGTAGGCGAGTTCGGCGTCGCGGAACTGCAGCGAGCACAGGCTGCGGATCTCGTCGCGGATCTGGCCCGCGAACTGCGCGAGATTGACGCCCGGGTTGCGGCACTTGAAGCGGTACTCGACCCGCGCCCCCGGAAAGTGGTGCAGGACCACCTGCATCATCGTGAACTTGTAGAGGTCGGTGTCGAGCAGGCTGTGAATGATCATGGTGCGGTGCGCGGTGTCTCGGGTCTCTGGCGTCGGCGTCCGTTCCATTATCACGGCCTGCGTCGGCCTGTGCCTACGAGGGTCGGACTGCACGTCCTACCGGCAGGGGGAATCACTCACGCGACATTGATTTCACGGCGGCGGCATGTTCCGCCGGGTCATCACTCTTACGCAAGGAGATTCACATGAACAAGGACACCATCGAAGGCAACTGGAAGCAGCTCAAGGGCAAGGTCCGCGAGCAGTGGGGCAAGCTGACCGACGACGACTTCGACGTCATCGCCGGCAAGCGCGACCAGTTGCTGGGCCGCATCCAGGAACGCCACGGCATCAGCCGCGACGAGGCCGAGAAGCAGGTGAAGGACTGGGAATCGCGCGACGGCCGCTCGCCGGACGCGCTCTGGTTCGAGAAGAACTGAGAAAGAACGCGCCCTCCGCCCTCCTCTGTCACTCACGCTCACCGCAAAGGACACACACCATGAAAAAACAGCACCTCGTCATGCTCGCCCTCGCCTCCACCTGCTTCGTCGCCGGCCAGGCCGGAGCCATGACCAAGGACGAGTACAAGGTCGCCAAGGAAAAGGTCGAGGCCGACTACAAGGTCGCCAAGGCCCAGTGCGACACGATGAAGGACAACGCCAAGGACGTCTGCCAGAAGGAAGCCAAGGGCAAGGAAGAAGTGGCCAAGGCCGAGCTGGAGCAGCAGTACCAGCCGAGCGACAGCCATGCCCGCAAGGTGGCCGAAGAGAAGGTGAAGGCTGCCTATGAAGTCGCGAAGGAAAAGTGCGACGACCAGACCGGCGCTGCCAAGGACGCCTGCGTGAAGCAGGCCAAGGCTGATGAAGCCCAGGGCAAGGCCGACATCAAGGCCATGAAGAAGACGATGTAAGCGGGGCTGCGGCCCCTCTCACGGACGGCGCCTGCGGGCGCCGTTTTTCATGGGCGCTCAGGCGCGCAGCGAATCGACCACCTGCTGCAGCGCCTCGGGCAACGGCACCGGCCGCTGCGTCGCGCGGTCGACGTACACATGCACGAAGTGCCCCTGCGCGGCCGCGGTGTCGGAACCCTCGGCGAACAGCGCGATCTCGTAGCGCACGCTCGAACGACCCGCCTGCGCCACGCGGATGCCCGCCTCCACCGTCTGCGGGAAGGCCACCGGCGCGAAGTAGTTGCACTGCGTCTCGACCACGAAGCCGATGGTGGAGCCGCCGTGGATGTCGAGCGCGCCGCGCTCGATGAGCAGCGCGTTCACCGCGGTGTCGAACCAGCTGTAGTAGACGACGTTGTTGACGTGGCCGTACATGTCGTTGTCGGCCCAGCGCGTCGGGATGCTGCGAAACGCCCGGTAGGCGCTGCGGGTGTGGGGCGTGGGCTTGGGGGTTGGTGCGGGTGTGGTGGGGGCGCTCATCGCGCGGCATTTTGCCAGCGGCGCCAGTAGTCCAGCGCCACGCGGAAGGTGCCCAGCTGCACCTGCACCGTCTCGGCGATGTCGCTGGCGTAGCCGCCGGCCATCGCGAAGGCGGTCGGAATGCGGCGCTGCCAGGTCCAGTCGAACACGCGGCGGTCGCGCGCCTCCAGGCCGTCGAAGCTCAGCTTGAGGCGGCCCAGCCGGTCGCGCTCGAAGGGATCGGCGCCGGCCAGGTAGATCACGAGGCCGGGCGAGAAGCGCCGGTCGAGTTCGTCGAGCGCGTGCTCCAGTGCCGCGAGGTAGTCGGTGTCGCCGCAGCCGTCGGGCAGCTCCACGTCGAGGTCGCTCGCCTCCTTGCGGAACGGGAAGTTCTTCTGGCCGTGCACCGACAGCGTGAACACACTCGGGTCGCCCTGGAAGATGCGGGCGGTGCCGTTGCCCTGGTGCACGTCGAGGTCGATCATGGCCACCCTGAGCAGCCGGCCGGTGCGGGCCTGCTCGACCTGCATCAGCCGCGCAGCCACCGCCGCGTCGTTGAAGACGCAGAAACCGCTGCCCTTGTCCGCGTAGGCGTGGTGCGTGCCGCCCGCCATGTTGGCCGACACGCCGCCCGCGAAGGCGGCGCGGCAAGCGGCGATGGTCGCGCCGGTGGAGCGGCGCGAGCGCTCGACCATCGCCTCGCTCCACGGAAAGCCGATCTCGCGCATGGCCTGCGGGCTCACGCGGCCTTCGCTGACGGCGGCGATCCATTCGGGGGTGTGGGCCAGCGCCAGCTCGTCGTCGGTGGCGCGCGGGGCCGCGTCCATCTCGACGTCCGGCAGCTGCTCCTGCAGGCGATCGCGCAGCATCGCGTAGCGCGACATGGGAAAGCGGTGGCCCGGCGGCAGGGGCAGGACGAACTGCCCGGAATAGAAAGCACGCATGGCCTTCATTCTGGCGGCGCGCCCCGAAGTTGCCGAATTTAGAAGGCCGCTTCTAAATTGCTGCACAGCAGCAAAAACCGCTTGATCGCTGCGTTCAGCTGCCTATACTTCAGGCCATGCTGCACCGCAACATGAACGACGAGGCGCAGCGCAACGTGAATCGACCACCCCATCATCCTTTCTGGAGATCTCAAATGGCCCTGACCGCTGACCAAATCCTCGCCGCTCAAAAAGCAAACCTCGAAACCCTGTTCGGCCTGACCTCCAAGGCTTTCGAAGGCGTTGAAAAGCTGGTCGAACTGAACGTGACCGCTTCCAAGGCCGCCCTGACCGAAGCCCAGAGCACCGTCCAGGCCGCCCTGAGCGTCAAGGACGCCCAAGAGCTGCTGACGCTGCAAGCCAGCCTGTTCCAGCCCCTGGCTGAAAAGACCGCTGCCTACAGCCGTCACCTGTACGACATCGCCCAAGGCACGAACGCCGAATTCTCGAAGGCTTTCGAAGCCAAGGCCGCTGAAGCCCAGCAAGCCTTCGTCGGCCTCGTCGACAGCGCTTCCAAGAACGCCCCCGCCGGTTCGGAAACCGCCGTCGCCGTGCTGAAGAGCGCCGTGGCTGCCGCCAACAACGCTTTCGAATCGGTCCAGAAGGCCGTCAAGCAAGCGTCGGACGTCGCCGAAGCCAACTTCAACGCCGTGTCGACCCAAGCCGTCGCCGCTGCCAAGACGGCCACCGCTTCGCGCAAGCGCTAAGCACCGACCACCACCAGTTGTCTCCTTGGGTCCTCACGGATCCAATTCAGGGCCTCGTCTCACGACGAGGCCTTTTTTTTGGCCCGGCGGCCGTCTTCGATAATGCGGGTCTCATTTCAGGAGACTCTCAATGCAGATCGACGGCAAAGTTTTTATCGTGACCGGTGGCGCTTCGGGCCTCGGCGAAGGCACGGCGCGCATGCTGGCTGCCAATGGCGCCAAGGTGGTCATCGCCGACATGCAGGCGGACAAGGGCGAAGCCGTTGCGAAGGAAATCGGTGGCGTGTTCGTGAAGTGCGACGTGAGCCAGGAAGCCGACGGCCAGGCCGCCGTGGCCGCTGCGCTCAAGCTCGGCAAGCTGATGGGCCTGGTCAACTGCGCCGGCATCGCACCGGCCGAGAAGACCGTGGGCAAGAACGGCCCGCACGCGCTGGCCGTGTTCAGCAAGACCGTCACGGTCAACCTGATCGGCAGCTTCAACATGATCCGCCTGGCGGCCGACGCCATGGGCAAGAACGAGCCCGAAGCCACCGGCGAGCGCGGCGTGCTGATCTCGACCGCCTCGGTCGCCGCCTACGACGGCCAGATCGGCCAGGCCGCCTACAGCGCCTCGAAGGGCGGCGTGGTCGGCATGACCCTGCCCATCGCCCGCGACCTCGCGCGCAGCGGCATCCGCAACATGACCATCGCCCCCGGCATCTTCGGCACGCCCATGCTGTTCGGCATGCCGCAGGAAGTGCAAGACGCGCTGGCCGCCAGCGTGCCCTTCCCGTCGCGCCTGGGCACGCCCGAGGACTACGCCAAGCTGGCCAAGCACATCATCGAGAACGACATGCTCAACGGCGAGGTGATTCGTCTGGACGGAGCGATTCGATTGGCCCCTCGCTGATCTCGGACGCCGGCAGCTTCGTGCTGCCTGTGCGGTCCAGGCGCTCGTAGTTCGCGATCACCTGGGCCCCGATCAGCACCAGCATGGCGGCGATTTCCAGGCTCAGCAGCACCACGATCGCCGTGGTGAGCGAGCCGTAGACGATGTTCACCTGCGACAGCGTCGAGAAGTACCAGATCAGCACGCGCCGCGTGGCCTCCCACAGCAGCGCGGCGGTCACGCCGCCCAGCAGCGCATGCCGCAGCGACATGCGCCCGGCCGGCATCACGAGGTAGAGCGAGGTCAGCATGAAGATCTCGCCGCCCAGCCCCAGCAGGTACAGCAGCAAGCCCGAAATGCCCGACAGCGACCAGCTGCGCCCCAGCAGGTCGACGCTTTCCTGCCCCACCAGCTGCAGCGCCCCCGACACCAGCGTGACCAGCAGCAGCCCCGCGCACAGGCTCAGGATGTAGAGGTACGGCATCGCCACCGATACGAGAAAGTGACGCTTGTGATCGTCCTTGCGGTGGTGAAAGATCACCGCCATCGCGCTTTCGAGCACGCTGAACGCCAGCGAGCTGAAGAAAATCATCGTCACCAGCAGCACCGGCCCGAGCACCGAGCGGTGGTCCAGGAAGCTCGACAGCTCGGCCACGATGGCTTTCGACTGCCCCGGCAGCAGCCATTCGAGGTAGCGCCCGATGGTGCGCAGCAACTCGCCCTGGTCGATCACGTGCGACAGCGCCATCACGCTCACGATCAGCAGCGGCACGATGGACAGCAGTGCGTAATAGGCGACCGCCCCCGCCAGCAGCAACCCCTGGTTGGCACGGAAGTCCTTGAGCGCGCCCCAGACGAAGCGCAGCGGATGGCGCAGCAGCGGCGCGGCGTGTTGCAAAGGCAGTGGCGTCTTCATGCGTGATGTGGATTTGCGGCGGGGTTCAGTATGCCGCCCGTGCGCTTGCGTATGATTTGCCGCTCCCCGCAGCCATGACCATCCCCGCTTCATTCATCCAGGAACTCATCGCGCGCGCCGATGTGGTCGAAATCGTCGGCCGCTACGTCCAGCTCAAGAAGGCCGGCGCCAATTTCATGGGGCTGTGCCCCTTCCACGGCGAGAAGTCGCCTTCGTTCTCGGTCAGCCCGACCAAGCAGTTCTATCACTGCTTCGGTTGCGGCGTGCACGGCAACGCCATCGGCTTCCTCATGGAACATGCGGGCATGGGCTTCGTCGAAGCCGTGCACGACCTGGCCGGCCAGTACGGTCTGGTCGTGCCTGAGGACGACGTCTCGCCGGCCGAACGCGCCCGTGCCGCCAGCCAGCGCCAGAAGCAGGCCACGCTGACCGACGTGCTCGAAAAGGCCGGCGACGCCTACCGCAAGGCGCTGCGCCAGGCGCCCGGCGCCATCGACTACCTCAAGGGCCGCGGCGTGTCGGGCGAGGTCGCCAAGCAGTTCGGCATCGGCTATGCGCCGGCCGGCTGGCGCGCGCTGGCCAGCGTGTTCCCCGACTACGACGACCCGCTGCTCGCCGAGAGCGGTCTGGTGATCGTCAACAACGAGGAAGGCAAGCTCAGCGACGAGGAAGCCAAGCGCTACGACCGTTTCCGCGACCGCGTGATGTTCCCGATCCGCAACGTCAAGGGCGAGTGCATCGGCTTCGGCGGGCGCGTGCTCGGCGACGAAAAGCCCAAGTACCTGAACTCGCCCGAGACGCCCGTCTTCAGCAAGGGCCGCGAGCTCTACGGCCTGTACGAGGCGCGCGCCGCCTTCCGCGACCGCGGCTACGCGCTCGTCACCGAGGGCTACATGGACGTGGTGGCGCTGGCCCAGCTCGGCTTTCCGAACGCGGTGGCCACGCTGGGCACGGCCTGCACCACCGAGCATGTGCAAAAGCTCTTCCGCTTCACCGAGTCGGTGGTGTTCAGCTTCGACGGTGACGCCGCCGGTCGCCGCGCCGCGCGCAAGGCGCTCGACGGCGCCCTGCCCTACGCCACCGACACACGCAGCATCAAGTTCCTGTTCCTGCCGGCCGAGCACGACCCCGACAGCTACATCCGCGCGCACGGCGCCGAGGCTTTCGCGGGCTTCGTGGCCGAGGCCACGCCGCTGTCGCGCTTCATGCTCGAGGCCGCCCGCGAAGGCTGCGACCTGAGCTCCGCCGAAGGCCGCGCCCACATGACGAGCAACGTGCGCCCGCTCTGGAGTGCCATGCCCGACGGCGCGCTCAAGCGGCAGCTGCTCAGCGAGATCGCCACGCTGGTGCAGCTCGACGCCGCGGCGCTGTCCGACCTGTGGGCCACGGCCGCGCCCGGCCCGCGCAAGGGTGGCGGCGGCAGCCAGCCATCCCAGGCCCCGCAGCGCCACAGCGAGCCCGACAACTACGGCAACGACCCCGGTGACTACTACCCGGACCTGCCGCCGACGCAGGACTACGAGCCGCCGCGCTACGAAAACGAGAGCAAGCCCAAGTTCCAGCCGCGCAAGTTCACCAAGGGCAAGCGCTGGGGCGGCAAGTTCGAGGAGCCCATCGAGCCGCTGCGCGGACGCGGCAAGCCGCCGAGCCGGCCCGACGTGGCGGTGCGGCTGGTGCTGTCGAACATGGCGCAGTGGGAGGCGCTGTCGCACGAGCTGCACGTGATGCTGTGCGACCTGCCGGGCGAACACGGCGCCCTCTTCACCTGGCTCGATAGCCAGCTGCACGAGCACGGCGTGCAACCCTGGGCGGCGCTGCGCGAAGGCCTGCGCGGGCTCGATTTCGCGCCGCTGGCCGAGCGGCTCATGAGCGTTTCCGAGGCCGGGCCGGTGCCTGAGGGCGAGGAAGAACAGCACCTGGCCGAGGCCGCCAAGGAGCTGGGGAGCGTGCTCGACTTCATGCTCGACGACCGGCTCAAGGCCCAGCAGAGCGAGGCCATCGCTTCGGTTGGAAAAGACCCGAAAGCCCTGGAGCGCTACAAGGCGCTGGAAGCCCGCCGGCTCGAATTGCGAGACCGCATTCGCGCGTCGGGGACAGATACTGCTTGAAATTTGCGCAACAGGCTATAATGTAGGGCTTCGCAACTGGCGAAATTAGGCAAGAGCGACAGCAGCACCTCCGGGCCGACCCCTAGCGCAACGCACTCCAACGGTAAATTCCGGCGGAAAGGGTCAATAACCGCAAGGACTGCACACCAAATGTTCGCCCGACATCTTGCCTGGTGAGGAATTAATTCCTCGTTTCCCAATTGTTTTGTCCGTGCCTGTGCACGGGCATGGTGGTGCTGTCCGCGTGGCAGCGCGCCTGTGATCCCGCTTGTCTTTTCTTGTCGTAACGAGGTCGTATGCCCAGTTCAAAGAAGCCTGCTCCTTCACTTGCCAAAAACGTCAAAAGCGTCGCCACCAAGCCCGTAGCAGAGAAACCGCTGAAAGCCGGTGCCAAACCGGCAACCAAGACGGCTGCCGCCGCGTCCAAAACGGCAGCCGCAACGAAAGTGAAAACCGTGCCCACGAAATCGACCTCTCTCGACGATCCCAAAAAAGCCGCGGCCACTGCCACGGCTGCCCCCGCTGCCAAGAAAGTTGGCCGTCCGCCCAAGGCCGCCAGCGCTGCCGCTGCGCCCGCCACCGGCGCCAAGCGCGGGCGCAAGCCCAAGGCCGCCAAGGAAGCCGGCGAGAGCGACATCGACCTGTCGGACATCGAAGAAGACCTGGCGGGTGACGAGCCGGCGGTGGCCGCGACCACCGAAGAGAAGGTCAAGCCGCTGCGCATGAAGATCAGCAAGGCGAAGGAACGCGCCTTGATGAAGGAGTTCGGCCTCGACGAGACCGTGCTCTCCGAAGAAGACCTGGCCAAGCGCCGCTCGCGCCTGAAGACGCTGATCACGCTGGGCAAGACCCGCGGCTACCTCACGCACGGCGAAATCTCCGACCACCTGCCCGACAAGCTGGTCGACGCCGAGACCATGGAAGTCGTGGTCACCATGCTCAACGACATGGGCGTGGCGGTGTACGAGCAGACGCCCGACGCCGAAACCCTGCTGCTGAACAACACCGCGCCCACCGCCACCACGGTGGAAGAAGCCGAGGAAGAAGCCGAAGCGGCCCTGTCCACGGTGGACAGCGAATTCGGCCGCACGACCGACCCGGTCCGCATGTACATGCGCGAAATGGGCACGGTCGAGCTGCTGACGCGCGAAGGCGAAATCGAAATCGCCAAGCGCATCGAAGGCGGCCTGATGGCCATGATGGAAGCCATCTCGGCCTCCCCCGCCACCATCGCCGCGATCCTCGAAATGGCCGCGACCATCCGTGAAGGCAAGGTCGTCATCTCGACCATCGTGGACGGCTTCTCGAACCCCAACGAGGCCGACGACTACGTGGCCGAAGAAGACTTCGACGAATTCGACGAGGAAGACGACGACGACGGCAAGGGCGGCTCCAAGGCCCTGACCAAGAAGCTCGAAGAACTCAAGAACGAAGCCCTCTCGCGCTTCGACCGCATCGCCGAGATGTTCGAGAAGATCCACAAGATCTACGAGAAGGAAGGCTACGGCACGCCCGCGTACACCAAGGCCCAGCAGGCCGTGTCCGACGAGCTGATGACCATCCGCTTCACGGCCAAGACCATCGAGAAGCTGTGCGACCTGGTGCGCACGCAGGTGGACGACGTGCGCAAGAAGGAACGCGAACTGCGCCGCATCATCGTGGACAAGTGCGGCTTCCCGCAGGAAGAGTTCATTCGCGACTTCAGCGGCTTCGACAAGAACGGCAACCGCATCGCCTCCAACCTGCTGAACCTCAAGTGGGTCGAGAAGCAGGCCGCGGCCGGCAAGCCGTACAGCGCCGTGCTCGCGCGCAACATCCCGCCGGTGCAGGAACTGCAGCAGAAGCTCGCCGACATCCAGTCGCGCGTGGTGGTGCCGCTGACCGAGCTCAAGGACATCAACAAGCGCATGAACGAGGGCGAATCGTCCTCGCGCGATGCCAAGAAGGAAATGATCGAGGCCAACCTGCGCCTCGTGATCTCCATCGCCAAGAAGTACACCAACCGCGGCCTGCAGTTCCTCGATCTGATCCAGGAAGGCAACATCGGCCTGATGAAGGCGGTCGACAAGTTCGAATACCGTCGCGGCTACAAGTTCTCGACCTACGCCACGTGGTGGATCCGCCAGGCCATCACGCGCTCGATCGCCGACCAGGCGCGCACCATCCGCATCCCGGTACACATGATCGAGACGATCAACAAGATGAACCGCATCTCGCGCCAGCACTTGCAGGAGTTCGGCTTCGAGCCCGACGCCGGCATCCTGGCCGCCAAGATGGAGATCCCGGAAGACAAGATCCGCAAGATCATGAAGATCGCGAAGGAGCCGATCTCGATGGAAACCCCCATCGGCGACGACGACGATTCGCACCTGGGCGACTTCATCGAGGACAGCAGCAACACGGCCCCCATCGAGGCCGCGATGCAGGCCGGCCTGCGCGACGTGGTCAAGGACATCCTCGACTCCCTCACGCCGCGCGAAGCCAAGGTGCTGCGCATGCGCTTCGGCATCGAAATGTCGACCGACCACACGCTGGAAGAAGTCGGCAAGCAGTTCGACGTGACCCGCGAGCGCATCCGCCAGATCGAAGCCAAGGCGTTGCGCAAGCTGAAGCACCCGTCGCGTTCCGACAAGCTGCGCAGCTTCATCGACACCCTGTAATCCAGGTTCGCTGAAGCCCAAGCGCCCGCCTTGCCCCTCACCCGGGCGGCGGGCGTTCTCGTTTTTCCACCGACACACAACACACAAGTACAACGGAGCCGCCTTTCCATGAATCCCGACGCAGACAAACTCTGGCAGGCCCCGCGCTGGGCGCTTGCCGTGCTGCTCGCCGTGCTGGGCATGCTCGGGCCCTTCTCCATCGACACCTACATCCCGGCTTTCTCGGGCATCGCGAAATCGATCGGTGCGACGCCGGCCGAGATGCAGCAGACGCTGTCGGCCTACCTGTTCGGCTTTGCCTTCATGAACCTGTTCCACGGCGCGCTGTCGGACAGCTTCGGGCGCCGGCCCGTGGTGCTGTGGGGGCTGGCCGTGTTCACGCTGGCCTCGCTGGGCTGCGCGCTGTCGCAGAACATCACGCAGCTGGTGCTGTTCCGTGGCCTGCAGGGCCTGTCGACCGGCGCCGGCATCGTGGTGTCGCGCGCCGTCATCCGCGACATGTTCCCGCCGGCCGAAGCGCAGCGGGTGATGAGCCAGGTCACGATCTACTTCGGCGTGGCGCCGGCCATCGCGCCCATCGTGGGCGGCTTCCTGTTCGTGCACGCGGGCTGGCACTCGATCTTCTGGTTCCTCGTGGCCGTGGGCGTGGCGCTGTTCGTCGCCAACTACAAGCTGCTGCCCGAGACGCTGCACAAGGACCACCGCCAGCCCTTCCAGGTACGCCACCTGATGCGCGGCTACCGCGACCTGTGCTCCGACCCGCGCTTTCTGCTGCTGGCCTTTGCCAGCGGCGTGCCCTTCAACGGCATGTTCCTCTACGTGCTGGCCGCGCCGGCGTTCCTGGGCGACCACCTGGCACTGCAGCCGCAGCAGTTCTTCTGGTTCTTCCTGCTGACCATCGGCGGCATCATGCTCGGCGCGCGCGCCAGCGGCCGCATGGCCGGCAAGGTGGCACCCAAGCGGCAGATCCGCGACGGCTTCCTGATCATGATGGTCACCTCGGTGGTCAACGTGGTGGCCAACATCTTCTTCCAGGCGCACGTGGCCTGGGCCGTGTGGCCGCTGGCGGTGTTCGCCTTCGGCTGGGCGCTGATGGTCCCGGTGGTCACGCTGCTGGTGCTCGACCTGCACCCCGAGCGCCGCGGCATGGCCTCGTCGCTGCAGGCCGTGATCGGCTCCACCGCCAACGGCGTCGTGGCCGGCGCGGTGGCACCGCTGGTGATGCACTCCACGCTGGCACTGGCCCTCACCTCCGCGCTGATGCTCACGATCGGGCTGGTCGCCTGGGTCTGGCTGCACCACCGTTGGCCCGACATCGGGCGTCGGGTGGCACACGAAGAAGCCTGAGGGGGACGGGGGATGCGATTCGCCGCACTGTGGACTTATCTGCGCGCCTGGCTCCCGGGCCCTTCCAACGTCAATGCGCGCGAGCGCCTGCGCGCCGTGGGCGGCGCAGGCATCGGGCTGCTGATCACCGGCCTGCTGTGCCGCTGGCTGTCCGTGCCGCTGGAGCACGCGGTGTGGCTGGTCGCGCCGATGGGCGCCACCGCCGTGCTGGTGTTCGCCGTGCCCGCCAGCCCGCTGGCCCAGCCCTGGTCGGTGATCGGCGGCAACACGCTGTCGACGCTGGTGGGCATCGCCTGCGCCAGCTGGATTCCCGACACCGCCGTGGCCGCCGCCGTGGCCGTGGCGCTGGCCATCGGCCTGATGTTCTTCACGCGCTGCCTGCACCCGCCCGGCGGCGCGGCGGCGCTGCTGGCGGTGCTCACGCACACCACCGATTTCTCGGCGGCGCTGTTCCCGGTGCTCGTGAACTCGCTGCTGCTGGTGCTGGCCGGCGTGGCCTACAACACGCTCACGGGGCGGCGCTATCCGCACGTGCAGGTGGCGCGCCCGCCCTCGCCCGACGCGCGCTTCAGCCAGGCCGACATCGACGCCGTGCTGGCGCGCTACAACCAGGTGCTCGACATCAGCCGCGACGACCTCGAGTCGCTGATCCAGCAGACCGAGCTCGAGTCGTACAAGCGCCGCCTGGGCACGCTGCACTGCGCCGACATCATGTCGGGCACGCCGATCTCGGTGGAGTTCGGCACGCCGCTGCAGGAAGCCTGGGCGCTGATGCACCAGCACCGCATCAAGGCGCTGCCCGTCACCGACCGCACGCGCCGCGTGGTCGGCATCGTCACGCAGGCCGACTTCTTCCGCCAGCTCGACCTGCAGCACCACGACGGCATCGCCGGCCGGCTGCGCGACCTGATCCGCGCCACGCGCACGGTGATGTCGAACAAGCCCGAGGTGGTCGGCCAGATCATGACGCGCCAGGTGCGCGTGGCCAGCGCCGACCGGCCGGTGGTCGAGCTGGTGCCGCTGTTCTCCGAAGGCGGCCACCACCACATTCCGATCATCGATGCAGAGAAGCGGCTGACGGGGATGATCACGCAGTCGGATTTCGTGCGGGCGCTGTACCGCGCGGTGAGCCCGGCGTAGGCCTCGCCTGTGCGTTTCTCCCTCCCCTTCCGGGGGAGGGTCGGGGTGGGGGCACGACGGCCTCCACAACGACGCGGCGCCTCATCGCAGGCCGCTTGCCCCCATCCCAGCCTTCCCCCGGGAGGGGAAGGGGCAAGACATTCATTCCAAAACGACGTTCGCCTTCTTCACCAGTGCCGCATAGCGCGCGGCCTCGCTGCGAAAGTAACTCGCGGCCTCTTCGGACGACGTGGGCTTGATGACATTGCCCTGCCGGTCCATCGCCTCGCGCACCTCGGCACTGGTGTAGGCGGCCACCACGGCGTCGTGCACGCGCTTGATGTCGGCGGCCTGCATCTTCGGCGGGCCGATCACCGCGAACCAGCCTTCGACCGCGTAGTTCGGCAAGCCTTGCTCCGCAATCGTCGGAATGTCCGGCGCGGCCGGCGAGCGCGCCGGTCCGCACACGCCGATGGCGCGCAGTGCGCCGCTCTTGATGTGCTGCTGCACGGCCGGCAATGCGACCACGCCGATCTCGACCTGGCCCGCCATCATGTCGGTCACCATCGGGCCCGTGCCCTTGTACGGAATGTGCCGCGCCTTCACGCCGGCTTCGTCCATGAACATCTCGCCGGCCAGGTGGATGATGGTGCCGTTGCCCGACGAGGCGTAGTTGTAGCCGTCGGGCCTGGCGCGCAGCAGCGCCACGAGTTCCTTCACGTTCTTCGCGGGCAGCTTGGGGTTGACCATCAGCACCAGCGGCGTTGCGCCCACCACGCTGATCGGCGTGATGTCGCTGATCGCATCGAACGGCATCTTCTTGAACACGCTCGGGTTGATCACATGGTTGTTCGACACCATGCCGAGCGTGAGACCGTCGGGCGCCGCCTTCACGATGGCCGACGTGCCGGTGAGACCGCCCGCGCCCGGCATGTTCTCGATCACCACCGGCTGGCCGAAGGCCTTGCCGAGCGCCACCGAGGCGGCACGCACGATGTTGTCCACGCCCGAGCCGGCGCTGATCGGCAGGATGAAGCGGATCGGTTTGTCGGAGCCCTGCGCGAAGGAAGGCAATGCGGCCAGCGCGGCGGCCGAGGCGCCGAAGCCCAGCATCGCGCGGCGGTTCATCGAGAAAAAGTTCGTGGTCATGGTCTTGTCTCTCGTCTTGTTTTTGAGGAAGCAATCAGGCGATGGCCGCGTCGGCATGCATCGCATCCACCTGCGCGCCGGCATAGCCGAGTTCGGCCAGCAGCGCGCGCGTGTGTTCGCCCAGCGTCGGCGGATGCAGGCGCACGCCCAGCCGCTCGCCGCCGAGCGTGATCGGGAACAGCGTGGTCTGCGCCATCTCTCCGGCCCGCTCGCCATCGGGCAGGCGGATGTCGGCGAGGCCGCCGGTGGCCTGCAGGTGCGGATCGGCATACAGGTCTTCGGGCCGCGTGATCGGCGCGAACGGCAGGCCGCGCGCCTCGAAGATCGCCGACAGCTCGGCGGCCGAACGGTCAGCCAGGCGCGCGCGCAACGCGGCCAGCAAGGTCGGGCGCAGGCGCACGCGGTCGTTGTTGGTCTGCAAGGTGGCGTCGGCCTTCAGGTCATCGAAGCCCAGCGCGTCGCAGAAGGTCTTCCACTGCGCATCGCTCACGGCCGCCAGGAAGATCTGCTCGCCGTCCTTCACGGTGAACACGTCGTACAGCGCCCAGGCCGAGATGCGCTCGGGCATCGGCGCGGCCGCCTGCCCCGTGATCGCGTACTGCAGCATGTGCTGGCCGACCAGGAACACGTTGTTCTCGAACAGCGCCGACTGCACCTCCTGCCCCCGGCCGGTTTCAGCACGCTGCATCAGCGCGGCGATGGCGCCGATGGCGCCGAACATGCCGCCCATGATGTCGTTCACGCTGCTGCCCGCGCGCAGCGGATCGCCGGGGCGCCCCGTCATGTAGGCGAGCCCGCCCATCATCTGCACCACCTCGTCCAGCGCGGTGCGGTGCTCGTAGGGGCCGGGCAGGAAGCCCGTGTGGTTCACGTACACGAGGCGCGGATTGAGCTTGCCCAGCGCCGCGTAGCCCAGGCCGTACTTGTCCATCGTGCCGGGGCGGAAGTTCTGCGCCACCACGTCGGCCGTGGCGCACAGGCGCAACGCGGCCTCGAGCCCCTGCGGATGGCGCAGGTCGAGCGCGATGCTCTTCTTGTTGCGGTTGAACATCGGGAAGAAGCCCGCGCCCGCGCCCAGCAAATGCCGCGTGCGGTCGCCCTCGATCGGCTCGACCTTGATGACCTCGGCGCCCAGGTCGGCCAGCACCATGCCGCAGGTCGGCCCCATGACCATGTGCGTGAACTCGACCACGCGGATGCCCGCGAGCGGCAGGCGTTTGGCTTCGGTGCTCATGCGGCGACGCCTTCCGCCGGTGCAAAGGTCTTCGGAAAGCCCGCACGCCACACCGTGCCCTGCAGCGTCTCGCCGTCGAGCCAGCCGGCCACGCGTTTCCTCAGATCGAGCAGCTTCGGCAGATCAACGCCGGTGGCGACACCCATGCTCTCGAGCATGAAGACGAGGTCCTCGGTGTCGACATTGCCGCTCGCGCCGGGCGCATGCGGACAACCGCCGATGCCGGCGAGGCACGCATCGAAGCGCGTGATACCAACCTCCAGCGCCGCATACGCATTCGCGAGCCCCAACCCGCGCGTGTCGTGGAAATGGCCGCACCACAGGCGGTCGCCCGCGATGCGCAGCGCGCGCTCGAACAGGCTGCGCACCATGGCCGGATCGGCGTAGCCCACCGTGTCGGCCAGGCTCACGCGGTCGGCGCCGGCATCGAGCAGCGCCTGCATCAGGCGCAGCACCTCGTCGGGGTCGACATGGCCCTGCAGCGTGCAACCGAAGGCCGTGCCGACGCCGCCGTCGATCAGCGTCTTCGAGCCCGCCGCGTCGCGCGCCGCACGGATGCGGCCGACCTCGGCCACCACCTCGTCGGGCGTCTTGCGCAGGTTGGCCAGGCTGTGCGCGTGGCTGGCCGACAGCGGCACCATCATCAGGTCGGCCTCGCCCGCGATGGCGCGCTCGGCGCCTTTCAGGTTGGGCACGAGCACCGAAGCGAAGAGCCCCGGCAGCGTCTTCGCATACGCCAGCAACTCGGCCGTGTCGGCCAGCTGCGGCAGCAGGTGCGCCGGCACGAACGAGCCGACCTCGATCTCGCGCTGGCCGGCCGCGTGCGCGTCGCGGATCCATTCGAGCTTGCGTGCCGTGGGCAACACGCGGGCGATGCTTTGCAGGCCGTCGCGCAGGCCCACTTCGCGGACGACCGCGCGCGGCGGCAGGAAGGCGTGAATCAAGAGGCTGTCTCCGTCGTGAGGGAATGACGCCGATCGTAGAAGTTCCGATTCAGTCATGAAGGTATATTTTGGAAGCCATTGGCTTCCAAACTGGAACTTCATGAGAGACCTCGACCTGACCACCCTGCGCCTGTTCGTCGCCGTCTGCGACAGCCGCAGCATCGCGCGCGCGGGCGAGCAAGCGAACATCGTCGGCTCGGCGATCAGCAAGCGCCTCGCGCAACTCGAAGACACGGTCGGCACGCCGCTGCTGCTGCGCAAGCGCCGCGGCGTGGTGCCCACGCCGGCCGGCGAAACGCTGCTCGAACACGCGCGCGCCATGCTCGGCAGCGCCACCCGCATCGAGCGCGACATGGCCGCCTACGCGGGCGGCGCGCGCGGGCATGTGCGCATCCTGGCCTCGGCGTCGGTCATGGCCGAGTCGCTCGCCGAGGACGTGGCGGGCTTCCTGCAAGACCCGGCGCACCGCAACATCCGCGTCGACATGGAAGAACGCGTGAGCCCCGAGATCGTGCGCGGCATCCGCGAGGGCATCGCGTCCATCGGCCTGTGCTGGGACGCGGCCGACCTCGACGGGCTGGAGCGGCGCGACTACCGCTCCGACCACCTGGCCATCGTGGCCCACCCGTCGCACCCCGTGGCCCGCCACGACGCGGTGCGCTTCGAGCAGGTGCTCGACCACGAATTCGTCGGCATGCCCGCGCTGAGTGCCGTGCAGCTGATGCTCGCGCGCGAGGCGGCCGTGGCCGGCAAGCCGCTGGTGTACCGCGTGCTGGTGTCGAACTTCGATGCGGCGCTGCGCGTGGTGCGCGCCGGGCTGGCCATCAGCGTGGTGCCGGCGGAAGTCGCCCGGCCCTTCACCGAGGCCTTCGGGCTGCGGCTGATGCCGCTCACCGACGACTGGGCGCGCCGGCGTTTCGCGATCTGTTTTCGCAGCGAGGCGACGCTGTCGCCCTCGGCGCAATTGCTGGTCACCCACCTCGAGCGCTGCGCCACGGACCGCGCGGAAGCCGCCTGATTCGTCCGATAACCGAAACGATCCATTGTCTTGGCGGTGGTTTTTGTTTCGTTTCCCGCAACCTAACATCCGGTCTGTTCACGCTGTCACCCTCAACTCAACCGACCGAAAGACACCGCCATGTTCCGCAGAACCCTCGTTGCCGCCGCCGCCCTGTCCGCCGCATTCGCCCTCGCGCCCTTCGCCGCCCAGGCCGCCCAGCCGCTCAAGATCGACGTCTACAACCCCGGCACGAAGTCGATGTTCCCCGTGTCGTCGGTGCTGGTCGCCGGCGCCACCGACGCCGTGCTGGTCGACGCCCAGTTCCAGCGCAACGACGCGCAGGCGCTGGTGCAGAAGATCAAGGACAGCGGCAAGAAGCTGACCACGGTCTACATCAGCCACAGCGACCCCGACTACTACTTCGGCCTGGACGTGATCCGCGCCGCGTTCCCCGACGCAAAGATCGTCGCCACGCCGCAGACCGTGGCCGCCATCCAGGCCTCCAAGGACGGCAAGCTCGCGCACTGGGGCCCGATCCTCAAGGACAACGCGCCCCAGGCGCTGGTCGTGCCCGAGCCGCTGGCCGGCGACAGCCTCACGCTCGAAGGCAAGAAGATCCAGGTCGTCGGCCTGGACGGTCCCACGCCCGCGCGCACCTTCGCGTGGATTCCCTCGCTGAAGGCGGTGGTCGGCGGCATTCCGGTGTCGGCCAACATCCACGTCTGGGTGGCTGACACGCAAACGGTGCAGTCGCGCCGCGACTGGCTCAAGACGCTCGACCGCATCGCCGCGCTGCACCCCAAGACCGTGGTGCCCGGCCACTACCTGCCGAACGCCGACGGCTCGGCGCCCTACACCGTGGCGTCGGTGAAGTTCACGCGCGACTACCTCAAGGCCTTCGAGACCGAAGCCTCCAAGGCCAAGGACTCGGCCGCACTCATCGCCGCCATGAAGCAGCGCTACCCGAAGCTCGAAGACGCCTCGTCGCTTGAACTCGGCGCCAAGGTCATCAAGGGAGAAATGAAGTGGCCGCAATAACCAACAACAACGCCGACACCGCCACCGCCACCCTGCACTGCATCTTCGATCCGCTGTGCGGCTGGTGCTACGCCGCTGCGCCGCTGGTCGAGGCCGCGCGCACCGTGCCGGGCCTGCGCGTCGAGCTCCACGCCGGCGGCATGATGACCGGCGCCAACCGCCGCCCCATCACGCCGCAGTGGCGCGACTACGTGATTCCGCACGACAGGCGCATCGCCGAACTCACGGGCCAGCCGTTCGGCGAGGCCTACTTCGAAGGCCTGCTGCGCGACAGCGGCGCGGTGATGGACTCCGAACCGCCGATCACCGCCATCCTCGCGGCCGAATCGCTGCGCGCGGGCGGCGGGCTGGACATGGCGCACCGCGTGCAGCAGGCCCACTATGTCGAAGGCCGGCGCATCGCGGAGGCCGGCGTACTCGCCGAACTGGCGGTCGAACTCGGCTTCGACGCCGAAGACTTCGCTGCGGCCTTCGCGCAGCACACGGGCGACGCCACCGCGCGCCACATCGCCGCGAGCCGCGACCTGCTGCAGCGCGCGGGTGGCCAGGGCTTTCCGACCTTCGTGCTGGCGCAGGCCGACGGCAACGCGGGCCGCATCGACATCGGGCCGTGGCTGGGGCGCGCGGACGACTGGAAGGCGCAGCTCGCCACCTTCGTCGCGCCGGCGCCTTCTGCAACGGCGTCCGAAGCTTGCGGGCCCGACGGCTGCGCGATCTAGGCGACCTTCTCCAGGAACACCAGCCGGATCGGCGCGTCCAGCAGGTCGTCGAACCGCTTCTCGAAGGATTGGAAATACGGCGTGGCGAAGTGCGCGTCCAGCGCGGCTTGGTCCCGGAACGACTCGCGCATGTAGAAGCTGCCGGGCTCGTCGCGCAGTTCGAACAAGGTGTAGTCGAGGCAGCCAGGCTCCTGCCGCGTGGGCGCCACCAGCGCGCTCAGGGCGTCGCGCAGCGCCTCGCGCTGGCCGGTCTTGGCCTTCAGGACGGCGATGCTGACGAGGGGCGTGGTGCTCATGGGTCGTTGTGAAGTTCGGATGCCTGCAGTCTGCGGTGACCCCCGCACATGAAAAAGCCCCCTCGCCCCGAAACTCCTTCAACCGCCCCTTGAAGATCGCGACCGCTTCAAGCGCGCGCTACCGGCTGCACTGGAAGCTCGCCGCCTGCGACGCATCGCCATTCACGTAGCGCGGCCACAGCGGCCACTCGCACAGCGGACGCGCACGCGTGGTCTTGAACGGCGGCTGCACTTCCTGCTCAAGCAATTGCAAGCCGGTCGGCGCACGCCCGCGCTCGACCCAGTCGGCCAGCGCGCCGAGCATGTCGACGTTGGCCGGTGCGCCGCTGCCCACATGGTCGACACCGGGCGCGGTGTACAGGCGCATGAAGCGGTCCACGTTCTCGCGGCCCATGCGTGCCACCACCGACTCGTAGTACCGGATGCCCGCGAACGGGCTCTGCGCGTAGTCGGCCATGTGCTCCAGCACCAGCAGCTTGCCGCCGCGCGCATGGAAGGCGCTCAGGTCGGGGTTGGTCGAGTCCATCAGCTGCGACACGGTGGCGATGCGCGCGGCGAAGTCTTCGGCGCGGTAGTTGCGCACGTCGAGCGACGGATTGCGCGCGTAGAAATACTGCAGCGCCCCGCTGCCGTAGAACCACGCGATGCCGTTGCTCGGCTGCGGCGGCACGGTCGGCGCGGCGGTGCCGGTCCACCAGGCGTTCCAGCCGCCCATCGACGCAAAGGCCGGCGTGCCTTCGCCGCCGATGCCCCAGCCCGGGTACTCGGTGACGCCATGCGCCAGCGGCACGGGCGAGCGCCACGGCGAGCGCAGCGTACGCACCGCCTGCACCTGCGCGTCGTTGAGGCAGTTGTCGCCGCTCGTGCCCGACGCGCAACGCAAGGTGGCCGGGTCGAAACGCTGCAGGCAGGCCACCGGGTTCGACACGATGCGGTCGGCCACGCCATCCGTCGCGTCGCACGACGCGAGCACCGCGTTGTGCACCAGCTGCACCTGCGCGGGCCGCAGCCAGCCTTCGCCGAAGGTGGCGATGCCGTTGCGCGTGCCCGCATGCTGCAGCCCGGTCCAGTTGATCACCGGCACGCGGCTGAAGATGCCGTCGAAGTCCTGCGGATAGCGCTGCGCCATCGTGAGCGCCTCGCGCCCGCCTTCGGAGCTGCCCATGAAGTAGAGCTTCTGCGGCGCGTGGCCGTAGGCGCGCTGCGTCAGCGCCACCGCCACGTCGCGCACCTTCTTGTACGAGGCATGCGCGAAGTTCACGAGCGCCTCGTCGTTGAGCGCAAAGGCCTGCGGCGGCTGGCCCTGCACGTTCTGGTGGCCCGAGTCGGTGCCGTAGGTCACGTAGCCCTGCGCGAGCGGCGTGGGCTGGTCGAAGCGGCCCGCCGGCACCAGCGAAAGGCCGGTGATCAGCACGCCGTTGAAACCTCCGCCGCCGTACTGCACGCTGCGCCCGTTCCACGCAAGCGGCAGGTTGACCTGGAACAGGATCGGCGGCGCGCTCGCGTCAATCGGTGCGATGCGCCCGAGCACCTTGCAGTACGCGGGCATCGCCGGCGTGATGCGCGACGCGGGGCTGGGGCCGCGCTCGGCCACGGCGAGCGCGGAAGCCGGCACGAGCGCTGCCGAATCGATCGTCGCCGCGCCGCTGGGCAGGCCGATGGCGGTGGCCGCCACCGGCGCGGTGAGCGCCGCGCAAGCGGGGGCCGGATCGGCACCGAGGCCAAGCCGCGTGGGGCCGGTCGGGGCCGTGCCGCATGCGGCGAGCAACGCGGCGGTCGCCAGCATGGCGCCCCCGCAAAACACTGTCTTCGGGGTCGCCATCTGTCTGTCTCCTTGGTTGTTCGCTGTGGCGGCTACCGCGCCACGCCCAGCAGCCGATCGAGCACCTCCGGCTGCGCGCGCAGCGCCGCGGCCGTGTCGGCATGCACGATGGTCCCGTGGTCGAGCACCACGGCCTGGTCGGAAATCGCGAGGATCGCCTGCGGGTGCTGCTCCACGATGATCGCGGCCAGCCCTTCGCCCTGCGTGATGCGGCGGATGGCGCGCAACAGCTCTTCCACGATGATGGGCGCCAGGCCTTCGAGCGGCTCGTCGAGCAGCAGCAGCTTCGGGTTGAGCACCAGCGCGCGGCCCACGGCCAGCATCTGCTGCTCGCCGCCCGAGAGCTGCGTGCCCAGGTTGGTCTTGCGCTCGGCCAGGCGCGGGAACATCTCGTAGACGCGCTGCGGGTTCCACTGGCCGGGGCGCTCCACGGCCGTGAGGTTCTCGTGCACGGTGAGCGACTTGAAGATGTTGCGCTCCTGCGGCACCCAGCCGATGCCGGCCGCCGCGCGCTGGTGCGGCTGCAGCTTGTGCAGCGCCGCCTGCCCGCCGAGCGCGATGGTGCCGCCGTGCTGGCGCGTGGCGCCGGCCAGCGTGTTGATGAGCGTGGTCTTGCCCGTGCCGTTGCGGCCCAGCAGCGCGAGCGTCTGGCCCTCGCCGAGCGTGAAGGCCACGTCGTGCAGCACCACGGCCTCGCCGTAGCCGGCGCTCAGGTTCTCGATGCGCAGCAGTTCAGACATGGGCATGTTCTCCGTGGCCCAGGTAGACCTCTTTCACTTTCGGGTCGTTGGCGATCGTCTCGGGGTCGCCTTCGGTCAGCAGCGCGCCGTTGACCAGCACGGTCATGCGATCGGCGAAGCTGAACACCAGGTCCATGTCGTGCTCGATGAGCAGCACCGACACGTCGGCCGGCAGTGCGGCCACGGTCTGCAGCAGCTCTTCGCGCTCGCCGGCGGGCACGCCCGCCACGGGCTCGTCGAGCAGCAGCACGCGCGGCTCGCAGGCCAGCGCAATGGCGATCTCCAGCAGGCGACGCTTGCCGTAGGCCATGAATTTCGTCTGCTGCTGGGCGACGTCGGCGAGGTGGAACTGCTCCAGCAGTTGCCCGGCCCGCTCGGCGATGCGCTTGTCCGCGCCCAGCGGGCGCCACCATTGCGCGCCGATGCCCTGGTGCTGCGACACCACGAGCGCCAGCGTTTCCAGCGGCGTCATCGAATCGAAGAGCTGGTTGATCTGGAAGGTGCGCACCAGCCCGCGCGCCACGCGCTTGTGCGGCGCGAGCGTGGTGATGTCCTCGCCGAGCAGCGAGATGCGGCCTTCGGTGGGCGTGAGCACGCCCGTCAGCAGGTTGATCAGCGTGGTCTTGCCGGCGCCGTTCGGGCCGATGAGCGCATGGCGCGCACCACGCTTGAGTTCCATCGTGACGTTGTTCGTGGCCGTGATGCCGCCGAAGCGCATCACGAGGCCTTGGGTCGAGAGCACGGTGTCGGTGGTCATGCCGCACCGCCCTTCTTCTTCGCAGCGCCGAACCAGGTCCACGGCTTGAGCAGGCGGTCACGCCCCACGAGCACCAGCAGCACGAGGATGAGGCCGATCCAGAACATCCAGTACTGCGGCGTCACCGACGACAGCCAGGTCTGCAGCAGCTTGAAGACGATGGCGCCCGCCACGCCGCCATACAGCCAGCCCACGCCGCCGATGACCAGCATCAGCAGCACGTCGGCCGAGCGGTCGAAGGCCAGCACGTCGAGCGAGGCGAAACCGGTGGTCTGCGCCAGCAGCGCGCCCGCGGCGCCCGCGATGCCGGCGGCCACGGTGTAGACCACGGCGAGCCGCGACACCACCGGGATGCCGATGGCCATGGCGCGCAGCCGGTTGTCGCGGATGGCCTTGAGCGTGGCGCCGAAGGGCGAATGCACGATGCGGCGCATCACGAGGAACAGCACGAGCATCACGGCCAGCGAGTACCAGGCGGCGGTGCGGCCATACAGGTCGAATTCGAAGAGGCCGAGCACCGGCCCCATCACCACGCCCTGCAGGCCGTCGGCGCCGCCGGTGAGCCAGTCGAGCTTGTTGGCCAGTTCGAGCAGCAGCAGCGCGGTGCCCAGCGTGACCATGAGCCGCGTGAGGTCGCTGCCGCGCAGGATGGTCACGCTGGCCACGAGGCCGAGCACGGCCGACAACACGGTGGCGAACACGAGGCCGACGGTCGGGTCGGGCATGACGAGCTTGGCGAACAGCGCGGCGGCGTACGCGCCGAAGCCGAAGAAGGCGGCATGGCCGAGCGACACGATGCCGGTGTAGCCGAGGATCAGGTCGAGCGACATCGCGAACAGCGCGACGATGGCGATCTCGTTGACCAGCAGCGAGTGCGAGGGCATGGCCAGCGGCAGCGCGAAGGCCACGGCCCAGACCACGAACTCCCAGGGGCGCCAGCGCGCGGTGCGCAGCAGGGCCGATTCATAGGCAGGCGCGCTCATCTCAGCGGCCTCCCTTGCGCGTGAACAGGCCTTGCGGCCGCCACATGAGGATCAGGATCATGAGCAGGTAGACGGTGAACGCGCCCATCTTCGGAATGAAGTACTTGCCGGCCACATCGGCAATGCCGAGCAGCAGCGCGGCGGCGAGCGGCCCAGTGATCGACGAGGTGCCGCCGACCGAGACGACGATGAGGAAATAGATCATGTACTTGAGCGGGAACGTCGGGTCGAGCCCGAGGATTTCCGCGCCCAGTGCGCCGCCCAACCCGGCCAGGCCCGAGCCCACGGCGAAGGTCAGCAGGAACACGATGTTGACGTTGATGCCCAGGCCGGCGGCCACGCGCGGGTCGTCGACGGCGGCGCGCAGGCGGCTGCCGAAGCGGGTCTTCGAGAGGATGAGCTGCAGCACCACGGTGAGCACGGCGCACACGGCGATGATGAAGATGCGATAGTGGCCCATGCCCAGCAGGAACGCACCGTCGCCGAATTCGCTGCGCCCGCGCAGCCATTCGGGCAGCTGCAGGTTCTGCTGCGACGAGCCGACGAAGTAGTCGACGGCCGCGACGGCCATGAACGCCAGGCCGATGGAGAACAGCACCTGGTCCAGGTGCGGCTTGCCGTACATCGGCCGGTAGAGCGTGCGCTCCAGCAGCGCGCCGGCCAGCGCGACGACGATGAACGCGAGCGGCAGGCAGGCCAGGAACGGCACGCCGAACTTCTGCATCGCGAACACGGTGAGGTAGCCACCCGCCATGGCGAAGGCGCCGTGCGCGAGGTTGATGAAGTTCATCAGCCCGAGCGTCACGGCCAGCCCCACGGCGAGGACGAAGAGCAGCATGCCGTAGGCGATGCCGTCGAAAAGAATGGTCAACATATCAGCGATTCAACAGCTTGCGCGCACTGCGGTTTCTTCGGGGAACACCGAGGAACCGGCTTTGCCGGGCCTCAGGTGTTGCCCCCGGTAGGGGGTTGGAGAAGCGACACGCAGTGCGCGCAGCCTGGGGGCGAGCTTTATTACTTCGCCTTGCCCGGGTCCTTCACGCCCTTGATCACGTCGAACTCGACGTTGTAGAGCTGGCCGTCCTTCTTTTCAACCTTGCGCAGGTACACGTCCTGCACGATGTCGCGCGTCTGCGCATCGATCAGCACCTGGCCGCGCGGGCTTTCGAAGACCTGGCCCTTCATGGCGGCCAGCAGCGCTTCGCCGCCGCCCTGGCCCTTGGTGGTCTTGAGCGCTTCGTAGATCACGCGCATGCCGTCATAGCCGCCCACGGCCATGAAGTTGGGGCGCATCTTCGGGTTGGCTTTCTGGAAGGCCTCGACGAACTTCTTGTTCAGCGCCGAGGGGTGCGCGGCCGAGTAGTGGTGCGAGGTGACCACGCCCAGCGCGCCGTCGCCCATGTCGTTCAGCTGGTCGTCGTCGGTCACGTCGCCGGTGGCGATCATCTTGATGCCGGCCTTGTCCATGCCGCGCTCCAGGAACTGCTTCATCACCGCCGCGCCCGCGCCCGAGGGCACGAAGACGAACAGCGCGTCGGGCTTGGCGTCGCGCACCTTCTGCAGGAACGGTGCGAAGTCGGGGTTGCGCAGCGGCACGCGCAGCTTCTCGAGCACCTTGCCGCCGTTGAGCTGGAAGCGGTCGCTGAAGAACTTCTCGGCGTCGTTGCCCGGGCCGTAGTCGGTGACCAGCGTGACCACCGACTTCACGCCGTTCTTGGGTGCCCAGTCGCCCATCACCACCGACACCTGCGGCAGCGTGAAGCTGCTGCGCACGATGTAGGGCGAGGCTTCGGTGATGCTCGAGGTGGCGGCGGCCATCACGACCTGCGGCGTCTTCGACTGCGTGGCCAGCGGCGCGGCGGCCAGCGCGGCCGGGGTGATGCCGAAGCCGGCGATCACGTTGACCTTGTCGTTGACGATGAGCTCCTGCGCCAGGCGCTTGGTCACGTCGGGCAGGCCGGTGTCGTCCTTCACGATCAGCTCGACCTTCTTGCCGGCCACGGTGTCGCCGTTCTGAGCCATGTACAGGCGCGCGGCGGCCTCGATCTGGCGGCCGGTGGAGGCCGACTGCCCCGTCATCGGCAGGATCAGGCCGATCTTGAACTTGTTGTCCTGGGCGCTGGCCACAGGCAGCGACAGCGCGGTGGCGAGCGCAATCGCCGAAAGGCCGGCGGTCTGGATGAGATGGCGTCTTTGCATGGAATTTTTCCTTTGAGGGACGGAATGCGAAACCGGGCGTATTTTGAACAATTCGCAACAATTGACGGAGCAGGCAACCACCTACCCACCCGCCGCACGGGTCATTGTTGCGCGATCAGTCGAATGGTTGCGCGATGATCGCGCAACCGATGTTTTCAACGGTCCGGGCGGTACGCGGAATCGAGCGTGAGCGTACCCACGGCGCGTGACACGCAGGCGCAGATGCGCGTGGTCGCCTGCTTCTCGTGCGGGCTCAGGAACACGTCGCGGTGGTCGACTTCGCCGTCCACGGCCAGCACGTCCATGGCGCACAGGCCGCACTCGCCGCGCTTGCAGTCCGACAGGGTCTGCACGCCGGCCGCATCGAGCGCGTCGAGCAGGGTGCAATCGGCCGGCACGGTGATCGACAGGTCGTGGCGCGGAATGCGCACGGTGAAGGCCTGCGTGGCGAGGCGCCCGCTGCTGCCGAAGGTCTCGAAGCGCAGGTCGGCGAGCGGCCGGCCGGCCGCGGCCCAGGCGCGCTTGACGGCTTCGAGCATCGGCACCGGGCCGCAGGTGTAGAGCTGGCCGCCGGGCGGCAGCGCGGCGATGGCGGCGTCGAAGTC
Organism: Variovorax sp. FW301-JW7; assembly: GCF_058788795.1. Classification (NCBI taxonomy): domain Bacteria; kingdom Pseudomonadati; phylum Pseudomonadota; class Betaproteobacteria; order Burkholderiales; family Comamonadaceae; genus Variovorax; species Variovorax sp. FW301-JW7. The sequence continues at coordinate 130,617 of NZ_JBYTBC010000007.1, forward strand.
GATGGGCGCGGCGCCTTCGTGCGCCTGTACGCCGGCCTCGCCCAGCGCGTCGCGCAGGGTGTCGAGGTAGCCGAACTCGCCCGCATGGCGCGCGCCGTACAGCATGGCCACCGGCACGCCGCGACGTTGCGCCAGTGCACCGAGGCGCTGCGCCATCAGCACCAGCGGCGTGATGCCGATGCCGCCCGCCACCAGCAGGTAGCCGGGCGCCGCGAGGTCGAGCGGAAAGTGGTTCTGCGGCGCGCTCACCTGCAGCCGGTCGCCCACGGCCAGGCGCCACATCGCGCGCGAGCCGCCACGGCCGTCGTCCAGCCGCTTGACGGCGATGCGCCAGCAGCTGCCGTCGCCCTCGCCCACCAGCGAGTAGGAGCGCGTCTGCACGCGGCCCTGCTCGGTCATCACCTGCACCTGCAGGTGGGCGCCGGGCTCATGCGCGGCGACGAAGTCGGTGTCGGGGCGCAGCGTGAACTCGCGCACGGTGGGCGTGACGTCGCGCAGCGCCACCACCTGCGCCTGCATCCATTGAAGATCGCTTTTCATCGGGGAACACCAACAGGGAAAGAAAGAAGAAAGTCTCGATCAGCCGCGACGGCGGATCAGTTGCACGCCCGGCAGCGGACGCTGTTCGGCGCTCGGCGTGCCGTGCAGCGCCTCGCGCAGGTTGCGCCGCGCGATGCGGCTGTGCTCGCGCATCAGCGCCTCGGCGCGCGAGCCCTCGCCGGACTCGATGGCGTCGAGCACCTGCAGGTGCTGGTCTTGCGCGATCACGAGCATGTCGCGCGCGGCCGGCGAATTGGCCTGCACGATGACGAAGCCCGAGGGCGAGGCGAACGGCAGGTTGACCACGCGTTCGAGTTGCTGCGCGATGACGGGGCTGCCCGCCATCTCGCACAGCAGCGCGTGGAATTTTTCGTTGTGCGTCACGTAGCGCGAGAAGGCCGCGTCGTCGAGCGCGGGCTCGCGCAGCAGCTCGTCGATGCGCGTGAGGCAGGCGCGCGCTTCGCGCAGCACCACGGGCGCCGCGCCGCGCTCGGCCGCCAGCCGCGCCACCAGGCCTTCGAGCGTGCCTCGCAGCTCGATGGCGTCGGCCACGTCGCGTTCGGAAAAGGTGCGCACCGCATAGCCGCCGTTGGGCAGGGCTTCGAGCAGGCCTTCCTGTTCGAGCCGCATGAGCGCGCTGCGCACCGGCGTGCGCGACACGCCGAGCTGTTCGGAAATGGCGACCTCGGCAATGCGCGCGCCGCCGGGCAGTTCGCCCGCCAGGATCATTTCGCGCAGCCGCAGCTGCGCCTTCACGGCCTGCGAGCTGCCGCTGTCGCCGGGCTCGGCGGGGGAGACGGTGGCGACCTTCATCACGCGGCCTGGCTCTCTGGAGCGGGACGGATCGGGATCGCGGCGCGCGCGGGCCGTTCCTTCTCGATCATGCGGTCGATGAGGCGGCGCGCCCACATCGAGCCGGCGTCGATGTTGAGGTTGTAGAACTGGTGGTCGGGGTGCTCGTCGATGGCCTTCTGCTGCGCCTCGAGCACGATCTCGTCCTCGCGGAAGATGCCCGAGACGCCCTCGCGCAGCTCGTGCGTGAGGCGCTGTTCGCCCAGGCAGTAGTTGCGCGCAAAGGCCCAGAAGTACAGGCAGGTCTTGTCGGTCTCGGGCGTGATGGTGTTGAGCACGTAGCCGTTGACGCCCTTGCTGCGGTCGCCGGCGTTGTCGCCCGACGGCACCGCGCCGCTGCCCGCCTCGGCCACGCCGACGTCGATGTTCACCGTGCACGGGCCTTCGAAACGGATGATCTGCCAGCGGTCGACCTTGCCCGTGTAGCCGCGCGCATGGCGGATCTGGTTGCCCCAGAACGGCGGCGCGTCGATGTTCTCCATCCAGCGCGTAACGGTGGCCGAGCGGTCGCCGTGCGTGGCCACGAAGGGCGCCTCGGCCACCTCGCGGTTGCCGATCGACGAGCCGTGCACGAAGGTCTCGTGCGTGAGGTCCATGAGGTTGTCGACCACGAGGCGGTAGTCGCAGTGGACCCGGATCATCTTGCCGTCGCCGGCCCAGGCGGGGTCGTCGTTCCAGTGCATGTCGGGCACCAGCGCCGGGTCGGCCTTGGCCGGGTCGCCGGGCCAGATCCACACGAAGCGGTGCTTCTCGACCACCGGAAAGCTGCGCACGCAGGCCGAGGGGTTGAGCGTTTCCTGGCTCGGCATGTGGGTGCAGCGGCCCTGGCTGTTGTAGACCAGGCCGTGGTAGCCGCAGACCAGCTCGTCGCCCTCGAGACGGCCCAGCGACAGCGGCATCAGCCGGTGCCAGCAGGCGTCTTCGAGCGCGGCCACCTGGCCGTCGGTGCGGCGGAACAGCACCACTTTCTGGTTGCAGATGGTGCGTGGCAGCAGCGCGTGACGCACTTCGACGTCGTAGGCGGCGGCATACCAGGCGTTGAGCGGAAAGGCGGTCGTGGGCGTCTTCATGAATACGCAATGTATACAGAACAGCGAGAAATTCCAGAGTTGAACCCCTTATTCGAGGGTAAACACTGACATCTACGTATACAAACAGGCTTTTCACGAAGGCGCTAGGATTCCGCTCGTTCACAGCCACGACGGAGTTCATTCCATGTCCCAGCATGCCGCCCTGCCCGCCCGCTACGACCACGTGGGCAGCTTCCTGCGCCCGCAATACCTGCTCGAAGCCCGCGAGCAAAAAGCCAAGGGCCAGATCACGCCCGCGCAACTGCGCGAGGTCGAAGACAAGGCCATCACCGAGATCGTCCGCTTCCAGGAAGACATCGGCCTCAAGAGCATCACCGACGGCGAGTTCCGCCGCACTTACTTTCACATCGACTTCCTCGACCAGCTCGGCGGCGTGAAGACCGACATCCCGGTCACCATCCGCCGCCCCGACGGCACCGAGGAACTGGCGCCGCCCGCGATGCGCGTGATCGACAAGGTGCGCCACGTGAAGGACATCCAGCTCGCCGACTTCCAGTACCTGAAAAGCCAGGTGTCGGCCGGCCGCACGCCGAAGGTGACGATCCCCTCGCCGACGATGCTGCACTTCCGCGGCGGACGCGCGGGCATCAGCAAGGACGCGTACCCCGAGCTCGACCCGGTGTTCTACGACGACGTGGCCAAGGCCTATGGCGACGAGCTGCGCTCGCTGGCCGCCGCCGGCTGCACCTACGTGCAGATGGACGACACCAACCTCGCCTACCTGTGCGACGAGCACATGCGCGAAGCCGCCCGCAAGCGCGGCGACGACCCGAACGAACTGCCGCACCGCTACGCCGCCTTCATCAACAAGGTGGTGGCGCAGAAGCCGCCGGGCATGCTGCTGGCCATGCACCTGTGCCGCGGCAACTTCAAGAGCACGCACGCCGCGGCCGGCAACTACGAGCCGGTGGCCGAGGCGTTGCTCAAGGAGATGGACCTCGACGCCTACTTCATGGAGTACGACGACGCCCGCTCGGGCGACTTCAAGCCGCTGCGCTACCTGCCCAAGGGCAAGACCGTGGTGCTCGGCCTCGTGACCACCAAGTTCGGCGAGATGGAAGACAAGGACGAGCTCAAGCGCCGCATCGAGGACGCCAGCAAGTACGCCTCGCTCGACCAGCTCGCGCTGTCGCCGCAGTGCGGCTTCTCCAGCACGGTGCACGGCAACAACATCGCCGTCGAAGCACAGCGCAACAAGCTGCGCCTCGTGGTCGAGACAGCGCAGGAAGTCTGGGGCTCGACCTGACGCGCGGTTTCTGTTGAAGTCGGGGGCATGACGACGACGCAGATTTACTCCGGCCCCCTCAGCATGTTCGGCGCGAAGGTGCAGATCGCCGCGTACGAAAAAGGCATCACTTTCGAGCTCACCATGGTGCCGTTCACCACCGACGACGCCTACGAGCCCAAGCACCCCGAGGTGCTGCGCGTGAACCCGGTGAAGCAGCAGGTGCCGGTGCTGGTCGACGACGAGGTCGCGTTGTTCGACTCGACGCAGATCTTCGAGTACCTCGAAGATCGGTATCCAGCCTTCCGACTGTGGCCTGAGGGCATTGCCGACCGGGCCCGCGCGCGGCAGCTGGAGCAGAAGTCGGACGAGGTGTTCTTCCCCAACGTCATCAAGCTCTTCGGCTTGCAGGACGCCATGCAAAGCGCGCCGGCCATGGCCGCATGCGCCGCCTGCGCGCGCTTCTACGAAGAGATGGAGGGCCTGCTCGCCACGCGCGAATACCTGGCCGGCCCCTACTCCTTCGCCGACATCGCCTTCTACATGGCGCATGTGTTCGCCGATCGCAAGGGCGCCGGCATGACCGGCGCCACGCCGCGCCTCGTGGCCTGGCGCGAGCGCGTGGGCGCGCGGCCCGCGGTGCGCGCGGTGGTCGATCCGATGATGCGGTTCCTGGCTTCGCAAGGGCGCGGCGTGCCGGCCTTCCTGCAGCGCTGAGCGGGCACCGAGGCATCACCCGCCCATGCCGGACACCCTCTTCGACTGGCTGCCCTCCCCTTCGCAGCATTTTCTTGCCGTCACTTTCGCGTTGCTGGTCTATGTGCTGACCACGCGCACGCGCCGCGAGCAGCGCGCGCCCACCACCGCCATCGCGTGGGTCATGGGGCTGGTGCTCATGCCCTACGCGATCCTGCCGATGTACCTGCTGTTCGGCCAGCGCAAGCTGCGCCCGGCCGGCGCGCCCCGGCCGCCGCGTTCGCTGCCGCCGGGCCACTGGGCGGCCGACCTGATCGAGAGCTTCGGCCTGGCGCCGCCCGGGCGCTGCGCGATCCGCATGCACGCCGACGGCGAGGCCGCGCGCGAGGCGCTGTTCGAGGTGATCGACGGCGCGCGCCAGCGGCTGGACGTGTGCACCTTCATCATCGGCGACGACGCGCTCGGCCACGCCGTGCTGGCGCGGCTCGCGCAGCGCGCGCGCGAAGGCATCAAGGTGCGCGTGCTGCTCGACGGCTTCGGTGCGCTCTCGCTGCCGCGCCATCACTTCGACCGGCTGCGCGCGGCCGGCGGCGAGGTGGCGGTGTTCCGCCCCTTCTTCAGCCTGCGCCGCATCGGTCCGCGCAACCTGCGCAACCACCGCAAGCTCACCATCGCCGACGACCGCTGGCTGTGGTCGGGCGGGCGCAACCTCGCGGGCGAGTACTTCTCCGGCAACGACAAGCACCCCGAAGCCTGGCACGACCTGTCGTTCGACCTGCACGGCAGCGTGGCCGCCGCCGCGGCGCGCCAGTTCGACCACGACTGGAGCTCGGTGCGCGGGCGCAAGGCGCGCGCCATCACCGCCGCCGACGTGCCCGCGGGGCCCGGCTGCGCCATGGCCCAGTTCCTGCCGAGCGGCCCCGACCAGACCGAGGACACGGCGCACGCGCTGCTCATCGACGCCTGCTTTCGCGCCGAGCACCGCATCCTCGCGATCACGCCCTACTTCGTGCCCGGCGACGGCCTGCGCGACGCACTGCGCCTCGCCGCGCGGCGCGGCGTGCAGGTGACCATCGCGATGCCCGCGCAGTCGAACCACCGGCTGGCCGACTTCGTGCGCGCACGCGCCATGCGCGACCTGGCGCGCGCAGGCGTGAGCTTTCGCATGCTGCCCTTCATGGCGCACGCCAAGGCCGTGGTGGTCGACGACGAACTGGCGATGTGCGGCTCGATCAACCTCGACCTGCGCAGCCTGCTGCTGAACCACGAGGCGGCGGTGGTGTTCTACGGCCACGACGACATCGAATGGCTGGCCGAATGGATCGAGACCACGGCCTCGGCCGGCGAGCCCTACCGCGCGCGGCGCCCGGGGCTGCTGCGCGACGTGGCAGAGGGGCTGCTGCTGACCGTCGCCTTCCAGCTGTAGGCGGGCGGTGCATCGCCCAAGATGCACGAATGCAACACAATTGCAACCAATTGAACATTCGCACTAGAATCGCCACCGGTTCCGGTGGATGAATGTTCCTTCGGAGCCCCCTGCATCGCGGGGCAGCCCGCTCCGGCCCGGCCTCATGGGGCCCACCGAAGCGCCATTCGTACCGCCGTTGTCGTGAGAAAGTGCCCAAATAACAGGCACCACTACAGCGAGGCCAGTTCCCTTCCTACGAGCCCAGAAATTAAGATAAAGGTTCACTGATTGTTGCCACATCGTGGGGAGGAATGAGCGGTCCGCCCGCCCTCCGCACTGAATGAGCAACCAGTAGTCCCCCGCACTTCAGAAGCATCGGCGCCCGTCAGGGCGTATCGCCTTCGGCGACCTCGATGCGATGCAGGAGCGTGACCGGCAAAGGCGGTCGCCGCGGGGTCTGTGCGCTGGGCGCCGGGCGACACCTTCGCGCGGCCCGAAGCGGTCCCCTTTGTTGTCGATCACTGCCGGATTCCCCTGAGCACGGGGAGAAAAATCGATGCCTTTCATTGATTCGCTGCTGGCGCTCGCGCGCCGGCTGGGCGCAGCCTTGCCTGTCGTTTGGGCCCTGCTGCTGCCGTTGTCCGCCGCTCCCGCCTGGGCGGCCCTGAACGAAGTCGGCCGCGCCACGCCGAGCGTGCACCGTCTGCGCTTCTTCATCGACCCGCAACTGGCGGCCGACATCGGCGCGCCCGAGGCCGGCCGCCGGCTCGCGCAGTACGTGGCCGACCTCAACACCGTGTTCCAGCGCGAGACGGTGCGCAGCTTCACCTTCGATCCCGCGAAAGACCTGCAGATCGTCGCGCCCGGCGCGGCGCCGCCCTGCGGCTTCAGCGGCGTGGCCGGCGGCGAGATCGTGCTGTGCGTCGGCCCCTCGAAGCGCGGCTACAGCCACGGCGGCCTGACCACCAGCACCACCTTCCCGCCCACCGGCGTGACCTGGAACCTGAACTGGACTGCCATCCACGACCCGCTGCGCCTGTCGCGCGCCATCACGCCGGCCGCGCCCGAGTCCACCGAGAAGGACTACCTCGGCCGCCAGCTCAAGACCCTGCTGCACGAGCTGGAGCATGTGTTCGGTGCCGGCTCGGGCGAGTACTACAACGCCATCGCCGTCGCCGACACCACCGAGACCGCGCCCGCCAGCGACCTTGCCCTCGTGAAGCACACCGACCGCTACTGGTGGACGCGCCAGCACTGGCGCCTCGACCCGCTGCTGGGCACCGTGTTCGAGCAGCGCTACGACCCGGCCGCCAACCGCGTCGCCACGCTCGGCCTGATCCGTTTCACCGAAGGCACCAAGGCACAGATCAACACCGACTGGCGCGACTGGCCCAAGCTCGGCAGCTCGAAGTTCATGGCCGCGACCACCGCCACGCAGGTGCGCGTGACCGAGCGCGAGAGCGGCGCCGCGCTGGCCGGCGCGCCCGTCTCGGTGTGGCGCGACCCGGGCGCCGGCAAGCCGCTGGAGCCGATCGCGCAGGGCACGACGAATGCCGAAGGCCGCTTCGTCTTCGACTGGCGCTGCGGCTTCAGCTGCTTTGCCGTCGGCAAGACCACGCTGCTCGTGAAGGCCCAGGCCCCGGGCCGCGCACCGGGCGCCACCTGGTTCACCATCTTCGATGCCTTCGAGCAGAAGGCGGTGCAGGGGCAGGCGGCCTTCACCATCGACCTGCCGCTGGGCGTGCCCGACAGCCAGAAGCCGGCCGTGTCCCTGGCCGCCCCCGCGATGGCGACCGTGGGCCAGCCCGTGGCGCTGGCGCCCGTGGCGGTCGACAACGTCGGCGTCTTCGGCGTGAAGGTGATCGGCACCGACAGCCTGCCGATCTGCACCTTCACCGCCCCGCCCTACACCTGCCACTGGACGCCGACCGCGCCGGGCGTGCAGATCATTCGCGTGATCGCCATCGACGCGGCGGGCAATGCCGAGGTTGCCTCGGCGCAGGTGATCGTGCGCGCGCCCGCCGACACCACGGCACCGACCGTGACGCTGAACGTGCCGTCCATGGCGGCGTCGGCCGCCGGCCTGCCGGTGCGGCTGACGGGCAGCGCGACCGACGACACCGGCGTGGCCGAGCTGGCCTTCATCGTCGACGGCAAGACCGTCTGCGCGCTGCGCGCCGCGCCCTACGCCTGCAGCTGGACGCCCGCGCGCGCGGGCCTGGCGAACATCGAGCTGCGCGCCACCGATGCGGCGGGCAACGTCGCCACCACCTCGGCCACCGCGCGCGTCGGCGCGGAACTGCGGCCCGAGGATCTGTAAGACCGAACTCAGCGCCGGTTCGTGAAGCTGGCGTTGCCCAGCCCGGTGCCGATGGTCAGCACGCCCCAGTGGCGCACGTCGCGCATGAAGGACAGCTCGCTCAGGCCCTGCACCACCGCGTCGTTGTGCATGAGCACCAGCGTCGCGCCCGAGCCGATGATCGGCAGGCGCTGCCACAGCGCGGCCGGCAGGTGGAAGGCGCGGCTCTCCCAGTCGCCCGGCAGGTTCTGCGCGCCCCGTGCAATCGAGCCGTCGGCGCGGATCAGCCCCGGGCAGCCGATGCCGATGAACGGCGCGAGCCGGATCTTGCGGCGCTCGGCGTAGATCACCATGTCCTCGAGCATGTCGGCGATGCGCTCCACCATGTGGCTGCGGTTCGGGCCGTCGTCGGCGTGGCGCCACTTTTCTCGCTTGACCACTTTCGCGCGCGAGAAGTCGGGCGCCTTGCGGTGCCGCGTCTTCACGATGCCGCAGCGCACGTTGGTGCCGCCGATGTCCACCGCCAGGATGGCGTCGTGCCCCTTCAACAGGGCCGGCGGCGTCAGGTGCGCCCAGCCGATCAGTCCGCCGTCGTCCACGTTGTGCGACAGCCGGCCCAGCTGCACGTGCACGCCCAGGTCTTCGAGCATTGCGCCCGCCTCCAGGATCGCGCGCTCGCCCACATCGCTCTCGGGAAAGCCGCCGCCGACCACGATGCGCTGCACCTTGCGCCACGAGGGCTGGCGCACGAAGCGCTGCACCACGAAGGCCAGCTCTTGCGCGAACTCCTCGATGGCGCCATGCATCACGTCGCCGGCGGCCGTGGCGGTTTTCTCCTGCAACGCGCGGTCGAGCTGCTTCTTGCTCAGGTCGCGCGAGTGGACCGCGCCCAGCGGGTCGCGGCCGGTCTTGCGGCGCCGCTTGCGCCAGCGCTCGAGCAGTTCGCGAAACGCCGTCTGGCTGGCTTGGTCGCCGACGAATCCATTCTTGTCGCGCAGCTGCAGGCTGTAGCCGTCCACGCGCAGGCCGGGCAGCTCACGCAGGCCATGGATGTCGGGACCGGGGGGCGCGTGCCTGGTTTTTTTCATGACGGCCACTATGGGCCGCCGCGCGCCCGTGGCGCATCGGCTTCGCGCACCACGGCGTGTAGGAGACGGACGGGTACGGCGGGCGCGGCGATGCCGATACACTGACCCGGATGCACCTGCCTCGCAGCTTCTGGCACCCCGCCCTGTGGCTTTTCGCGATGCTCTGGCTGGCCGCCGCCGCGCCCCGCGCGCAGGCCGCCGACGAGACGCTGCGCGTCGGCTCCAAGCGCTTCACCGAGTCGTACATCCTGGCCGAGGTGCTGGCGCAGACCGCCGCGCCGCACACCGCCTCGCCGCCCGTCGTGCGTCAGGGGCTGGGCAACACGGCCATCGTGTACGAGGCGCTGCGCTCGGGCGCCATCGACCTGTACGCCGAATACACCGGCACCATCGCGCTCGAGATCCTCAAGGGCTCGCCCGCCGACACGCGCGAGGCCATGAACGCCGCGCTCGCGCCGCTCGGGCTGGGCATGGCGATTCCGCTGGGCTTCAACGACGGCTACGCGCTGGCCGTGCGCGCCGCCGACGCCGACAAGCTCGGGCTGCGCACGCTGAGCGACCTGGCCCGGCACCCCGAGCTGCGCATCGGGCTGTCGAACGAGTTCATCGGCCGCGCCGACGGCTGGAAGGGCCTGGCCGCACGCTACGGCTTCACGCAGACGCCGACCGGTCTAGACCACGGCCTGGCCTACGAAGCGATGACGGCCAAACAGATCGACGCCATCGACATCTACACCACCGACGCCAAGATCGACCACCTCGGCCTGCGTGTGCTGGTGGACGACAAGCAGTACTTTCCGCGCTACGACGCGGTGGTGCTCTACAAGCTCGACCTGCCCGCGCGGCTGCCGAAGGCCTGGGCCGCATTGCAGGCGCTCGAAGGCAAGATCGACGAGCACGCGATGATCGCGATGAACGCGCGCGCCGAACTGCAGGGCGTGCGCTTCGACACCATCGCGCGCGACTTCCTCGCGGGCGCCACGAAAGACGGCAAGACACCACCGAGCGCCGCGCGCGGCTTCACGGCCAAGCTCTTCGGGCCCGACCTCTGGCCGCTCGCGCGCCAGCACCTGCTGCTGGTGGCGGTGTCGGTCGGCGTGGCCATCCTCATCGGCGTGCCGCTGGCGATCCTCGTGTTTCCGCACCTGCGGCTGCGCGCCGTGGTGCTGGGCTTTGCGAGCGTGATGCAGACCGTGCCGTCGCTGGCGCTGCTCGCGGTGCTGATCTCGCTGCTCGGCGCCATCGGCGCCCTGCCCGCGCTGATCGCGCTCACGCTGTATTCGCTGCTGCCGATCATGCGCAACACCGTGACCGGATTGACCGAGGTGCCCAACGGCCTGCGACTGGCCGGCACCGCGCTGGGCATGACGCCGCCGCAGAGCCTTCAGTTGGTGCTGTTGCCTCTCGCGTTGCCCACGTTGCTGGCGGGCGTGAGAACAGCCACTGCGATCGCCATCGGCACGGCGACCATCGCGGCCTTCATCGGTGCGGGCGGCTTCGGCGAGCGCATCGTGACGGGGCTGGCGCTCAACGATCGCGAGCTGTTGATGGCCGGTGCACTGCCGGCTGCGGCGATGGCGCTGGTCAGCGAAGGCCTGTTCGAGCTGATCGAACTCTGGATGCGGCGCCGTCGTCGGGCGCCACCGGCCTCGCTGCCACCCACCTGACGGGTTCTCAGGCCAGCGTGTAAGCCGTCTTCACCGTCGTGAAGAACTCCTGCGCGTACTTGCCCTGCTCACGCGGCCCATAGCTCGATCCTTTGCGGCCGCCAAACGGCACGTGATAGTCCACCCCCGCCGTCGGCAGGTTCACCATCACCATGCCCGCCTGGCTGTGGCGCTTGAAGTGCGTCGCGTACTTCAGCGAGGTGGTCGCGATGCCGGCCGACAAACCGAACTCCGTGTCGTTGGCCGTCGCCAGCGCCTCTTCGTAGTTCTTCACGCGGATCACGCTCGCCACCGGGCCGAACACTTCCTCGCGGTTGATGCGCATGTTCGCGGCTGACTCGCTGAACAGCGCCGGCGACATGTAGTAGCCGTCCGTCTCCAGCTTCAGCAGCTCGCCGCCGGCCGCCAGCGTGGCGCCCTCGCCCTTGCCGATGGCGACGTATTCCATGTCCTGGTCGAGCTGCGACTTCGACGACACCGGCCCCACGTCGGTGCCCTGCGCCAGCGCGTCGCCGACCTTGATCTTCGCCATGCGCGTCTTCATCGCGTCGATGAACTTCGGGTAGATGCCTTCGGTCACGATGAGGCGGCTCGACGCCGTGCAGCGCTGGCCGGTCGAGTAGAACGCGCTCTGCACGCTGAGCTCCACGGCCTGCGCGAGGTCGGCGTCGTCGAGCACCACCTGCGGGTTCTTGCCGCCCATTTCGAGCTGCACCTTCTTGTGGTTCGTGACGCACTGGATCGCGATGTTGCGGCCCACGCCCACCGAGCCCGTGAAGCTGATCGCATGGATGCCCGGGTGGTTCACCAGCGCATCGCCGATCACGCTGCCGCGCCCCATCACGAGGTTGAACACGCCGGCCGGAATGCCCGAGCGGCTGATGATCTCGGCCAGCGCCCAGGCGCAGCCCGGCACGAGGTCGGCGGGCTTGAGAACCACGCAGTTGCCGAAGGCCAGCGCAGGCGCGATCTTCCACGCAGGAATCGCGATGGGGAAGTTCCACGGCGTGATGAGCCCGACCACGCCCACCGGCTCGCGCGTGATTTCCACGCCGATGTTCGGGCGCACCGACGGCAGCACCTCGCCCGACAGGCGCAGGCACTCGCCCGCGAAGAACTTGAAGATCTGCCCCGCGCGCGTGGCTTCGCCGATGCCTTCGGCCTTGGTCTTGCCTTCTTCACGCGCCAGCAGCGTGCCCAGCTCTTCCTTGCGCGCGAGGATCTCCGTGCCGATCTTGTCGAGCGCGTCGGAGCGCGCCTGGATGCTGCCCGTCGCCCAGGCGGGCAAGGCTGCGGTGGCGGCGGCCACGGCGGCGTCGACCTGGCCCTTGTCGCCCTGCGTGTACTGGCCCAGCACATCGGCCAGGTTGCTGGGGTTGATGTTGGGGCTGTAGCTGTGGCCGGCCAGCCATTCGCCGTTGATGAGGTTGTCGAAGTTCTGCATTGCGTCGTTTCCTTCAGCGGACCATGCAGGGCCGCTTGTTGTCGAAAGTCCAGTTGGGAATGAGGTACTGCATTGCCTGCGCATCGTTGCGCGCGCCCAGGCCATGCTTCAGGTACAGCTGGTGCGCCTTCTCGACCTCGGCCATGTCGAGCTCGATGCCCAGGCCGCCGCGCGTGGGCACCTGCACGAGGCCGCCTTCGATCTGCAGCGGTGCCTTCGTGAGGCGCTGGCCGTCCTGCCAGATCCAGTGCGTGTCGATGGCCGTGACCTTGCCCGGCGCCGCCGCGGCCACGTGCGTGAACATCGCGAGCGACACGTCGAAGTGGTTGTTCGAATGCGAGCCCCAGGTCAGGCCCCAGGCCTGGCACAGCTGCGCCACGCGCACCGAACCCTGCATGGTCCAGAAGTGCGGATCGGCCAGCGGAATGTCGACCGACTGCAGCGAGAGGCTGTGCACCATCTCGCGCCAGTCGGTGGCGACCATGTTGGTGGCGGTGGGCAGGCCGGTGGCGCGGCGGAACTCGGCCATCACCTCGCGGCCCGAGAACACGCCCTCGGCGCCGCACGGGTCTTCGGCATAGGCCATCACGCCGTGCAGGTCGCGGCACAGGCGGATGGCGTCGGCCAGCAGCCAGCCGCCGTTCGGGTCGAGCGTGACGCGCGCCTGCGGGAAGCGTTCGTGCAGCGCGCGGATCGCTTCGACCTCTTCCTCGCCGCGCAGCACGCCGCCCTTGAGCTTGAAGTCGGTGAAACCGTAGCGCGCATGCGTGGCCTCGGCCAGGCGCACGATGGCCTCGGGCGTCATGGCCTCCTCGTGGCGCAGGCGGAACCAGTCGTTGTCGGCGCCGGGGTCGGTCTCGTACGGCAGGTCGGTCTTCGTGCGGTCGCCCACGTAGAACAGGTAGCCGAGCATCTGCACCGCATCGCGCTGCTGGCCTTCGCCGAGCAGCGCGGCCACGGGAACGCCCAGGTGCTGGCCCAGCAGGTCGAGCAGCGCGGCTTCGGCGGCGGTCACGGCGTGGATGGTCACGCGCAGGTCGAAGGTCTGCAGGCCGCGCCCGCCGCTGTCGCGCGCGGCAAAGGCGCTGCGCATGCGGTTGAGCACGGCGTTGTGGTTGCCGATGGGCTGGCCCACGATGAGGTCGCGCGCGTCTTCGAGCGTCTGGCGGATCTTCTCGCCGCCCGGCACCTCGCCCACGCCGGTGTGGCCGGCGCTGTCGGTCAGGATCAGCAGGTTGCGCGTGAAGAACGGGCCGTGCGCGCCGCTGAGGTTCATCAGCATGCTGTCGTGGCCCGCGACGGGCACGACGCGCATGGCGGTGACGACGGGCGCGCCCGACACGACAGGGGAAACGGATTCAGGACTTGTCATCTTCGGGCTGTGGCCTCAATCGGCAGTGATGTGGCGGGTGTCGATCAATGTCTTCCATCGCGCCCACTCGCGCAACTGGAAGGCAGTGAAGTCCTCGGGCGTGCTGGCGACGATTTCCAGGCCCTGGTCGAGCATGCGCTTCTTCGTCTCGGGGTCCTGCATGGCGGCGATGACCGCGTCGCTCAGCTTCTTCTTCGTGGCGGGCGGCAGGCCCTTGGGCGCGGCCATGCCCTGCCACGAATAGACCTCGGCGCCCTTCACGCCGGCCTCGGCGAGCGTGGGCACGTCGGGCAGCACGGGCGAGCGCTTGTCGCCGGTGACGGCCAGCGCGCGCAGCTTGCCGGCACGGATGTGCGGCAGCACGGCGTTCACGTTCTGGAACGAGAAGTCGACCTGGTTGCCCAGCAGGTCGTTCACCGCCGGCGCGCCGCCCTTGTAGGGCACGTGCACGCCTTCGGTCTTCGATTGCTGCCAGAAGAGTTCGGCCGAGAGATGGTCGGACGAGCCGTTGCCCGAGCTCGCGAACGAGACCTTGCCGGGCGTCTTGCGCAGGAGCGCGAGCACGTCGGCCACGCTGCGCTCGGGCCGCGCGACATTCGCCACGAGCACGTTGGGCGCCTGCACGGGCACGCTGATGTAGTCGAAGTCCTTGGTGGCGTCGTAGGGCACGCCTTTTTGCAGGTGCGGCGTGACGACGAAGGCGCCGAGCGACGACACCAGCAGCGTGTAGCCGTCGGGCAGTGCGCGCCGCACGAAGCCGGTGCCGATGGTGCCGGTGGCACCGGGCCGGTTGTCGACCACGAAGCTGCCGCCGAGCTTGGCCTGCAGCTGCTGCGCCAATGCGCGCGCCACCATGTCGGTGGAGCCGCCAGCCGGGAACGGCACGATGATCGTCACGGGTTTCTGCTGCGGCCATGCATCGGCCTGCGCCCAGGCGTGCAGCGGCGACAGCAGCGCGGTGGCGGCGAGCGCGAGGCCCGTCGCCAGGAATTGCGTTCTCTTCATGCGCGGTGGTCCGATCAGGAAGGAAGGCGCACAGCCTGGCGCGCGAGCAGCTTCCACTCGCCGCCCTGCTTCTGCCAGACGCCGAGGATCTTCAGCGCGACCTTGCCGGGCTTGCCCGAATCGTTGGTGTCGGCCGTGAGCGTGTGGCGCACGATGGCCGTGCGGCCGTCGACGACCTTCACGGTCTGGTCGGTGATGGCGATGGTCACGAAGTCGGACTTGCCGTCGAGCAGGTCGGCGATGAAGCTGGCCTGCGTGTCGACCTTGCCGCCCGAATGGCCGTAGCTCAGGTCGTCGGACACCAGCGCGCGCAGCGCGGCGGGCGTCGGGTCGACCATGGCGACGCGCAGCCGCTCAGCGGCTGCGGCCACGGCGGGTTCGTCCGACGCGCTGTAGCTGCCACCGCTGGCGGCACAACCCGCGAACACAGCGGTCGCCGCGGCGGCGAGCAGGAATTTCCTGATGAGCATGTCGTTGTCTCCTGTTGTTCTGTGGTGCTGGCGACTACTGCGATCAGTGCCGGCTTACTGCGGGCCGAGCGTGTCGATGAGCGCCTTCAGTGCGTCCATCTCGTCGGGCTTCAGGTCGGTCAGTGGCGCGCGCACGGGGCCGGCGTCGTGGCCGACGAGCTTGGCGCCCGCCTTCACGATGCTCACGGCGTAGCCGGGCACGCGGTTGCGCAGCTCCAGGTAAGGCATGAAGAAGTTCTTCAGCAGGCGGTGCTGCGTGGCCATGTCGTCGTTGGCGACCGCGTGATAGAAGTCCATCGCCGTCTTCGGGATGAAGTTGAAGACCGCCGACGAGTACACGGGCGTGCCCATCGCCTTGTAGGCCGCGGCATACACCTCGGCCGTGGGCAGGCCGCCCAGGTAGGCGAAGCGGTCGCCCATCTTCTGGAAGATCGCGACCATCGCCTCGATGTCGCCCACGCCGTCCTTGAAGCCGACGAGGTTCGGGTTGCGCTCGGCCAGGCGGGCGAGCGTGTCGGGCTTGAGGCGGCTGCTGGCGCGGTTGTAGACGATCACGCCGAACTTCACGCTCTTGCACACGGCCTCGACGTGCGCGGCCAGGCCTTCCTGGCCGGCTTCGGTGAGGTAGTGCGGCAGCAGCAGGATGCCGTGCGCGCCGGCCTTCTCTGCGGCCTGTGCGCATTGGATGGCAAAGCGCGTCGGGCCGCCGGCGCCGGCAATGATCGGCACCTTGCCGCGGCAGGTGTCGACCGCCGTCTGAATGATGCCGGGGTACTCGTCGCCCGTCAGCGAGAAGAACTCGCCCGTGCCACCCGCGGCGAACAGCGCGCTCGCGCCGTAGGGTGCCAGCCATTCGAGGCGCTCGATGTAGCCCTTCTTGTTGAAGTCGCCGTTGCTGTCGAAGTCGGTCAGCGGAAACGAGAGCAGGCCGGAGCCCATGATGGTCTTGAGTTCTTGCGGGTTCATCGGAAGTCGTCCAGTGAAAAATGAAAAAGAGAAATGAAGAAGAAGGGATCGCTCAATCGAGCTTCAGATTGGCTTGCTGGATGACCTGCGCCCAGCGCGCGCGCTCCTTGGCGAAGAACTGGTCCTGCTCGGGCGCGGTCATGGTCACGACCTCGGCGCCCTGCCCCGCCAGCCGCGCCCGGATGTCGGGCGTGCGGATGATGCGGACCAGTTCCTTGTTGAGCCGGGCGATCACCGCGTCAGGGGTGCCGCGCGCCGCGACCATGCCCTGCCATGTGCCCGACTCGTAGCCGGGAACGCCCTGCTCCGCGATGGTCGGCACGCTGCCGATCAGCGGCATGCGCGTCGACTTGGAAACAGCGATGAGCTTGAGCTTGCCGCTTTGCACATGCGGGTAGGTGGCCAGCATGCCGTTCATGAGCACCTGCGTCTGGCCCGCGACGGTGTCGAGCACGGCCTGCACGCCGCCCTTGTAGGGCACGTACTCCCACTTGGCGCCGCTCTTGCGCTGCAACTCGACGCCGGCCAGGTGCGCGGTGCTGCCGCTGGCGGTGACGGCGAAGTTGAGATCGCTCTTCTTCGACAGCTCGACCAGCTCCTTCAGCGTGTTGGCCTGCACCGACGGGTGCACCACCAGCAGGTGCGGCGAGTAGGCCAGCATGGCCACGCTGCGCAGGTCCTTCGACGGATCGAACGGCAGCTTGGGGTACAGCGACGGGCTGATGGCCAGCGCACCGAGGTCGCACAGCATGAGCGTGTGGCCGTCGGCCGGCGCCTTGGCCAGCATGTCGGCGCCGAGGTTGCCGTTGGCGCCCGCGCGGTTCTCGATGACCACGGGCTGGCCCAGCGCCTCGGACAGCGGCTGCCCGATGGCGCGCGCAATGATGTCCGACGAGCCGCCCGGCGGGTACGGCACGATGAGACGGATGGGCTTGGAAGGCCAGGTGCCGCCCGCCCCTTGCGCGAACGCGTGCAGGGGCAGGCTGGCGGCCAGTGTGGTGGCAAGGGCGGCGCCGAGCGCGCCGCGTCGGTTGACGGTCATGGGGGCTGTCTCCTGAGGTTCGATGCAGGCATGCGGGGCCGCGATGGCGCCGCATGTTATCAGTCATCGTACAACCAGAGAATCAGCTTGTCCAGACTTGGGCCCCGAAAACCCGGGGCGAACTCAGCGCGAAGGGGTGTTGTCGGACGAGGCGGCGCCGCGGCCGGCCGCCTCCGTCCTGGCCTTCTGTTGCTGCGCAGCTTCCTGCGCCATGCGCAGCCGCTCGCGGCTGTTGGTCAGGTGGATGCGCATCGCGGCGCGTGCCGACTCGGGGTCGCGGCGCGCGATGGCCGCGTAGATTTCCTCGTGCTCGCGGTTCACGCGGCTCAGGTAGCTGCCGTCCTG
Organism: Variovorax sp. FW301-JW7; assembly: GCF_058788795.1. Lineage (NCBI taxonomy): Bacteria > Pseudomonadati > Pseudomonadota > Betaproteobacteria > Burkholderiales > Comamonadaceae > Variovorax > Variovorax sp. FW301-JW7. Next base: position 148,127 of record NZ_JBYTBC010000007.1, read on the forward strand.
CACGCGGATCGCGCTGATGCGCGTGCGCGGGATGATGGTCGTGCCCAGGTGCCGCATGATGTCGGCGAAGTAGGGGTTGCCAGTCGACTGCGCGATCTCCAGGTGGAAGGCGAAGTCGGGCCCCACCGTGTCGCCGCCCACCTTGACGTTCTGCTCGAACGTGTCGAGCGCCTGGCGCATCGCGACCAGCTGCTCGTCGGTGCGCCGGCTCGCGGCCAGCCCGGCGGATTCGGTCTCCAGGCTGATGCGCAGCTCGAGCACGGCGAGCACGTCGACCGAGGTCGCGATCTCGCCGGGATCGAGGCGGAACACCCCGCCCATGCCGCCCGGACGCGGCTGCAGCACGAAGGTGCCCACGCCGTGCAGCGTCTCGACCAGCCCGCCCGCCTGCAGCTTGGACAGCGCCTCGCGCACCACGGTGCGGCTCACGCCGTAGGCCTGCATGATGGCCGACTCGGTGGGCAGCTTGTCGCCGGGGCGCAGCGACTGGCTGCGGATCTTTTCGCCCAGGTCTTCCACCAGCCCGTGCGCCAGGCCGCGCGCGCGCTGGCGCGGCCGCCCCACGAAAGCGGCGTTGCCCGCCGGGTTGTCGGCGGTCGTTGTCTGAACTTCGGGATTACCCGCAGTCGTTGAGGCCATGACGACGATCATAATCCCCTCACAGTTGTACGACAACAGATAACTTATCACCTAAAAACGGTGACGAAGTTCTCCACCTCCTCCGCTTCCCCTCACACATCCCGAAGACATGTCGACGCCTGAAGCCCCCTCCCCCCAGCTTGGCCGCTTGCTGCTGACCGGCGCCGCCGGCGGCCTGGGTCGCGTGCTGCGCGAACGGCTCGCGCCTTTTGCGAACGTGATCCGCCTTTCCGACATCGCCGACATCGCACCGGCCACGGGCGCGCATGAAGAAGTCGTGCCCTGCGACCTGTCCGACAAGGCCGCGGTCGACGCGCTGGTGGCCGGCTGCGACGCCATCGCCCATTTCGGCGGCGTGTCGGTCGAGCGCCCGTTCGAGGAAGTGCTCGAAGCCAACATCAAGGGCGTGTTCAACCTGTATGAAGCCGCGCGCCGCCACGGCGTGAAGCGCGTGGTGTTCGCCAGCTCGAACCACGTGATCGGCTTCTACAAGCAGGACGAACACATCGACGCGCACGCTGCGCGCCGGCCCGACGGCTACTACGGCCTGTCGAAGTCCTTCGGCGAGGACATGGCGCAGTTCTACTTCGACCGCTGGGGCATCGAGACGGTGAGCATCCGCATCGGCTCCTCGTTCCCCGAGCCGGCCAACCGCCGCATGATGCACACCTGGCTCAGCTACCGCGACCTCACGACGCTGATCCAGAAGTCGCTCTTCACGCCCGACGCGAAGCACACGGTGGTCTACGGCATGTCGGCCAACCGCGACCTGTGGTGGGACAACGCCGCCGCCGCGCACCTGGGCTTCGTGCCACAAGACAGCTCCGAGGTGTTCCGCGACAAGGTCGAGGCACAGCCGCCGGTGGCGCCCACCGATCCGAACGCCATCTACCAAGGCGGCGCGTTCACCGCACAAGGCCCGTTCGGCGACTGACCACGCTGCGCACCATGCAAGCCGAACTCGTTCTCGACGCACGCAACGGCACGGGCGAAAGCCCGGTGTGGCTGGCCGCGCAGCAGGCGCTGTACTGGGTCGACATTCCCGCGCGCACGCTCAACCGCTGGCACGCCGGCGAAGGCCATGCGCAGTGGCAGGCGGACGAAATGATCGCCTGCATCGCACCGCGTGCCGACCAGCCCGGCGAATGGATCGCCGGCATGGAAAGCGGCCTGTTCTCGCTGCGCCCGCGCGCCGACGGCACGCTCGCGGCCACGCCGCTCGCCCCGGTGGCGCACGCCGCGTCGGGTATGCGCTTCAACGACGGCCGCTGCGACCGGCAAGGCCGCTTCTGGGCCGGCACGATGCTGCTCGACATGGCTGCGGGCGCGCGCGTCGGCCGCCTGTACCGCCACGGCCCCGGCGACGACGGCGCAACGCTGCAACTGGACGACCTGATCGTGCCCAACGGCCTGGCCTTCAGCCCCGACGGCCGCACGATGTACCTGTCGGACTCGCACCCGAGCGTGCAGGCTGTCTGGGCCTTCGACTACGACACCGACACCGGTACGCCCCACCACCGCCGCCTGTTCGTCGACATGAATCCCCTGCCCGGCCGCCCCGATGGCGCGGCGATGGACGTCGACGGCTGCTACTGGATCTGCGGCAACGACGCCGGCCTGGTGCACCGCTTCACGCCCGACGGCCGGCTCGACCGCTCGCTCGCCGTGCCGGTGAAGAAGCCCGCCATGTGCGCCTTCGGCGGCCCGAACCTCGACACGCTGTTCGTCACCTCGATCCGCCCCGGCGGCATCGACCTGTCGGACCAGCCGCTGGCCGGCGGCGTGTTCGCGCTGCGCCCCGGCGTGGCCGGCGTGCCCGAGCCGGCCTTCGGCTGACCCCTTTCTTTCTGTTCACGACAACCACCAAGAGGACGAGACAAATGAAGCTCTACAAAACACTCATCGCACTTGCTGCCGGCGCTGCAGCCGCGTTGACCACGCTGGCTGCAGGCGCCACCGAGTTCCGCTCGGCCGACATCCACCCCGACGACTACCCCACCGTGACCGCCGTGAAGTTCATGAGCGAACGGCTCAAGGCGCTGTCCGGGGGCAAGCACAGCATCAAGGTCTTCAACAACAGCGCGCTCGGCAACGAGAAAGACACGATCGAGCAGACCAAGATCGGCGCACTGCAGATGGTGCGCGTGAACATCGCGCCCATGAACAACATCTGCGCCGAGACGCAGGTGCCGACCATGCCCTTCCTGTTCCGCTCGGTGGAGCACCTGCACAAGGTGCTCGACGGCCCGATCGGCGAAGAGATCCTGAAGTCGTGCGAGAAGCAGGGCTTCGTGGGCCTGGCCTACTACGACAGCGGCGCGCGCTCGATGTTCACGGCCAAGAAGCCCGTGCGCAACTTCGCCGACATGAAGGGCCTGAAGGTGCGCGTGCAGCAGTCCGACCTGTGGGTGTCGATGCTCGAGGCCATGGGCGCCAACGCCACGCCGATGCCCATGGGCGAGGTCTACACGGGCCTGAAGACCGGCCTCATCGACGCCGCCGAAAACAACTACCCCACCTACGAAAGCGCGCGCGCCTTCGAGGTCGCCAAGTACTACAGCAAGACCGAGCACTCGATGGCGCCCGAGATGCTGCTGTTCTCCAAGCGCGCGTGGGACAAGCTCTCCGCCGAAGAACAAGGCTGGATCCGCCAGGCCGCCAAGGAATCGGTGCCCTACATGCGCAAGCAGTGGCAGGAGCGTGAAGTGAAGTCGCTGGCCACGGTGAAGGCCGGCGGCGCCGAGATCATCGACGTCGACAAGGCCCCATTCCAGGCCGCGATGAAGCCGGTGTACGACAAGTTCATCACGGACGCGAAGCTCAAGGACCTCGTGAAGCGCGTCCAGGACACGAAGTAAACAGGGCTCGCCCCCAGGCTTCGCGCACTTCGTGACCCTGCGCCCCTGCCGGGGGCCACGAAGAGGCGGAGCCTCTCCATTTTTCGCGCTGGAAATATGTACACCAAACTTTGCCGCACGCTCGCCCGTGCCTGCATGTGGTTGGGCATCCTCGGTCTCGTCGCGGTGATCTGCGCCGTGAGCTGGCAGGTGTTCGGCCGTTACGTGCTCAACAACACCCCCACCTGGGCCGAAAGCCTCGCACTGCTGCTGGTGCTCTACGTGACCATGCTGGGCGTGGCCGTGGGCGTGCGCGACGCGGGCCACATCGGGCTTGAATCCTTCCTCGTGCTCGCACCCGACTGGCTGCGCCTGAAGATGGAATACCTCATCCACGCGCTGATCCTGCTGTTCGGCCTGGCCATGGCCTGGAACTGCGCCTCGCTCGCCGAGTCGGTGTGGGACTACAGATTGCCCACGCTGTGGATTTCCGAAGGCTGGAAGTACGTGCCCGCCGCCGTGTCCGGCGTCCTCATCGTGATGTTCTCGATCGAACACATCATCGCGCTCGCTCAAGGCCGCGAAGTCGAACCCGCCTGGGGCTGAACCTCATCATGACGACCCCTCTTCTCATTCTCTGCATCTCGTTCACGCTGCTCCTGCTGCTCGGCGTGCCGGTGGCGTTCTCGATCGGCCTGTCGGCCCTGGCCACGCTGCTGTACGAAGGCCTGCCGCTCGCGGTGGGCTTCCAGCAGATGACCTCGGGCATGGGCATCTTCTCGTTCCTGGCCATTCCCTTCTTCATCTTCGCCGGCGAGCTGATGCTCTACGGCGGCATCGCGGACCGCATCGTCAACTTCGCGCGCAACCTCGTGGGCCACGTGCGCGGCGGCCTGGGCATGTCGAACGTGGTGGCCTGCACCTTGTTCGGCGGCGTCTCGGGCTCGCCCGTGGCGGACGTCTCGGCCATGGGCGCCGTGATGATCCCGATGATGAAGAAGGAGGGTTATCACGCCGACTACGCGGTGAACGTGACGACCCACGCGGCGCTGGTCGGCGCGCTGATGCCGACGAGCCACAACCTCATCATTTACTCGCTCGCGGCGGGCGGCAAGGTGTCGATCGCGGCGCTGATCCTGGCGGCGCTGCTGCCGGCCGCCGTGCTCACACTGAGCAACCTCGCGGCCGCGTACCTCGTGGCCGTGAAGCGTGGCTACCCGGCCGGCAAGTTCCCCGGCTGGGACATCGTGGCACGCTCGTTCGCAGCAGCGCTGCCGGGCCTGTTCATCGTGGTGCTGATCCTCGGCGGCATCCTGTCGGGCATCTTCACGGCGACCGAATCGGCGGCGGTGGCGGTGCTCTATGCGCTGGCGCTCACCATCTTCGTGTACCGCACGCTGAAGTGGGAGCACTTCATCAAGGCGGCTTCGAAGGCCGTGCGCACCACGGGCGTGATCCTGCTGCTGATCGGCATCTCGAGCACCTTCGGCTACCTGATCAGCCTGTACGGCGTGGCCGAACTCACGGGCCAGATGCTGTCGCAGGTGACGACCACGCCGTGGATGATCTTCCTGCTCATCAACATCATCCTGTTCGTGCTGGGCACCTTCCTGGACATGGCCGCGACCATCCTGCTGTGCACCCCGATCTTCCTGCCCATTGCACAGCAGTACGGCATGACCTCGGTGCAGTTCGGCGTGGTGATGCTCATCAACTGCGCGCTCGGCCTGAACACGCCGCCGGTGGGTACCACCCAGTTCGTCGGCTGTGCCATCGGCGGGGTGTCGGTGGGCACGGTGATGAAGACCATCTGGCCCTTCTACGGCGCATTGATCTTCGCGCTCGGGGTCGTTACCTTCGTTCCCGCGTTTTCCACCTGGCTGCCCAGCCTCTTCATGGTGGTGAAGTAAAGACAGAAGAAAGGGCCTCCCGATGGCCGATGCGAACACCCGACCGCCGCTGTACATCCGCATCCACGCGGCCGACAACGTGGCCATCGTCGCGAACGACGGCGGCCTGAAGGCCGGCACGGCCTTCGACGACGGCCTGGTGCTGGTAGACACCGTGCCCCAGGGCCACAAGGTGGCGCTCGTCGACCTGGCCGAAGGCGACGCCATCCGCCGCTACAACGTGGTGATCGGCTACGCGCTCAAGGCGCTGCCGCGCGGCAGTTGGGTGCATGAGCGCGTGATGCGCATGCCGGTCGCGCCCGAGCTCGACGGCCTGCCCATCGCCACGGTCAAGCCCCCTGCCCTGCCGCCGCTCGAGGGCTACACCTTCGAGGGCTACCGCAACGCCGACGGCTCGGTGGGCACGCGCAACATCCTCGCGATCACGCAGACCGTGCAGTGCGTGGCCGGCGTGACCGAGTTCGCCGTGCAGCGCATCAAGGCCGAGCTGCTGCCGAAGTACCCGCATGTGGACGACGTGGTGGGGCTCGAACACAGCTACGGCTGCGGCGTGGCCATCGACGCGCCCGACGCCATCGTGCCGATCCGCACCCTGCGCAACATCAGCCTCAACCCCAACTTCGGCGGCGAGGTGATGGTCGTGAGCCTGGGCTGCGAGAAGCTGCAGCCCGAGCGGCTGCTGCCGCCCGGCACCATCCCCATCGCCGACCAGCGCGGCGCGCCCGCCGACGACCTCGACGTGGTCTGCCTGCAGGACGACGCGCACGTCGGCTTCATGTCGATGATCGATTCGGTGATGCGCCAGGCCGACGCGCACCTCACACGCCTCAACAAACGCCGGCGCGAGACCGTGCCCGCGAGCGAACTCGTCGTGGGCGTGCAGTGCGGCGGCAGCGACGCCTTCTCGGGCGTCACCGCCAACCCGGCCGTGGGTTTTTGCACCGACCTGCTGGTGCGCGCGGGCGCCACCGTGATGTTCTCGGAAGTCACCGAGGTGCGCGACGGCATCGACCAGCTCACCTCGCGCGCGGCCACGCCCGAAGTGGCCGACGCCATGATCCGCGAGATGGCCTGGTACGACGCCTACCTCGACAAGGGCCGCGTCGACCGCAGCGCCAACACCACGCCGGGCAACAAGAAAGGCGGGCTGTCGAACATCGTCGAGAAGGCGATGGGCTCGATCGTCAAGTCGGGCTCGGCGCCGATCACCGGCGTGCTCGCGCCCGGCGAGAAGGCGAAGCAGAAGGGCCTGATCTACGCCGCCACACCAGCCAGCGATTTCATCTGCGGCACGCTGCAGCTGGCGGCCGGCATGAACCTGCACGTGTTCACCACCGGCCGCGGCACGCCCTACGGGCTGGCCGAGGTGCCGGTGATCAAGGTCGCCACGCGCAGCGACCTCGCACGCCGCTGGCACGACCTGATGGACGTGAACGCCGGCCGCATCGCCGACGGCGAGGCCAGCATCGAGGACATCGGCTGGGAGATGTTCCGCCTGATGCTCGAGGTGGCCAGCGGCCGCAAGAAGACCTGGGCCGAGCACTGGAAGCTGCACAACGCGCTGGTGCTGTTCAACCCGGCACCGGTCACCTGATCGACTCACCCTCACGGAGCACAGCCATGGAAGACCTCAAGGACAAGACCGCCCTCGTCACCGGCGCCAGCACCGGCATCGGCGCCGCGGTGGCCATCGCGTTCGCCGCGCGCGGCATGCGCGTGGCCGTGCACTACAACAGCTCGGCCGATGCGGCGACCCGCGTGGTCGACACCATCCGCGCCGCCGGCGGCACGGCCTTCGCGCTGCAGGCCGACGTGCGCGACACCGCCGCGATCCGCGCCTGCGTGCAGGAAACGACGGCGCAGTTCGGCCGCATCGACGTGCTGGTGAACAACGCCGGCAGCCTGGTCAAGCGCATGCCCATCGCCGAGTTCGACGATGCGCTGTTCGACGAGGTGATGCACATCAACGCGCGCTCGGTGCTGGCCTTCTGCCGCGAGGCCGTGCCGCAGATGCGCAAGCAAGGCGGCGGCGCCATCATCAACGTGACCTCGGTGGCCGCGCGCACCGGCGGCGGGCCGGGCGCCTACCTGTACGCGGGCGCCAAGGGCTTCGTGAGCACCGCGACACACGGTCTGGCGCGGGAACTCGTGGGCGACCGCATCCGCGTGAACGCGGTGGCGCCGGGCGTGATCCAGACGCCGTTCCAGGACCGCTTCTCGACGCCCGCGATGCTCGAGACCTTCAGGACCGGCATCCCGATGGGGCGCCTGGGCACGGCCGACGAATGCGTGGGCGCCTTCCTGTACCTGGCCTCCGAGCAGCTCTCGGGCTACGTGACCGGACAGGTGCTCGAAGTGAACGGCGGGCAGTACATGCCCTGACGCCCTCGCCCTCGCCCTCGCCGGCGCCACACCACAGACAGAACAGATCAACAACGGAGACAGAGACACCATGCAAAGAAGCCAGTTCATCCGCGGCCTTGCCGCCCTTTCGGCCACCGCCGCCCTCTCGCTCGGCGGGGCCGCGCCGGCCGCGGCGCAAGCCAACGACTTCCCGAACCGCACCATCGAGCTGCTCGTGCCCTACCAGCCCGGCGGCGGCACCGACGGCCTGGCGCGCGCGTTCTCGGAAGCGAGCCGCAAGCACATCTCGCAGAGCATCGTGATCGTCAACCGCCCCGGCGCGGGTGGCGCCATCGGCTGGACCGAGGTGATCAACGCCAAGCCCGACGGCTACAAGCTCGCCGTGCTCACGGTGGAGCTGCTCACGCTGCCGCACCTGGGCCTGGCCAAGTTCAACTACGACGACTTCCAGCCGATTGCGCAGCTCAACGCCGACCCGGCCGCGATCACCGTGAAGGCCGATGCGCCGTGGAACACCATCGAAGAATTCCTCGCCGCCGCAAAGAAGTCGCCCGAGGGCATCCGCGTGGGCAACTCGGGCAACGGCTCGATCTGGCACCTGGCCGCCGCCGCGCTCGAAGACAAGACCGGCACCAAGTTCGGCCACATCCCGTTCCAGGGCGCCGCGCCCGCCGTGCTGGCGCTGCTGGGCGGTCATATCGAAGCCGTGGCCGTGAGCCCCGCCGAAGTCACGACGCACGTGCAAGGCGGCAAGCTCAAGGTGCTGATGGTGATGGCCGACAAGCGCGTGAAGGGCTTCGAGAAAATCCCGACCGCCAAGGAGCGCGGCATCGACCTGTCGATCGGCACGTGGCGCGGCCTGGGCGCGCCGAAGAACACGCCACCCGAAGTGATGGCCAAGCTGCGCGAGATCACCGCCAAGACCGCCGCCGAGCCGCTCATGCACGAGGTGATGGACAAGCAGAACCTGGGCTACGTCTACACCGACGGCGCGGTGTTCAAGGAAACGCTGGCCAAGGACAACGCCTACTTCAAGGCGCTGATCACCAAGCTCAACATCAAGCCGTGAACGCGGCACAGCAAGGACACACGGCCATGCAACGTCGCGCACTCATCCAGTCCGCCCTCGCCGCCTCGCTGGCGGCGGCCCTGCCTGCCGCCTTCGCGCAGGGCGGCAGCACCTGGCCCACCGGCAAGGCCATCACCTACCTCGTGCCCTTCCCTGCGGGCGGCACCACCGACGTGCTGGGCCGGCTCATCGGGCAGAAGCTCGGCACCGTGCTGGGCACGAGCGTGATCATCGACAACAAGGGCGGTGCCGGCGGCAGCGTGGGCTCCGAGATCGGCGCGCGCGCCGCGCCCGACGGCTTCACGCTGGTGGGCGGCACGATCAGCTCGCACGCGATCAACGTCAGCCTGTACCCCAAGCTCGCCTACGACCCGCAGAAGTCGTTCGCGCCCGTGACGCTGATCGGCACCAACCCCGTGGTGCTGGTGGTGAACCAGGCCAGCCCCTACAAGACGCTGAAGGACGTGATCGCCGCGAGCAAGGCCAAGGCCGGCGGCCTCTCGTCGGCCTCGGCGGGCACCGGCACCTCACAGCACCTGGCGCTGGAGCTGCTGGGCTACAAGTCGGGCGTGAAATTCACGCACATCCCGTACAAGGGCAGCGGCCCGGCGATCCAGGACGTGATCGGCGGCCAGGTCGACATGATGTTCGACACCACCGTGGTGGCCGGCCCGCACATCCAGAGCGGCAAGCTGCGCGCCATTGCCGTCACCTCGGCCAAGCGCCTGGCCTCGATGCCCGACGTGCCCACGGTGGCCGAGTCGGGCGTGCCCGGCCTGCAGGACTTCGAGGTGGTGTCGTGGCAGGCGATCTTCGTGCCCGCCGGTGTGCCCGCTCCCGTGGTCGAGCGCCTGCACACCGAGATCCGCAAGATCCTGGCGACGCCCGAGATGCAGGACAAGCTCAAGGGCTTCGGCATGGAGCCCGCCGACCTCACGACCGCGCAGATCGCCGCCTTCCAGAAAACGGAAGTGGAGAAGTGGGCGCAGGTGATCAAGGCAGCAGGCATCAAGGCCGACTGACCTGCCCCCGAATCCGAATCCGACCGCCTCCACACCCCCACAAGCGCCCGGTGGGCGGTGTGGTGCGGGCGGCCCCTCTGTGCCGCCGAGGAGCGCAGCGTTTCGCGGATCAGGGCTCGCAGCTGTTTGAGCCGAAGGCGAGTTCTGCGAGACCCCGCGAAACGCGAGCACCGCAGGGCAGCCGCGAAGCGGCCGGCACAGTGGGGCCGCCCGCGCCGCGCCGCCCGCCGGGCGCGCACCCGCCAGGAGCGCCAGTCCCCGCGAACCAAGGGAAGCTTCCTACGCCCCCGAGGAGAAGCGCTTTATAGAATGCCCGTCCGATTCCGCATTCCAGGCCTTTCACAACGTGTCCGATCGCTCCGCAGTTCTGCCCCAATACCTGTTCCCCAAGCAGGCCCTGACCAATTTCGCCGGCTGGGTCGCAGGCAAGGAACGAGGCGCGGTCACCACCTGGATCATTCGCCGCTTCGTTGCCAAGTACGGCGTCGACATGGGCGAGGCGCTCGAGTCCGACATCCATCACTACAAGAGCTTCAACCAGTTCTTCACGCGCGCCCTCAAGCCCGGCATGCGCCCGCTCGCGCAGGCCGACCTCGTCTGCCCCGTGGACGGCGCCATCAGCCAGTTCGGCGCCATCGAGGGCGACCAGATCTTCCAGGCCAAGGGCCACAACTACACGACCACCGCGCTGGTCGGTGGCGATGCCGCGCTGGCCGCCAAGTTCGCGCACGGCAGCTTCGCCACGCTGTACCTGAGCCCCAAGGACTACCACCGCATCCACATGCCCTGCGACGGGCGGCTGGTGCGCATGATCCACGTGCCCGGCGACCTGTTCTCGGTCAACCCGACCACCGCGCGCGGCGTGCCCGGCCTGTTCGCGCGCAACGAGCGCGTGGTGTGCGTCTTCGAATCGGCCCACGGCCCCTTCGTGCTCGTGCTCGTGGGCGCCACCATCGTGGGCAGCATGGCCACCGTGTGGCACGGCGTGGTCAACCCGCCGCGCGTGGGCGAGCTGCGCGAGTGGCACTACAACGACCAGCAGATCGACATCAAGAAAGGCGACGAGATGGGCCGGTTCTTGCTCGGCTCCACTGTCGTCATGCTGTTCCCGGCGCCTGCGCTGGCCTTCAACCCGGACTGGTCGCCCACCCGCGCGATCCGCCTGGGCGAAGCCATGGCCAACTACGCCTGATTTGTGAAGCTTTGTCTCGAAACCCGCATGCTGCATGCCTGCACAGCTATAAAACCAGTAGCATCCTGATCCTTCGCGCTATAGTCGTCGGCCAGCCAGACGGTCCATGACGACCAATCACAAACAAGAGTGCGCCGCCCCGGCCTGCCCCCGGCCGACGGTCCGCCCAGCTTCGAGGAGATGATGTCGATGAGTACCAAGGAAAACGCAGCCATCAGCCAGTTGCTCGCCCTGCTCGAAGCCCGCTATGCGCTGCGTGTGCTGTGGGCCCTGCGCGACGGCCACGCCCAGACCTTCCGGCTGCTGCAGGACAGCGTCGGCGGCATCACTCCCAACACCCTCAACACCCGCATCAAGGAATTGCGCGAAGCCGGCGTCGTGAGCCACGGCAGCGACGGCTACTGCCTCACGCTGAGCGGGCAGGACCTGCTCAAGCGCCTGTCCGACCTGCAGGCCTTCGCGGCCAAGTGGCAGCTCGGGCAGAGCAAGAAGGCCGCGGGGCCGGCCGCCGCCCAGCCGGCCGCTGCCGAGGCAGCTTCGCCTGCGGCCCCGGCGCCTTCCGAGCCTGAAGCAACACCTCCTGCCACGACGCCGTCCGGCTCCGACAACCAGGGCTGAAGCGGGGGTCCTCCGAGCCTCGGTAAACTCCGCGCCTCCGATTCCTCTCCCATTTCATCGACGCAAGGAGCGTTTCCCATGCCCACCACCCCCTCCGGCCTGCAATACGAAGACACCGAAGTCGGCACCGGCGCTGAAGCCAAGGCCGGCCACCACGTGCACGTGCACTACACCGGCTGGCTCTTCAACGACGGCGTGCAAGGCGCCAAGTTCGACTCCAGCCGCGACCGCAACGACCCCTTCGCGTTCTCGCTGGGCGCTGGCCAGGTCATCAAGGGCTGGGACGAAGGCGTCGCCGGCATGAAGATCGGCGGCAAGCGCACGCTGGTCATCCCCGCTGCACTGGGCTATGGCGCCCGCGGCGCTGGCGGCGTGATCCCCCCGAACGCCACCCTGAAGTTCGACGTCGAGCTCCTCGACGCACACTGAACTAGGCTCGCCCCCAGGCTACGCGCACTTCGTGTCGCTTCGCCAACCCCCTACCGGGGGCGACACCTGCGGCCCGGCGAAGCCGGTTCCGTGGTGTCCCACGTGAAAATCGCTTCGCGCCCACTCTTGCGGCCCTTTTGGCCGCATTTTTGCGCTTGAAAAGCCCTAGGCCAGCCCCAAGTGGCTGGCTGTGTTTGTTTTCCGGCGCACGCCGGTTCTTTGAAAAATGTCTGACCCGCAACAATCCGCACAGAATTCTCAAATGCTGCAAGGCGAGCCCAGTCCCGAAGAACTGGAGGCCGCGCAAGCCGCCAACGAAGCCGAGGCGCTCGACGCGCTGGCCGTGGCACAAGGCGAGCTGGCTGCCCTGCAGACCAAGAATGCCGAACTGGCCGACCAGTACCTGCGCGCCCAGGCCGACGTGCAGAACGCCCGCCGCCGCGCCGACGACGAGATCACCAAGGCCCGCAAGTTCGCGGTCGAAGCCTTTGCCGAGAGCCTGCTGCCGGTGACCGACAGCCTCGAAGCCGGCCTGGCCATCAAGGACGCCACGCCCGAGCAGATCCGCGAAGGCGCCGAGGCCACGCTGCGCCAGCTCAAGAGCGCGCTCGAACGCAACAAGGTGATCGAAGTGGCCCCCGCCGCCGGCGACAAGTTCGACCCGCACCTGCACCAGGCCATCTCGATGGTGCCCGCCGACCAGGACGCCAACACCGTGGTGGGCCTCCTGCAAAAGGGCTACACCATCAACGAGCGCGTGCTGCGCCCGGCGCTGGTCACCGTGGCCGCCCCGAAGTAAATCGGCACAGCCCCACAAGATTCCCACAGGAAATCCCCGCGTCATCCCTTGAATCACGCCGGGTTATCCACAAGTTCATAACAACATATTTTTCCGAATTTCAGGAGTAAGAACATGGCAAAGATCATCGGCATCGACCTCGGCACCACCAACTCGTGCGTGTCGATCATGGAAGGCAACACCACGCGTGTGATCGAGAACTCGGAAGGTGCGCGCACCACGCCGTCGATCGTCGCGTACCAGGAAGACGGTGAAGTCTTGGTCGGTGCCTCGGCCAAGCGCCAGGCCGTCACCAACCCCAAGAACACGCTGTACGCGATCAAGCGCCTGATCGGCCGCAAGTTCGAGGAGAAGGAAGTCCAGAAGGACATCGACCTGATGCCCTACACCATCGCCAAGGCCGACAACGGCGACGCATGGGTGGAAGTGCGCGGCAAGAAGATGGCCCCGCAACAGGTCAGCGCCGACATCCTGCGCAAGATGAAGAAGACCGCCGAAGACTACCTCGGCGAAACCATCACCGAAGCCGTGATCACGGTGCCGGCGTACTTCAACGACGCACAGCGCCAGGCCACGAAAGACGCCGGCCGCATCGCGGGCCTGGACGTCAAGCGCATCATCAACGAACCCACCGCTGCTGCCCTGGCCTTCGGCCTGGACAAGCAGGACAAGGCCGACCGCAAGATCGCCGTGTATGACCTGGGCGGCGGTACCTTCGACGTGTCGATCATCGAGATCGCGGACGTCGACGGCGAGAAGCAGTTCGAAGTGCTGTCGACCAACGGCGACACCTTCCTGGGCGGCGAAGACTTCGACCAGCGCATCATCGACTACATCATCGGCGAGTTCAAAAAGGAACAAGGCGTCGACCTGGGCAAGGACGTGCTGGCCCTGCAGCGCCTGAAGGAAGCCGCTGAAAAGGCCAAGATCGAGCTGTCGAACAGCGCGCAGACCGACATCAACCTGCCGTACATCACGGCCGATGCCTCGGGTCCGAAGCACCTGAACATCAAGCTCACCCGCGCCAAGCTGGAAAGCCTGGTCGACGAGCTGGTCGAGCGCACCATCGCGCCTTGCCGCCTGGCCATCAAGGACGCCGGCATCAGCGTGAACGACATCAACGACGTGATCCTGGTCGGCGGCATGACCCGCATGCCCAAGGTGCAGGAAAAGGTGAAGGCCTTCTTCGGCAAGGAGCCGCGCAAGGACGTGAACCCCGACGAAGCCGTGGCTGTCGGCGCCGCCATCCAGGGCCAGGTGCTCTCGGGCGACCGCAAGGACGTGCTGCTGCTCGACGTGACCCCGCTGTCGCTCGGCATCGAGACCATGGGCGGCGTGATGACCAAGATGATCACGAAGAACACCACGATCCCGACCAAGTTCGCGCAGACCTTCTCGACCGCCGAAGACAACCAGCCGGCCGTGACGATCAAGGTGTTCCAGGGCGAGCGTGAAATCGCTTCGGGCAACAAGGCCCTGGGCGAGTTCAACCTCGAGGGCATTCCGCCGGCATCGCGCGGCACGCCGCAGATCGAGGTGAGCTTCGACATCGACGCCAACGGCATCCTGCACGTCGGCGCCAAGGACAAGGGCACTGGCAAGGAAAACAAGATCACCATCAAGGCGAACTCGGGCTTGAGCGAAGACGAGATCCAGAAGATGGTGAAGGACGCCGAGCTGAACGCCGAAGACGACAAGAAGAAGCTCGAACTCGTGCAGGCGCGCAACCAGGGCGAAGCCATGGTGCACAGCGTGAAGAAGTCGCTCGGCGAGCACGGGGCCAGCCTCGAAGCCGCCGAGAAGGACGCGATCGAAGCCGCGATCAAGGACGTCGAGGAAGCCCTCAAGGGTGAAGACAAGACCGCGATCGAGGAAAAGACCAACACGCTGATGACCGCGAGCCAGAAGCTCGGCGAGAAGATGTATGCCGAATCGCAGGCCGCCGCGGCCAGCGCCTCGGCAGCCACCGGCCCGGCAGGCGCGGAAGCTGCGGCCCATGCCCAGGCTGACGACAACGTGGTCGACGCCGAAGTCAAGGAAGTGAAGAAGGGCTGATCCCCTGCCCTTCATGCAAGGCTGGAACACCTGAACAGGTGCTCCAGCCTTTCTCGCTTCCAGTTCCCCGAGTTCCCGCCGCCCGACCGAATCTGCTGCCATGGCCACCAAACGCGACTACTACGAAACCCTCGGCGTTCCCAAGAACGCGAACGAGGACGAAATCAAGAAGGCTTATCGCAAGCTTGCGATGAAGCACCACCCCGACCGCAACCACGGCGACACCAGCAAGGACGCCGAGGCCAAGTTCAAGGAGGTGAAGGAAGCCTACGAGATGCTGTCGGACGGCCAGAAGCGCGCCGCCTACGACCAGTACGGCCATGCCGGCGTCGACCCCAACATGCGCGGCGGCCCCGGCGCGGAAGGCTTCGGCGGCTTCGCGGAAGCCTTCGGCGACATCTTCGGCGACGTGTTCGGCGGTGGCGGCCGTGGCCGCACCAGCAGTGGACGCCAGGTGTTCCGCGGCAGCGACCTGAGCTACGCGATGGAAGTCACGCTCGAGGAAGCCGCGGAAGGCAAGGACGCCCAGATCCGCATCCCGAGCTGGGACGACTGCGGCACCTGCCACGGCTCCGGCGCCAAGCCCGGCACCAAGCCCATCACCTGCACCACCTGCCACGGCGCGGGCGCCGTGCAGATGCGCCAGGGCTTCTTCAGCGTGCAGCAGACCTGCCCGACCTGCCACGGCAGCGGCAAGATCGTTCCCGACCCGTGCACCGTGTGCCACGGCCAGGGCAAGATCAAGAACAACAAGACGCTCGAAGTGAAGATCCCGGCCGGCATCGACGACGGCATGCGCATCCGCAGCACCGGCAATGGCGAGCCCGGCACCAACGGCGGGCCGCCCGGCGACCTGTACATCGAGATCCGCCTCAAGAAGCACGACCTGTTCGAGCGCGACGGCGACGACCTGCACTGCGTGGTGCCCGTGAGCGTCACCACCGCGGCGCTCGGCGGCGAGATCAACGTGCCGACGCTCAAGGGCGCAGCCGCCATCGACATTCCCGACGGCACCCAGAGCGGCAAACAGTTCCGCCTGCGCGGCAAGGGCATCAAGGGCGTGCGTTCGAGCTACCCGGGCGACCTGTACTGCCACGTGCGCGTGGAAACGCCGGTGAAGCTCACCGAGCACCAGCGCAAGCTGCTCAAGGAACTCGACGAATCGCTCAAGAAGGGTGGCGAGAAGCACAGCCCGACCGACAAGGGCTGGTTCGACAAGGCCAAGGAATTCTTCAGCTGATATTGCTGCCGACGCGCTGACGACGCTCGTCAGCGACGGGCCGACGCCCTGTCGGCCCGCTGCGTGCCCTCTTTCGGCCGCCTCCGCCCTCCGGCGGCGCGCCAGGCACGCGAACGGTGCTCCCCGCACCGTTGCGGAACGCCGCCGACCGGCGCCCGCGTTGCCTTCCCACGTTGCCATGCGCCCGCCACCCGCCACAGGAGTGGCGCGGGGATTGCTTTAATGTTTTTTTGGATATGCAATAAACCAAACGACAGGTCGCGCGTTATTGCTGAAAGGCATCGGCTTTATTGAACCCGGGTTCAATTAGGAAAGGTGTTCGCCACAGAATTTCAATGAGGACGATAGCCATTCGGCATAGTCATTTCATCCGGGGACAATTACGCGAGCGCGAGCTTTTCAATTTAACAGAAACGCGAATAGAAGTTCCTTGTTTTCCGAGGAACTTTACTCGGCAGAGGGGTTCAGAATAAATAAAACATTTGCCCGGTTCATTCTTTGCTTTATGCTGATTGAACCGATTGTGTAGACAGTGTGTAAGGGAGTTTTCCACGGCATACGGCCATGGGCGGGGCCCCTCTTCCAAGAGGAGCGACGCAGTCTCTGGCTGTAGGCATCGGGGTCAAAAGCCCCGCCGACCTGAAGGAGGCGCGACCATGGACGTGATCAGCAACTTTGCAGCCCGCTACGAACGCACCCGCGAGGAAGTTCTCTCGCTGCAGGAATATCTGGATATCTGCAAACGCGATCCGACGGCATATGCAACGGCCTCCGAACGAATGCTTCAGGCCATTGGCGAGCCGGAACTGGTAGATACCCGCAATGACCCCCGGCTTTCGCGGATCTTCGCGAACAAGGTCATCAAGATCTATCCGGCGTTCAAGGAGTTCTATGGCATGGAAGATGCCATCGAGCAGGTGGTGTCCTATTTCCGCCACGCCGCACAGGGCCTGGAAGAAAAGAAGCAAATCCTTTACCTGCTGGGCCCCGTCGGCGGCGGCAAGAGCTCGATCGCCGAGCGCCTGAAGCAGCTCATGGAGCACGTGCCCTTCTATGCGATCCACGGCTCCCCGGTGAACGAGTCGCCTCTCGGGCTGTTCGACACCCTCGAGGACGGCGAGATCCTCGAGAAAGAGTTCGGCATCCCCGTGCGCTACCTGAACCGCATCCTGTCGCCCTGGGCCGTGAAGCGGCTCGAGGAGTACGGCGGCGACATCCGCCAGTTCAAGGTGGTCAAGCGCTACCCCTCGGTGCTGCGCCAGATCGCGGTCGCCAAGACCGAGCCGGGCGACGAGAACAACCAGGACATCTCTTCACTGGTCGGCAAGGTCGACATCCGCAAGCTCGAAACCTACGCCCAGGACGACCCGGACGCCTACGCCTACTCCGGCGGCCTGTGCCTCGCGAACCAGGGCCTGCTCGAGTTCGTGGAAATGTTCAAGGCGCCCATCAAGGTGCTGCATCCGCTGCTCACGGCCACGCAGGAAAGCAACTTCAAGGGCACCGAAGGCTTCGGCGCCATTCCCTTCGACGGCATCGTGCTGGCCCACAGCAACGAGAGCGAATGGAAGGCGTTCCGCAACAACAAGAACAACGAGGCTTTCCTCGACCGGATCTACATCGTGAAGGTGCCGTACTGCCTGCGCGCCTCCGAAGAGATCAAGATCTACGAGAAGCTGGTGCGCAACTCCTCGCTGGCCAAGGCCCCGTGCGCGCCCGGCACCTTGCGCATGATGGCGCAGCTGTCGGTGCTCACGCGCCTGAAGGAGCCCGAGAACTCCAGCACCTTCAGCAAGATGCAGGTGTACGACGGCGAGAACCTGAAGGACACCGACCCCAAGGCCAAGTCGATCCAGGAGTACCGCGACTACGCAGGTGTCGACGAGGGCATGAGCGGCGTCTCCACGCGCTTCGCCTTCAAGATCATCTCCAAGGTCTTCAACTTCGACAGCACCGAGGTGGCCGCCAACCCGGTGCACCTGATGTACGTGCTCGAACAGCAGATCGAGCGCGAGCAGTTTCCGCCGGAAACCGAGCAGAAGTACATCAGCTACATCAAGGAGCTGCTGGCACCGCGCTATGCCGAGTTCATCGGCAAGGAAATCCAGACCGCCTACCTGGAAAGCTACAGCGAGTACGGCCAGAACATCTTCGACCGCTACGTGACCTACGCCGACTACTGGATCCAGGACCAGGAGTTCCGCGACGTGGACACCGGCGAAGTGTTCGACCGCGCCTCGCTCAACGGCGAACTCGAGAAAATCGAGCGGCCCGCCGGCATCGGCAACCCGAAGGACTTCCGCAACGAGATCGTCAACTTCGTGCTGCGCGCACGGGCCGGCAACGCGGGGCGCAACCCGGCGTGGACCAGCTACGAGAAGCTGCGCGCGGTCATCGAGAAGAAGATGTTCTCCAACACCGAAGAACTGCTGCCGGTGATCAGCTTCAACACCAAGAGCAGTGCCGACGAGCAGAAGAAGCACGAAGACTTCGTGACCCGCATGGTCGAGAAGGGCTACACGGCCAAGCAGGTGCGCCTGCTCTGCGAGTGGTACCTGCGCGTGCGCAAGAGTTCATAGCGGACAGCGGGAACAACGGGCGCGTGCGAAGAACCTAACAACCAACGCACCGCCCACCGTTTTGCAAGGAGCTTTGAAAACATCGTGGCCATCCTGCAGCAGATCATCGATCGCCGGCTCTCGGGCAAGAACAAGTCCATCGGCAACCGCGAGCGCTTCCTTCGGCGCTACAAGGGCCAGATCCAGGAGGCGGTGCGGCGCGCGGTCAGCGGGCGCAACATCCGCGAACTGGAGCAAGGCGAAGACGTGACCTTGCCGCGCCACGATGTCTCCGAGCCGGTGTTCGGCCATGCGCGCGGCGGCGACCGCGAGTACGTGCACCCGGGCAACCAGGAGTACCTCAAGGGCGACCGCATCGCGCGCCCCGAGGGCCAGGGCGGCGGCGGCTCGGGCAGCGGCGAGGCCAGTGACAGCGGTGAAGGCGAAGACGACTTCGTCTTCCGCCTCACGCGCGAGGAGTTCATGCGCGTCTTCTTCGACGACCTCGCGCTGCCGCACCTCATCCGCACCCAGATCGCCGAAGTGCCCGAGTGGAAGAGCCACCGCGCCGGCTTCACCAGCGACGGCTCGCCCAACAACCTGCACGTGGTGCGCTCCATGCGCGGCGCGCTCGCGCGGCGCATTGCGCTGGGCGGCGAACCACGCAAGGAACTCAAGCGCCTGGAGGCGCACCTCCTGGTCCTGAAAGCGCATCCGCAGGTCGAGACCGCGCTGATCCAGAAGGAAATCCGCGAGACCGAGGACCTCATCGCCGAGCTGCGCCGCACCATGCGGCACGTGCCCTACATCGACCCGATCGACCTGCGCTACCGCAACCGCGTGAAGACGCCCGTGCCCAGCGCCAAGGCCGTGATGTTCTGCCTCATGGACGTGTCGGGCTCGATGGACGAGGCGCGCAAGGACATGGCCAAGCGCTTCTTCATGCTGCTGTACCTGTTTCTCACGCGGCACTACGAGCGCATCGACCTCGTATTCCTGCGCCACCACACGCAGGCGCAGGAAGTGACCGAGGAAGAGTTCTTCCACGCCACCGAAACCGGCGGCACCGTGGTGTCGAGCGCGCTGGTGCTCATGGACGAGATCGTCAAGGCCCGCTACGCCAGCGGCGAATGGAACGTGTACGGCGCCCAGGCCAGCGACGGCGACAACTGGCACCAGGACAGCGGTCGCTGCCGCGAACTGCTGGTCGACAACATCCTGCCCGTGGTGCGCTACTACGCCTACGTGCAGGTGGCCGAGACCGAGCAGAACCTGTGGCAGGAGTACCAGCAGCTCGAAGGCGTGGCGCCCAACTTTGCGATGCGCAAGGTATCGGACGCGCAGGACATCTACCCGGTGTTCCGCGACCTGTTCAAGAAGGAAGGGGTGCCCGCATGATCACCACCACCGAACGCGCGCCCGGGGCGCCTGTCCTGCCGCGCAGCACCGACCTCCCCACCTCCCGCCTCGAACGCCTGCCCAGCCCGTCCGACTGGACCTTCGAGCTCATCGAGACGTACCACACCGAGATCGCCAAGACCGCGAGAAGCTTCGGCCTGGACACCTACCCGAACCAGCTCGAGGTGATCACGGCCGAGCAGATGATGGACGCCTACGCCAGCGTGGGCATGCCCATGATCTACAGGCACTGGTCGTACGGCAAGCAGTTCATTTCCACCGAGAAGAACTACAAGCGCGGCCACATGGGGCTGGCCTACGAGATCGTCATCAACTCCGATCCGTGCATTGCCTACCTCATGGAAGAAAACACCATGGCCATGCAGGCCCTGGTGATTGCCCACGCGGCCTACGGGCACAACAGCTTCTTCAAGGGCAACTACCTGTTCCGCATGTGGACCGATGCGTCGTCGATCATCGACTACCTCGTCTACGCGCGGCACTACATCGCCGAGTGCGAGGAGCGCCACGGCCTCGATGCCGTGGAAGACCTGCTCGACTCCTGCCATGCGCTCATGAACTACGGCGTCGACCGCTACCGCCGTCCGCAGAAGCGTTCGCTGGCGCAAGAGAGCGCACAGCGCACCGACCGCGAGCGCCACATGCAGCAGCAGGTGAACGACCTGTGGCGCACGCTGCCGCGCAAGAGCGAACAGGCCGCCGAGTCGGAAGCCGCGCGCCGCTTTCCGCCCGAGCCGCAAGAGAACCTGCTCTATTTCATCGAGAAGAACGCCGCCCTGCTCGAACCGTGGCAGCGCGAGGTGGTGCGCATCGTGCGCAAGATCGCGCAGTACTTCTACCCGCAGCGCCAGACCCAGGTCATGAACGAAGGCTGGGCCACCTTCTGGCACTACACGCTGCTCAACACCATGTACGACCGCGGCCAGCTGGACGACGGCTTCATGATGGAATGGCTCAGCTCGCACACCAGCGTGGTGTTCCAGCCGCCCGTGGGCCACCGCGCCTACAGCGGCATCAACCCGTATGCGCTGGGCTTCAAGATGTTCACCGACCTGCGCCGCGTCTGTGAAAAGCCGACGGAAGAAGACCGCCGCTGGTTCCCCGACTTCGCGGGCACCGACTGGGTCAAGACGCTCGACTACGCGATGCGCAACTTCAAGGACGAGAGCTTCGTCGGCCAGTTCCTGAGCCCGAAGACGATGCGCGATTTCCGCCTGTTCTCGATCCGCGATTTCCAGAGCGAATCGGAGCTCGAGGTGTCGGCGATCCACGACGACAGCGGCTACCAGGCGCTGCGCGAGTCGCTGTCACGCCAGTACGACATCGGCAACCGCGAGCCCGACATCCAGGTCTGGAGCGTGGCCACGCGCGGCGACCGCTCGCTCACGCTGCGCCACACGCAGCGCAACAACCTGCCGCTGAACGACAACGCCGAAGAAGTGCTGAAGCACGTCGCAAGGCTCTGGGGCTTCGACGTGCACCTGGAAAGCGTCGACAGCGCAGGCCGGGTCAGCCGCAGCTGGAAGGCTGCCGCGCCGAAGCAGAACTACTGAAGAAGGGTCAGGGCACCAGCGCGGCGATGGCCAGCGTGTAGCCCTTCACCCCGAGCCCCACGATGATCCCGCGCGCCGCAGGCGAGATGTACGAGTGGTGGCGAAACTCCTCACGCGCATGCACGTTCGAGATGTGCAGCTCGATCAGCGGCACGCTCGCGCCCTTGATGGCGTCGTGCAGCGCGATCGACGTGTGGGTGTAGGCACCCGGGTTCATCACCACGCCCAGCATATTGCCGGCGGCCACTTCGCGGCCCGCCTCCTGGACCCAGTCGATCAGCACACCTTCGTGGTTCGACTGGCGGCATTCGATCTCCACGCCGAGTTTCGCGCCCGTCTCCTTGCACAGGCGTTCGACGTCGGCGAGCGTGTCGCGGCCGTACTGTTCGGGCTCGCGCGTGCCGAGCAGGTTGAGGTTGGGGCCGTTGAGAACGAGGATTTTCTTCATGATGAATCGGTGAAGGAAGCAACCGGATACCGGCAGATGGCCAAGATTATGGGCGCGCCGCCGACCGCGCCCGCCGTACAGGTGACGACGCCGCCGTCGACCCCACGTAATGGTTGTACGACCCGATGTCCGCCACGCAGCGCGCCATCAGGTCGACGAATGCCCGCAGCTTCTGCCCCATGTAGCGCTGCCGCTGGTAGGCGCAGTACAGCCGCCGCGCCTCCGGCGGCCACTGCAGCAGCACCGGCACCAGCACGCCCTGCGCCACCTCGGGGCCGGCAAAGAACACCGGCAGCGGCGCAATGCCCAGGCCGTCGATGCAGAAAGTCTTCATCACCCAGTGGTCGTTGGTCTCGAAGGCCGGCTCCGTGCGCACCACATGGCGCCCCGAGGCCTGCTGCGACACCAGCCGCAGCGGCGACGGCGGGCCCGAGGGCTCGCGCATCGCGATCATCCGGTGCTGCGCCAGCGTCTCGGGCGCCTGCGGCGTGCCGTGCCGCGCCAGGTACTGCGGGCTGGCGTACAGGCCGTAGGCCAGCCGGCCCAGCAGCTTGGCGACCAGGTCCGGCAGATCGGGCGGCGCCGAGCCTACATAGCAGTCGACCTCGCCGATCTGCGGGGCCTGGGCGCCGTTCGCCACGTCGAGCTGGCAGCGCACGTTCGGGTGCGATTCCAGAAAGATCCGCACCACATGGCAGACGAAGGAGGTGCTGAACTGCGTGTCCGACAGCAGCGTGAGCCGCCCCGACACCCCGCCGGTGAGCTCCTGCACCTCGGTGCGCGCCGTTTCCAGCCGGCCGCTCACCTCGCCGAGCAGCCCCTCGCAGCGTGCGAAGAACGCACGCCCGGCCTCCGTGGGCGCAATGCGGCGCGAGCTGCGCAGCAGCAGTTGGGCGCCCAGCAGTTCCTCCAGCCGCGTGAGCTGCCGGCTCAGCGTCGCCTTCGACACGCCCGACAGGCTCTCGGCCTTGGTGAGGCTGCCGCTCTTCATCACGAGCACGAAGGCCTCGACCAGCGCGAGGTCGATGCGCCCGGCCGTCATGGACGCCACCGCCGCGCGGGCCGTCGTTGCAGGAATGAAAAGGAGCGTCTTGGCATGGGGCTTTCATCGGTGCGGCGGACACGCTACGGTAGGCGGCACCGCCGACAAGGGCATGGCCGATGCTATGCCGATTCGCGGCGCCCTTCCCCGCTGCCCCACGATCAAGACCCATGAATCCCTCAGCCACCTGGCATCCCGTCACGCCCTCCGCCGAGGTGCGCGCCGGCGCCAACATCGTCGCCGGCTTTGCGCAAGGCCAGGAGCTCGCGCTGTGGCGCGCGGCCGATGGCGCGCCGCAGGCCTGGGAGAACCGCTGCCCGCACCGCAGCGTGCGCTTCACGCTCGGCCAGGTGACCGGCGGCGACCGCCTGGCCTGCGCGTACCACGGCTGGCAGTACGAGGCCGGCAGCGGCGCCTGCGTGCGCATCCCGGCGCACCCGGCCATGCCGGCACCGCGCAATGTCTGCGCCAAGGTGTTCGCCACGGCGGATGCGGCGGGCATGCTGTGGGTACGCCTGGAAGCCGACGGCCCGCCGGCACCGACCGAACTGGCCGATGTCGTTCCCGCGGGCTGGCACCTCGCCCGCACGCTGACGCTGCGCGTCCCCGCATCCGAAGCCCGCGACGCACTGGCACAACATGGCTTCGCATCGACAGGAACGCCCGATGCATGGCAAGGCACGCTGGGCGAATCGCCCGTCGCCGCGCTGCTGCTCGACGCCCAGCCGCAGCTGAGCTTCCTGCACCTGTGGACCGACGCAGCCCCCGGCTCCGACGCGATGGCCCGGGTGCACCGCGCGGCGCGCCAGCTGCGCAGCGACATCGAAGCCGCTGCATCGCACTAGAAGAAGAAAGAAGCAACATGCCCTTCGTCACCGACGATCCCAACATGCTCGACGACTGGCTCGTCGTCGGCCCCGCCAGCGGCTTGCCGCGCACGACGCGTCTGCTCGGCGACACCCTGCACCTGCACGCCGATGCCGACGGCACGCCGCACGCCCTCCTCGGCAACGACGCGCTGACCGTGCAGTCGCGCTACGGCTTCCTCTGGGTCTGCCCCAGCGGTCGCCCCGCACGGCCGCTGTTCGCCTTCCCCGAACACGACGAACCCGGCCGCCGCATCGTCGATTGCGGCGGGCTCGGCGTGGCCGTATCGGGCCTGCGCGTGATCGAGAACTTCCTGGACATGGCGCACTTTCCCTTCGTGCACCCCGACTACCTCGGCAAGGTGCCGCACACCGAAGTGGCGAAGTACAACGTCGAGGTCGACGCCGCCACCGACGAGATCTGGGCCACCGACTGCCGCTTCTGGCAGCCGCGCGCCTCGGCCGCCCACGACACGGGCAGCGAGGTGTTCTACAAGTACCGCGTGATGCAGCCCTTCTCGGCCATGCTCTACAAGTCGAGCCACCGGCCCGACAAGCTCGACGCCATCGGCCTCTTCTTGCAGCCTGTGGACGACGAGCACGTCATCGCCCATACGCTGCTGGCCTACTTCGACGACGTGTCGAGCGACACCGAGCTCATCGCCTTCCAGCACACGATCTTCGGGCAGGACAAGCCGATCCTGGAGAACCACGCCTTCAAGCGCATGCCGCTCGAAGGCCGCGCCGAAACGCCCACGCGCGGCGACACCACCTCCGTCACCTACCGCCGCTGGCTGCGCGAGCGTGGCATGCGCTTCGGCACCGCGAGGGCCGCCGCATGACCGTCAAACTCTACGACTACCCGCTCTCGGGCAACTGCTTCAAGGTGCGGCAGATGCTGCTGTGGCTCGGCGTGGACCACGCGAGCGTGCCGGTCGATTTCCACCCGGGCCGCGAACACAAGTCCGCCAGATTCCTCGCGCAGGTCAACCCGCTCGGCCAGCTCCCGGTGATCGACGACGAGGGCTTCGTGCTGCGCGACGCGCAGGCCATCCTGGTCTACCTGGCGAGCCGCTACGACGATGCACGGCAGCGCTGGTACCCCGCCGACCCGAAGCTGCGCGGCCAGGTCGCGATGTGGCTCGCCATGGCCGACGAGATCACGCGCACCGCCTCGGCCGCCCGGCTGCACGACGCGCTGGGCTACACGCACCTGGACATCGACGCCTGCCGGCGCGGCGCGCGCGCGGCCTTCCGCGTGCTCGACGACCACCTGGCCGAACAGCACGCCGCCACCGGCCTGCGCTGGCTCGTGGCCGCGACCGAGCCGACCATTGCCGACCTCGCCTGCTTTCCGTACGTGGCGCTGGCGGGCGAAGGCGGCATCTCGCTCGACGAGTTTCCCGCGCTGCGCCGCTGGGTCTGGGACTTTCGTCACCTGCCGGGCTTTGTGGGCATGTCGGGTATCTTCCCGGCTGGCCCCGCCTGAAGGCTCGCCTGAGTATCCTTGTCCCCTTCCGCTCTCTGAAGAACCGAATCCCATGAAAACCAAAGCCGCCGTCGCCTGGCAAGCAGGCCAACCCCTGACCATCGAAACCGTGGACCTCCAAGGCCCCAAGTTCGGTGAAGTGCTGGTCGAGATCAAGGCCACCGGCATCTGCCACACCGACTACTACACGCTCTCGGGCGCCGACCCCGAAGGCATCTTCCCCGCCATCCTGGGCCATGAAGGCGCGGGCATCGTGGTCGATGTCGGCCCCGGCGTCACCACGCTGAAAAAGGGCGACCACGTCATTCCGCTGTACACGCCCGAATGCCGCCAGTGCAAGTTCTGCCTGAGCCGCAAGACCAACCTGTGCCAACTGATCCGCGGCACGCAGGGCAAGGGCCTGATGCCCGACGCCACCAGCCGCTTCAGCCTCGACGGCAAGCCCATCTTCCATTACATGGGAACCAGCACCTTCAGCAACTACACGGTCGCGCCCGAGATCTCGCTGGCCAAGATCCGCGAAGACGCGCCCTTCGACAAGGTCTGCTACATCGGCTGCGGCGTCACCACCGGCATCGGCGCGGTGATCTTCACGGCCAAGGTCGAAGCCGGCGCGAACGTCGTGGTGTTCGGCCTGGGCGGTATCGGCCTGAACGTGATCCAGGGCGCCAAGATGGTGGGCGCCGACAAGATCATCGGCGTCGACCTGAACCCCGAGCGCGAAGCCATGGCCCGCCAGTTCGGCATGACGCACTTCATCAACCCCAAGACCACCGAGAACGTGGTCGATGCGATCGTTCAGCTGACCGACGGCGGCGCCGACTACAGCTTCGAGTGCATCGGCAACACGCAGGTGATGCGCCAGGCGCTCGAGTGCACGCACAAGGGCTGGGGCCGCAGCATCATCATCGGCGTGGCAGAGGCCGGCGCCGAGATCAGCACGCGCCCGTTCCAGCTGGTCACCGGCCGCAAGTGGGAAGGCTCGGCCTTCGGCGGCGCGCGCGGGCGCACCGACGTGCCGAAGATCGTCGACTGGTACATGGAAGGCAAGATCAACATCGACGACCTGATCACGCACACCATGCCGCTGGAAGACATCAACAAGGGCTTCGACCTCATGAAGCGCGGCGAGTCCATTCGCGGCGTCGTTCTGTACTGAGGCCGAGGAGGCGCCCGCCATGAACCGCATGGAACCCCTGCGCAGAATCGAAGCGGGCGTCCTCGAAGTCGCCTACTACGAAGCCGGCCCCGCCGACGGCCCGCCCGTGCTGCTGATGCACGGCTTTCCGTACGACATTCACACTTACGCCGAGGTCGCGCCGATGCTGGCCGCCCAAGGCTGCCGCGTGATCGTGCCGTACATGCGCGGCTACGGCGCCACGCGCTTCCTCGCCGACGCCACGCCGCGCTCGGGCGAACAGGCGGCGTTCGGCGCCGACCTGCTCGCGCTGCTCGACGCGCTGAAGATCGACCGCGCCGTGCTGGCCGGCTACGACTGGGGCGGCCGCGCCGCCTGCGTGGTGGCGGCGCTGTGGCCCGAACGCTGCGCGGGGCTGGTCTCGCTCAACAGCTACAACATCCAGAACATCGCGAAGGCGATGGAGCCGGACACGCCCGCCAACGAGCACAGCCTCTGGTACCAGTACTACTTCCACAGCGAACGCGGCCGCGCGGGTCTCGCGAAGGACCGCAAGGCCCTCACCAAACTGCTGTGGCAGCTGTGGTCTCCAACCTGGCGCTTCGACGACGCCACCTTCGAACGCAGCGCCGCCGCCTTCGACCACCCCGACTTCGTGGACGTGGTGATCCATTCGTACCGCCACCGCTTCGGCCTCGTGCCCGGCGACCCGGCCTATGCCGACATCGAACGCCGCCTTGCCGCGCAGCCGACGATCACCGTGCCCGCCATCACCTTCGACGGCATCGACGACGGCGTGCGACCGCCCGCCGATGCCTCGGCCCACGCGCACCGCTTCAGCGGGCCGCGTTCGCACCGCCTCGTGCCCCGCGCGGGCCACAACCTGCCGCAGGAAGCGCCGCGCACCTTCGCGGACGCCGTGCTTGAACTCGTGCCCGCACTGCGGAGCCAGACGACCTCTTCTTCATGACCGACACCGCCCCGACCCTTCTTTCCGAACACCACGCCTTCGGCGGCGTGCAGCGCTTCGTCGAGCACCGCTCGCACGAGATCGGCCTGCCGATGCGCTTCTCGGTCTACCTGCCGCCGCAGGCCGTGCACACGCGCGTGCCCGCCCTGCTCTACCTTGCCGGCCTGACCTGCAACGAAGAGACCTTCGCGGTGAAGGCCGGGGCGCAGCGCATGGCTGCGAGCCTGGGCGTTGCGCTGATCGCGCCCGACACCAGCCCGCGCGGCACGGAACCCGAAAGCCTGCCGGGCGCAAAAGACAGCTGGGACTTCGGCATCGGCGCCGGCTTCTACCTCGACGCCACCGCCGAGCCCTGGGCCACGCACTGGCGCATGGAAAGCTGGATCGTCCACGAGCTGCTGCCGCTGGTGGCCCGCCACTTTCCGGTCGACGGCGAGCGCATCGGCATCTTCGGCCACTCGATGGGCGGCCACGGCGCGCTCACGCTGGCGCTGCGGCACCCGGGGCGCTTCAAGTCGCTCTCGGCCTTCGCGCCGATCTGCGCGCCCACCCAGTGCCCGTGGGGCCAGAAGGCCTTCGCCGGCTACCTGGGCGAACCGGGCGACGATCGCGCGCAGTGGCTCGCGCACGACGCCAGCGCGCTGATGCAATCGCAGACCGTGGCGCCCTATCCGCAAGGCATCCTCATCGACCAGGGCCTGGCCGACAAATTCCTCGCCGAGCAGTTGCACCCCGAAGCCTTCGAGGCCGCCTGCTTCGCCGCCGGCCAACCGCTCACGCTGCGCCGCCACGCGGGCTACGACCACGGCTACTACTTCATCCAGAGCTTCATGGCGGACCACATCGCGCACCATGCGCAGACGCTGAACGGCTGAACGCCTGACCGCGAGCGACCGGCTCAGGGGCGGCGCGACTTCGCCCGCGCCAGGCTCTCGCGCGGCAACTCGCCGAAGCGCTCGCGGTAGTGCGCCGCGAAATCGCCCAGGTTGGCAAAGCCCCAGTGGCAGGCGATGTCGGCCACGCTCGCGCCGCCCACGGCATCGAGCAGTTCGTCCCGCGCGCGGTCGAGCCGGCGCTGCAGCACGAAGCGCATCGGCGACACGCCCAGGCGCTTGTCGAAGCCGCGCGACAACGCACGCGCCCCGACACCCACGGCCCGCGTGATGTCGCCCAGCGTGGGCAATTGGTCGAGGTGCGCCTCGATGTAGTCGATGGCGCGCTGCACCGCGCCGGGCGCCTCCGGGGTGCGGGCCAGCTGCTGCGATTGCGCATGCGGCCAGACCATCAGCAGCTCGAGCAATGCCGCCTCCTGCCAGCGGCGCTCCAGCACGGCACGCATCGGGTGCGCGACGGCAGGCACGGCGGCCAGCCGCGGCGCCAGGCCGGCCAGCCATTGCGCAGCCGGGCTGGCGCCGGGCACGTAGGCGTCGAAGCGCAGGCGTTGCGGGCGGTCGCTGCCGAGCAGCACGCGGCAGGCCTCGTCCATGTCGGCCATCGTGACGCGCAGGTTGACCAGCCGCATGTCGCTCGACATCGGAATCCGCCGCAGGTCGTCAGGGTCGAGGGCGCTGGCGTCGCCGACCTGCGCCGGCTGGCTGCCCACCGCGCTGCGGCCCTGCACGAGCAGCGCAAAGGCCCAGAAGTCGCGCTGCGTGATGTTGCGGGCCACCGCCGGGCAGCCGTACTGGATGCGAGAGACGTTCAGCCCGCCGAGGTCGAAGCCCGACAGCCGCAGGTCGATCTCGGCGCGCGGGCGCAGCTCCAGCGCATGCGCGCCGTAGAGCTGCGCCACATGCTGGCGCGCCGCATCGGGGTCGTGCGTGCGGAACGCGGCGCGCCAGCGTCCGGGCGGCGGTCCTTCGGCGGCGACAGGCAACGGCAGGGGCGACGGCATGGCGATGGCGGGCGGGGGCCGGGGATGGCAACAGGCGCATGCTGATCCCCAGGCCCCCGGGCGTCAATGCGCCAGGCCACCGCCGCTGTCGCCTGCGTCACACCCAGAAGCCGTACCGGTTCGAGGTGCGGCCCAGCACGCCGTAGACGGCATCGACCAGCGACTGGCCCCGGTCGTTCAGCAGCGTGCCCGGCCCCATGCGTGTCATCTGGTAGCCGAACGACATCTGCGCCTGCGGGTCGGCAAAGCCCAGGCTGCCGCCGAAACCGGCGTGGCCGAAGGCCTGAGGGCCCAGGATCGCCGAGTTGCCGGGCGCCCTCGCCCGGTTGTCCATGCCACCATGAAAGCCCAGCCCGAAGCGGCTCGCGAGCAGGGCCATGCGCTCGACCGGCGCGGCAGCATGGACCACGCCCAGCTGGGCCGTGTAGTCCTCCGGCAGCAGGCGCACGCCGTTCAACGCACCGCCGTTGGCCAGCGCCGCATACATCGTGGCGAGCCCGCGCGCGTTCGTCACGCCGCCGGCCGCGGGAATCTCGGCCTGCAGCGACGCCTTCGTGTTGTACGCGGGCGGCGAGTCGGGCGGCAGGCCGAGCCAGCCGCCGACATTGAAGAACATGGCCGCCTGCATCGAGGCCGGGTCGCGCGCGATCGCCTGGGCCACGGGATCAACCGGCAGCACCTCGGTGGCCGCCATCATCGGCGCGACGCGCGGCAGCACGGCTTCCGGCGTGCCGATCCAGAAGTCGATGCCCAGCGGCGCCGCCACGTGCCTGGCGAAGAAGGTGCCGAGCGACAGGCCGCTCACCCGCTTGACCAGCTCGCCGACCAGCCAGCCGAAGGTCATGCCGTGGTAGCCGTGGGCCGTGCCCGGTTCCCACCAGGGCGTGGTCGCCGCGAGCAGGCCGCTCATGTAGTCGGGATCGGCCCAGCCGCCGGGCCGCACCGGGGTGCTGAACGGAATGGCCGCCAGCCCGGCCGCATGCTGCAGCAGCATCCGCACGGTGATGACGTCCTTGCCCTTCTCGGCGAACTCGGGCCAGTAGTAGGCGACCCACTTGTCGAGGTCGAGCTGGCCCTGCGCCACGAGCATGTGCGCGCACAACGCCGTCGCGCCCTTGGTGCACGAGAACACCAGCGACACGTCGTCGCGCGCCCAGGGCACCGAGGGCCTGGCGGCCAGCGTGTCGGAGTGGCCGCCCCACAGGTCCACCACCGGCACGCCCTTGACGGTGACGGCGAGCGAGGCGCCGATCTCGCGGCGGTCGCGGAAGTTCGCCACGAAGGCGTCGAGCACCGGCTGGTAGGCCGGCGCCACATGGCCGCTCACGAGGCCGCCGTCGGGCAGCGGCTGAACCACCGGCGGGTTGACGGGCGCGATCCATATCGGGTTTTCGCCGGCGGACGCGCCGCCGCAGGCGTTCAGCGCACCGGCAGCGGCGGCGCCCAGCAGCGCGGCGCCGCCGCGCGAAAGAAAGTGCCGCCGGCTGGCGGTCGAGGTGTCGGTCATCCGTGTCTCCAACCTCGCCTCAAACGGGCGAGTGCGAGGCAGTGTCAAAAGGCGCGGCGGCGGCGTCTACCGCCCCACGGACCCGCGCTGTCGCCGGACGGAACCGCTGCGCGTGGCTATCATGGTCCGCATGTCCGCCGCCCAGATTCCTGCCTTCCAGCTGCGCTCGCGCGATGGCGGCGCCGAGGAGAGCATGGTGCTCGCGGGCATCTGGCGCCGCGCTTGGGTGTCGGCCAACCGCGGCGCCGTCCACGTCGAGCCCATCGGCCACTGGCTGCGGCGCGTGCAGACCGAATTCATCCCGCCCGCCGACGTGGTGCTGGCCGAGCGCGACGGCCAGGTGCTGGCCTTCATGGTGCTGCTCACGGCGCGCGAGTACGTGGCCCAGCTCTTCGTCGAGCCGCACCTGCGCAGCCAGGGCCTGGGCAAGGCGCTGCTCGACGAGGCCTGCGTGCGCATGCCGCACGGCTGGCGTCTGCACGTGGCCGTCACCAACACCGAGGCGCAGCGCTTCTACGAACGCTACGGCCTCGTGCGCGGCGTGGTCGACCGCCACCCCGGCAGCGGACGCGAACGCATCGCCTACCATTGGTCGCCCAGCCGCGCGCCCTGGCGCACGGGTTGACACCCTCCGCACTTCCTTCCTGCCCCATGCGCATCCGCATCGACCACATCGCCCTCTGGACCACCGACCTCGAACGCTGCAAGCGCTTCTACGTCGACTACTTCGGCGCCACCGCCGGCGCCGGCTACGTCAACCCGGCCAAGGGCTTCGCCTCGTGCTTCCTGAGCCTGGGCGACGGCGCGCGCATCGAGGCCATGACCACGAGCACCCAATCGCCCGTCGTCGCCGAGGCCGGCGCGCAGCGCATGGGCTGGACGCACCTGGCGATCTCGGTCGGCTCCGACGCCGAGGTCGATGCGCTCACGCAACGGCTGAAGGCCGACGGCTATCCGCTGCTCGACGGCCCGCGCCGCACCGGCGACGGCTACTACGAGAGCGTGGTGCTCGACCCGGACGGCAACCGCATCGAGATCACGTCATGAGCGCATTCGTCCAGAGCCTGCACGAGACCTTCGAACGCCTCGGCCGCATCGAGACCCGTCGCATGTTCGGCGGCCACGGCGTGTGGCACGAGGGCCGCATGATCGCGCTCGTCGCCAAGGACACGCTGTACCTCAAGTCCGATGCCGGCAGTGCCGCGCACTTCGATGCACTGAACCTACCGCCCTTCACCTACGTGCGCGCGGGCAAGGAGATGCCGATGTCGTACCGACTGGCGCCGGCCGACCTGTTCGAAGACCGCGAGGAAGCCGCGCGCTGGGGCCGCCTGGCCTACGAAGCCGCGCTGCGTTCGGGCCAGCCGCCGAAGCCGAAGAAGCCCAAACCCAAGACACCCCCCAAGGCCGCGAAAGCGAAGACCCGGTGAACGACCAGAACAACAACCACAGCCACCGACTCCCCCCGCTTCCCGAGCGCGAACAGATCGCGCTGCTCGACCCCTTCGACAGCCTCGACCTGAAAGACATCGTGGTCGTCAGCTCGCTGGCCGAGGCCGAGCGCGCCGCCGACGAATTGCTCGACGCCGGCGTGGCGGGCTTCGACACCGAATCGCGCCCCACCTTCGCGAAGAACGAAGTGTCGACCGGCCCGCACGTGGTGCAGTTCGCCACGCGCGACACGGCCTGGCTGTTCCAGCTGCACCGCGACGAATGCAACCCCGTGGTCGCGGGCCTGCTCGCGTCCACCGAGTTGCGCAAGGTCGGCTTCGGGCTCTCGAGCGATCTGTCGCTGATCCGCCTGCGGCTGGCGATTGCGCCGCAGGCCGTGTTCGACATCGACGACGAATTCCGCCGGCGCGGCTACCGCCGCTCGGTGGGCGTGAAGACGGCGGTGGCGCTGATGTTCAACCGCCGCTTCGCCAAGTCGCGCAAGGCGACCACCTCGAACTGGGCGCACAAGCAGCTCAGCGAATCGCAGATCCGCTACGCGGCCAACGACGCCTATGCGTCGCTGCGCGTGTTCGACGCGCTCTTTCCGAACGACTGAGGGAAGCCTTCCGTCAGTCGCCCCCCGCTTCGAGGATCGCCTGCGCCAGCCGCGCCGGGTTCGAGAAGAACATCTCGTGGCTGCCCGGGCACTCCACGAGCCGGAACAACCCCAGCCGCTCCGACAGCCGCGGATGCCACGGCAGGCTGTGCGGCAGCGCCGTGTCCTGCTGGCAGTTGACGTACGACTTGCCCAGCGCCAGCGCCGCCAGCGGCTGCTTCAGCTGGATCTTGTCGGTGAAGGTGCGGTACGGGTGCGGGTTGAGCTTGTCGTAGGCGGACTGCGCCAGCGCGAGGTCGGCGTCGTTGATGAAGGCCTCGCGCCAGATCTCGAAGGGCAGCATCACGGCGTTCTTGTTGGCCGCAGCCACTGCGTCGAACATGGTCACGTAATGCGGCGGCACCATGTCGTTGAGCGCCTCGCCGTCGAGCGGCACGAAGGCGTTGATGTAGACCAGCCGCCGCAGCCGCGCCGCGATGCGGTCGGCCACGCCCGAGATCACCATGCCGCCGTAGCTGTGGCCCACGAGCCGCACCTGCGTGAGGTCCTGGCCCTCGATGAAGCGGACCACCGAGGCGATGGCGTCGGCCAGGCCGGTGCCCGCGCGGTCGTCGCCGGGGTTGTTGCCCGCCACGGTGGGGCAATGCACGGTGTGACCGGCCGCGCGCAGGCCGTCGGCCACGGCCTCCATTTCGGCGCCGGTGTGCCAGGCGCCGTGAACCAGAACATAGGTGTCGGACATGGGTGTCTCCTTCGTTGGATGCGTCGTTGGGGAATGAACCGAGGGCGACTGTAGAAAAAGCGTTGCGTCGCGGATGGCCGCTGCCTGCCAGGGCGATGGCCGATTCGCGCCACCGGTCTTTTTGTGCCGCAGGTTGCCTCGATTCAATAATTCAAATATACTTGAATAATGGAAGAAAACGATGTGGTCCGCGCCTTGGGCGCACTCGCGCAACCCGTGCGCCTGCGGGTGTTCCGTGCCTTGGTGGTCGCCGGGCCCGACGGGCTGACGCCGGGTGCGCTGACCGAAGCGCTAGAGGTGTCGGCGACGGGGCTGTCCTTTCACCTCAAGGAACTGGTGAACGCGAGCCTCGTCTCGCAGGAGCGCCAGGGGCGCAACCTCATCTACCGCGCGTCGTTCGAGCGGATGAACGGCCTGCTCGGCTACCTCACCGAGAACTGCTGCCAAGGGGAAGCCTGTCTTCCGGCGACCACCTGCGACTGCTGACCATGAAAGCTTGTGCTGTTGCACGCAGCGTGCGTGCGCTCTGGCGTGCTCCCGCCGACGGGGCACCTTGCTCCGCGAATGTCCTCCGGCCTGCGGCCTCCCCCTTGATTTCGTTGCGCAAGGCACCCCATCGGCGTGAGCGTTGGGCAGTGCAGTCGTTGATCGGCGAGCACCACCAGCAGCGCGCCCCTGTGCACGCGCCCTGAAAAAATGACCACCGCCCTCCTCATCTTCGCCAGCACATTGCTGCTCGTCATCTGGCAACCACGCGGCCTCGGCATCGGCTGGAGCGCCTCGCTGGGCGCCGTGGTGGCACTGCTCCTCGGCGTGGTGCAGCTCACCGACATCCCCGTCGTCTGGGCCATCGTCTGGAACGCCACCGCGACCTTCATCGCCGTCATCCTCATCAGCCTGCTGCTCGACGAAGCCGGCTTCTTCGAGTGGGCGGCCCTGCACGTGGCCCGCTGGGGACGCGGCAACGGCCGGCGGCTGTTCGCCTTCATCGTGCTGCTGGGCGCGGCGGTCTCGGCCCTCTTTGCCAACGACGGCGCGGCGCTGATCCTCACGCCCATCGTGATGGCGATGCTCGCGGCGCTCGGCTTCACGCCGGCGACCACCCTGGCCTTCGTCATGGCGGCGGGCTTCATCGCCGACACGGCCAGCCTGCCGCTGATCGTGTCGAACCTCGTGAACATCGTGTCGGCCGACTTCTTCGGCATCGGCTTCAACGCGTACGCCTCGGTGATGGTGCCCGTCAACGTCGCCGCTGTGCTCGCGAGCCTGGGCGTGCTGCTGTGGTGCTTCCGGCGCGACATTCCCGCGCACTACGACATGGCCCGCCTCAAGCAACCCGCCGATGCGATCCGCGACCGCGACACCTTCCGCGCCGGCTGGGTCGTGCTCGCGCTGCTGCTCGTGGGCTTCTTCGGCCTGGAGCCGCTGGGCGTGCCGGTGAGCGCCGTGGCCGCCTTCGGCGCCGTGATCCTGCTCGCGGTGGCGGCGCGCGGCCCGGTGATCGGCACGCGCCAGGTGCTGCGCGGCGCGCCCTGGCAGATCGTCGTCTTCTCGCTGGGCATGTACCTCGTGGTCTACGGGCTGCGCAACGCCGGGCTCACCGGCCAGATCGCCACGCTGCTGAACCTGTTCGCGCAAGGCGGCGTCTGGGGCGCGGCCATGGGCACCGGCTTTCTCGCGGCCGTGCTCTCCTCGGTCATGAACAACATGCCGACCGTGTTGGTCGGTGCGCTGTCGATCGAGGCCTCGGGCGCGGTCGGACTCGTGAAGGAGGCCATGGTCTATGCCAACGTGATCGGCTGCGACCTCGGCCCGAAGATCACGCCCATCGGCAGCCTCGCCACGCTGCTGTGGCTGCACGTGCTCTCTAAAAAGGGCATGACCATCACCTGGGGCCACTACTTCCGCATCGGCATCGTGCTGACCCTGCCCGTGCTGGCCGCGACGCTCGCCGCGCTGGCGCTGCGGCTCAGCCTGGGCTGACCCATTTTTCCTTCTTCTCCAACGAGCCTGCCATGAGCGACATCACGATCTATCACAACCCCGCCTGCGGCACCTCGCGCAACGTGCTCGCGCTGATCCGCAACACCGGCGACGAGCCCACCGTCATCGAGTACCTGAAGACCCCGCCCGACCGCGCCACGCTCACGCAGCTGATCGCGGCGATGGGCGTGCCCGTGCGCGAGGTGCTGCGCCAGAAGGGCACGCCGTACGACGAACTGGGCCTGGGCGATCCCAAGTGGAGCGACGAACAGCTCGTCGACTTCATGTTGCAGCACCCGATCCTCATCAACCGCCCCATCGTCGTCACGCCGCTGGGCACGCGCCTGTGCCGGCCTTCGGAGGCCGTGCTCGACATCCTGCCCAAGCCGCAGCAAGGCGCGTTCGCCAAGGAAGACGGCGAAGCCGTGATCGACGCGAAAGGCCAGCGTGTCGCCAAGCCCTGACCTGCCCCACGTCGACGCCGATGCGTTCCATGTTCCCCGCCTGCAGGCGCTTCTGCCCACCGCACGCGCCACGCATGCGCCGCGCATCCTGCTGCTGTACGGCTCGCTGCGCGAACGCTCCTACAGCCGCCTGCTGACCGAAGAAGCCGCGCGCCTACTGCGCGCGATGGGCGCCGAGCCCCGCATCTACGACCCGCGCGGCCTGCCCCTGCCCGACGGCGAACCCGAAGACCATCCGAAGGTGCAGGAGCTGCGCGATCTCGCGCAATGGGCCGAGGGCATGGTGTGGACCTCGCCGGAGCGCCACGGCGCAATGACCGGGATCATGAAGGCGCAGATCGACTGGATTCCGCTGGCCGTCGGCTCGGTGCGGCCCACGCAGGGCAAGACGCTCGCGGTGATGGAGGTGTCGGGCGGCTCGCAGTCGTTCAATGCGGTGAACCAGCTGCGCGTGCTGGGCCGATGGATGCGCATGATCACCATCCCCAACCAGTCGTCGGTGGCCAAGGCCTTCCTCGAGTTCGACGACGCGGGCCGCATGAAGCCCTCGCCCTACTACGAGCGCGTGGTCGACGTGATGGAAGAGCTGGTGAAGTTCACGCTGCTCACGCGCGACTGCGCGGACCACCTGGTCGATCGCTACAGCGAGCGGCGCGAGAGCGCGGAAGCGTTGTCGAAGCGAGTGAATCTGCGCAGCATTTAGTCACAGCCCAGGCAAGCTTCTTGCAACGGGGACGCCCGTTGCCCGGGCAACTCCCATGGCGGCGCGCGGCGCACCCACGTAGATTCCAGCGTAGAAAAAAGCGTCCGTTTCCGTCGCTTTCCCCACTTTGGCCCCGCAGGAGTGTCCATGGACGCATGGTCGAGTCAGCAACTGTCCCCGCTGTACAGGCGCGAGGTCTTCCGCTCGCGCGAGGCCGAAGAGACCGACGCGCAC
The DNA here is from genome assembly GCF_058788795.1 of Variovorax sp. FW301-JW7. Lineage (NCBI taxonomy): Bacteria > Pseudomonadati > Pseudomonadota > Betaproteobacteria > Burkholderiales > Comamonadaceae > Variovorax > Variovorax sp. FW301-JW7. Next base: position 185,361 of record NZ_JBYTBC010000007.1, read on the forward strand.
GTGGCGCGCGAACTGAAGCCGCACCGCAGCGCGTGGGGCGCGGGCGATGTCGATGCCGTCTTCTGCCGCGCCGAGATGAGCGCACTGTCGCTGTGCATCCTGCGCTACGGCTGCGACGTCGACATCGAGCCCGATGCGCTCGGCAACTTCGTGCTGGTGCAAATGCCGCTGCGCGGCCGCGCCGACATCCACACCGGCGGGCAGACGCTGCAGATCCACCCCGGCCAGGGCGCCATCATTTCCGCCCACAAGCCGGTGCGCCTGCGCTGGCACGCCGACTGCGAACAGCTGATGCTGAAAATCGAGCTCAGCCGCCTGCAGGAGGTGGCGCGCCATGCCTTCGCGCTGCGCGGTGGCGACACCGTCGGCGAGATCGATTTCGACATGCCCCTGCGCCTGGACGACGCGGCGGGCACACAGTGGTGCCGCATGGTGGCGAGCCTGGCTTCGCTGCTGCCGCCCACCGAGTTCGAGCGTTACGACCCGCGTTGGCTCGCGCACTGCGAAGACAACCTCATGCTCTACCTGCTGTGCCACCGGCCCAATTCGGTGCTGCAGCGGCATGCCGACGCGCAGCGCGGCACCGAGGAAACCAGCCTGAGGCAATTGCGCCGGGCCGAGGAGTTCATGCGCGAGCGGCTCGACGCGCTGCTGTCGCTCGAAGAGGTGGCCCAGGCCGCGGGCGTCACGCGCCGCGGCCTCGCCCTGCTCTTCAGGCGCCACCGCGACCTGTCGCCCGGCGAGGTGCTGCGCAACATGCGGCTCGATGCCGCGCACGCGCAACTGACGCGGCACGACGGCGCCAGCGTCACCGAGGTGGCGCTGAACTGCGGCTTCTCGCACCTGAGCCGCTTTGCCGCCTGCTACCGCGAGCGCTTCGGGCAGCTGCCGCGCGACACCTCGCGCGACCCCGCGCGGCTGCCCGCCGCGCGGCACTGAACGCACATCCTCAGGACTTCATCGCGCACTGCGCGGCGGTGCGGTCCTGGTAGCGCTCCAGCACGGTGCCGATCACCTTGTTGGCGATGCGCCCGCTGCCGTCCTTCGCAACCACGCGCAGGTAGTAGTTCTGGATCGGGAAGTTGTTGGGGCCGTAGCGGAAATCGCCGCGCACCGACTTGTAGTTGGCCGCCTTGATCGCCTTGAGCAGTGCGGGCTTGTCGGCCACCTTGCCGCCGACGTCGCGCACGGCCGCATCCATCGCCATGAGCACGTCATAAGCCTGGCCGGCATAGAACGACGGATTGCGCCCGTTGTTCTGCTGGCGGAACGCGGCCACGAAGCGCTGGTTGGCGGGGTTGTCGAGGTCGAACGACCAGTGCGCGGTGTTGAACAGGCCCAGCATCGGCTCGCCGACGGCGGGGATCATGTCCTCGTCGGCCGAGAAGGCGGTGGAGATCAGCGCCACGTCTTTCGACAGCCCCGCGCCGACGAACTGCTTGATGAAGCTCACGCCCATCGCGCCGGGCAAAAAGAAGTACAGCGCATCGGGCTTCGACGCACGGATCTGCGCCAGCTCCGCCGAGTAGTCGAGCTGCCCGAGCTTGGTGTACAGCTCGTCGCCCACGGCGCCCTTGAAGGTGTGCTTGAAGCCGTTGATGGCGTCCTTGCCGCCGGGGTAGCTGGGCGCGATCATCGCGACCTTCTTGAAGCCCTTGTCGCTCGCGAACTTGCCGGCCGACTCGTAGTACGCGTCGTTCGGGTACGAGGCGCCGAAGAAGTACGGGTTGCAGCGCGCGCCCGAGTAGTCGCTCGGGCCGGTGTTGCTCGACAGGTAGGGCACCTTGGCGGCGAAGAGCGGCGGGCCGACGGCCAGCGCGACCGACGAGCCGACGGGCCCGGTGAACAGGTCGATCTTGTCGCGCAGCAGCATGCGCTCGACCACCTGGCGCGCCATCTCGGGGTTGCCGGCCGTGTCGGCCTCGACGAACTCCACCGGCACGCCGCCGAGCTTGCCGCCCAGCTGCTTCATGGCCACGGCGAAACCGGCCTTCGCCTCGGCGCCGCCGACGGCGAAGGGGCCGGACAGGTCCATCGCCAGGCCGACTTTCACGGTCTGTGCCTGCGTGGGTAAAGCCAGCGCGCCCACCAGGACGGTGAGCGCGCACAAGACGGATCGGGGCGTGGCCTGCGACATGAAAGGTCTCCTCGGGGTGAGTTCGTTGAACGTGGGGGGCAGCAGCAAATGCAGGGCGCAGTCTCTGTGCGGTGGCGGCGCCCCGCTATCCGTTTCGTGCGGCGCAAACCGCTGCACGAAATGGACAGACAACGCCCCGGCGCGCTCCCCAGAATCGCCGCCGACCCCACCACTTCAAGAGACGAACCGATGAGCGACACCATCGACATCCCGGCCGGCGACGGCACCCAGACCTTTCGCGGCTACCTGGCCCTGCCGGCCTCGGGGCGCGGCCCCGGCATCGTGCTGTGCCAGGAGATCTTCGGCGTCAATGCCTATGTGCGCGAGGTGGCCGACCTCTACGCCGAAGAAGGCTACGTGGTGCTCGCGCCCGACCTGTTCTGGCGCATGGAGCCCGGCGTCGATCTGGGCTACTCACCCGAAGACTGGCAGCGCGCTTTCGGCTTCTTCCAGAAGTTCGACATCGCCGCCGGCGTGGCCGACGTCACGGCGAGCGTGAAGGCGCTGCGCGCACACCCGGCCTGCACCGGCAAGGTCGGCGCGCTGGGCTTCTGCCTCGGCGGCAAGCTGGCCTACCTGGCCGCCGCGCACTCGGGCGTGGACGCGGCCGTGGGCTATTACGGCGTGGGCATCGAAGGCGCGCTCGACCTCGTGCCGCAAATCGAATGCCCGATCGCCCTGCACTTCGCGGAACTCGATCAGTTCTGCCCGCCCGAGGCGCGTGCCCAGGTGCTCGAAGCCTTTGCCGGCCAGCCCGATGCGCAGATGTACGTGTACCCCGGCGTCGACCATGCGTTTGCGCGCACCGGCGGCGACCATTTCGACAAGCCCTCCACGCTCATGGCGCACCAGCGCTCGATGGCGTTGTTCAAGGACGCGATCGGCCCGGTGTACGACCTCTCGGCGCTGTGGGACAAGCACTGCGAGTACGAGTTCGCCACGCGCGACGTGGTCGCCACCATGGCCACGATGGTGGGCGAGCCCTACGTGAACCACATCCCGACCATGACCGGCGGCGTGGGCGCGAAGGAACTGTCGCGCTTCTACAAGCACCACTTCATTCCGAGCACGCCGCCCGACACGCGGCTCACGCCGATCTCGCGCACGGTGGGCGCCACGCAGATCGTGGACGAGATGCTGTTCAGCTTCACCCACACGGTCGAGATCGACTGGCTGCTCCCGGGCATCGCGCCCACCGGCAAGCCGGTGGAGATCCCGCTCGTGGCCATCGTGAAGTTCCGCGGCGACAAGCTCTACCACGAGCACATCTACTGGGACCAGGCCAGCGTGCTGGTGCAGATCGGCCTGCTCGATCCGAAGGGCCTGCCGGTGGCCGGCGCCGAGACGGCGCGCAAGCTGGTCGACGAAACGCAGCCGTCGAACACGCTGATGCCGCGCTGGGAAAAATCGACCGGCCTCACCATCGCCGACCCGGCGCTGCCCCTGGGATGAGCCACGCCGCCGACATGCTGGCGCTGGTCGTGGACGCGGTCACGCCGCTCACACCGGCCATCAAGGCCTTCGTGCTGCGCTCGGCCAGCGGCGAGCCGCTGCCGCCGTTCACGCCGGGCGCGCACCTGGGCGTGCAGGTGGTGCAGGCCAACGGCCACCCGGGCCAGCGCGCCTATTCGCTCGCCAAGCCGCACGACGGCTCGGACCGCTGCGAGATCGCCGTGCTGTGCGAACCGCAGGGCGCGGGCGGCTCGGCCTGGATGCACGCGTTGCAACCCGGCGCCGCGCTGGCTGCGCACGCACCGCGCAACGACTTCGCCTTGCACGCGGGCAGCGCGCCGCCGCTGCTCATCGCGGGCGGCATCGGCATCACGCCGCTGCTGTGCATGGCACGCTCGCTCGCGGCCGAAGCGCGCCCCTTCGACTTCGTCTATGCCACGCGCAGCGAAGACGCCACGGCCTACCTGCACGAGGTGCGCGCGCTCGGCGGCACCGTGGTGCATGACGGCGGCGACCCGGCGCGCGGCCTCAACCTGCGCGCGCTGCTGGCCGCGCCCGTCCCCGGTCGCCACCTGCATGTGTGCGGCCCGCGCGGCATGGTGCAGGCCGTGGTCGACACCGCCCGCACGCTCGGCTGGCCCGACGACCACGTGCACTTCGAACTCTTCGCCGGTGCCATCGAGCAGGCGGGCGACGCGCCCTTCGAGGTGCGCACGCTGCGCTCGGGCAAGACGCTGACCGTGGCGCCCGACCAGAGCCTGCTCGACGTGCTCATCGCCGCCGGTCTGGACCCGCTGTACGACTGCCGCCAGGGCGACTGCGGCGTGTGCGTGGTGGACGTGGTCGAGGGCGTGCCCGACCACCGCGACCACAACCTCAGTCCGCGCGAGAAGGCGGACGGCAAGACCCTGTGCACCTGCGTGTCGCGCGCCAAGACGCCGCACCTGGTGCTCGACATCTGATGACGTTTCAGGAGACCCACCCGATGAATTCCGTGATCCCCATCATCCCCATCGCGGCGACAAAGCCGATCGACATCCAGTCGCTCGTGCAGCCCGACCGCGTGCACAAGCGCGTCTACACCGACCCCGCCATCTTCGAGCTGGAAATGGACCGCGTGTTCGGCCAGGCTTGGATCTACGTCGGCCACGAGAGCCAGGTGCCCAAGCCCGGCGACTACTTCACCACCCGCCTGGGCCGCGAGCCCGTGGTGATGGTGCGGCACACCGACGGCCAGGTGCACGTGATGTTCAACCGCTGCCCGCACAAGGGCGCCAAGCTCGTGCCCGACGGCAGCGGCAGCGCCGGCAAGTTCCTGCGCTGCCTGTACCACGGCTGGACCTTCAAGTGCGACGGCAGCCTGCTGTCGGTGCCGCTGCGCAGCGGCTACGAATGCACCGCGCTCGACCTGAAGGACCCGCAGTACGGCGTGCGCAAGGTGGCGCGCGTGGCTTCGCACCGCGGCTTCGTGTTCGCCAGCCTGTCGGAAGACGGACCGGAATTGAAAGAATTCCTGGGCGGCGTGGCCACGTCGCTCGACAACTTCTGCGACCGCGCGCCCGAGGGCGAAGTGGAAGTGGCGGGCGGCGTGCAGCGCGTGATCCAGCGCAACAACTGGAAGATCTTCTTCGAGAACCTGCACGACACCATCCACGCCGTGGCCACGCACGAGTCGTCGTGGCGCGCGGCCAAGGAAGAGCACGAGGCCATGCCGGCCGGCACGCCCAAGCCCTTCGAGGTGGTGATCGTCGACGGCAACGGCGAGCCGCTGGAGTTCTGGGAGAAGCTGGAGCTCAAGGGCTACGACCACGGCCACGGCTTCATGGAAGGCATCTTCGTGCCGCCGACCGATCCGGTGAGCCTGGCCTACGTGGCCTCGCTCGAAGCCGCGAAGGGCGCCGAAGAGGCCGATGCGATCCTGCGCGTGAACCGGCACAACACCATCGTGTACCCGAGCTGCTCGCCGCACACCTCGTTCCAGCAGATCCGCGTGATCCGGCCGCTGTCGGTGGACCGCACGCTGGTCGAGATCTTCAGCTTCCGGCTCAAGGGCGCACCGGAGGCCACCTTCCAGCGCACGCTCAAGTACACCAACATCGTCAACTCGCCCTCGTCGAACGTGATGCCCGACGACCTGGAGGCCTACAACCGCGTGCAGGAAGGCCTGGGCTCCGACGGCGGCGACTGGGTGAGCATGCACCGCGCTGCGGGGCGCGACCAGCCGCTGCCGGGCGGGCGCGCGTCCAACGGCAACAGCGAGATGCCCTCGCGCAACATGTTCGCGGCGTGGGCCGGGTACATGGGCGTCGACACGGGTGCACAGACCAACGAACACGCCGGGAGCGCCGAATGAACTTCCGCGACTGGAACGAACAGCAGGACCTCACGCAGTTCCTGCACCACGAGGCCCGCCTGCTCGACGAGCACCGCTGGGACGAATGGCAGAAGCTCTTCACGCCCGACGGCCTGTACTGGGTGCCGCTGGTGCACGGCCAGGCCGACCACCTCAACCATGCGTCGCTGTTCTGCGAAGACGCGCTGCTGCGCTCGATGCGCGCGCGGCGGCTCGAGCAGGCGCGCGCCTACTCGCAGCAGCCGCCCACGCGCACCGTGCACGTGCTGGGCAACATCGCGCTCGAATCGCGCGACAACGCGGGCTGCACCGTGCGCTCGACCTTCCTGCTGCTGGAGTGGCGCAAGACCGAACAGCGCACCTTCGGCGGCAGCGTGCTGCACACGCTGCGCCGCGCCGACGACGGCTGGCGCATCCAGACCAAGCGCATCGACCTCGTCAACTGCGACGCGCCGCACGAAGCCCTGCAGGTGTTCCTGTGAAGGCCGCGCTGCTGGCCATGCACTACCAGAACGACGTGCTGCACGTCGACGGCAAGGTGCGCGTGGGCGTGGCCGCCGACGACCCCGCGCGCCCGCGCCTCATCGCCTCGGCCGCGCGGCTCATCGCCGGGGCGCGCGCGAACGGCGTGCCGGTGATCTTCGTGCGCATCGCCTTCGCGCCGGACTACGCCGACTGCCTGCGCAACTGCACGCTGTTCCGCCGCGTGGCCGAGAGCGGCGCGGTGCAGGAAGGCAGCTGGGGCGCCGGGTTCTACGACGAGCTCGCGCCCTTGCCGGGCGAAGCCGTGGTCACCCACAAGCGCAACAACCCCTTCTGGGCCAGCGGGCTCGAAGAGGCGGTGCGCACCACCGGCGCCAGCCGCCTGTACGTGGCCGGCATTGCCACCAACCACGTCGTCGAGCACGGCGCACGCCATGCGAGCGACCTGGGCTACGACGTGGCCGTGGTCGCCGACGCCTGCAGCACCGCGCAGGCGCACCTGCAGGCAGCCAGCCTCGAAACCCTGGCGATGCTCGCGGACGTGGTGCGCGTGGACGATGCCGTCGCACAGATGGGAGGCCGCGCATGACCCCGCTGCAAGGCAAGGTCGCCGTCGTGACGGGCGCCGCCGCACTGCTGGGCAGCGCCATCGTGCGCGCCTTCGTGCAGGCCGGCGCGCGCGTGGTGGCGGTCGACATCGACACGGCGCGCGGTGCCGCCTTGGCGGCCGACGTGGGCGCGGGCTGCCGCTTCGTCGCCTGCGACATCGCCTCCGACGACGCACTCGATGCGCTCGTGGCCGGCACGCTGCGCACCGAAGGCCGCATCGACTTCCTCATCAACAACGCCGTGGTCTACGGCGATGCAGGCCTGGAGGCCGCGCGCGCCGACTGGCTGGCCGCGCTGAACGTCAACCTCGTCTCGGGCGCGATGCTGGTGCAGAAGACCGCCGACGCGCTGGCCGCGCACGGCGGCGCCATCGTGAACATGGGCAGCGTCGGCGGCAAGTTCGGCGCGGCGGGCCGGGCGCTGTACCCGGCGGCCAAGGCCGCCATCCTGCAGCTCACGCGCAACCAGGCCGCCACGCTGGCGCCCCGCGGCGTGCGGGTGAACTCGGTGTCGCCGGGCTGGACCTGGTCGGACGCGCTGTCGCGCATGACGAACGGCGACCGCGCACGCGCCGACCGCGTCGGCGCGCCGATGCACCCGCTGGGCCGCGTGGGCGACGGCGACGACGTGGCGCAGGTGGTGCTGTTCCTGTGCTCGGACGCGGCGCGCTTCGTCACCGGCGCGGACATCCCGGTCGACGGCGGCTTCTCGATGCTGGGGCCCGACCAGGGGCGGTCGGCACGCGACTGGTTCGGGGCGTAGCCGCCGTTCAGCCGCGCGACTGCCGCAGCGCCCCCGGCGTGCCGCCCAGGTGCCGGCGGCACAGGCGCACGAAGTGCGAGGCGTCGGCCAGCCCGACGCGCAGGCCGATCTGCGCCACGCTCAGGCGGTCGAAGCGTGCGTCGGCCAGCATGCGCTGCGCCACCTGCATGCGGCAGGCGGCCAGCGCGTTGGCGAAAGTGGTGGTGCCATCCCCTGCCCCTTCCGCGAGGCAGCGGTGCAGGCTGCGCTCCGAAATGCCGAGCCCCTGCGCCACGGCCGCGGCCGTGAGGCCCGGCTCGGCATGGCGCTCGCGGGTGGCGTCGAGCACGCGCTGGCGCAGGGCGGCGCGGCCGCACGGGTCGGGCATGGCCGCGCCGCCGGTCGGGCCAAGCGCCAGGGCCAGCAGGCCGCCGAGCTGGTCGGCCAGCAGCGCCGCCGGCAGCGGCGGCCGCAGGGCCACCTCGGGCGACAGCGCCTGCGCGAAGCCGCTGAGCGCCGCGCCCCAGCCGCTGTGGCCGTCGATGCGGCGCGCCACGTGGTCGCCGGCGTCGGGCAGCCACGACTCGACCCACGCGGTCGGCAGCTCGATCGACACCGTGTCGGCCGACTGCTGCAGGTGAAAGGCGTAGCAGCGCCGCGAATCGACCAGCACCGCGTCGCCGGGCAGCAGGCGCGCCGAGCGCTCTTCCTGCACCGCGACCCAGGGCGAGTCGGCCTTGCACAGCAGGTAGTAGAAGTTGTGGCGGCTGTGGGCGATGGCGCGGCGGGTGCGGTACACGTCCTGCGCGCTGCCGCGCACGCGGTTCACGTGCAGCGGCCCGAGGGGCGCGGATTCGAGCGAGGCGCCGAAGCGGCCGGCCAGCGGGCTGGTCACGTCCATTTCGAGAAAGCCTTCGCAGACCGCGCCGATCCAGTAGTCCAGCCGCTGCGGCGGCGGCACGGTGTCGGTCGACCAGGTGTGGATCGCAGCAGGGGCTGCGGGCATGGCGGCGGAAGTCATCCCGCCAACATAGCCAGCCCGGGCCCGTTTGCCAAGCGGGTATAGACGCCCTCCGACGCCGCACCGCGCGGGCGCCCGGCACAATGGCCCGCTTCATCCACCGCACACGCACGAAGGGCCCGACACACATGAGCAAGCAAAGCGATTTCGGATTGATCGGCCTGGCCGTGATGGGACAGAACCTGGTGCTGAACGTGGAAAGCCGCGGCTTCCAGGTCAGCGTCTACAACCGCACCGAGGCCACCACCGAGGCCTTCATTGCCGCCAACCCCGGCAAGAAGCTCGTGGGCACGAAGACGCTCGAGGAATTCGTCCAGAGCCTGGCCAAGCCCCGCAAGATCCAGATCATGGTGAAGGCCGGCGCGCCGGTCGACCAGGTGATCGAACAGCTGATTCCCCTGCTCGACAAGGATGACATCGTCATCGACGGCGGCAACAGCCTGTACACCGACACCGAGCGCCGCGACGCCTACCTGAGCAGCAAAGGCCTGCGCTTCATCGGCGCGGGCGTGTCGGGCGGCGAGGAAGGTGCGCGCAAGGGGCCGTCGATCATGCCGGGCGGGCCGCTCTCCACGTGGGAGGTGATGAAGCCGATCTTCGAGAGCATCGCGGCCAAGGTGGACGGCGAGCCCTGCGTGATCCACATCGGCCCGGGCGGCGCGGGCCACTACGTAAAGATGGTGCACAACGGCATCGAGTACGGCGACATGCAGCTGATCTGCGAGGCCTACAGCCTGTTCAAGGCGGCCGGCTTCACGACCGACGAGATGGCCGCCATCTTCAACGAATGGAACGAGGGCGAGTTGCAGAGCTACCTGATCCAGATCACCGCCAAGGCGCTCGAACAGAAAGACCCGGAGACGGGCCAGCCGATCATCGACCTCATCCTCGACAAGGCCGGCCAGAAAGGCACGGGCCAGTGGACGCTGCTGAACGCGGCCGAGAACGCGGTGGTCATCAGCACCATCAACGCCGCCGTCGAGGCGCGCGTGCTGTCGTCGCAGAAGAAGGCGCGCGTGGCGGCCAGCCAGCTGCTGCACGGGCCGGTGCCCGCGCTGTCGCTCGAGAAGCAGGCGCTGGTGGCCAAGGTGCACGACGCGCTCTATGCCTCGAAGGTCATCAGCTACACGCAGGGCTTCGACCTCATCCAGACGATGGGCGAGAAGAAGGGCTGGAAGCTCGACCTGGGCGGCATCGCCTCGATCTGGCGCGGTGGCTGCATCATCCGCGCGCGCTTTTTGAACCGCATCACCGACGCCTTCCGCACCGACCCGGCGCTGGGCAACCTGATGCTCGACCCGTTCTTCCAGGACCTGCTGAACCGCACGCAGCAGAACTGGCGCGAGGTGGTGGCGCTGGCAGTGAGCAACGGCATTCCGGTGCCGGCCTTCAGCGCCTCGCTGGCCTACTACGACAGCTACCGCACGGCGCGCCTGAGCGCGAACCTGCTGCAGGCGCAGCGCGACTTCTTCGGGGCGCACACGTACGAGCGCGTGGACAAGCCCGAAGGCCAGTTCTTCCACACCGACTGGCCCGAAGTCATCGGCTGAACGCGCGCCGGTGACCGCGGTGGCGTCGCTTCACGGCGACTTCACCCGGACTTCATGGGATGCCCCCATGGACCCTGCCAGAATCAAGGCCATGCGCCGCCGGGGGGCGGCGCTGCCTTCATGCAGGGTAGGGATTCATGGACACAAGAAAAAAATGGATGGTCGCGGGCGTCGCGGCCATCGTGCTGGTGGGTGCGGGTGTGGCCTTCGTCAAGATGCGGCGCTCGCACTTCGACGGCGACATCAACGCCCTCAACGTGGACCTGTCGGCACCGTATGCCTACATCGCCACCCCCGCGCTCTCGCGCCTGCCGCGCGACATCGTGCAGGCACCGGTGGTGCGCGACGTGCTCACCGAAGATTTCGCCTTCTATTACGAAGACCAGGAAGACCGGCTGAGCCTGCGCGGCGCGATCAAGCGCATCGCGTACGAGCGCGACACCACCTGGACCGACCAGCTGCTGGCCACGGCCCTGGACGAGCCCGCCGAAATGGCCTGGTGGCCCGATGCCAAGGGCGCCCCGCGCTACTGGGCGCTGACCATGACCCGCGGCGCAGTGGCCACCGCCCTGCAGGGCCTGGCGGGCATCGCCGCCAAGGACTCGCAGCTGAGCATCATCGGCACGCTGCGCGCCAACGGCAATGACGTGAATGCCTACGCGCTGGTGCTGTCGCCGCGCCGCACGCTGGTGCTGCTGTCGCAGGGCAACCGCGTGGTGGTGCTGAGCGACCCGGGCCTGCTCTTCAACAACGAAAGCCAGGCCAGCGGGCCGGCCCTGGAGGTGGTCGAGGGCCTGCTGTCGGGCGACACCCGTTCGCAATCGGCCTGGCGCCGCGGCTTCGGGCTCGGTGAAGAAGGCGCCGCCGCGCCGGGCAGCTCGGCGATCGTGGCCGATGCCCGGTTGCTGTCCTTCGGCTACCAGCATTTCTTTCCGGGCGTGCAGGCCGTTCGCTTCGACGTCGCACCCAACGGCGCCGCGCTGCGCACGGCCGTGCGCGTGAAGGCGGCCGGCACCCTGCCCGCCGCACCGGGCGACCGCGAGCTGTGGTCCGCCCTGCCGGCCAACCCCGCGGCCTGCGCCATGCTGCCGGTCGAATGGGCGCAGATGGTCCCGCTGATGAAAGACGCCCCGGCGGCGCCGGACGCCGAGGCGATGAAGGCCCTGGCCGCACAGTTCGACGGCCCCGCCGCCGTCTGCTGGTACGCCCGCTCGCAACTGCACACGCCGCTGTTCGTCGCGCAGATGAAAGCATCGGCCGGCCCCGAGACCGATGCCACGCTCGCCGGCCTGGCGCAGTGGCTGATCTCGACCGACGCCACGCGCACCGACCCGGCGGCCAAACCCGGCGTCGGCCAGTGGCAAAGCCAGGTGACCGGCCCCTGGGGGCCGTATGCCGATGGCGACGACAAGGCTTACCGTCCCACCCTGGCCCGGCAAGGCCGCTGGGTCGCGTTCTCGCCCGACGACAAGCTGGTCGAGCTGGCGCTGAACACCCAGGCCAAGCGCTACCCCGGCGTGGCCGACACGCTGCCGCCCGCAGGCGGCACCACGCTGGTGGTCGGCGCACCCACGCAGATCGCCGACCTGCTGCAGCGCGAGGCCATGGCCGTGCTGCCCGCCGACCAGGAGATCCTGCGCCAGGCGGCCCAGCAGCACCTGGTGCCGCGCCTGAACGCGCTGCGCAAGCTGCCGCCGGCACGGGCCGTGGCGCAGGGCGCAGGCGACGGCAACGGCTGGGTGCCGGTCGAGTGGCAGGCAATGTCGGCGGCGCCGCAGTCCAAGTGACACACCGCGCCACCACCGCCGGCATCGATCGCCGGACGGCACTCGGCCGTGGCGCGGCGCTGGCGCTGGCGTCCGCGATGCCGGCGCTGCCCGTCCTGGCAGCCGATACACCCGCGCTCAACCGAGAACAGTCCGCACACTTTCGCGACTGGATGACGTTGCTGATCCACGAGCAGATCGAGCGCGGCCCCACGCCGCGCTGGACGCACCGCGACTGCGCGGGGCTGGTGCGCTTCTCGGTGGCCGAGTCGCTGCGCGAACACGACGTGGCCTGGCGCCGCGCCAACGGCCTGCTCGCACGCCGCCTGCCGCCCGACATCGACCCGGCCGCCGCCACGCCGCTGCGCAACACGTGGCGGCGCGCCGACGGCACGCGCGACGCCTACGTCGGCGCGCTCGAGCTGGTGCAGGAGAACACGCGCTTCGTCACGCGCCAGCTGCAGCAGGCGCTGCTGGGCGACATGCTGTTCTACGACCAGGGCGACGAACAGCACCTCATGGTGTGGATGGGCAACTACATCGCCTATCACACGGGCCGCGTGCTGCCCGGCGACAACGGCCTGCGCGCCGTGCGCGCCACCCAGCTGCTCGGCTGGAGCGACACGCGCTGGCGCCCCACCGACGACAACCCCAATTTCGCCGGTGTCTACCGGCTCGCCTTTCTCGCACGATGACCATGCACACATCTGTCCCGTCCCCGTGGCCCCTGTGGCGGCGTCTTGTTCCGCTGGCGCTCGCAGCGGCCACCGCGCTCACGGCGATGCAGCCGCTGACGACGAACGCCGCGGACGAGCCACCACCCCAGCCGCTGGAGAACAGCCGCTCGGCCTACACCGGCGAGCCCTTCTTCCTGCTCTCCGACGCCACCTTCGCCAGCGACCAGACGGCCCGTGTGCGCCTGGAGGTGAACCAGCCTTCGGCGCTGGAACAGGTGGGCGGCGTGGACGTGCTGGTCTACAGGATTCCCGACGCCCTCGCCTTCCTGCAGAAGCAGAAGAACCTGCACCGCGTGCAGGTGGGTGCGCGCGCCGCCGACGAAGGCCTGGCCAACACGCTGACCCACCTGTGGGACAGCTGGGTCGTCAAGGCGCGCCTGGCCTGGCAGCAGATGTTCTCGGCCAACGCGCGCCGCGCCGTGACGCAGCAAGCGCCCGAACTGAAGACGCCCGCCAAGCTCAAGCAGCCCTCGGTCTTCGAGGAGCCCCGGCAGTTCCGCCCGATCCCGGGCCTGCCGGTGGTGGAGCGCTTTCGCTACCCGGTGCACAAGGCGCAGCCGATCGGCCTGCCCAAGGGCGTGAAGCTCGAAGGCTCCAGCAGCGAATTCATCAACGCCTCGCAAGGCAACGTGTTCGTGCCGGTGGGCAAGCGCGCGCCGGGGCTGTACCTGGTGGAAGCCATCAGCGGCCAGTTCCGCGCGACCACGCTGCTGTTCGTGTCGGACACCGTGGCCATCACCAAGGTCTCGGGCGACCAGATGCTGGTGTGGGCGGCCCAGCGCGCGGCCGGTGCGCCGGTGGCGGGCACCAAGGTGGTCTGGACCGACGGCGTCGGCGTGCTCAAGAGCGGCGAGGCCGATGCCCAGGGCCTGGTGAAGCTCGAGCGCCAATCGCCCGAGCAGACCTACGTGTTCGGCCAGGACCCCGCAGGCGGCGTCTTCATTTCCGAAAACTTCTACTACGACAGCGAGATCTACAACGCCAAGGTCTACACCGTGACCGACCGCCCGCTGTACCGCCCGGGCGACTGGGTGAACGTGAAGGTGAGCGGGCGCGAGTTCCGCAGCGCCCGCGAATCCGTCGCCCTGAAAGACGCCGACCTGGCGCTCGCCGTGCTCGACCCGGCCGGCCAGGTGGTGCATGCGCAGAAGCTCGCCTTCTCCGGCACCAAGGGCGCGGACGCGCGCTTTCCGTTGCCCGACAACGCCGTGGCCGGCGGCTACGAGCTGCGCCTGGCCATGGGCGGCGACACCTACACCGCGGCCTTTCGCGTGGCCGACTACCAGAAGCCGCATTTCGACATCGTGCTGCTGCCCGAGAAGGCCGACTTCAAGACCGGCGAGGCCGTCGGCGGCAAGCTGCAGCTGAACTACCCCGACGGCAAGCCGGTGGCGCGTGCGCGCGTGAGCCTCACGGCGCGCTCGCAGAAGCTGGCCATGGTGAACGGCGAACTCGACTACGCCGGCCAGTTCCCGGTGAAGCTGCAGCAGGCCGAGCTGGAAACCGACGGCGACGGCATCGCGAAGTTCTCGCTGCCCGCGGCCACCGAGCCCAGCCGCTACCTGCTCACCGCACTGGCCACCGACGGCGCGGCCTACCGCGTGCGCACCTCGCGCGAAATTCTGGTGGAGCGCGGCGCGGCCTCGTTCCGCCTCGCGGCCGACCGCCAGTTCTCCCAGCCGGGACAGGCGGTGGGCTTCAAGCTCGCGGCCAGCCAGCGCGCCGGCGCCACGGCGGCAGCCGAAACACCCGCCACGCCCGCGCGCCCCGCCACCTGGCAATGGGTGCGCCTCGAAGACCGCACGAAGCAGTCCGGCCCCCTGCCGGCCGGCGATACGCTGTCGGTCAGCTTCCCGACGCCGGGCAGCTACACGCTCTCGCTGCTGGACGACAAGGGCCGCATCGTCGGCGCGGCCAGCCACTGGGTCAGCGGCGACGGCGTGAAGGCGCCCGCCGGCAGCGTCGGCATGGTGCTCGACCGCACGAGCTACCGCGCGGGCGACACGGCGCAGGTGCTGGTGAGCTTTCCCGAGCCGGTGGACAACGCCCTGCTCACGCTGGAGCGCGACCGCGTCGAAGCCACCGCGCTGATGGGCAAAAACACCGACTGGATCCAGAGCGAGCGCATCGCGCCCACGCAGTGGAAGTTCACGCTGCCCGTGCGCGATGTCATGAGCCCCAACATGACGCTGTCGGTGGCCTACGTGAAGAACGGCGACTACGTGTTCCAGAACCAGGGGATCATGGTCGAGCAGGAGCGCATCGCGCTGGCCTTCACGCCCGACAAGGCGGTGTATGCGCCCGGCGACACCGTCACCATCGACGTGAGCGCCACGCTGGCAGGCAAGCCCGTGGCCACCGACCTGGCGGTGGGCGTGGTCGACGAAATGATCTATGTGCTGCAGCCCGAGATCGCGCCGGCCATCGGCGACTTCTTCTATCACCCGCGCCGCAACAACGTGCGCACCTCCGCCAGCCTGTCCTTCATCGGCTACGACCTGGCGACCAGCAAGCTGGGCACGCTGCCGGGCGCGCGCCAGGTCAACGACCGCGCGGTGAAGGTGCTGGAGCGCCCGCGCCGCGACAACATCGACACCGCCGCCTGGGAGCCGCGACTGGCGACCGACACCTCCGGCCACACGCGTTTCAGCTTCACGATGCCCGACTCGCTCACGCGCTGGCGCATCACCGGCCGCGCCATGAGCGCTGGCGGCGCGGTGGGCCAGCAGGTGGGCTGGGTGCGCTCGGACAAGGCCTTCTACGCCAAGTGGACCAGCCCCGACTGGCAGCGCCAGGGCGACAAGGCGCAGGCCTCGCTGGCCCTGTTCAACCAGACCGGGCGCGAAGCCAAGGTCGAATGGAGCGCCAGCGGCGCGGGCGTGGAGCGCAAGGACACCGTCACCGTGCGCCCCGGCGTCAACTTCATCGCCCTGCCGCTCGCCGCCGGCGACGCGGACAAGTCGGGCGCGGTCAGCGTCACGCTGCGCCAGGACGCCCGCGTGGTCGACACGCTCGACGTGCCCGTGCGCCGCCTCCCGGTGGCGTGGCGCGCGCCGCGCGACAAGGCGCTCGATCTCGCGGCAGGCAGTGCACCGCTGGCCCTGCCGACCGACGCATCGCGCGTGCGGGTGTCGCTCGCACAGGACGCCGCGACCGGCGCCTTCAGCCAGCAGATCGACGCCCTCATCGACACCCCGCGCGGCAGCGTCGAGCAGACCGCCAGCCGCATGCTGCCGCTGTCGCTCGCGCTGCAATCGCTGTCGACGGCGCAGCAGCCGATGGCGCCGGCGCTGATGCAGCGCCTGGCCACGGCGCGGCTCTCGATCGCGCAGATGGCCGGCCCGCAGGCGCAGTTCGGCTGGTGGGGACGCGGCATGCCCAACGATGCCTTCCTGACCGCCTACGCCTACTACGCCGACTGGCGCGCCACCCAGGCGCTGCGCGTGACGCTGCCGGCCTCGAACTGGCAGCGCCTGCTCGACGTCTACGCCAAGGACGGCCAGAAGCTGCCGCCGCTGCAGCGCGCGCTGGCCCTGTCGTGGATGCAGGAGATGGGCCTGCCCGTGGGCTCGATGGCCGGCGGCCTCGCCGACCAGCTGGCCGCACTGCCGGCCAGCGACGCCGCGCAGCTGGCGCAGCGCCGCGGCAGCCTCGCGATGGTGGACGCCACGCTGCCCAACGCCCCGGACACCCGCGACATGGCGCTCGTGCTGGCCGTGCAGACCGCCGGCCCGACGGTCGCCAGCGCCAAGGCGCGCGCCGCCGCCGACGAAGCCGCCACGCGCCTGGCCGGTGTCGATGCACCGCTGGTGCAGGCGCTGCTGATGGCCACGCAACGCGCGAGCGCCGACAAGGCCGTGGCGGTGCTGGGCCAGATCCGCGCCGACACGCCCTCCATCGACCGCGCACAGACGCTGCTGTGGCTGCACCGCGCGCTCGGCGGCAGCCGGCTCTCCGCCACCGACACGCCCTCCCTCGGCGCGCCCTGGGTGCGCGCCACCGACGGCACCGGCACGAGCTGGCGCCTGCCCCCGGGCGCCGCCGCACCGGCCACGCTGGAACTGCCCGCCGGGCAGAAGGCGGCCTGGGCCTTCGTGAGCTACGAGAGCAATGAAGCGCAGGCACCCGCGCTCGACGCGAAGGTCGAGCGCACGCTGTGGCGCGTGGTCACCCAGCCGCGTCCCGCACCGGAGCCGCCGGCCGCCGCCGCACCGGGCCAGCCCGCACCGGCGCCGGCCCCCGTGGTCAGCGACGGCCGCATCACGGTGAAGCTCGAAGCCGTGAAGCCCGGCACGCCGCTGGACACCAACGCGCTCTACCTCGATCAGCTCACCGTCACGGCCCCCAAAGCCATGCGCTGGAGCCTCGCGGAGGCCGCGCTGCCGCCGGGCGCTGCGGTGGAAGAAAGCACCTGGGGTATCGACATGGCCGACAGCGCCGGCAAGCTGCAGCCGATGGAGCGCGCACAGAGCCAGGCCACCGCACAGGGCTACGCCGTGCCGCTGGACACGCTGGTGGCGGGCACGCCGCTGACCGTGCGCCACCTGGTCCGCTTCTCGCAGCGCGGCACCTTCAAGCTGCCGCCGGCGCGCCTGCTGCGCATGTACGAGCCCGAAGCCAAGGCCTTCGAAGGCAACGGCCGCTGGGCCGGCGTCGAAGTGCGCTGAAGACGCGAACGGCAAGGCCTTCATGAAAGCGGCACGGGTGTTCTCGCGACTGGTTGCGACTGGCGTCGGTGCGGTCGCGCTTGCCGCCGCGCTGACCCTGCCCGCTCTCGCAGCGGCACCGTCCAAGGTTCAACCGCGCATGGCCTGGCTCACCGACGAAGGCATGGTCGCGCTCGAACGCACGCCGCAAGGCACGACTGCGCGCCTTCCCGCATCGGACACCTTGCAGGCCCCGCTGGGCAGCGTGTGGAAGCTCTTCGTCTACAGCTACCTGAGCGTCAACGCCACGCAGGAGCCGACCTACCGCTGCGCCAGCGCGCAGCGCCGCACCGACGACGAGTACTGCTGCGACCCCGGCGCCAGCATCGGGCGCGCGCAGGCGCTGGCCCAATCCTGCGGCCCCTACTTCGAGCCCGCGCGCCTCGGCATCGACGCCGCCGGCTGGGTACGCTTCTGGCGCGAGCACGACGCCCCCGCCTGGCTGCTGCGCCTGGACGCGATGCAGCCCGACACGCGGGTGCCCGTGTCCGAGCTGCTGGCCGCGCTGCGGCAGGTGCCCGCGTCCGCGCGCACGGCCGCGCGCCAGGCCCTGCAGCCCGTCACGGTGCGCGACGACGAGGTGCTCGCCGCGCTGGGCGGCGGGCCGCGCCTGAAGACCTGGTCATGGCACGAAGGCACGCAGCCCGTCGGCGGCGCCGCGGGCTGGCTGGCCGACGGCACGCCCTTCTGGTTCGGCGATGCCGGTACCAGCCGCAGTGCGCTGCGCGCCGACGCGACATGGATGGCCGCACAGTGGGCCGCCCACGGCCTGGCCACGCCCGTGCCGGACGGCGCGGCCGTCAGCGCGCAGCCCTGCATCGCCGTCGATTTCTTTCAGCGCTATCCGATCACCAGCGTGCAGCGCGCGGTTGCCGGCAACACCGCCGCCGCACCGGCCGGCCCGTTGCGCGGGCGCTACCGCATCGCGTTCCAGAACGGCTCGCAGCTGGTGATGGAAGCCGTGCCGGCCCAGGTGCTGCGCTACGGCGCGGACGGCCCGCGCATCGCCGCGCGCCTGCCGCTGGAAGACTACGTGGCGCGCGTGCTCGATCGCGAAGGCGATGCACGCGAAACCGAAGCCGCCCGCGCCCTCGCCGTGGCGGCGCGCACCTACGTGCTGCAGAACGCCACCGAAACCGGCGGCTGCCGCCAGATCGCCGACGACAGCCGCACGCAGCGCGTGAGCCCCAACCCGCCGAGCGCGTCGGCGCGTGCCGTGGCCGCTTTCACCGAGGGCCTGGTGGTCGACGGACAGGCGGTGCGCTACCACGGCGACCAGGCCTCGCCCGGCGTGATGTCGTGGCAGGCCGCGGTTGCCGCAGGACGCCAGGGGCAGCCCTTTGCCGCCATCCTGCGCACGGCATACCCGCGCGGCAGCCTGGCGTCGTTCCGGGCCGAGGCCGACTGCACGCCCCTGCCGCAGGCGCAGCAATGGCTGGCCGAACGCCAGCAGCGCTGGCGCCGCGTGCTGCGCGCCGAGGCCGGCTTCCAGCCCGTGGACGACACGCTGCGCGTGTGCCAGCTCGCCATGGGCGTGCCCCATTCCGACCAGCGGCGGCTGGTGATCCGGGTGCGCGAGTGGCACAGCCGCGAAGGCCGCGTCTCGCTCATCCACGAATACCTGCACCTGGCCTTCCGCGACCATCCGCACGGACAGGACGAAACCTTCATCGAACGGCTTGCGCAGCAACTGGCAGACTCATGAACCACTCTTTTCTGGCGCACCGCGCCGCCTTCGCGGCCATCGGCCTGCTCTCTTGCCTTGCCGGCGTCGCAGCACACGCCCAGACCACGCTCGACACCCCGCGTGGCGGCTGGCGCAACGCCCCGGCCCGGCAGCAGGACTTCGTGCAGGAAGTGCACTACCCGGCCAGCAGCGTGAACGCCAACGGCCGCTCCGAGGCCTCGCTGATCCGCGGTCGCATCGCGGCCACGCCCAAGACCAAAGACACCGCCCCGCGCACGCCCGCGCGCCTCATCGTGGACGGCATCGCCATTCCGCTGCTGACCGACGAGAAGGGCAACTTTGCGCGGCCCTGGTCGTTCGGCAGCGGCAGCCACGGCGTGGAGGTGCGTTCGCCCAACGGCGAGGTGGCGCGCTCCCAGTTCTACGAGACGCAGGCCAGCCGCGTGCCGGTGAAGCTGCGTGTCGTGCTCAGCTGGGACAGCGACAGCACCGACCTCGACCTGCACGTGGTCTCGCCCGACGGCCAGCATGTTTTCTACGGCGCCCGCGTGGCTCCGAACGGCGGCGCGCTGGACGTGGACGTGACGACCGGCTTCGGCCCCGAGATCTTCGCCACGCCCAGCCCGGTGCAGGGGGCGTACCACGTGTTCGTGAATTACTTCGGCGCGGGCGAACAGCGCGAGGAGGTCACGACCGCGCAGGTGGCGATCCTGCAGGACGAGGGCACGCCCAAGGAAAAGCAGCAGGTCTTTCGCGTGCCGCTGCGCAAGCCCGGCGAGCTGACGCTGGTGCATTCATTCCTCGTTCCCTGAACGGGAGTTCAGCCCGCGGCCAGCCAGTCCGTCGTCTGCCCGACCAGCACTCCCAGCGGCACCGTCGCATCCACCGCCAGCACGCCCGCCTCGCCGACCGGCGATTCGAGCGTGGCGAACTGGTTGGCCACAAGGCTGGCCGGGAACATGTGCAGGCCAGCGCCCGCGCGAGCGGCCACGCGGCGCTCGGCTTCGGCGCGGTCGATCTGCATGAACACGAAGCGCAGGCCCGGCGCGGCGGCGCGCAGCTGGTCGCGGTAGCTGCGCTTGAGCGCGGAGCAGGTCATCACGGCGCCCTGCGGCGCGTCGGCCAGGGCCCGGCCCAAGGTGGCCAGCCAGCCGGTGCGGTCGGCGTCGGTGAGCGCGATGCCGCGGCTCATCTTGTCGACGTTGGCGGGCGGGTGGTGGTCGTCGCCCTCGATCAGCGGCAACCCGAACGCCGTGGCCAGCGCCGCGCCCATGCTGGACTTGCCGCAGCCCGAAACCCCCATCACCACGAGCCAGACCCTGTTCATGCGCGCCCTTGACCTTGTTTGAAGCAGCCGATGCCGAATGCGTGCCGAAGCCGGCACGGCCACGAATCTACCGCGTCTGCGCCCTGTTCAGAACAGGCTGCCCTGCCCCGCGGCGCCGGGCGGGCGGAACGCGCCGGTGTCCAGCGCGATCCGCTCGCGGTTGAAGCCCAGCCGGTTCGTCGCCTTCTGGAAGCGCTGGTGGATCAGGTCGGCCCACAGGCCGCTGCCCTTCATGCGCGTGGCGAAGTCGGCGTCGTAGTCCTTGCCGCCGCGCATCTCGTGGATGCGCGCCATCACGCGCTCGGCGCGCTGCGGGTAATGCAGCTCGAGCCATTCCTTGAAGAGCGGCGCCACCTCCCACGGCAGGCGCACCACGGTGTAGAAGGCGCTGCGCGCGCCGGCCTCCCAGGCGGCTTCGAGCACCTGCTCCATGTCCTCGGTGATGAACGGAATCTGCGGCGCCACGCTCACGCCCACCGGCACGCCGGCCTCGGCCAGGGTGCGGATGGTGCGCAGCCGCCGGTGCGGCGCGGCGGCGCGCGGCTCGAGCTTGCGCGCCAGTTCGCCGTCGAGCGTGGTGATCGTGACGTACACGGCCGCGAGCCGGTCGGCGGCCATGGGCGCGATCAGGTCGAGGTCGCGCTCGACCGCGCTCGACTTGGTGACCAGCGCGAACGGATGCCGCACCTCGCTCAGCAGCTCGATCACGCCGCGCGTGAGCCGCAGCTCGCGCTCGATGGGCTGGTAGCAGTCGGTGGCGGTGCCGATGGCGAGGTTGCTGGGGCGGTAGCCCTTGCGCCCGAGTTCGGCGCGCAGCACTTCCACGAGGTTGCGCTTGGCGATGAGCTTGGTCTCGAAGTCGAGGCCGGGCGAGAGGTTCAGGTAGCTGTGCGTGGGCCGCGCAAAGCAGTAGATGCAGCCGTGCTCGCAGCCGCGGTACGGGTTGAGCGAACGGTCGAACGGGATGTCGGGCGACTCGTTGCTGCTGAGCACCGACTTCACGTCTTCGAAGCGCACCTCGGTGGCCAGCGGCAGCAGTCCGGCGGCTTCGGCCTCGCCCTCTTCCAGCGTGCCCCAGCCGTCGTCGAAGGCGTTGCGCTCGTCTTTGGAGAACCGGTGCGCGAGCCGCGTGGCCGCGCCTCGGCCCTTGATGATGTGGATGGGAACCTGGACGGCGGGCATGGCGAGTCCTTGGAAGGAAACAGGAAACAAGGCGAATAACTGTTTATTCATACAGTATTTCACTTTTGATCCAGAGATGCACAGTTTTTTGTTTCTGTCTTGACAGAAATTCAGGAATTCCTAAACTCGGCACCATGGAACTCACCGACATTCAACGCAAGTTCGTCCTGCACTGGGGCGAGATGGGCTCCATGTGGGGCGTGAACCGCACGGTCTCGCAGATCCACGCCCTGCTCTTCGCGCACGGCAAGCCGATGCACGCCGAGGAGCTGTCGGAAACGCTGGGCGTGGCCCGCTCCAACGTCAGCAACAGCCTGAAGGAACTGCAGGCCTGGAACCTCGTGCGCGTCACCCACACGCTGGGCGACCGGCGCGACTACTTCGAGACCAGCGTCGACGTGTGGGAGCTGTTCCGCACCGTGGTACGCGAGCGCAAGGAGCGCGAGTTCGACCCCACCATCCGCGTGCTGCGCGAGATCGTCGCCAGCCCCGATTTCCAAAAGGAGCCGCCCGATGCGCAGGACCGCATCCGCTCCACCATGGACCTCATGACCAAGCTCGCCACCTGGGCCGACGAGATGCTGCGGCTGTCGCCCGGCACGCTCGACAAGGTGCTCACGCTCGGCGCCAGCGTGCAGAAGTTCGTGCGCGGCGACGGCACACCGCCCCCCGCCCCTCCTGGCGCCGGCAAGGGCGATGACCCCGACGCGCACCACGCCAGCCTGCCCATGATCTGAGAAAGGCTGAGTCCTTTTTTTTGTCTTCTTATTTCTGTTTTGACTGAAATATCGAGAACCAAAAGCACCATGACCCGCTTCGCCCCCGCCACCTACCCGCTCACGGTCTATTTCGACGCCACCTGCCCGCTGTGCACGGCCGAAATGGGCGCCATGCAAGCGCGCGACGCCGCGAAGCGGCTGCGCCTGATCGACTGCTCGCCCGCCGGTTTCGCAAACGGCCCGGCGCCGCGCGAAGCGCTCATGCGTTCGCTGCACGCGGTCGATGCCGCAGGCCAGTTGCGCGTGGGCGTGAACGCCATCCGCGCCTGCCGCGCCGCGGTGGGCCTGCCGGCCGGCGGCGCGGTGCTCGACCTGCCGGTGGTCGGCCGGCTGGCCGACCGCGCCTACGCGGTGCTGGCGCGCAACCGCTACCGGCTGCCGCGCTGGCTGGTCCTGCGGCTCGCAGGGCACGGTGCGATCGCGCCAGCGACATGCGCCGACGACCACTGCAAGCTCTGAAAAAAGACCACGCTGTCACACCCCACCCGCTCACGTCCGAAGGAGTTTTCGATGCCCGACGTCTTCCAGCCCGACTTCCGCCTGCCCGGCACCGCGCGACCCGCGCCGCCCGCCGTCGAAGGCCACGTGAGCCGCGAGGACACGCAGGACTATTTCACCGAGGTCGCCGACGACTACCGCGCCTGGAGCCCCAGCTACAACATGCACTTCGGCTTCTGGCGCCTGGGCCTGAACCCGCTGCGGCGCGAGGGCATGCTGATCGAGATGAACCGCACCGTCGGCCGCGCACTGCGGCTCGACACGGCCACCCCCGGCCCGCGCTGCGTGCTCGACCTGGGCTGCGGCGCCGGCGCCACCTCGCGCACGCTGGTCGGCGACGACCCGGCGCTGCACGCGGTCACCGTGACCAACGTGCCGGTGCAGAACGGCATCGCCGCGCGGCTCGACGCGCGGGCCGGCGTGGCCGACCGCGTGGCGCACGTCGAAGCCGACTACACCCGCACCGGCCTGCCCGCCGCCCAGGCCGACGGTGCCTGGGCGCTCGAAAGCGCCTGCTATGCCGAAGGCACCGCCAAGGCCGACTTCGTGCGCGAGGCCGCGCGGCTGCTCAAGCCCGGCGCGCGGCTGGTGGTGGTCGACGGCTTCCTGCTGCGCCGCCGGTCGGGCCGCCTCGCGGGCTGGCTGCACCGCCTGTGGGCCGACAGCTGGGCCGTGCCCACGCTGGCGGTGCGCGACGACTTCACGGCCGCGCTGCGCGCACACGGCTTCGAGGACATCGCGTTCACCTCGCTGCGCTGGCGCGTGGCGCCGAGCGCGCTGCACATCCCCGTGCTGGCCACGCGCTTCACGCTGATCGAACTGTGGAAGGCGCGCGGCAGGCTCAGCCCCTGGCGCCGCAAGCACATCGTGGCCAGCTACTGCGCGCTCGCGCTGGGCATGTTCTGGCGCGACTTCGACTACGCCATGGTGACGGCCCGGCGCAGCGCCAGCTGAGACATCACAAAAAGAGGAGAAGAGATTTCCATGCGCACCGAGCCCGAAGAAAGCAAACTCGCCGACCTGCCTGCCACCGACGACGTGCCGGCCAAGAAGCCCGTGCGCGGCGGCATGCCGTTCGGCTGGTTCTGGCCCATGTTCGCCGGCGCGGCGATCACGTTCGTGCTGCGCATCGTCTTCGGCGGCGGCCCCGGCGAGCCCTTCTCGGCCATGCTGGGCTCCTTCGTCTATTTCGCGCCCGCGGCGTGCGGCGCGGTCACGGTGTACATGGCCGAGCGCATCGAGCGACGCAGCTGGGGCTACTACCTCTGGGCGCCGTGGGTGGCCACCGCGCTGTTCGTCGGCGGCACGCTGATGGTGTTCATCGAGGGCATCATCTGCGCCGCCTTCATCGTGCCGCTGTTCGCGGTGATGGGCAGCGTCGGCGGGCTGGCCATGGGCATCGTGTGCCGCATCACCAACTGGCCCAAGCCCGCGCTCTACAGCTTTGCCCTGGTGCCGCTGCTGCTCGGCGGCATCGAACCGCAATGGCCCAACCCGGACCAGTTCTCGAACACCTCGCGCACGCTCTTCATCGCAGCACCGGCCGAGCGTGTGTGGCACGAGCTCAACGCCGCGCGCGACATCCGCCCCAGCGAAGTCGGCGATGCGTGGGCCTACCGTGTCGGCGTGCCGATGCCGGTGTCGGGCGTGACCGTCGACACGCCCGAGGGCCGCGTGCGCCAGGTGCAGTGGCAGAAGAACGTGCACTTCGAAGAGGTCGTCACCGAGTGGCAGCCCGACCGCCTGCTGAAGTGGCGCTTCCGCTTCACGCCCGATTCCTTCCCCGCCGGTGCGCTCGACGACCACGTGATGATCGGCGGCCAGTATTTCGACCTGCGCGACGCCACCTACACCCTGACCCCGCGCGACGGCGGCACCGAGCTGCGTGTCGCGGTGTCGTGGCGGCTGAGCACGCGCTTCAACTGGTATGCGGACCCGGTCATGCAGTTCCTGCTGGGCGACGCCTCCGAGAACATCCTGCGCTTCTACAAGGCGCGCAGCGAAGCCACCGGGGCGGTGGCGGGATGAGCGCGCCACCCGTCTTCCAGCAGGCGCTCGGCCCCGCGTGGGACCGGCTCGGCGACATCATCCGCCGCCACTACACGATGGCGCCGTTCTCCGACGACTACGTGTGCGTGCGCGGCACGATGAGCGAGGTCTGGCACGCCCCCTGGGCCGCGCTGCTGATGCCCTTCGGCCGGCTGTTCGGCGCACTGGTTCCGCACCAGGGTACCCACGTGCCGATCGAGGTGCACTACCGCTGCCACCCTGACAACGCCCACCTCTACTGGGACCGCGTCTTCCACTTCCCGGGCAGGCCGCCTTTCCATTTCCGTTCGCACATGGAGCACGACGCGGCACAGGGCAGCGAGGTGATCGAATACGTGCGCTTCGGCATCGGCATGCGCCTGGCGGTGAGCGCGG
The DNA here is from genome assembly GCF_058788795.1 of Variovorax sp. FW301-JW7. Lineage (NCBI taxonomy): Bacteria > Pseudomonadati > Pseudomonadota > Betaproteobacteria > Burkholderiales > Comamonadaceae > Variovorax > Variovorax sp. FW301-JW7. Next base: position 210,813 of record NZ_JBYTBC010000007.1, read on the forward strand.
AAGACGGCGCGCTCGTGTTCCGCGACCGGGGCTACATCTGGCGCCTTCCGGGGCTGCGCATTCCGCTGCCGCTGGGCCTCTTTCTGGGCACCGCCTACGTCGAGGAGCGGCCCGATCCGTCCGACCCCGACCACTTCACCATGAAGATGCTGCTGCGCCACCGCTGGTTCGGCGACGTGTTTCGCTACAGCGGACGCTTCCGCCTCGGTTCACAATGAGCCCACCATGCCGCGCCGCCCTGAAAACCTCTACGCCCAGTACCACGCCCACATCTACTTCGCCCCCGCCACACTGGCGCAGGCGCGTGAGCTCAGCGAGCGCGCCGGCCACGAGCTGATGGTGGTGGTAGGCCGCGTGCACGAACGCCTCGTCGGCCCGCACCCGCACTGGAGCTGCCAGCTGGCCTTCGACGCCGCCGAGTTCGACGAAGTCATCGGCTGGCTCGATGCCAACCGCAACGGCCTCGACGTGTTCGTGCACGGTGTGACCGGCGACGACTTCGCGGACCACACAGCCCATGCGATGTGGCTGGGCGAAGAGAGCGCGCTCGATCTGCGGATGTTCAGGCGCTAGGCCTGCGCCAGCAGCGCGCAGACCTCCTCATCCGTCGTCTGCGAGAAATCTTCATACCAGGCACCGACCGCCCGAAACACCGTGGGGCAGCGCACGCACAGCACGTCGTCGGCTTCGCGCTGCAAGGCCTCGCAGGCCTCGGGCGACGCCACGGGCACGGCGGCGATGACGCTGCCGGCGCTCTGCCGCCGCAGTCCGCGAACCGCGGCGCGCATGGTGGCACCGGTGGCGAGTCCGTCGTCGATCACAAGCACCGTGCGGCCTTGCACCTCGCACGCCGGGCGATCGCCGCGATAGACCTGCGTGCGGCGCGCCAACTCGGCGAGTTCAGCACGGACCACGGCATCGATCTCCGAAGGACGCAGGTCCAGCGTGCGCACCAGGTGTTCGTCGATCTCGGGCACGCCATCGCCCGCGAGCGCGCCGAAGGCGTACTCGGGCTGTTCGGGCAGGCCCAGCTTGCGCACCACCAGCACGTCGAGTGGCAGCCGTAACACGCGGGCCACCTCGAAGGCCACCGGCACGCCGCCGCGAGGCAGCGCCAACACCACGGCGTCCGCAAAACCGCCGCGCCGCTGCAACAAGGCAGCGAGCTGGCGGCCGGCGTGTGCGCGATCACGAAACTTCACGGCGTGTGCTCCCGACCTGGGATGTTCACACGCTGTTCGCGTCGAGGCGAGCCCCGGCGCAAAGACCCGGATCGCGGCGTGCGTTACGCCGCTTCCTGCGTCTCCACCTCGGTGTCCGACCCACCGCCGTGCACCTTGAAGAAGCGCGCACCTTCCACCTTCTGGCCGATGGCCGCCTCGTAGGCCACGCGCACGTCGTCAGGCTGCCCGGCCTGCCCGAAGAAGTCCTTCAGGTAAGGCCCCAGCAGCGGATGCGCGGCCAGTTCCTCGCGCGGCAGGCCGTGCAGCATCTCGTCGCGGCAGGCCGAGGGCAGGAACACGTCGCGGTTCTTCCCGGGGTCGCGGATCAGGCCCTTGGGCTCATGCGCCGGGTCGGACTGCATCGACTCGAGCTCTTCGAAGAAGCGCCGGCGCATCATCACGATGCCCTTGTCGCTCTGGCCCAGCTTCTCGCGCGTGCGGTCGGTCACGGTGCCCTGCCCGACCCACACGACGAAGTCCTGGTTGGCGACGTGGCTGGTGATCCAGCGGCCCGTGGCCGGGTCCTTGATGGGGCCGTACCACGAGGGAATGCGCTCCTGCACATACGGCTCCTGCTCGGTCGGCACGCGGCTGAGCACCCACAGCACGCTCAGCGTGTGGTGGTCGTCGATGGGCACGCGCCATTCGAAGTGGTGGCCGAGGAAGAAGCCGTTGGGCCACAGCGTGACGCGGCCGGTGGTCCACATCACGTTGTCTTCGCGCTCGCCGCCGCGCAGACGCTTGTAGACGAAGCCGTGCTCGAACTCGTCGAAGGCGAGCTTCAGGTGCGTGGGCACGTAGGGGCCTTCGTCGCCCTGCAGGCGCGTGGTCCAGTTGTTGTGCGTCCACTCGAAGTGCACGGGGTCGATGGAGTTCTCCTGGCACTGGAACCAGTTGCAGGGAATCTCGGCGAACACGGCCTGCGCAAAGCCGTTCTTGCAGTTGAAGAGCTCCCAGTCGGGCAGCAGCGGCGCGGGCTGCGGGCCCATGTAGGCCCACAGCAGGCCGGCCTTTTCCTGCACGGGATAGGCCTTGATCTTCGTGTTCTTGCGCATGCGCGCGTCGGGGTCCAGCGTTTCTTCAAAAGGCTGGTGGATGCACTGGCCGCTGGTGTCGTACTGCCAGCCGTGGTAGCTGCAGCGCAGGCCGCACTTCTCGACGTAGCCGTACGACATGTCGGCATTGCGGTGCGGGCAGCGGCGGTCGACGAGGCCGTAGTTGCCGCTCAGGTCCTTGTAGAGCACGAGGTCCTCACCGAGGATGCGCAGCGGCTTCACGGCCTTGTCGTCGAACTCGCTGGCGCCGGCGATCGGGTGCCAGTAGCGGCGCAGGTAATCGCCCATGGGCTTGCCCGGACCCACTTCGGTCAACAGGCGGTTCTTTTCTTCGCTCAACATGCATCGTCTCCTTCGGTGTCGGGGGTCAATCGGCGCGGATGCCGAACTCGCGCACCAGCTTGCCGAAGCGCTGGTCGTCCTCGGCGATCTGGCGGGCCAGCACGGCCGGCTCGCCGCCCACGGGCTCGATGCCCAGCGCGGCCATGCGGGCCTGCACGTCGGGCATCTTCAGGATCTCGTTGACGTGGCGGTTGAGCGTCTGCACGACCTCGGCCGGCATCGCCTTCGGCCCGAGCAGGCCCATCCAGGCGCTCACGTCCATGTCGCGGTAGCCCAGCTCCAGGAAGGTGGGCACGTTGGGCATGAGCTTCGTGCGCTGGCGCTCGGCCACGGCCAGCGGCACCAGCTTGCCGGCGGCGATGTGGGCCGCCACCGCGCCGGGCGTGATCCAGCCCACGCTCACGTGGCCGCCCAGCGTGTCGTTGACCACCGGCGCCACGCCGCGGTACGGCGCGTGTGCAATGGCCACGCCGGCGTCCTTGTTGAAGAGCTCGCCCGCGATGTGCATCGGCGAACCCGCGCCGGGCGTGCCGTAGGTGAAGGCCTTGCCGGCCTTGGCGCCGGCCACCAGCTGGGCCACGGTCTGGATGCCGCTCGTGGGCGCCGTGACCATCAGCACCGGGATGTTGCCGGTCTTGACGATGGGGGTGAAGTCTTTCACCACGTCGTGCGCCACGCCGGGGCCGGCCTTGAGCACGTGCTGCGCGATGGGGAAGGTGCTGGGCGTGAAGAGCAACGTGTAGCCGTCGGCCGGCGCCTTCGCGACCCAGGCATTGCCGATCATGCCGCTCGCGCCGGGGCGGTTGTCGACCAGCACCGGCTGGCCCAGGCGCTGCGCGAGCTTCTCGGCGTAGGTGCGCGCGATGGCGTCGGTGTCGCCGCCGGCCGGGTAGGCGACGACCAGGGTGATCGGCTTCGCGGGCCACGATTGCGCCAGCGCCGCTGTCGCGGCGCACAGCAAAAGAATGGCTCCTGCAGCGGCACGGACCATGTTTCGTTGGTGGAACATCTTGCGTTTTCCTTCTCGGTGGGACGACGTGGGGGTGTCGTCGGACTGTAGGAATGGCGTCGCGCGGCCAGAAGATATAGTTTCACTGAGTGAACCTTTTTTCTTTGGAGGCGACATGTCGGACACCAGCGGCGCGCACAGCGTGAAGTCGATCGACGCCCTGCGTCGCGGGCTCGACGTGATGCTGGCCATCCAGCGTTCGTCGGCCGTCACGCTGCAGGAGCTGCACCGGCAGACCGGCCTGTCGAAGGCCACGCTGCTGCGCATCCTGAAGACGCTGCAGCAGGCCGGCTGGGTGGAACGCAACGAGCTGGAGAAGCGCTACGTGCCCACCTCGGCCACCGGCCAGTCAGGGGCTGCGGCGGCGTGGCGCACGCGGCTCACCGCCCTGGCCGCATCGCCGCGCGCCACGCTGCAGCGGCTGGTGCCGTGGCCAATTGACCTCGGCGTGCGCGACGGCACGGCCATGCTGATCCTCGACACCGACCGGCCGCGCAACGGCCTCGCGGTGAACTACCGCGCGCTGGGCTTTCGTCCGCCGATGCTGTTGTCGTCGCTCGGGCGTTGCTACCTCGCGTTCTGCCCCGAAGAGGAGCGCCGAGAAATCGTTGCCGCACTGGCGCGTTCACCGAACGATTTCGACCGCGGCGCGCGGCGCCCCGACAGCATCCGCCGCATGGTGGCGCACGCGCGCGACCAGGGCTACGCGGCGCGCGACCCCACGTCCACCAGCCTCGATTCGCCCGACCGCTTCGGCGCGGTGTCGGTGCCGGTGCGGCTGGGCGATCAGGTGGTGGGCTGCCTCAGCTGCGCATGGCTGCCGACGGTGAAGAGCGAGCGCGAGATCGTGACCGCGCACCTGGGCGACCTGCAGCAGGCCGCGCAGAGCATCGAGCGCCGACTACAACAAGACGGCCTCGGCCTGCCGCCCGCGAGCGCGTGAAGAAGCAGCGTCAGAACTCCGCGTCGAGCTCGTCGATCTCGTCGGGCTCCTGCAACGCAGCAGCCACCCATTCCTTCATGGCGGGCAGCTCCATCACGCGCTTGCAGTACGCGGCGCACACGCTGTCCAGCGCCACGTCGTAGCTCAGGAAGCGCGTGACCACGGGCGCGTACATCGCGTCGGCCATGCCGGGCTGCTTGCCGAACAGGAAGGGGCCGCCGTAGGCTTTGAGGCACTCGCGCCAGATGGCGACGATGCGGTCGATGTCGCCCTGCGCGCGCGACCACACCTTGAAGTTCTTGAAGCGGGCCTTGATGTTCATCGGCAGCGCGCCGCGCATCGAGGCAAAGCCCGAGTGCATCTCGCCGCAGATGGCGCGGCAGTGGGCACGCGCCGCGGCGTCGGCGGGCAGCAGGCCGGCCTTGGGCTTGATCTCGTTCAGGTACTCGCCGATGGCCAGCGTGTCCCACACCTTGATGCCGCCATGTTGCAGCGAAGGCACCAGCATCGACGACGACAGCAGCAGCATCTCGGCCTTCATGGCCGGGTCGTCGGGCGGGATGACCTTCTCGCTGAAGTCCAGCCCCGCGAGCCTGCACATCAACCAGCCGCGCAGCGCCCAGGCGCCGTAGTTCTTGCTGCTGATCGTGAGAACGGGTTTGGCCATCGCGACACTCCTTGGACGATGCGGGGTGTGTGCAAGCGCCGTGCCACACGGCTGGCCCGCAACTTGCCTGCAGCGGGGGCATGCTGTACCGCGCTTACCAGAACCAGGCCGACCTGCTCTCGCCATGGCGGCTCACCGCGCAGTACCTGGGCCGCGCGCTCTGGCAGGACGGCACCGAGCGCACCGCGCTGCGGCGCATGGCCGCGCGCTGCGAGGTCTTCTCGCGCATGCGGCTCACCCACACGCGGCCGGCTTACGGTATCGACAGCGTCGTGGTCGACGGCGCCGAGGTGCCCGTGCACGAAGAGGTCGCGCTGGTCTCGCCTTTCGGCACCTTGCTGCACTTTCGCAAAGCGCACACCGAAGCGGTGCACCCGCGCGTGCTGCTGGTCGCACCACTGTCGGGCCATTTCGCGACCTTGCTGCGCGAAACCGTGCGCACCCTGCTGCGCGACCACGACGTGTACCTGACCGACTGGCACAACGCGCGCGACGTGCCGCTGTGGCAGGGCCGCTTCGGGCTGGACGACTACACGCTGCAGCTGATGCGCTTCGTCGAAGCCGTGGGCCCGGGCGCGCACATGGTCGCCGTGTGCCAGCCCTGCGTGGCCGCGCTGGCCGCGACCGCGCTCATGGCGGAAGACGACCACCCGGCCACGCCGCGCAGCCTCACGCTGATGGCGGGGCCGGTCGATTGCCGCATCAACCCGACCGGCGTGAACGTGCTCGCGACCAGCAAGCCCATCGAGTGGTTCCGCCGCAACCTCATCAGCCATGTGCCGTGGCCACACGCGGGCGCGATGCGGCGCGTGTACCCCGGCTTCCTGCAGCTCACGGCCTTCATGAGCATGAACCCCGAGCGCCACAAGAAGCAGTTCGAGGACATGGAACGCCTGCTGGTCGAGGGCGAACTCGACAAGGCACGCACCATCGCCGAGTTCTACGACGAGTACCTGGCGGTGAACGACCTGCCGGCCGAGTTCTACCTGGAGACCGTCGAGCGCGTGTTCCAGACCTACGACCTGCCGCGCGGCGTGCTCACCGTGGCCGGGCGCACGGTGAACCCCGCGGCCATCCGGCGCACCGCGCTGCTCACGGTGGAAGGCGAGCGCGACGACATCTGCGCGGTCGGCCAGACCGTGGCCGCGCAAGACCTGTGCAGCGGCATCCGCCCGTACCTCAAGACGCACCACCTGCAGGCCGGCGTGGGGCACTACGGCGTGTTCAGCGGCAGCAAATGGAACACGCAGATCTATCCGCGCGTGCGCGAGACGATCCACGCGGCCGACGAACTGCACTGAGCGCAAGCCGCATTCAATCTGGCAGAGACCGAGGGGGCTTTGGTTGCCCGAACACCCCCGGCTTCCTACAATCGACCCTATGAACGTCATGGTTTTCATCCCCGGTTTCGATCGCGCGGCGGCCTCTGCGGCCCCGGGCGACGCGCGCGTGCGCGCACCCGCGGCGATGACGGCGAGGTCGCAGCAGACCCTCGCACATCCCTGAGCCCGGCGGTCAGCCTCCTTTTTTCTTCAGCGCACATCGACCGTCGGGCACCCGCCCCGCGCGGTCGCGCGTCCTGGCCCTGATCGGCCCGGGCGACGCACCACTTCCCCAGCGTCCGACCTTCTTCCCGCCTCCGGCCCCGTGCCGCGCGGAAGGACCTCGCCCGCTTCGCCGTCGTGTTTCGTCGTGAGGATTTCCCCGTGGTGGCTCTTGCCTGCTCCCCTTCCGTCCCTTTTTCGCCTTCGCCTGCCCTGCCGCCCTGGCCCGCGTGGCTGTCGTTCGACGCGCTGCGCCGCCGCCTGCTGCGGCCGGCCGAGCTGCGCATCGACGTCGATCCGAAGAAGGGCCGCCCGAGCGAGCCGCTGACGCCGGTGTACGACCGCATGCGCGCCATGGGCGAGCGCGTGCAGGACCTGCCCGCGCTGCGCCTGGACGACCCCGACCTGCGCGCACGCTTTCGCGAAGCCGACGGCGAGACCTACGTGTACATCGAGGACGTGCGCCACCAGCGGCTGGTCGGCTACACCGTATTCAACCGCCTGATCGAACTCGACCGCCGCGCCGACCGCCACATCCGCGCGCCGCATTCGCAGTACGACCCCGCCTACCAGCGGCGCGGCCTGGCCACGGCCGTGTACCGCTGGGCGCTGGGCAGCGGCATGTGCCTGATGAGCGGCGCGCGCCAGTCGCCGGGCGCGCACGCGCTGTGGCTGCGCCTGGGGCGTGACTACACGACGGGCTTCGTCGACCTGCGCGAGAAACGGCTGAGCTACCTGGGCGACGAAGTGGACAGCGACACGCTGTCGCAGCTGCACACGCGCATGTTCATGCTCGGCGAAGGCTGGACGCTGGAGCGTTTCAGCAGCGAAACGCGCATGGCGATGCTGGAAGCGGCCTAAGCCGGCAGTCATTGATGTTCACTGGGGTGGCATCTCCCCTGTATTTGCTACAGGAAGAACCACTCCAGCAAATGCCATTGCCTGTTGCACGAGCAACTCTCGAGGCAGCTGGAGATGCCAGTGCAGCGCGGCCAAAAGCGGGATGTAGGGTGCGCCCCCCTGGTACCACGCCGACTTTTCGATGTGATCTATCCCGGCCAGCCCTCTGGACATTTGTTGGAGAAACTCCTGCGCCTCCTGGGGAAACTGCATGATGGCCTCTCCGGTTCCGTGCTCATGGAGCGCCATCGGATCGGCAACCAACGAGTCGTACCCCTGTTCAGAGCTCCAAAAGTTCGGCGTAGTCCCTTTGAGTCTCGGCAACACCTGTTCCCTCAAGAACTCATAGCCGTCATTCATTCCGAGCACCGCAGTCCACGTCAGCAAGATGGGGAACAGGGTTGACGTCGAACACGACTCTTCTGCTACTTCCTCATACCCATGGCGCACCAGAATCGCTTCTTCGAAGGAGGCGGACATCGGCAAGAATTTTCGAACGCTGGTCGCGTAGTACAACCGTTGACATAGGTTGTGAACCCACTTGCGGGCGGGATCCTCCCGACCTGTCACGACAAGGAGCAAGAGGGCCGCATGTACGCTTGTCGAATGGAAATCGTATGCAGGCAGAGCACTGCAACTGTGGCTATCGATCAGCGCCAGAACGCGACTCGCGTATCGATGAGCCATATGCTCTATTTCATTCATTCCGCCCGCCGCAGCCTGATGCGCCCAAAGACATCCTTGCTGTCCGAGCCGCCCCAACTCATCAAAGACTGTCCGCGAAACCAACAGGCTATCCGGCAGTGCATTGGCAAAAGCGTCCTGCACTAGGTAGTACTGGTCCATGCGCTGATGATTGATCTCCGCGATGGTCGCCAGTTGAAACAGTAGTTCGCGGAACTCCCCGCTTGGTCCGGGCTCATTCGCTTGAAGCGGCTCATGCAGCCGAGACCAGACGGCCAACACCGCATACTGAGAAACGAGGTACGGCGCGAGCAAGTTGTCCTCGCTTGTCGCCCAAGCCTGTAAGACGCTCAGCGCAGTCCGAATGCCACGCAGACCAGTAAGCAGAAGCTTAGTTTTCGCGCCAGCCGACTCCGCCGGAGCCGTGGCATTGTTGAGAATTTCATCGATGAGGCTGCGCCCCATCATGATGCAGAGCTCTGGGGACGATACATTGGCGAGCATGCGTCGCAGCAGCGACCGGTTCGAGCCTGGAAGGATGTATTCATCTAGGAGATATCGCTCCGACCAAGCCGCCAGCTTTGAGCCATTGACTTGCTCTGTGGCGACTCTCTTCCTGCGGGACCAACCCTCAAGGAACGCGGCGATCGTCTCGTTCAGGTTCGCTTTGAAATCGCCATTAGTGACGATGAGCAGCTTTTTCTTGAGCGCCTTGTGTTCGGGCGCGACATGACTGCGAAGGTAAATGTCCCCCACATCGTTGATGGACTGACGCACCGACTGTGGTCCCGAGTCCCATTCGGCTCTTCCGATATCCCCACATTTGACGAGCCAGAGAAAGAGTTTTTTCTGTCCATCCTCATCCGGTCCCACCGACGCAATGTCAACCCCGTACTGCCGAGGCCCCCTCTGAGGGCGGTACACAACCTCATGCCCCATCGCGGACATCAACAGGGGCAAAAAAACGTCGAGTTCGCCGTCCTCACGCATGAGCCCGAGGAAGTCTTCAAGTAGCAGCCGCAGACTGCTAGTCATTGGGCATTCATCCACAATTTCCTACGTTCAAGCAACCCTCGCATCGGGTCGGCCCCCTCACTGGAGGGAAGCTCTATCGAGTGGCTTGACTCGGCCATCTCAGCCACCTGTGGAGGTCCAAATTCGGTGTGAGATGCGAACTTCCGCCCCTGCGCAATGTGGGAACTCGCGAACAGATCACGAAACACAGATCTTTCCTCCGCCTTACGCATGATTTCGCGATTGACACGCCTCCTCATCGCCCTGAGCGCATGCAGCTCGGATTCGGCTGGGCGCAATTCCTTGCGCTTCGGGAGTTGGGCCAAGACTCTGCGCCAACGCAGCACATTTGCGTACTCCAAGCGAAAGACCCGCGCTGAGGGATCCGTGCGCAGACAACTCTTGGTCTTTTCCTTCAAAAATTCCTCAGTCGCACCGGGATATTCCGCGAAAGTCAAGCTCAACATCTCTCCGGCGAGCAAAAGCCTCTCTTCGCCCAAAGCGTCCATCTCGGCAATTACGGCAATGAACTGACATAGCGTCGGTCCGTGGTGAATCAGCGCAAGCAATCGTCTTGCAGCTTTGATACGCCTTTCCCTCCCCTGCTCCAAAAAAACACCTGTATTCAGTCCAACCTGCGCCCGATGCATCGTGCAAAGGGATAGCAGGTCTCCGATTGATGAAAGACGCGCATCCGGACGAAGCAACCAGTCGGACAACACCAAGAAGTAATCAACGGGATACTGACCCAGCTCGCCAAAGGTTTTCCCAAGCATCTCGACAACATTGACGTCGAGCGTGCAAAGGTCGAGTAGGCAGGCAACAGCGTGCGGTCGTAGCGCATCTTGAGACACCAAGTTCTGGATACTCTCATCTATTTGCGCGCGGGCCTTCTCGTCATGAACGGCGATATTTAGCAGGCTCTTGACGATGTCTTCGAGTGGTTCGGCTGTGACGCCAAAGCTAGGAGCACTCAGTCGGTAGAGCGAGTTGGCTACCGCCATCGCGGCGCTTGCATCTTCTGATTCAAGACCACTAAGCAGGTAACCAACGGCGGTCGGCGAAAAGGTTGCTAAGCAGGTCAGCGCAGACCAAGCGGCATAACCAGCTTCGTTGGTCTTTCCGAAGAGTAGGTCCGCCAAGAGGTTCTCGCGCGACGCAAGTTCTGTTTTCACCTCCGTGACGTCTACAGGCAAGAAGTTGAGCAAGCTGATGAGGAGTTGAGTGTCTAAGGAGCTATCTGTCATCAACTCAGCCACGTACTGCGCCGCCGCCAAGGGAGCGGCTGACGTATAGGCTCCAGCCCAAACCCTTTGTGCGCTCTCCCCTAGGTGGGTGTTCGCTCTAAGCCTCTCTCCAATCGCGTTCCCAAAGCCGATTTTTTGGGTGATATGAGATTGCAACTGTCTCGCGGGCAAGTGTCTGTATGAAAGGCCAAGCACCTCAGAAAACCCCAAGAGGACCAATGCATCCTCAAGGGAAAAAACAGCTATCTTTCCGATAGCAGGAAGAAGCGTCTGGCAAGCATTTCGAGCTTGCTCCCCCGACAAGGGCCTCAGAGCAGATATCAAATCAACTGATGCCGGGTGCTCGGCTGCAATTCGTTCCCAGATTTGATCTCCATCGATCTTTCTCAGACGACGAATCAGCGCTTCGTATTCATTCCATCGTCCCTCTCTCAGGGCCAAGACGGCCTCACTCAGCGGCTTAGGCTGCATTGCTTATCGCCTCCCACGGATCATCAGAAATCTGTACATATACATGCACTTTATTCGACCCAAAGACCTGTGAATACATGAGTAGTCATTCCAAACTGGCAAGGGGGCACAACAGTGACGGCCGGGCGTCATGCTCGAAGCCGCCTAGGCCTGCGGCAACCGCTCGCGCAAAAACCCGATGAGTTCCTGCGCCGCCACGTTGCGCATCGGCCCCGGCAGGTAGGCCAGCACCACGCGCCGCTCGATGCGCGGCGCCGACAGCGGCACCACGGCCAGCTCGGGGTCGCGCAGCGACGAGGTGTACAGCTGCGGCATCAGCCCCAGCGCCTGCCCGCTGCGCACCAGCGCGTAGAGCGTTTCGGAATAGCTCACGCGGTACGGCTGCGCGCCCTGCGCGAACTGCGCGCGCGCCGGGTCGCCCAGCGCCGGCATGCTGCCGCTTTCGAACAGCACGAGGCGCTCGCTGCCGATGGCCTCCCAGCGCGCCTCGCCCGCCGCCGCCAGCGCATGGTCGCTGCGCACCACCAGCACCAGCGGGTCGCGGAACAGGTCGATGCACGTCAGTCCGCCGGGTGGCTCGGTGATCGCGGCCACGGCCATGTCGAGCTGGCCGCTGCGCAGCTCGGCCAGCAGCACCGTGGAGGGCGCGTCGCGCCAGGCCAGTTCCACCTCGGCGCGCTGCTGCAGGAAGCCGGCCGCCGCCGCTGCGACGCGCGCGCTGGCCGAGGGGATCACGCCCACGCGCACATAGGCCCGGCCGCGCTGCACCGTGCTTTCGATGTCGCGCAGCGCCACCTCGAAGGTGTGGACCAGGAAATCGGTGCGCGCCAGCACCTCGGCGCCGACGGGCGTGAGTTCGAGCCGGTGGGTGGAGCGGGTCAGCAGCTCAGCGCCGAGCAGCTTCTCCATCTGCTTGATCGCGTTGCTCAGCGCGGGCTGCGTGATGGCAAGCCGGCGCGCCGCGCGGCCGAAGTGCCCTTCCTCGACCAGCACCGAGAAACACTGCAGCTGGCGCAGCGTGAGCGCACGCAGGGGCAAGGCGGCCATGGGCGTCCTGATTATCGATTCAATGAATCAAATTATAGAAATTCAAAATTTTCCTTATGAGCACGCACTGCCTAGACTGCGCCGCATGACCCTTGCCGCGCCTGCGCCCGCCGCCGCTCCTTTCACGCTCGAAGCGATGCTGCGCGCTATTCCCAAGGTGGAGCTGCACTGCCACCTCTTCGGCACCGTCCGCCACGATACCTTCCGCCAGCTCAACCAGCGCGCCGGCGCGCCGCTGGCCGACGCGGAAATCGACGGCTTCTACACGCGCGGCGAAAAGCCCGTGGGCGTGCTGCGCGTGCTGCGCGCGCTCGACGCCCAGCTGGTGCGCAGCGCCGACGACCTGTACCAGCTCACGCTCGAATACCTGCAGGACGCGGCCTCGCACCAGGTGCGCTACGCCGAGTTCTTCTGGAACCCGACCGGCACGGTGCACGGCTCGGGCATTGCCTACCCGCTCGCGCAGGGCGCCATCGTCCGCGCGATCCACGATGCGCAGCAGGCGTTCGGCATCACCGGCCGGCTCATTGCCGCCATCGACCGCGAGGCCAGCGCCGAGGCGGCGGTGGAGATGGTCGAGTGGGTCCAGGCCCACCGCTGCGACGAGGTGATCGGCATCGGCATCGACTACCGCGAGAACGACCGGCCGCCCGAGCTTTTCGCCCGCGCGTACGCCGATGCGAAGAAGGCCGGCCTGAAAACCACCGCGCACGCCGGCGAGTTCGGCATGCCCTGGACCAACGTGCGCACCGCGCTCGAGCTGCTGCAGGTCGATCGCATCGACCACGGCTACACGGTGGTCGACCAGCCCGACTTCGCGCGCCAGTGTGCGGATCGCGGCGTGATCTTCACCGTGGTGCCGACCAACTCCTACTACCTGCGCACGCTGCCGCCCGAGCGCTGGGCCCTGGACCACCCGATCCGCCGCATGCCCGGCCTGGGCCTGCGCATCCACCCGAACACCGACGACCCGACGCTGCACCAGGTCACGCCCACGGGCGCGTGGCTGATGATGGTGCGCGACTTCGGCTTCGGCCTGGACGACCTGCGCGGCTTCATGCACAACGGCCTGGACGGCGCGTGGATCGACGACACGCAGCGCCGCCAGTGGCGCGCCGAATGGAGCGCCGACTTCGACGCGCTGCGCGCCCGCCTGCCTTCCGAACCCACGCCTTCCGCCACCCCCTTCCCCGGATGAACCAGCCATGACCACGAACCGCCGCCTGATCCTTGCTGCCGCCGCACTCTGCGCCGCCCTGCCCACCGGTGCCCTCGCGCAGCCCGCCTGGCCCGCCGCCAAGCCCCTCACGCTGATCGTGCCCTTCACGGCTGGCGGCAGCGTGGACGTCAACGCCCGCCTCGTGGCGCAGCGCCTGGGCGAACGGCTCAAGCAGTCGGTCGTGATCGACAACGTGAGCGGCGCGGGCGGCGCCATCGGCGTGGCCAAGGCCGTGAGCGCCGCGCCCGACGGCTACACGCTGGTGGTCGGCCCCGACAGCGCCATCGCCATCGGCCGACTGGTCAACCCCTCGGCCTTCCGCTTCGATCCGCTCAAAGACCTGGCGCCCGTCGGCCTGCTCAACACCGCGCCGATGGTGCTGGTGGCGCGCCCCGGCCTCGATGTGCGCAGCTACGCCGACTTCGTGAAGCTCGCCAAGGCCCAGCCGGGCCACTACAACTACGCCACCTCGGGCGTGGGCACCGTGCTGCAGCTGGCGATGGAACTGCTCAAGGAACGCAGCGGCATCTTCGTGACCCACGTGCCCTACCGCGGCGGTGCGCAGATCGCCACCGACGTGATCGGCGACCAGGTCGACCTCGCGATGCTGGTGAGCACCAGCGCCATCCCGCACGTGAACGGCAAGCGCCTGAAGGCCCTGGGCATCACCGGCAGCCAGCGCCTGCCGGCGCTCGCGCAGGTACCCACCTTCAACGAAATGCCCGGCCTCAAGGGCTATGACATGGTGAGCTGGACCGGCATCTTCGCGCCCGCGAAGACGCCGCCGGCCGTGGTGGCGCGGCTCAACCAGGAACTGAATGCGGTGCTGCAGGAGGAAGGCGTGCGCGCCAAGCTGGCGGAGCAAGGCGCATTGCCGGGCAGCGGAACGCCGGAGGCGTTCGGGAAGTTCGTGCAGGCCGAGTACGCACGCAACCAGAAGATCGTGCAGACCGCCAACATCAAAGAGTAGCGGTCAGTCGGCCATGGCTGGCTGAAAGGCTCAGCCGGCCTTTTCGTTGCTCTCGTCTTCCGGCCAGTCGCGGATGTAGGCCTTGAGCATCTTGTTCTCGAAGTTCTGCGCGTCGACCACGGCCTTGGCCACGTCGTAGAAGCTGATCACGCCCATGAGCATGCGCTTGTCCATCACGGGCATGTAGCGCGCGTGGCGCTCCAGCATGATGCGGCGGATTTCGTCGAGGTCGGTTTCGAGCGTGCAGGTGACGGGCGCGTCGTCCATGGCCTTGCGCACCAGCGTGGTCCCGACCTGGCCGCCGTTGTTGACGACCGCCACGATCACTTCACGGAACGTGAGCATGCCGACCAGGTCGCCGTGCTCCATGACCACCAGTGAACCGATGTCCTTGTCCGCCATGGTCTGGGCGGCTTCCGCCAGCGGGTCGTCCGGCGTGATGGTGAAGAGCGTGTTGCCCTTGACGCGAAGAATGTCGCTGACTTTCATGGTGGTGCTCCTCTCGGGGATTCGTCGTTCTCGGCGTCGTGCCGATTTGAATATAGCCCACAATCGACGCCGACCCGAACGCCCCTGTCGCCTGTGCAAGCATTGCCGGTGTCACGGGGCATTGCGAAGAGACAACAGAAAGGCCTTCATGCCCGGTTATTCCGACCCCGGTTTCGACACCCTCGCGCTGCACGCCGGCGCCGCCCCCGACCCCACCACCGGCGCGCGGGCCGTTCCCATCCACCTGACGACCTCCTTCGTCTTCGAATCCAGCGACCACGCGGCCGCGCTGTTCAACCTGGAACGCGCGGGCCATGTGTATTCGCGCATCAGCAACCCGACCAACGCGGTGCTGGAGCAGCGCGTGTCGGCGCTCGAAGGCGGCATCGGCGCCATTGCCACCGCCAGCGGCCAGGCGGCGCTGCATCTGTCGGTCGCCACGCTGATGGGCGCGGGCTCGCACATCGTGGCCAGCACGGCGCTGTACGGCGGCTCGCAGAACCTGCTGCACTACACGATGCGGCGCTTCGGCATCGAGACCACCTTCGTGAAGCCCGGCGACCTCGACGGCTGGCGCGCGGCGGTGCGGCCCGAAACCAAGCTCTTCTTCGGCGAGACCGTGGGCAACCCCGGGCTCGACGTGCTCGACATCCCGGCCGTGAGCGACATCGCCCATGAAGCCGGCGTGCCGCTGCTGGTCGACTCGACCCTCACCTCGCCCTACCTGATCAAGCCCTTCGACTGGGGCGCCGACCTGGTCTACCACTCGGCCACCAAGTTCCTGTCGGGCCACGGCACGGTGATCGGCGGCGTGGTGGTCGATGGCGGCAGCTTCGACTGGGAAAAGTCCGGCAAATTCGCCGAGCTGACGCAGGCCTACGACGGCTTCCACAACATGGTGTTCAGCGAGGAAAGCACCGTCGGCGCCTTCCTGCTGCGCGCCCGCCGCGAAGGGCTGCGCGACTTCGGCGCCTCGATGAGCCCGCACACGGCGTGGCTGATCCTGCAGGGCATCGAGACGCTGCCGCTGCGCATGGAGCGCCACATCGACAACACGCAGAAGGTGGTCGAGTTCCTGTCCACGCACCCGTTCGTGTCGCGCGTGGGCCACCCGCTGATCGAGTCGCACCCGAGCCATGCGCTCGCGCAGAAGCTGCTGCGCCACGGCGCGCGCGGCGCCGGCGCGGTGTTCAGCTTCGACATCAAGGGCAGCCGCGCGCAAGGCAAGGCCTTCATCGAAGCGCTCAAGCTGTTCAGCCACCTGGCCAACGTGGGCGACTGCCGCAGCCTGGTGATCCATCCGGCCAGCACCACGCACTTCCGCATGACCGACGAGGCACTGGCGGGCGCGGGCATCTCGCAAGGCACGATCCGCCTGTCGATCGGCCTGGAAGATCCGGCCGACCTGATCGACGACTTGAAGCGCGCGCTGAAGGCGGCGGAAAAAGCCTGACCGCGCCGATGGAGCCGACACCGTTCTTCGAATGGCTGAAGGGCCCGGACGCGCTCGGCGTCGCGCCGCATTTCTTCGCCGCGCACCCCGACGGCACGCGCGACCGCGAGACCTACGGCGGCTACGGCGACGCGCCTGCGATCGCCCGCGCGCATTTCTGGGCCGCACCGCAGCGCATCGAGATGTCGCAGGGCTGGGGCCATCCGCCGCGATTTCCCGACCTGGCCCACTGGTCGGGCGACGGCTCGCCGCACGCGAGATGCCTGCTCGTCAGCCTCAGGCTGCACGCGCTGTTGACGCAATTCAAGCTGCCGGCCCACCGCGCCTACGACGTCCAGGCCCGCTTTCCCGCGTACCACCACGCACGCTTCGGTGACCAGCGCGCCGAGTACCGGCTGATGCACTGGCTCGGCGACGGACAGTGGCTCGACAGCCTGGACCTGGCGCGCACCGCGCTGCGCATCACCGTGCGGCTGCAGAAAGACCGGCCCCGCTACCACCGCGTCTTCGCGGCAGGCAGCTTCGAGACGGCGGCCCAGGTCGCGCAGGCCGCGACCGAATTCGAGAAGGCGCTGCCCCGCACGCCCGGCTACGTCGCACCGGGGCGCGCGCTCGAACATGGGGCCCATGTCATGGCCGAAGCGTTCCAGCCCACCGGCGTGTCCCGCCATGGGCGGGCGGTGCTCGACATGGCATCGGCCCATTGGCCCGTGCATCTTCAGCCGCTGGACCTGCTCTGGCTGCCCGATGAAAGCGCCCCACTGGTCAGCGACGACCTGCGGCAGGCGCTGGCGAGCGGCGGTTTCACCGGCATGCGCTTCGGCAAGGAATGGCGCTCGGCCTTCGCCCAGCCCGCCGAGATGCACGGCCCGGCGTTCCGTGCACAGCGCGCCGCACTGCTGTCGCGGATCACCAGCTCACCAGACGCCGACCCCAGCGCTCGCTCGGTGCAGATCTTTGCCGCGCTCCAGGCCCGGCAGCAGGCGCTGGCCGAGCAGCCGATCGACGTCGCGCAACTGGTGCTGCCCGCGGCCTATGCCGAGTTGCTGCGCACCGGCCTGCCGACGTATGTGGAGGCCGACGACGGAGACGAAAGCGACGAAGACCACGACGACGGCGATCCCGGCGCGCAAGACCCTCGCCAGTGGCACTGGTTCCCGCGCGAGCGCCTGTGCATGCTGAACGACATCGGCGACGACGGCGACTGGGTGGCCAGCCACCCCGAAGCCGCGCGTGCGCTGCTCGTCGCGCAAGACGACGGCGGCGACTACCTGGGCTTCCTGCTGCGGGACGGCTCGGACCTCGAACTCGACAGCACGCTGATGCATTTCAAGCACGAGACGGGCGAGATTCTGCCGAGCGCGCTCCGCGACTGGGCGCTGCCCCCGCACGCCCGGGCCGCGTCGACGCGCTGATCCGCCACCTCACACGAACACAAGACACACAAGACCCCAGAAAGAGACGCCATGAGCATCCTTCAAGTCAACGGCCACGACACCTACTGCTACACCGCCGGCAAGCCCTTCGATGCGGCCAAGCCCACGGTGGTGTTCATCCACGGCGTGCTCAACGACCACAGCGTGTGGATCCTGCAAAGCCGCTGGTTCGCCAACCACGGCTGGAACGTGCTGGCGGTCGACCTGCCGGGCCACTGCAAGAGCGCCGGCGCACCGCCGGCCAGCGTGGAAGAGGCGGCGCAGTTCGTCATCGCGCTGCTCGACGCGGCGGGCGTGCAGAAGGCCGCACTCATCGGCCACAGCTTCGGCTCGCTGATCGCGCTAGAAACCGCGGCACGTGCGCCCGAACGCATCACGCAGCTCGCGATGGTCGGCACGGCCTATCCGATGGTGGTGTCGCCCGCGCTGCTCGAAAGCTCGGTGAGCGATCCGCAGCGCGCCATCGCCATGGTCAACACCTTCTCGCACTCGCTGCTGGCGCCGCCGCCTTCGTCGCTCGGCCCGGGCACGTGGCTGTACGGCAGCTCGCGCGCGCTGATGCGCCGCGTGCTCGCGAGCAACCGCGAGGCCAACGTGTTCCACATCGGCTTCAAGGCCTGCAACGACTACGCGAACGGCGAAGCGGCGATGGAGAAGGTGCAGTGCCCCGTGTTGTTCCTTTTGGGCGACGCCGACCAGATGACGCCGCCGCGCGCCACCAAGGCGCTGGTGGGCAAGGCGCGCAACGCCAAGGTGGTGACGGTGCATGCCGGCCACGCGCTGATGAGCGAGGCGCCGGACGAGGTGCTGTTCGCGCTGCGCGACTTCGTCGCGGGCTGAAAACTGCGAAGAACGCGGGGCGGCTCAGCTGCCCAGCGCGTTGATGTCCGCCGGATCGAGCAGCACCTTGCGTGCGCCCCGGCGCGCCACCGCGAGCATCGCGCGGCCCACCTTCTCGGTGGTGGTCACGCGGTCGGGCCACCAGCGGTGGGCCAGCCCGAGCACCGGCTTGAGCACGACGATCGCGGCGTCGTACAGCGGCGTCTTCGAACGCACGCCGTGCAGCGGCTGGATCATGCCGGGCCGGAACATGTAGGACGCGCGAAACGGCAGGCGCATCAACGCGTTCTCGGTCGCGCCCTTCACGCGCGCCCACATGCGTTCGCCGCGCTCGCTGCTGTCGGTACCCGCGCCCGTCACGTAGGTGAAGGTCATGCCCGGGTTGAGCCGCGCCAGCACGGTGGCCGCCGCCATCGTCAGGTCGTAGGTGATGCGCTTGTACTCCGGCTCCTTCATGCCGACCGAGGACACGCCCAGGCAGAAGAAGCAGGCGTCGAAGCCTGTCAGCTGCGACTCGATGGCGCGGTAGTCGAACATGTCCTTGTGCACCAGGTCCTGCAGCTTGGGATGCTGCTGCCCGGTGGCGCTGCGTCCCACGGCGACCACGCGTTCCACGTCGGGCGCCAGCAGGCACTCGCGCAGCACGCCCTGCCCCACCATGCCGGTGGCGCCAAAGATCAGGATGTTCATGGGAAGGAAGCTCCGAAGAGGTCAGACCGCGAAGGCCGCGGGCTTTTTCTCGAGCACGGCCAGCAGCAGGTCGACGTCGAGACTGGAAGGCTGCGGCGGCTGCAGCGCGCCGAGCAGGCGCGACAGCGTTTCGATGTGCGGCAGCAGCGGACCGAGAAAGCGCGTGCCGTCGGCGCCCGCCACCAGCAGGGTCGGGAAGGTCTCGACGTCGAAGGCGTCGGCGATCTCGGCGTGATCTTCGATGTCGACCCAGGCGAAGCGGAACTGCGGGTGCGCCTTTGCCAGATCGACCAGCAGCGGCCGGTAGTCGCGGCAGGTGCCGCACCATTCGGCGCACAGGCACACGACCCACAGCGCGTTGGCATCGGCGGAAGAATCGACGGGGACGACGGGAACAGCGCTCAAGGTGGATACGGCGAAGGTGGGATGGCGAACCCGGGTGGTGCGGCCGCGGGGTCGTAGCTATTATCAACAAAGCCCCTGCGGGGCGCAGGAGACCCACGATGAACACCTCCACCCCTGCCGCGCCGGACGCGCCGGCCACGGTCGATCCGCGCCGCTTCACCAGCTTTGCCGAGTTCTATCCCTTCTATCTGACCGAGCACGCCAACGTCACCTGCCGGCGCCTGCACTTCACGGGCTCGACGATCTCGCTGCTGTGCCTCGTGGCCCTGGTGGTCACGCTGAATCCGTGGTGGCTGCTGGCCGGGCTGGTGGCGGGCTACGGCTTCGCCTGGGTCGGGCACTTCGGCTTCGAGAAGAACAAGCCGGCCTCGTTCAAGCGCCCGCTGTACTCCTTCATGGGCGACTGGGCGATGTACCGGGACATCTGGGCCGGGCGGGTCAAGATCTAGACCGGCAAGGCGGGCGCCAGGCCCTCCCACTTTCGCCGGCTACTTGCAGCCGGACACCTTGTCCAAGGTCTCGCCAAGCCGTTCGAGCAGCCGGTTGCTGTAGGCCAGGCCGGGATGGACGCCGTCCAACAGATCACCGGCGCCCTCGAAACGCACGGCGCCCCAATCGACAAACGGCACCTGCAGGGTCTGCGCCAGGCGGCGCACCAGCAGGTCGTACTGATCGCGGCGGATCAGCTGGGCCTTGTGGATGCCGACCTTGGGACTCTCGACCTGGCGCGAAAGACCCGTGAGCACCGGCTCGCGGCCTTCCGCTCGCACACGCTCGACCGTGTGCTTCAGCGTTTGCACGAACACGGCCGGCTTCACATCGAACCAGGCATCGATCACGCCGTTCTCGATGACCACCCAGCGCCCCGTTCGCGGCGATTCGTCGAAGTACTTCGCCAGCGCCGTCAACTGCACAGCCGGCACGGCGTGGTCGGTCCAGCGCAAGGCGGTGTACTTCCTTTGCAAGGCGGCCAGCGGTCGCTCCGAGCTGCCGTTGCTGGCCACGATGCTGTCGCCGTAGACCTCCACCACGCATCGCTGGGGAGACGCGGGCGCAACAGCCGCCGGGGCTGCTGGGCCGGTCGGTGGCGTGGCGATCGGCAGGGCAGCGGGTTCAGCGCGGGGCGCAGGCGTTGGCGTTGACGGCACTGCAATCGGCTCGCGTGCAAGGCCGCCGCATCCGGCGACAGCCATGGCCGCCACGCCCACTTGCAGGACGAGCGCCAGGAGCCCGAGCTTCCGACGCACGGGCGCCGCGCGCTGCGCCGCAGGCAGCCGATCGTTTTCCGACATGGTTTTTCTCCCTGACGGGAGCGGAGCTCCCCGTTTTTTCTTGGCGAAGCGGTGGACGCTCCGGGAAAGCAGCGAGCCCGTTGAAAACCGGGATCGCGCGCCCGGCCAGCGACTCGATGCGGCCTGGGGCGTTGGAGAATAGCCAGGCCCAAACGAACTTTTCTCTTCAAAATTGAAGTCAATTGCAGTCAATTGACACCAACAAATATCAAACACGCGACAACATCCACTCAAACGAGATCGCGGGCACTCATTGCCCTGTCGTCTCCAGCCCGCTCGAAAAGACCGGGTCGATCCAGGTCGCGAACTCGCGGCTGAATGTCGCGCGCAGGTGCGTGTTGTCGTAATAGGCCGCGCTGTGGTCAGGCAGCGTCCTCACGCACAGGCCGTCCGCGCAAAGGTGCCCCATCGCGTCGATGGCTTGCGCACCCGTCGCTGCCGCGAGGCGTGCCAGCCGGTCATTGAGACTGGACTGGGTGGGAGAAAGCGGGGCTTTCGGTATGTTTCCGATCGGCAACCTGCCCAGGCGGCTGTTCTTGATCAGGCGCTCGGGCGCGAACTCCGCCCCCGTCGGCTGGTTCAGCAACAGGTAGACCTTCTTGTCGCGACGGACCAGGTCGGCCAGCAGCTGCGCCAGTGCCTCGAACGCGCGCGGAATGCTTCGCCGATCGTCGGGCGTATCGCCCTGAAGAAATCCATAGGACGGCGGAAGAAGCCGGTCCTGGAAATAGCAGTTCCAGCAGCCGCCGATCAGCACGGCGTCGAAGCGCGGGTCCTGGGCCAATCGCATGGCCTCGTCGCGCGCCCGGTCGCACTCGGGATGGCCGCTGGCGACGATGCCCGGCACGGGCGGGCAGGCCGGCAGCGTGAAGAAATGGACGGTCGCCGTCTGTCGGGGCAGGGTCTGCGCCAGTTTCAGCGCCCGAGGGGCGTACTGCATGACATGGCTGTCTCCGATCAGGAGCACCTGGCGGGCGCCGTCGCCGATGCGCCGCATGGCGTGGCCGGCAACGTGCTTCGTGGCAAAGCCGGCGTAGTAGTCGCGGTCCTGCATCGCGTGAGCCATGCGCTGGAACGACGCGTCGCTGTTGCGTGCCGACATGCCGCTCAGGATCGCCCATCCCGCGAGCACGAGGGCCCCTCCCGCGCCCCAGAGCGCCCAGGGCACCGTCGCACCCGGGCGAGACCTCACGGGGCGCTCCACGAACCGATAGGTGGCCCACGCCAGCAAGACACTCGCCCCGACGATCGCCGCACGGGTGTCCGGCGCCGGCGTGCCCCCGCCCACCACACGCGCCAGGGCCAGCAGCGGCCAGTGCCAGAGGTACAACGGGTAGCTGATAAGCCCCACCCCCACCAGCACGCGGCTCGACAGGAGGTACCGGTTCAGGCAACCCGCCGGCCCGGCGGCGATGCACGCGATCGCACCGAGCACCGGCAGCAGGGCCCACCACCCCGGAAACGCGTGGTCGCGGCGTGTCGCGACCAGCCCCAGCGCGATGAGCGTCAGCCCGAGCACCGACTGCGCATGGCGGAGCCAGGGCCGGGGCGCCACGACGCCCAGACGCATGCAGGCCAGGATCGCGCCCGCCATCAACTCCCAGAACCGGGACAGCGGCGAATAGAAGGCCGCCGCGCGAAACGAATGGACCGACCCTACGTTGACGAGGAAAGAAAGCACCGCCAGCACCCAGAGCAACCGGACGACGGGCCACCGCCGACGCCATGCCACCCCCAGCAACAGCGGCCACAGAAGATAGAACTGCTCTTCGATGCCAAGCGACCACAGGTGCAGCAGCGGCTTGGTTTCGGCCGCCGTATCGAAGTAGCCGGCCATGGCCCAGAACACGAAGTTGGCGACGAAGAGCGCACCGCCCACCGCCTGCTGCCCCAATGCCTGGAACTCGCTGTTCAGGAGCACATGCCAACCGATGGCCAGGGTCAGCGCCAGCACCAGAATCAGCGCCGGGAAGATTCGCCGTGCGCGCCGCGCATAGAAGTCGCGGAAACTGAAATCCCCCGTCCTCTGGCTGCGCAGGATGAGGGTCGTGATCAGGAAACCCGAAATCGCGAAGAAGACATCGACCCCGATGAACCCGCCCGGCAGCACGTCGGGAAAGGCATGAAAAATCACCACCGCCAGCACGGCCAGGGCGCGCAGCCCGTCGATGTCGGCGCGGTACGCCACTGCGCCATGCGGCCGGGGGGTCACGGCGGCAGCGCCGCCTTTCTCACCCACGCCCCGAGAGCGAACGTGCGACGCTCTTGGCGCGCCGCGTCCACCGGTCCAGCCACTGCGGTCGCACGATGCGCTGCGGCATTTCGGCGCCTGCATAGGTATTCCTGACGAACCGGCCCGTGCAGATGTTCTGCATCTCGCGGAAATGCACGTTGCGCAGGAACGGATCGGACAGCAGCGGCGTGTAGTAGGCGCAGTCCTCGAAGTAGTAGTGCGTGACCTGCGACCAGCGCGTCAGGCTCCTGTCGGTCTGGCGGTCGCCGCCGTGCAGCAGGTTGCTCAACCAGATGAGCGCCTGCCCCTTCCTCGGCGTGAAGCGCTGGGGTGCAATGCCCGATCGCTCGGCGAGGCCCCGCCAGAGCGTCTCGTAGTGCCGGTACTGGTGGCCACCCTGCTGCTCGGCGCTCAGCCCGATGTGCTCGTTCGTGTAGATGGGCCACCTGTGGCTGCCCGGGTAGTACAGCAGCGGCCCCGCCGCCAGGTCGACGTCTTCGAGCGCGGTCCACACGCCGCACATGAACCGCTCCGGCACCGAACTGAAGTGGATGGCGTCGGTGTGGATGTGCTGCTGCGTGCCGACCGGGAAATTCAAGGTTTGAAAGGGCCATGCACGCCGACCGAACAGCTGGCTCAGGAGACGGATGATGTCGGGGTTGGTGGCCACGCGCCGCACGCCCTCGCTGTAGCCGAAGGCGTCCTGCAGGCGAAGGCCGTCCCCCTCGGCATGCCCCTGCGTGCGCCACCGGTCCCAATCGAATCGGTCGTTCAGGTCGCGCCGGATGTCCCCGGCGAGGCGATCGAAATCGGGTTCCGGAAAATCGATGACGGCAAAACCGTGGTCGCGCAACTGCGTCGCCACCCTGAGGGTCTCTTCGGAAAATCCGGCCTGCGAGAAGATCGCATCGAAGAACGGGGACTCGATGGCCGGTACACCGGGCAAGGGGTTGGGGAACATGGCATTGGCTTTCAGGTGGCGCGCGCGACGCGCAGCCCCACCGCCTTGGTTCACAAGGCGTTGCGGATCGGGAGTGGCTTGAAGGGCCCCGGAGATGGGGCAGGAGGTGCGGCGGCCGCTGCGCGGTGCTGCCGGAGGAGAGCGAGCGACGAATGAACCGGCGTCAGCCGGATCCGACGATACGGCGCGCCCGGATCCAGGTGGGGTCGGTCATGAACGGGCTCCCTTGAGTCGAAATCGGCAATGGATGCGTCTTCAGCGTCTTCTGCAGCATCTGTGCAAGCGCGAGAAAGCGGCGTCGAAGAATAACGGCTCCCTCGAGGAGGAAGCACGCATCAAATGCTCTCAATAGCACTCAATTGCTATCAAGCGACCGTCAAGAATGCCTGGGGATCGCGTGCGCCTAGATCAACAGCACGTCGCCCAGCCGCAGCGTGCGCAGCGGGCCCTTCTGCCACAGGTCTTCGAGCGGCTCGGCGCGCGGCATCAGCAGCTCGCGCAGCAGCGGCTCGATGGGCGTCGACGGGTCGGCCAGCAACACGTAGCGCGGGTCCTGGTTGGCGGGCTCCTCGGCCAGCGGCGCGATCCAGTCCAGCCGCACCAGCGTGTCGAGCACCGGCGCCAATTGCAGCCCGTCGACCCGCATGCGCGTCAGCAGTTCGCTCGCGCCCATGCCCTTGGCCGTCGTGGCCTGCGCGCGTGCCAGGTGCTGCAGCACTTCCATCGCGAGCTGCATCGGCCAGCCCGCCGCGCCGCCCCGGCGCGCCACGCCCGTCAGCAGGCTCGGCAGGTAGGCCGCGATGACGGCGCCCAGCAGCACGATCACCCACGCCACGTAGATCCACACCAACAGGATCGGGAAGGTGGCGAAGGCGCCGTACAGCACCGAGTAGGTCGGCACCAGGCTCAGGTAGTAGCCCAGCACGCGCTTGGCGATCTCGATGGCGGCGGCCACAAAGAGGCCGCCGGCCCAGGCGTGCGACCAGCGCACCGTGGTGTTCGGCACGTAGTGGTACAGCCCGGCCATGCCGGCCGCGAGCAGCAGGAATTCCAGGGTGTCGAAGGCCAGCTTGACGATGCCTCCGCCCACCACGTCGCGCGAAGCGGCGAACACGTACGAGGTGGTCGACAGGCTCACCGCGAGGATCAGCGGCCCGAGCGTGATGGTGGCCCAGTAGATCAGCACCCGCTGCGCGAGCGGCCGCGGCGTGCGCACGCGCCAGATGTTGTTGAGCGTCTTGTCGATGGTGAGGATCAACGCGATGGCGGTGATCAGCAGCACCACCAGGCCCGCGATGCCCAGCCCGCTGGCCTTGCTCGCGAACTGGTTCAGGTAGCCCAGCACCTGGCGCGCGATGTTGTCGGGAATCAGGCTCTCGATCAGCCAGCGCTGCAGGCGGCCCTGCATGGTGGCGAACATCGGGAACACGGTGAACAGCGCGAGCGCCACCGTGAAGAACGGCACCATCGCGATGGTGGTGGTGAAGGTCAGGCTGCTGGCCGTGAGGCCGAGACGGTCTTCGCGAAAACGCTCGCCCAATACCGCTGCGGTGTTGCGCCAAGGAAAGCGCGAAAGATCCCTCCAAAGCTGCCGACGATTCATGGCCGGTATCATGCCATCCGCTCTTTCCCGAGACGCGCCACACCCGGTGCGCCTCCCCCTCTCTCTTTCGCCGCCACCGTGTCCGACACCCCACTCCCGCCCTCTTCCGTCCGCGCCACCCGATGGGCCGCCGTGGGCAGCCTCGTCGGCCTGATCGTGCTGGGCCTGGCCTGGGAACTGTGGCTGGCGCCGCTGCGCCCGGGCGGCTCGCTGCTGGCGCTGAAGGTGCTGCCGCTGGTCATTCCGCTCGCGGGGCTCTACAAGAACCGCATGTACACCTACCGCTGGGTCAGCCTGATGATCTGGCTCTACTTCACCGAGGGCGTGGTGCGCGCCTGGAGCGACACCAACGGCGTGGGGCAGGTCCTTGCGCTCGTCGAAGTGCTGCTGTGCCTCGTGCTCTTCGCGGCCTGCGCGTGGCATGTGCGCCTTCGCCTGCGCCACGCCAAGGCCGCCGCTGCCGCTGCTGCCCGTCCCCTGGAGGCTTCCGCCCAATGACCACCTCTTCTTCTCTCCTCGACCAGCTGCGCGCCATCGTCGGCGCCTCGCACGTGCTCAACGAGGGCGACCTCACCGCCTACGAACAGGACTGGCGCAAGCGTGCGCGCGGCAAGTCGCTCGCCGTGGTGCGTCCGGCCAATGCGCAGCAGGTGGCCGACGTGGTCAAGGCCTGCGCCGCAGCCGGCACGGCCGTCATTCCGCAGGGCGGCAACACCGGCCTGGCGGTCGGCTCCATTCCCGACGACAGCGGCACGCAGGTGGTGCTGAGCCTGCAGCGCCTGAACGCCATCCGCAACATCGACGCCGCCAACCTCACGATGACCGTCGAGGCCGGCTGCATCCTGCAGACGCTGCAGGAGACGGCCGAGAAAGCCGGCTACCTGTTCCCGCTGAGCCTCGCGGCCGAGGGCAGCTGCACCATCGGCGGCAACCTGGCGACCAACGCGGGCGGCACGCAGGTCGTGCGCTACGGCAACACGCGCGACCTGTGCCTGGGCCTGGAAGTGGTCACGCCGCAGGGCGAGATCTGGGAAGGCACGAGCGGCCTGCGCAAGGACAACACGGGCTACGACCTGCGCGACCTGATCGTCGGCAGCGAAGGCACGCTGGGCGTCATCACCGCGGCGACCATGAAGCTGTACCCGCTGCCGGCCGCGCAGCTCACGGCCTGGGCGGCCGTGCCTTCGCTCGACCACGCGGTCACGCTGCTGGGCCTGGCGCACAAGCACCTGGGTTCGGGCCTCACGGGCTTCGAGGTGATGGGCAAGTTCGCGCTGAGCCTGGTCGACAAGCACATGCCGCAGCTGCGCGTGCCCTTCATCCATGACGAGGCCGTGCCGTATTGCGTGCTGCTCGAGAACTCCGACAGCGAGTCCGAGGACCACGCCCGCGCGCGCTTCGAGGCGCTGCTCGAAACTGCGTTCGAAGACGGCTGCGTGAGCGACGCGGTGGTGGCCGAGAACCTCACGCAGGCGCACCAGCTCTGGCACATCCGCGAGAACATTCCGCTCGCGCAGGCCGAAGAGGGGCTGAACATCAAGCACGACATCTCGATCCCGGTGTCGCGCATTCCCGCCTTCGTGGAAGCCACCGACGCCCTACTGAAACGCGAGATCGCCGGCGTGCGGCTGGTCAACTTCGGCCACCTGGGCGACGGCAACCTGCACTACAACGTGCAGGCGCCCGAGAACATCGACACCAAGGCGTTTTTGAAGAACGAGGAAGAGCGCATCAACACGCTGGTCTACGACGCGGTCGAGCAGTTCGGCGGGTCGTTCTCGGCCGAGCATGGCGTGGGCTCGCTCAAGGTCGACAAGCTCGAGAAGCACAAGTCGCCGGTGGCGTTGGAGATGATGCGGGCGATCAAGCGCGGGCTCGATCCGAAGAACATCCTGAACCCGGGGCGCGTGATCCGCGTCTAGGTATTTGTGTATTTCTCCCTCCCCTCCCGGGGGAGGGCCGGGGTGGGGGCAAGCGGCCTTCGATTGGGCGCCGCGATGAATGCGGGTGCAGCCCCCATCCCAACCTTCCCCCAGCGGGGGAAGGAGCAACACCCCACACTCAGCCCGGAAAGTCTTCGCCGCGCAGCTCGATCGGCTGGCCGTGCGGCGTGCGTTCCGCCGCGTGGTCCCAGGCGTGGCGGTAGCGGGCCAGCTCGTCGCCGGAACTCGCGCCCTTGCGGGCCACGAGGTTTTCGAGCGCGGCGAGCCAGTGGCGGTAGTAGGTGTCGCCCGTGTCCGGGTCGCCCGCGGCCTGCGCGGCGCTGATCTGGGTGGCCAGCGCCTCGGCCCACTCGACCCAGCTGAACAGGCCGCGCTCGTGCAGCGCGAGCGTCATCGCGAAGGCCTGCGCCTCCCACGGTTCCCTGAACACCGGCCCGTCGGCGTCGCGCGGCATGCCCGGGGCGAGCGCGAGCGGCCGCATGTCGTTCGCCTTCATGCCGCGGGCTTCAGGTAGCTTTCCCACGCATCGACCGACACGGCCAGGTTCTGCCGCGGCGCGGCGTCGCCCCACAGCTCGGCTTCGTCGAAGACCACGGTGTAGAGCCATTGCGGCTGCTCGCCCAGGCCCTGCGCATTCGCATCGGCGAACACGTGCGCGCCGTGGATGTGCTCGATCGTGCCGCGCTTGCCCTGCACATAGCCCGGCAGGCGCGTGTGGTGGTCGACGCGCCCGAGATGCATGCGCACGGCCTGGCCGACCACAAAGCGCGCGGGCGCCGATGCGGGGCGCTCGGTGCCGGAGCCCTTGGCGAGCACGGCGGGCACGTTCGCGGCCTGCAGCACGCGGGCGACCGGTGTGGCCGGATGGTGCATCTGCCCGGATGCGATCTCGTCCGCGAAGACCTGGCCGCGCTGCAGCATCAGCTGCTCCAGCGCGCCGAGCCAGATCTGGTAGTAGCTCAGGTCGCGGTAGTCGGGCAGCGTCTCGCGCGCGGCGCGGCTGGTGTCGATGTTCCAGGAGCCGGTGGCGCCCATGGCCAGCGTGAGTGCCAGCGCGCGCGGCTCCCACGCGCCGTGGAACAGCTCGCCCTCGGGCTCTGGCGTGACGGGGCCGAAGCCGGGTTGTCCGCCGAGGTCGGCATGCGTCGTGTAGGTCATGCAGCACTCCTTGCCGACGGCGCCTCGACCACGCGCGTGCCGATCATCGAATCGCGCGAGACCAGCGCGGCGAGTTCGTCTTCGCTCCAGCCCTCGGTGCCGGCCGGGCGCTGCGGGATCACGAGGTAGCGCACTTCGGCGGTCGAGTCCCAGACGCGGATGCGCGTGGTCTCGGGCAAGGTGGTGCCGAAATCGGCCAGCACGCCGCGCGGGTCTTTCACCGCGCGTGAGCGGTAGGGCGCGCTCTTGTACCAGGTGGGCGGCAGGCCGAGCACGGGCCAGGGGTAGCAGCTGCACAGGGTGCAGACGACCATGTGGTGCTGGTCGTCGGTGTTGGCTACCGCGACCATGTGCTCGCCTTGTCGGCCGGTGTAGCCCAGCGAGGCGATGGCCGCCGTGGCGTCGGCCATCAGCCAGTCATGGAACTTGCGGTCGACCCAGGCCCGCGCCACCACCCGCGCGCCGTTGCGCGGGCCGATGCGGGTCTGGTAGGTGTCGATCAGTGCATCGAGCGCGGCGGGGTCGATGTAGCCTTTTTGCGTGAGCACGCTTTCGAGGGCGCGCACGCGCAGGTCCATCTCGCCGAGTTCGCTGTGGTCGTGGGAATGGTCGTGGGAGTGGTCATGGCCGGTCATCGGCCGATGCTAGCGCCGCCCCGTAAAATTCCCAACATGACCCTCCCTGCCCGCCCCGTCCGCTCCCAGTACGAAGATTTCATGCGCCACGTCGACACGCACGGCGTGTTCAAGAGCGACCGCACGGGCACGGGCACCAAGAGCATGTTCGGCCACCAGATGCGCTTCGACCTGAACGAGGGCTTTCCGCTGGTGACCACGAAGAAGGTGCACCTCAAGTCCATCATCCAGGAACTGCTGTGGTTCCTGACCGGCTCCAGCAACAACAACTGGCTCAAGGAACGCGGCGTCACCATCTGGGACGAATGGGCGCGCGAAGACGGCGACCTGGGCCCCGTGTACGGCGTGCAGTGGCGCAGCTGGCCCACGCCCGACGGCGGCCACATCGACCAGATCTCCGACGTCATCAAGACGCTGAAGACCAACCCCGACTCGCGCCGCATCATCGTGAGCGCCTGGAACGTGGCCGAACTCTCGAAGATGGCGCTCATGCCCTGCCACGCCTTCTTCCAGTTCTACGTGGCGCCGCCGCAGGCCGAGGGCGAACGCGGCAAGCTCAGCTGCCAGCTCTACCAGCGCAGCGCCGACATCTTCCTGGGCGTGCCCTTCAACATCGCCAGCTACGCGCTGCTCACGCACATGGTGGCGCAGCAGTGCGACCTCGACGTGGGCGATTTCATCTGGACCGGCGGCGACTGCCACATCTACAGCAACCACGCCGAGCAGGTGAAGCTGCAGCTCAGCCGCACGCCCTTCCCTTACCCCACGCTGAACATCAAGCGCAAGCCCGACTCGATCTTCGACTACCAGTACGAAGACTTCGAGGTGCTCGACTACAGGCACGGCGATCCGATCAAGGCGCCGGTGGCGGTGTGAGCGCCATGAGTGCCACCACGCCCCGCATCCACCTGATCTTCGCGCGCGCCGCCAACGGCGTGATCGGCGTGAACAACACCATTCCCTGGCACCTGCCGGAGGACATGGCGCACTTCAAGCAGCAGACGCTGGGCGCGCCGGTGATCATGGGCCGCAAGACCTGGGACTCGCTGCCGCCGCGCTTTCGTCCGCTGCCGGGCCGCCAGAACATCGTGATCACGCGGCAGGCCGACTGGGCCGCCGATGGCGCACAGCGTGTGGGCAGTGTGCAGGAGGCGATCGCGCTGTGCGACGCGCTGAAGCTGCCCGATGCCTGGGTGATCGGCGGCGCACAGATCTACGCCGAAGCCGAACCGCTGGCCCAGCGCGCCGTGGTCACCGAGATCGCACGCGACTACGAAGGCGACGCGCACGCCCCTGTGCTCGACACCGCCGTGTGGCGCGAGACGCAGCGCGCGTCGCACGTCTCGGCCAAGGACGGCCTGCCCTTCAGCTTCGTGACCTACGAACGCATCACTGCATGACGATCAAGCACCGCGCGCCCGGTCCCTCGCCGCAACTGTCGCGGCGCACCGTGCTGGCCGGTGCCGCCCTGCTCGCCGGCCTCGCGCCGCTGCAGGCCCTGCAGGCCGCCGGGCCGCTCGAGGCCGACGAAGAGGCGCTGTTCATGCCCGGCACCGCACGCCCCACGGCCGACGGCCGGCTCGAGGTCGACGTGCATGCCTGGGTGTTCGAGCGCGAGCACCGCTGGGGCCTGGACGCCGCGCTCGCGCGCTACCTCGGCATGAACCTGAAGAAGCTCACGCCCGCCGCGCGGCTGCGCTTCAGCCAGCGCACCGCGCTGTTCCATGCCGAGTCGGAAGAAGACAAGGTGATCGACGTCGTCTTCGACGGTTCGGCCACGCGCCTCACGATGCCGCCCACGGGCGCCGACGGCCGCAGCAACCTGCGCGCGGTCATCGAGGCCGCGCACATCCCGGCGTCGCAGGAGTGGCTGCCCTTCCATGGCGTGACCGGTCCGGGCGAGCTGCTGCCGCGCTTTCGCGGCCGTGCGCAGATCGTGCCGGCGCAGGGCGTGTCGGTCATCTCGGACATCGACGACACCATCAAGCGCACGCAGGTGCGCGACCGGCGCGAGATGCTGCTGAACACCTTCGCACGCCGCTTCGAGGCCACGCCGGGCATGGCGGCGCACTACCGCACGCTGGCGCAGGCGCCCGGCACGCGCTTTCACTACCTCTCGGGCAGCCCGATCCAGCTGTACCCCGCGCTCACCGACTTCATTCGCGACGCCGACTTTCCCGCCGGCAGCATGCACCTGCGCGAGAGCACGACGTGGCGCACGCTGATCCCCAGCGGCGAAGAATCGCGCGCGCACAAGCTCGGCGTGATCGAACGGCTGCTGGCCGAATTTCCGCAGCGCCGCTTCCTGCTCGTGGGCGATTCCGGCGAGGCCGACCCCGAGATCTATGCACAGGTGTTCCGCGCGCATCCGCAGCGCATCGACGGCATCGTGATCCGCGATGTGACCGACGAGAACCGGCTGTCCGATCGCTACCGCGCCACCTTCGACGGCATCGCGCCCGTGGTCTGGCACCTGCTGCGGCCCGACACCACCGCCTGGCCCATTCAACCGGCCAGTCGATAGCGGCGGCTCACGCCACGCGCGCGCCCAGCCAGCGCCGGTAGCGCTTCGTCAGCCGCTTCGTGCGCAACTGGTCGAGCACCAGGGTCAGGAACGGCGAATGCGCAGGCGCGCTGTTGCGGCCCGGGCGCAGCGTGCGCAGCCGGCGCTTCACCAGCGCCATGCGCGCCAGCGCGGCCATGACCTGGTCCTTCCAGTCGACCTGCGGGCTCTGCGCCGCCGCGTCTTCGCCCGCGCGCCAGCGTGCGGGCAGGTCGGGCGCCACGGCCAGCGCGGTGGCCATGCCCACCACGGCGACGCCTTCTCCCAGCACCCGTTCGGCGACGGCGCGGCGCACGATGCCGCCCGTGGTCATGACCGGCATGCGCGCCTCGGCGGCCAGCTCCCGGGCGAACTCCAGGAAGTAGGCCTCGCGCGCCAGCGTGCGACCGTCGGCGGTGCGTCCCTGCATCGCCGGGCTCTCGTAGCTGCCGCCGGACAGTTCGACCAGGTCCACGGCCTCGTCGTTGAGCCAGCGGATGACCTGCTTCGCATCGTTCTCCGAAAAGCCGCCGCGCTGGAAGTCGGCGGAGTTGAGCTTCACGGCGACCGCGAAACCGCGCGCCACGCGGGCCCGCACGGCACGCACCACGTCGAGCAGAAAGCGCGCGCGGTTCTCGAGGCTGCCGCCCCAGGCATCGGTGCGCTGGTTGGTCAGCGGCGACAAAAACTGCGAGAGCAGGTAGCCGTGCGCCGCATGCACCTGCACGCCGGTGAAGCCCGCGCGCTCGGCGGCCTGCGCCGTGGCGGCGAAGCGGTCGACGGTCTCGGCGATCTCCGCCTCGCTCATCGCCTTGGGCTGCACGAAAAGCTTGCTGTGCTTGCCCAGATCGAGCGCCACCGAAGACGGCGCCCAGGCCGTGCCGCCCATGCTGGTCTGCACCTGGCGGCCCGGATGGTTGATCTGCATCCACACCTGCGCGCCGCCGCTGCGCGCGGCCGCGGCCCATTCGGTGAAGCGCTCCAACGGCGTATCGGCTTCGAGCACGACGCCGCCCGGGCCGGTGAGCGCGCGGCCGTCGATCATCACGTTGCCCGTGAGGATCAGGCCCGCCCCGCCCTGCGCCCAGACGCGGTACAGGTCGTGCAGCGCCGCGCCCGGCAACTGCCCGGCATCGGCCATGTTTTCCTCCATGGCGGCCTTGGCCAGGCGGTTGGGCAGGACGCTCCCGTTGGGCAGGGTCAGCGGCAGGAAAAGCGGCGAGGAGTTCACGATGAGGACCGGGTGGTGGAGTGGAAAAACCCGATGCTAAGATTCAAGCCAACTTGAAGGTCAAGCGATATGAAGATCGGTGAACTGGCAGACAAGACCGGCATGGCGCCCTCGGCCATCCGCTTCTACGAACAAAGCGGCCTGCTGCCCGCGCCCGAGCGCGGCGCCAATGGGTACCGCGTCTACACCGAGGCCGCGCTCAAGCGGCTGCAGCTGATCCAGATCGCGCAGAACCTCGGCTTCTCACTGGACAGCCTGCGCAGCGCCTTCGCAGGCTGCGAGGTCTTCTCGGGGGACGACCTGCTCGAACGACTCGACGGCCGCGTGCGCGAAATCGACCAGCTCATGGCCGGCCTGCGCGCGCAGCGGCGCGACCTGACCGACCTGCGCACCACCTTGCGCCAGACCTGGGCCGATGGCGAATGCATGGACCCCGCCACGCTGGCCGAAAGCATGGCTACGACCAGAAACAAAGTGGCACGTCCTTCGCGCCCGCAGAAAGAACTGGAAACTTCGGTACACGCCTCGAAAGGCATGCGCGGCGCAGGGTTTAGACAGCGCTAATTGTTTGTGCGCACAATGTCCGAACCGCCCTCCCCTCAACACAAGGAGACGACCCATGTCCATGGAATTTCTTCGGACCCTCGCCGAGCAGAAATTGCCATACGTCCTCCACACGCCCGCAGACATCGACAGGCTGCGCGTGCTGCGTGCCGCCGACCTCGTGACGGCCTTCATTCCGCCGTCGGAGCACGCGCCCGACGAGCGCGCGATCCGTCAGCTGGCCCAGGTGGAATCGATCACCGCGAAGGGCCGCCTGGCCCTGAACAAGGCGACCTCTTCGTTCATCGAACTCTGAGGTGCGCCCGCACGCTCAGACCACGCCCTGCGCCAGCATCGCATCGGCCACGCGCACGAAGCCGGCGATGTTCGCGCCGTCCACGTAGCTCACGCTGCCGTCGGCACGCGAACCGTAGTGCAGGCACGACTCGTGGATGCCCTGCATGATCTGCAGCAGGCGCGCATCGACCTCGTCGCGCGTCCATGACAGGCGCGCCGCGTTCTGGCTCATCTCCAGGCCCGACGTGGCCACGCCGCCTGCGTTGCTGGCCTTGCCCGGCGCGTAGAGCACGCCGTGGCCTTCGAGCACCTTCACTGCCTCCATGGTCGAGGGCATGTTGGCGCCTTCGGCCACGCACACCACGCCGTTCTTCACCAGCGTGCGCGCGTCTTCCTCGTTGAGCTCGTTCTGCGTGGCGCTGGGCAGTGCCACGTCGACCGGCACGTGCCACGGCGTGGCGCCGGCCACGAAGCGGGTGCCGGTGCGCTCGGCGTAGTCGCTCACGCGGCCGTAGAGGTGGTTCTTCACGTCCATCAGCACGGCCAGCTTCTCGGGCGTGAAGCCTTCCTCGTCGACCACGGTGCCGCTCGAGTCGGACACCGTGACCACCTTGGCGCCCAGCGCCATGGCCTTCTCGATGGTGTACTGCGCCACGTTGCCCGCGCCCGAGACGCTCACGCGCAGGCCGTCGAAGCTGCGGCCCTTGCGCTTGAGCATTTCCTGCGCGAAGTAGACGTTGCCGTAGCCGGTGGCTTCGGGGCGGATGAGCGAGCCGCCGAAGCTCAGGCCCTTGCCGGTGAACACGCAGTCGGCGCGGTTGGTGAGCTTCTTGACCATGCCGGCCATGAAGCCGACCTCGCGCCCGCCCACGCCCACGTCGCCCGCCGGCACGTCGGTGTCGGAACCCACGTGGCGGAACAGCTCGGTCACGAGCGCCTGGCAGAAGCGCATCACCTCACCCTGGCTCTTGCCCTTGGGGTCGAAGTCGGCGCCGCCCTTGCCGCCGCCCATGGGCAGCGTGGTCAGCGCGTTCTTGAAGGTCTGCTCGAAGGCCAGGAACTTCAGGATCGACAGGTTCACCGAGGGGTGAAAGCGCATGCCGCCCTTGTAGGGGCCGATGGCCAGGCTGTGCTGGATGCGGAAACCGCGGTTGACCTGCACCTCGCCGTGGTCGTCCACCCAGGACACGCGGAACATGATCACGCGCTCGGGCTCGACCAGCCGCTCCAGCAGGCTGTGGCTCGTGTACTTGGGGTGCTTTTCGATGTACGGCCAGAGGCTTTCCATGACCTCGGTCACGGCCTGCAGGTACTCGGGCTGTCCGGGGTTGCGTTGTGCGACGTGTGCGAGGAACCCCCCGGCGGATGCGTGCTTCATTCCAATCCTCTGTTTTCCAAAACGGTGCATAACCTTATGCGAATCCTGCATTTTGCCGGACTGGAGAACCATATTGAGGCGAAAGGCCCTCAGAAGGTGCGTCGTTTGGGGTGCCTGGTGTGGCAACGCCCCAACTTGAAACATTGCCGGGGCGCATCAACGCCTGGAGGAATCGCCAGAATCCCGCGCCGCACGCCCCTCTAAGATGGCCCGTCTCGGAATTCACAGATGCAGATCACGTACCGCTTTCAGTTCTCGGAAGACCATGTGCTCACGGGTTTCATGCGCAACCTGCAGCAGGTCTGGTGGATTCGGTTCAAGTGGCCGTTGGCGCTCCTGTTCGCCCTGGCCCTGGCCGTGTGCGCCGGCGAAGGGTTTCCCGTCCTGGCGGTCGTTTTCGCGGTCGGCATCGCGCTGCTGCTGAGCGCACCGGCCATCGCCCGGCTGGCCCTTCATCGCTTCAGGAAGAGCCCCTTCTACAACGACGAGATCGACTTCTCGCTGTCGGAGAGCGGCTCCCACGCACGGGGCCGCCACAGCGAGGCGCGCCACGGCTGGGAGGCCTACACCAAGGCCCGCCGCTTCAAGGACGGCCTGCTGCTGTGCCACGGCCCGGACGCCTTCCACTGGCTGCCCGATGCGGCGGCGGCCGATCCGACGGCCGTTGCAGCGGCGCAGCAGCTCGCCCGCGCGCGCATCCGGGACTACCGCGAGCTCTGACCGGGCCCGATGCCGGTGTCGGTGCTCAGTCGACCTTCACCTGGAACAGCACGAAGCCCGTGCCGCCCGGCTCGACCGTGCCGGTGAAGCGCCAGTCGATTGCACCCGTGCCGCCCGCGGGCTGAACCGTGGTGCAGGCCACCGCGC
This sequence comes from Variovorax sp. FW301-JW7, assembly GCF_058788795.1. NCBI lineage: Bacteria > Pseudomonadati > Pseudomonadota > Betaproteobacteria > Burkholderiales > Comamonadaceae > Variovorax > Variovorax sp. FW301-JW7. The sequence goes on from NZ_JBYTBC010000007.1 coordinate 247,144, forward strand.
CCGCAGGCGGTGCATTCGCCGGCGTGTTCTTCACGCAGCCCGTGAGCGACGCCGGCGTGGTGCCCGTGGTCGCGCTCACGAAGGTGGTGTAGCCCGGCGTCATGTCGTTCACGACCATGCTGCGGATCGGCGCGTCGCCGTTGTTCGTGTAGGTGATGCGGTACTCGAGCGTCTCGCCCGACTTGGCCTGGTTGTTCACGCCGAAGGTGCCGCTTTGCGTGATGTTGCGCACTTCCTTCTTCAGCTCCAGCGCCACGCCCGACACCGTCGTGAGGTCGTCCAGCGTGAAGCTGCCGCTGAGCGACGGACTCGCGTTGGTGTAGGTGAAGTCGGCGCGGATCGTCGCCCTGTTGTTCGAGCCCAGCGGCGCCGTGGCGGGAATGAACTCCTGCACGATCACGCAGACCTTGCCCGCGAAGGCCACGGGCGTGGCCGCCGCGCTCGGCGGGTACAGCTGCGCCGCGCCAGCCTGCAGGCTGCCGGTGCAACCCACATCCGCGAAGACCTTCGTCGTCCAGCCGGTGATGGCCGGCGTGGCCGTCTCGTTCGCCACGCTGAAGCGCACCTGCCCCGCCGTGCCGGCCGTGAAGGTGTGGGCGTAGGTCACGGTGCTGCCCGGCAGGCCGGTCTTGGCGCCGTCGGTCGCGAAGGCGCTGTTATCGACGTCGCCGAAGTTCAGGTTGGCGTGGCCCGTGCCGTTCCAGCTGAAGGCGATGCGGTCGGGCGTGCCGGGGCGCGTGTAGGTGTAGGTGCCACCGGCCGCGGCCACGGCCGAGCCCGAGGGCAGCGCGACGCTGCCCACCGAGGCGCCCGTGGACACGCGCGTGCCGGGGTTGGTTTCTTCCACGCACATCGCCGAGCCCGTGGCCGTGCCGGCCGGCACGCTCAGGCTGTAGGCACCCGAGGCGTCCGTGAGCGCGCTCGCGTACACGGCGGCGCCGCAGTTGGTCAGCCGCACGCTCACGCCCGACAGCGGGCCCTCGCCGCCGTTGACGAGGCCGTCGTTGGCCGTGCCGCCGCCCACGCCGTTGTCCAGGAACACACGGCCGCTCACGATGGCCGCGAGCGTGTTGGTGAAGGTACAGACCACCGCCGTGCCGTTCGTCAGCCCGGCCGCGGGCAGCGTGACGGTGCCCGCCACCAGGTCGACGGCCGCCGTCGCCCCGCCCGCCAGGCCCGTGCAGGTCGCGCCCGAGAACGCGAAGCCGCCGGGCATCGAGGCCGCGACTTCGGTCAGCACGGTCTGCGTGTTGGCCGTGGTGAGCGTCTTGATCGTGCCCACCACCGTCGAGCCCGACACCGGGACGTTGATGCTGTCCGAGCCGAAGCCGTTGGTGCCGCTGAACGCGAAGGTGCCCGTGCCGCCCAGCGCCTGCTTGCGGATCTGCACCGTCGGCAGGCGGTTGTTGCTGTAGGTGCAGACGATGGCCTTGCCGGCGTCGCCCGCGCCGATCACCAGCGTGTTGCTGGCCTGGCCGTTGGTGCCGCTCAGGGCGTTGGCCGTGGCGCCGCCGTCGGCGGTACACGACAGCACGGTCGTGTAGTTGGCCAGCGTGCCGGTGGGCATCGTTTCCGCGGGGAAGGTGATGGTGTTGCCCACGGCCGCCACCACCGCCGTGCCGCTGTTGCCGGCCGTCGGTGCGGTCGCCGTGAACAGGGCCGTGTTGTTGGTCGCGCCCGTGGTCGCGCCGATGCTGGCGACGTTGCCCGCTTCGCTGTTCGCGCCCCAGGCCTTGCGCACCTGCAGGGTGACCGTCTTCTTCGCGTTGGTATACGTACAGACGATGGCCTTGCCGGCGTCGGCCGCGGCAATCGCCAGCGTGTTGCTCGCCTGCCCGTTGGTGCCGCTCAGCGCGTTGGTGGTGGCGCCGCCGTCGGCGGTACAGGCGAGCACGGTGCTGTAGTTCGCGAGCGAGCCCGTGGTCATCGTCTCGGCCGGCAGCGTGAGCGTGCCGCCGACGACCATCGACACCGCCGCGCCGCTGTTGCCGGCGGTGGGCGCCGTCGCGGTGAATGCCGACGTGTTGCTGCTGCCGCCCGAGGTGGCGCCGATGCTGGCCACGTCGCCGTTCGTGCTGTCCGCGCTCCAGGCCTTGCGCAGCTGCACGGTGACGGTCTTGGGCGTGTTGGTGTAGGTACAGACGATGGCCTTGCCGGCGTCGCCCGCGCCGACCAGCAGCGTGTTGCTGTTCTGCCCGTTGGTGCCGCTGAGCGCATTGGCCGTGGCGCCGCCGCCGGCCGTACACGCCAGCACCGTGTTGTAGTTCGCCAGCGTGCCCGGCGCCATCGTCTCGGCCGGCAGCGTGATCGTGTTGCCGGCCTGCACGGTCACGGCCGTGCCGCTGTTGGCGCCCGTGGGCGCCGTCGCGGTGAAGGCCGTGGTGTTGCTCGATCCGCCCGTGCTCGCGCCGATGCTCGCCACGTTGCCGGCGATGCTGTTCGCACCCCAGGCCTTGGCGATCTGCAGCGTGGCCGTCTTCGGCGTGTTGGTGTAGGTACAGACGATGGCCTTGCCCGCGTCGCCCGCGCCGACCACCAGCGTGTTGCTGGCCTGGCCGTTGGTGCCGCTCAGCGTGTTGGCCGTGGCGCCGGCATCGGCGGTACACGACAGCACGGTGGTGTAGTTGGCCAGCGTGCCCGTGGTCATCGTCTCGGCCGGGAAGGTGAGCGTGTCGCCCGCGGCCACCGACACCGCGGTGCCGCTGGTGCCCGCCGTCGGCGCCGTCGCCGTGAACGCGGCGGTGTTGTTCGCGCCGCCCGTGGTCGCGCCGATGCTCGCCACGTTGCCGGTGGTGCTGCCGGCGCTCCAGGCCTTGGCCAGTTGCAGCGTCGCGGTCCTGCGCGTGTTGGTGTAGGCGCAGTTCACCGCGCTGTCCGACGGCATGGTGAAGGTGCGGCTCAGGCCGCTGCCGCTCACCGTCACCGTGCTGCCGTCCGACACCTTGGTGCAGGCCAGCGTCGTGGTGTAGTTGGCGGCGTTGCCGGTGGTGAAGGCTTCGGCCAGCGTCACCGTGGCGCCGCTGGCCGCGGTGGCCGTGGCGTTGGTGGTGGTGGCCGGCGCGGTCGACGTGCCGGCGGTCGCGCCCGTCACTTCGGCGGCGCTGCCGCTGACCGTCAGGTTGACCTTGTCGCCGGCGATGGCGCCGCTCCAGCTCTTGGACAAGGTCACCGCCGCCGTCTTGCGCGTGTTGGCGTAGGTACAGACGATGGCCGTATCGGCCGCACCGATCGTCAGCGTGTTGCCCGACAGGCCGCTGGTGCCGGTGCAGCTCAGCGCGCTCGTGTAGTTGGCGGCGCTGCCGGTGGTGAAGCTCTCGGCCAGCGTGATGACGCTGCCCACGGGCACGGCCTGCGCGGCGCCGGTGTCGGTCTCGGCGGCCGTGTTGGCCACCGAGGCCAGCGTGGTGAGGCCCGTGCCGGTGACGCTCACCGCGTCGTTGACGATCGCGCCCGACCAGGTCTTGGCCAGCGTGACGGTCGCCGTCTTCGCGGTGTTGGTGATCTCGCAGACGATCGGCAGGCCCGCATCGGCGTTGCCCAGGGTCAGCAGGTTGCCGCTGAGCGAGCCGCCGCCGGTGCAACTCCAGGCGCTGGCGGTGTACGAGCCGGCGTTGGTGCCGAACGGCGTCTCGCCCAGGGTCACGGTGTCGCCCACCGCCACGCGCGCCACGCCACCGGTGTCGGTTTCGTTGGGCGTGTTGGCCGTGGCCTGCAGGTTGAAGGCGTAGCCGATGTTGTGGTTGGGGTGCACCGTGCCCGACGCGGTCAGCGTGAAGGCGTCGTTGACCAGCGCGTTGACCCACTTCTTGCGCAGCTGCACCGTCGGCGCCTTGGCGTTGGTGACGGTACAGACGATGTTCGAGCCCGCCACCGTCGCCGCGGCATTCAGCGTGAACTGGTTCGTGTTCTGCGCGGTCCCGCGCGTCACCGTGCCGCCGCTGCCCATGCCCGTGCAGCTGACGTCGGTGATCACGTAGTCGGGCACGCCCGCGGCCGGTGTGTAGGTTTCGGTGAAGGTGGTGGCCGTGCCCGTCGCGGTCAGCGTCTGCACCGGCCCGTTGACGGCCGTGCCGGCCACGGTGGTGGTGATGGTGTGCGCGGCCACGCCGTTGGTGCCCGTGAAGTCGAAGCCGGCCACGCCGCCGAGCGAACGCTTGGCGAGGGTCAGGGTCGCGGGCTTGCCGGTGTTGGTGTAGGTACAGACGATGGCCTTGCCCGCGTCGGTCGCGCCGATCAGCAGCGTGTTGCTGTTCTGCCCGTTGGTGCTGCTGGGCGCATTGGCCGTGGGCCCGCCATTGGCGGTACACGACAGCGCCGTGTTGTAGCTCGCGAGCGAACCCGTGGGCATCGTCTCGGCGGGCAGCGTGATGGTGTTGCCCGCGACCACGTTCACGGCGGTGCCGCTGTTGGCGCCCGTGGGCGCGGTCGCCGTGAACGCCGTCGTGTTGCTCGCGCCGCCCGTGCTCGCGCCGATGCTGGCCACGTTGCCGCTGATGGCGCCGGTGCCCCAGGCCTTGGCGATCTGCAGCGTGGCCGTCTTCGGCGTGTTGGTGTAGGTACAGAGGATCGCCTTGCCCGCATCGGCCGGGCCGACCAGCAGGGTGTTGGTGACCTGCCCGTCGGTGCCGCTCAGCGCGTTGGCCGTGGCGCCGCCGCCGGCCGTACAGGCCAGCACCGTGTTGTAGTTCGCCAGCGTCCCCGTCGTCATCGTTTCCGCGGGGAAGGTGAGGGTGTTGCCGGCGACCACGGTCACGGCCGCGCCGCTGTTGGCGCCCGTGGGCGCCGTCGCGGTGAAGGCGGCGGTGTTGTTCGCGCCGCCCGTGCTCGCGCCCAGGCTCGCCACGTTGCCGGCGATGCTGTTCGCGCCCCAGGCCTTGGCGATCTGCAGCGTGGCCGTCTTCGGCGTGTTGGTGTAGGTACAGACGATGGCCTTGCCCGCATCGCCCGCGCCGACCAGCAGCGTGTTGCTGTTCTGTCCGTTGGTGCCACTGAGTGCGTTGGCCGTGGCACCGCCGCCGGCCGTACACGCCAGCACCGTGTTGTAGTTCGCCAGCGTGCCCGGCGACATCGTCTCGGCCGGCAGCGTGATCGTGTTGCCCGTGGCCACGGTCACGGCGGTGCCGCTGTTCGCGCCCGTGGGCGCCGTGGCCGTGAAGGCCGTGGTGTTGTTGGTGCCGCCCGCGGAGGCCGGAATGCTCGCCACGTTGCCCGTGAAGCTGTTGGCGCCCCACGACTTGACCAGCTGCAGCGTGGAGGTCTTCGGCGTGTTGGTGTAGGTACAGACGATGGCCTTGCCCGCGTCGCCCGGTCCGATCGCCAGCGTGTTAGTCGCCTGGCCGTTGGTGCCGCTCAGCGTGTTGGCCGTCGCGCCGCCACCGGCGGTACACGACAGCACGGTCGTGTAGTTCGGCAGCACGCCGCCGTTCATGGTTTCCGCGGGGAAGGTGATCGTGTTGCCGGCCGCGACGGTCACGGTCGCGCTGGTGTTGGCCGTCGGCGCCGTCGACGAGAACGCCGCGGTGTTGGCCGCGCCGCCCGTGGTGGCGCCGATGTTCGCCACGTTGCCCGTCACGCTGATGGGGTTCCACGACTTGGCCAGCTGCAGGGTCGCGGTCTTGCGCGTGTTGGTGTAGGTACAGACGATGGCCTTGCCGATGTCGCCGAGAGCGATGGTCAGCGTGTTCGGCACCTGTCCGTTGGTGCCGCTGAGCGTGCTGGCCATCGCGCCGCCGTTCGCGGTACACGACAGCACGGTGTTGTAGTTCGCCAGCGTGCCAGTGGTCAGCGTTTCGGCGGGCAGCGTGATGACGTTGCCAATGCCCACACCCACGGGCGTGCCGCTGTCGCCGGCCGTCGGTGCCGTCGCGTTGAAGGTCGCGGTGTTGCTGGCGGCGCCGAAGATGCCGGTGCCACCCGTGGTGGCCACGATGAGGGCCACGTCGCCAGTGTTGCTGCCGGCCGACCAGGCCTTGGCAAGCTGGAGCGTGACCACGTTGAACTGGATGACAACGAAGCCGTTGCCGCCGGTCGTGCCGGCAACCCCCGTGGAGACGGTAACGGCGTTCGCCCCGCCCCTGCCGATGCTGCTCTGGTAGTAAGGGCTGCCGCCTGGGTTGGGCGCCGCAACGCTCCCTGAGAAGTTTCCGTTGGGCCCCGCAGCGAGCACGCCACCGGTGACTGCCCCCGAAGCGAAGTAGCCCGAACCACCACCGCCTGGTCCGTTGTAGGAACAAGTGGACGTGATCGGATTCGGCGTGCTGCTGCACTGCGCCATCCCGCCACCGCCGCCGTACCAGCCACCGCCACCGCCGCCACCACCTTCGTACTGAACGGAAATTCCGCCAACGGCCGAGCAACCGTTGCCTCCTTGCAAGGCACTGCCAGCCGAGCCGCCAACGCAGGTGCTCGCGACGCTGCCGGAGGTCGGTGTGCCGATCGCTCCGCCAGCGGACTGCGTGCCGCCCTGCCCGCCAGTGCCGCTGGAAGACCCACCATTCGTGCCGCCACCACCGCCGGGAACAGGCGTGCCGTTGTCGGTCCAGTAGGCGCTGCCGCCACCGCCGCCTGCGATGAGCCTTGCGTCCGATGTAGAAAACTGGCCGTCGTTGACCCACAGCGCGCTCATGCCCCCGCCCGAGGAGCCGCCAGCGCCCACGCCGACATTGGACCCCTTCCCACCACCCACACCACCTCTGCCATAGGGTCCGACCGTATCCTCACTCCGCCCCCCTTGCCCCACAGTCACCGCCAAGAGGTTGCCGGGCGTGACCGTCACGGTCCCGTCGGCATAGCCGCCAGCGCCACCGCCGCTTGAAAAGCCACCTGCCGCTATGGAGCCACCACCACCGGCGCCCCACATCGTGGCACGCACCGAGGTCACACCGGCAGGCACCGTGAAGTTTTGCTTCCCCCCCGAATAGGTGAAGGTCACGCAGCTGTTGTAGCCCGACTGCGGCGTGCACGTGCCGACTGCCGCCTGCGCACCCGGCATGGCAAACAGCCACAGGGCCGTCGCGGCAAGCACGCCCTTCAACACCCCGCCGAGCCGCGCCATCCCGCCCGCTTCGTTTCTCGTTCTGCTTTGCATCATGGTCTCGTTCAGCGGGTTTCTTGCGTGGCCGCGGCGATCACGACCCAGCGGCTCTTGGCGCTGCTGTCATCGCCTGCGACAGGCTGCGTGTCTTCTTTGGTGTCGGTGCGCAGGCGCAGCACGTCGACGCCGCGCCCGATCAGGTAGCTGCGCACGGCGTTGGTCCGTTGCGCGACCAGCTGCATGCGGTCGTCTGCGCTGCCTTGCGCGTCCGAGTGGCTGATGTGGATCACCACCTGCGCGTCGGTCGCCTTGATCTGCGCGGCCAGCGTGTTCAGCGTGTCGTGCGCCTGCGGCTTGATGAAGGACTTGGCGGGCTCGAACAGCGCTTCGGCCTGCAGCACCGTGCGCATCGGCAGCGGCGCCACTTCCGGCGCATCCGCAGCCAGCTTCTCGGCCTTCTCCGCTTTCTGTGCCCTGGCCACATTCGCATCGGCGCCCGCCGAAGCAAACCCCAGGTGCGTCTCATCGAACTTGAAGCGCAGCCGCACATAAGCGCCCTTGCTCGTGTACTCGTTGGCCGTCAGGTCGCGGTCGCTCAGGCCCACGAAGTTGTAGCCCGCCGACACCCACATGTTCTTCTGCACCTGGTAGCCCACCTCGACGCCGAAGGTCTTCTGCAGCGCGCCGCCCTTGCCGTACAGCAGGCCGGCCTGCACGCCGAAGTCCCAGTCCTGGTTGATGTCCTGCGTGTAGCGCGCCTGCACCAGGTGCGCCCAGTACTTGCTGGCCAGCGTGCCGTCGTCGGCGCGGCTGAGCTTGAAGGCGTAGCGCGCCATCACCGCCTTGCCCGGCTCGGGGTTGTAGTTGACGTGCGCCGAGACGATGTCCGCGCTGGTCTTGCCCGGCAGGCTGGCGCCGTTGTCGGCGCCGAAGACGCTGCTGCCCTGCAGCGCGCCGGCCGCATTGCCCGCGCCCACCACGCGCTCGGAACGGCGCTCGTAGCGTGCCAGCGCGTTCCAGGTGTCGTCGTCCACCGGCCGGTAGGCGATGCCGATCTGGTGGCGCTGCAGGTGGCGCTCGTTGCCCGCGTTGGCGCCCTGGCCTTCGCTGTCGCTCACGATGCTGCGCGCCAGCAGGCTCCAGGACGGATCGAGCTTGAAGCCGAAGCCGGCGCTGAACAGGCGCGTGTTGGCGTCGTCGCCGCGGCGCGCTTCATACACGCCCGAGGCCTTGATCCGGTCGGTGATGTATTCGATGCCGCTGGTGATCGCGGTCGATTCGCCCAGCCCGCCGGCATAACCCGTGCCGGTGTTCTTGCTGTTGCTGTAGCCGCTCATGTCGCGCGTGTGCTCGATGCCCCCGGTCACGCGGATCTGCTCGTTGACCTTGAAGGTGTTGCGCACCCCGATGGCCGCCTGCACGCCGCGCCCTTCGGCGCCGTCGGCGATGCGGTACTCGTTGTACACGCGACCGCCTTCCATGTAGTTGCTCTCGATGCCGACGATGCCGGTGTTGTTGCGCTGCGTGCTGTCCAGCTCGTAGGGGCCGTTGAGCGTGGAGATCAGCTCGTAACGGCCGTACACGCGCGTCTTGTCGGTGATGGCGTAGTTGCCGCCGACGGCCAGCACGTGGCGCTTGCCGTCCTTGAGGTCCTGCTCGCCTTCCACGAACACCTGCGCGCCGGCCACGCCGGGCACCTCGGTCGACAGGCGCCCGCGCACGGTGGTCTGGCTCTGGGTGTCCACGCCGGCTGCTGCGGCGGCTGCGCCCAGCGTGGTCACGCTGTTGGCGCCGATGCTGCTGCCCATCTGGCCGTTGTAGGTGGAGATCTGGCCGTAGTCGAAGCCCGAGCTGGAGCCCAGCGCGTTGTTGCTCTGGCCGTGGCGCAGGCCCACCTCGGCGACGGTCTTGTCGCTGAGCTTCTTCTGCACGCTCACGGTGGCGCCCTTGCGCTCGTCGACCTGGGCCGCGTCCTTGCTGTAGAGCACCTCGCCGCGCACGGCCAGGGTCGGGTCGACGCGGTACTCGGCGCGCGCCGAGGCTTCGGTGTGGCCGGCCGAGAAGCTCGCGCCGGGGTTGTCGAAGCCCTTGCTGGTCTTGGCCGCCAGGGCCACCACGGCCAGCTTCTCGTCCTGGTAGCGCGCTTCCACGCGCGCGCCGTGGCCGTTGCCCTTGTCGTCGGAGTCGGTCTTGACCAGCTCGCCCGCCACGCTGGTGTTCTGGCCGATGCGCGCCACGCCCGTGAGCGCCTGCAGGTTGCGCTTGTTCTGCGGGTTCTGGTCGGTGGAAGCCACCACGCCCAGCTGCAGGTTCTCGCTGACCTTGACCTGCACGTCGGTGCCGGCCACGGTGAACTTGGGACCGCCGCTGTCCACTTCGTAGGTCACGCGGATCGACTGCGGGTTCAGGTTCGCGTCGATCGAAGCGATGGCGTGCGTGAACAGGATGCGGCGCGTGAGCGGCTCCACCGTGTAGTCCACGAAGCGCGCCACGGCCGTGCGCTGCAGCACGATGTTGGGCTGGTTGCGGTCGCGCACCACGATCTCGATCTGTTCGCTGTTGTCCACGAACTCGCCGTTGCTGGCGCTCAGGTAGTACGGGCCCGAGGTGCCCAGCGCGCGGAACTCTTCCACCTGTTGCGTCTGCGCGGTGCGCGAGACATAGCTGGTGGCGCGCACGTTCTCGTCCTCGTACACGTGCTTCAGGCCCGTGAGCGAACGGTTGCTCTGGCTCAGGTTGCGCACCTCGGTGCTGCTGGCGGTGGTGAAGTCGCCGTACAGCAGGTAGGAGCGGTTCTTGTCGATGCGCACGTAGAGTTTTTGCGTGCTTTGGGCGTCGAAGCCCTTGACCGCGGAGTCGCCGTAGATCGGATAGAACTCGTCGGGGCGGATGTCGCGGAACAGGCGGTCCTTGCGCGTCTTGTCGGAGTCGTAGGCGGCCGTGAGCAGGTACTCGCCCTTGACGGTGCCCTTGAAGAAGAAGGCGGCGCGACCGCTGGCGCGGCTGTTGGTGCCTTCGTCCTTCAGGCCCGAGAGTTCCGCTTCGAAGGCGGCGCCGGCGGGCATGGCGCCGATCGGCAGCTTGCCGCGCTTGGTGAAGTCGAGCACGCCTTCGACGATGCCCACGCCGATCATGGGGCGCATCTCGGGCAGCAGCGCCAGGCGCACTTCCTTGACGAAGGTGCCGGCGCTCACGCGCAGGCGCGCATCGCCGGGCTCGCCCGGGGGCATCAGCTGGAACTCGGCGGCGCCGCCGTCCATGAAGACCTGGGTGCCGGGTTCGGTCGGGTTCAGGTCTTCGGCCAGCCAGCGGCCGCGGTCGGTCTCCAGCGTGAGTTGCGTGCGGGCGGTGACGGGCACGCCGGCCGCGTCGATCAGGCGCACCTTGACGACCACGGGCGTGCGCAGGTCGGCGCGCGCCACCTCGGGCAGGTCGACCTCGATGGCGCCGAGCTTGTCGGGGGCGACCACGGTGATCTCGTCGGCGCTGCCGCGCACGTTGCCGAAGCCGTCGACGGCTTCGAGCTTGAGGGTGTTGGTGCCGGGGCGCAGGGCCACGCCGATGTATTCCCAGGCGGCAATGTTCTTGGACGCCAGCTGGGTCTTCTTGCCGACGCGGCGTTCTTCCAGCGCGGTGCCGTTCACGCTCAGGCGCAACGAGGTGCCGGCGGTGCCCTTGACGCGCACGTTGATCGACTGGCCGGCGACGGTGTCGCGGTCCTTCAGGCCGATGAAGCCCAGCGTGTTGTTCTCCAGCTGGGGCAGCAGGGTCTCGAGTTCGATGGGACTCGGAACTGCCTGGGGCAGCAGCGGGTTGGCGCGCGGCTCGAGCATCGCGCCGCCGGTGCCGATGGGGCGCATGGCTTGCGCGCCGACGCCGGTGGCCGAGCCGCTGGTGGTCGACGACGGCAGGCCCGAGGTGGGCACGCCGTTCAGCGGCGAGAACAGGCTGCCGGTGGGGATCGCGGGCTGCACGCCCAGCGTGCCGCCCATGCTGCCGCCACCGCCGCTGACGAAGCTGCTGGCGTTGGCCGGCGCCACGGGCAGCGCGATCAGCGGCGCCGAGGTGGGTTGCACGGCGCCGGTGCTGCCGCTGGCCAGCGCCTGGCCGGTGGCGGGCAGGCCGCGCACGTCGCCCACGGGCACGACCTTGCCTTCGGGGTCCAGGCGCAGGCGCACCTGCGCTTCGGCCTCGGTGTCGGGGCGCGCGGCGATGGCGGCGCGGCGCGCGGCCACGTCGGCGATGACGCTCTTCTCGTCGCAGTTCGTGATGATGAAGTTGGCCTTGTGGAACTCGCCCTTCTTCAGATCGACGAAGCGGCTCTCGGGGGTGCCCGAGTTGCGGTTGTCGAGCACTTCGAGCTTGGCGCCCAGCGGCAGCGTGGTCTGGTCCAGGCGCAGCACGTGCGTGACGGGCTTCAGGCCGTACAGGCTCCACTTGCCTTCGATGTCGGTGACGACGTGGGTGCCGTCTTCCATGTACAGGCGCACGCCGGGCACGCCGATCTCGTCGGCGCCCTCTTGCTTGCCGTCGCGCTTGCAGTCCAGATAGACCTTGCCGAAGGCGAAGGCGTCGTCGGAGAACACGCCGCCCGTCACGCGCACGGTCCAGTTGGCCAGGTTCGACTGGATGGGGCCCGAGGTGGCGCGTGCGCGGTTGATGGCGTCGCCGTTGGTGGGCGCGCCCACGCCGATGCGCACGCGGTAGCGCACCATGGCCGACTGGTCGGGGGCCACCACCAGCGTGGGGTAGTTGAAGATCAGGCCCGGGCCGGCGCCGCCGGCGGGGTTGGGCACGACCTGGCCGTTCAGGCGCACGCTGTTGGCCACATACGCGAAGCCCGGGGGCAGCGTGTCGTTGAAGGTCAGGCCGGTGACGGGGAAGCCGGTCTTGTTGGTGACGGTGAGCGCGTAGTCGATGAAGTCGCCGAACTCGACCTGGCGCTTGCTGCCGTCCTTGCGCAGCACCAGGCCCAGGATGTTGCCCGGGTCGAGCGGGATGTGGTTGTGCACGGCGTCGCACGGCGTGCCGTCGGGCTTCGCGCCAGCCTGCACCTGGAAGTAGTAGCTGGTCGGGTCGGCGTCCTTCGGGGGCACGGCGCTGGGCACGACGGCGCCGCAACTCGTGAACGAGCCACCGGTCACGGGGATCAGCTGCGAGGGGTACACGTAGCCGCTGCCTGCGGGCGGCGTGACCGAGAGTGCGTACGTGCACAGGCCCGTCACGGGCGGCGTCTGCAGGTAGAACTGGTAGGCGCCATCCGCGCCCGTGGTCATCGAGATGCTGCCGTTGGGGTTGAGCGTGTAGGTGCCCGAATCGGCGCCGTAGATCTCGGCCGCGGTGATGGGGCCGGCCGTGCCGCTGCTGCACGACTGGCGCGTGTAGGTGACCAGCGCGCCGGCCACGGGTTGGCGCGTCAATGCGTTGTAGACCGTGCCCTGCGGATCGACCAGCAGTGCCTGCACCGAGGTGGCGGTGGCGGCCAGCAGCATGGTGGGCGTGACGTTGACGGTGTTCTGCTCGAAGGCGGCGGCCCAGGCCTTGTTGGTGAGCGACACGCGCCCGCCGATGGCGGCAGGCTTCTCGGTAATGCGCACGCTCAGGCGGATCTGCTCGCTCTGGCCGGGTGCCAACGCACGGGCGCCGTCGGTCAGGCTCAGCGCCACTTCGGTGGGCAGCTGAAACGGGTCGGCGCTGTCCTGCGTGGTGCGGTTGCAGGTGGCGCGGCCGGTGAAGCCGGTGGCGGCGTTGAGGTTGCCGTTGGCGGCCTTGGGCGGGCCCAGCAGTTCCCACGACGCGACCTGACCGCTCGACTTGTCCATGTCGAAGGTGCAGTTCAGGTTGTCGATCACGCGCACGTTGGGTGCGGCGACGGCGCCGGTGTTGGTGACCTTGAAGGTGTAGTCCAGCTCGTAGACGCCGGGCGACACGCGCCGTGCGATGGAGGCCTGCTTGGTCAGCGTGAGCGTGGGCAGCTGGGTCGACACCGGCGTGGGCGAGGTGTCGTTGTTGGGGTTGCCATCGCCGTCGGCGTCGGGGTTGTCGCCGTTGACGGAGTCGTCCAGGGCCACCGCGGGGCCGCCGGCGTTCAATGCACCCGAGGCCTTGACGGTGTTCAGCAAGGTGCCGGTGCGGCCGGTGAAGTTGATGCGGGCATCGAACTGCACCGTCAGTTGCGCGCCCACGGGCAGCACGGCGCCGTCGGCCAGCAGGCTCGAGGCGGCAGCGGTGCCCTTGAAGGCGGGATTCGCGGCTGCAACCGTACCGCCGCTGGGTGCGGGCGCGATCACGATCGAGCCGGGCACGATGGTGTATTGATTCGCGCCGGGCACGGCGGCTGCCGTGTAGCTGCCGAACTGCGTGGCGCCCGCGCCTTCCATCACGTCGGCGGCCTGCACGCCGTACAGCCATGACGTGCCGTAGTTGCGCACGTTGACGCTGAAGCGCACGGTGGCGGTGCCGTCGGTCTTGCCGTCGGTGCCGCGGTTCACGCGCGGGGTGGACGCGGCCTTGGCCACGCCGATGCGGGCCTGGGTGGAGCTGATGACGATGGTGTTCGAAGGCACGGTGGCCGGGCCGGTGCCGTCGTTGTAGGTGCTGTGCGCGGTGTTGCGGATCTCGCCCACCTGGTCGGCGTTGACCTTGACGGCGAACTGCATCGCGATGGACACGTTGCGCGCCACGGGCGTGGAGATGCCAATGGCCACTTCGACGGCCGAGGCGTCTTCTGCGGTGCGGTAGCTGTACGCCGGATCGTTGGCCAGGCGGTACAGCTTGACGGCGTTGGCGGCGGTGGTGCGCAAGGTGCCGGGCACGTACTGGGTGCCGGCGGGCACGGGGTCGCGCACCAGCACGAGCGCAGAGGGCGCGCCGTTCACGAGCAAAGGCGTGTTGGTCGGGGCGATGACGTTGCTCGGCTGCGCGTCCTGTGCGCCGATGTTGGTGCCCGAGACCGAGAAGTCGATGCGCGTCTGGCCGGGGATGACGTTGCCGGGGTAGCTGGCCGACTTGACCAGCTGCAGCGCGGCGGCGTTGCCGACGGTGACGGTGTCGCGGTTGATCGCGGTGAGGCCTTGCAGCGCGGTGGTGGCCGTCAAACCGACGCAGGCCACGCCGGTCGCGGCGGTGGGGATGGTGCCCTGCACCAGCAGCGCGGCGGTCTCGCCGGGCTTCAAAGCAATGGCACCCGCCGCGTTGAGTTGCACCACTGGATCGGCCGCATCGACCACGCCGTTGTTGTTGCTGTCGCGCACCACGCGAAGCGCCGACAGGTCGAGCGTGTCGGCCGCGCAGCCGCCCGCATTGTTGGCCAGCGCCAGCGTGTAGGTCGAAGCGACGTTGCCGGTGTTGGTGAGCAGGTGGCTCAGCGTGACGATGCTCGCGGGCGGGCGCGACAGCGACTGGTCCTGCGTGAGCACCAGCGCCTCCACGGGCAGCACCGTGGCGATCACTTCGTTGGACGAGATGGTCTCGGTCTGCGCCAGGCCGTTGGGCACGTAGGTGCCCGTGGCGATGCTGCGGATCACGATGCCGGCGGGTGCCGGCGCGGCGTTCGCTTCCTGCACGGCACCACCCAGCAGCAGCGCCGCGCCAGCGGCGAGCGCGGCAGCCCATCCGCGCCACGATGGCCGGTGTGTGCTCCTGGGATTGAAAGTGAACAGCATGCCGCGAACCCTTGATCGATCACCGCGTGGGGATCAGAAGAAACGAAAGAACTTTTTCGTTTGCGCCCTCGCCTCGACAGAGGAAGAGAGAGAAGGCGCAAAGGAAAAACGCACAGGCTTTCGCATGCCTTGTGCGAGGGAGCCGACGGGCTTGCGCTCGTCGGCTCCGCTTCACTCAGGTGAAGCTCAGTTGTTGACCTTCACGGAGAACAGCAGCGTGGCGGTGCCGCCAGGTGCGACGGTGTTGCTTGCGCTGCCGCAAGCCACGGTGGTGGCGGTGCTGCTGTAGGCCAGGGCCGTGCCGGTCACGCCGGTGGACGTGCACTGGTTGGCGGCCGGAGGCTGCGTCGCACCGGTGAAGGAGGTGTAGGCCGGCACCGCGTCGTTGATCGACATGTTGGTGACCGGTGCCACGCCTTCGTTGGTCGCAACGACGCGGTACACGATGCACTCACCGGGCTTGGCGACCAGCGGAGCCGACGAGGACGGGACCTCGGCGCCATCGCAGTTCACGTCCAGTGCCTGCGTCTTCACGAGGCGCATCTGGCCGGTGATGACCGTGGTCACGTCGGTGGCCGAGGGCGTGCCGCACGAGGTGGCGCCTGCGGGGAAGGTCACCGTGACGGTGGCCGTGTCCACGGTACCTGCCGAAGCGCCGCCCGGTGCGAACACCTTGACGAGCAGCTTCTGCGTGCCGTTGGCCGCCAGCGGGCCCGGGATCGTGCCGGTCACCAGCGTGTCGCCGCCGTCGATCTGGCCGTCGCCGTTCACGTCGATGTACAGCGCCGTGGTCCAGCCTGCCTGGGTCGTTGCGGCCGTCACGGTGTAGGGCCCTGCACAGCTTTGCGCGCCGGTATTCGTCAGCGTGTGGGCGTACACCACCGAACCGCCCGGAGCGACCTGGCCGCTGTTATTTGGCGTGAGAGTCGCTCCAAAGGTGTTGGCCTTGCTCACCGTCACAGCGTCCAGTTTCGTATCGATGGCCACGGCTTTGGTCGAGGTCGGAGCGGTCGAACGCACCTGGAAGTAGATCGCCTGACCCGGGGCGACGATCACCGCTTGCGAAGCAGGCGGCGTCACGCAGGCGCTCACCAGCGCTTGGCTACCGCTGTTCACGGGCACCTGGGTGACCCCAGTCGCAGCCGCGCAATTGGCCGGCGTAACACTTCCAAGCACGAACTTCACCGTCCAGCCTGCCGGCAGGCTGCCCGGGAAGTTGTTGGCTTGGCTCGCGGCCAGGCTGTAGGTGTTGGCCACCGAATCGTTGTTACTGACGTACAGGGGGAAGACCGCCGCAGTGCCGGCCGGGGTATCCGTCGTCGTCGTCGGCTTCGAGCTGGGACCGGTGCCCAAGTCGCCCGTGACAGGGTCACTGCTACCGCCCGTGCTGTTGGTCAGGTCAACGAGTACGGTCACGATGTTGGTCAACGTATCGCGCGTACGGTCGCTCTTCGTGCTATCGCCAGTCGAGGTACCGATCACGACCACGGAGTACGGCGAACCCACAGGAACGGTCGCCATTGCTGGCAACGTCGCCACGGTGACGAACTTGAAGGTGCCATTTGCGCCAATCGGCCCCGTGTCCGGAATGCCATCGCTGTTGCTGTCGATCAACGGCGTGAAGCCGTCCTCAGCGAAGAACTTGAAGGTCGTGCCGCTCGGGAAGTTGTCGGTGCCCTTCACGAGGTTCACCGTATCGGTCGCATTGCCCGTGTTGAAGACCGTCTGCGCGAACTTCACCATGGCGCCGCCTACCGCAGTGGGCTGCACCGTGTGGTCCACACCCGCAGGGTCGGTCGCCACGGCGTTCGGCTGGCCCGCCGTCGTATCGCGCGAGCCGGCAACGGTACCCGTCGCTGAACCGAGCACGATGTCGAAGGTGCCGATGACGTTGTAGCTCGCGGGGTTGGTCGACGAGTTCGTCGTGCCCGGGTTGTCCGACTTGATCGTCGTCGGCACAGTCACGGGGTTGTACTTGGCCGTGTTGGTCGTGGTCGACGTGCCAATGACCGCCGTGTTGTTGACCATCACGACGAAGCTCACCGTCTGCGTGACGTTCGGCGGCAGCGAGGCCACCACGAAGGCCAGCGTGTTGCCGGTCGCGGCGAAGTCGATGGCGTCCCCAGCCACGTCACCCTGCGGTGCGTCCGTGAGCGCCGTGCCCGGTGCATTGCTCCAGACGGCCGAGCCCGGCACGTATGTGAAGCCCGCGGGCAACGTGTCGGTCATGACGAACCGGCCAGCCGCACCACCCGTGTTGTTGAACTTCAACGTGTAGGTGGTGTAGACGCAGCCTGCTGCGGGCGCACCAGCTGCCGTGGTGGTGGCCGCGCAACCTGCGACCGAGCGCGGACCGCTCACCGATGCCGCGGGCCAGGTGCCGCCATTGGTCGACCAGGCGACCGACGGAACGCTCAGGCTCTTGGTGGCGTTGAAGGCTGCCTGATCCGTGAGGTTCACGTTGTCCACGTCGGCTGCCTGCGTGTTGCCAGCCGCGTACAGCGCCGGCGTGCCCGCCGTGGCCGTGATGGTCGCGGCCACCGGCGAGGTGAACGTGCCCGACGAAGCGGTGCTCGGGATCGAGTACGCGACGACGAACGGGAACGTGCCGTTGTTGCCTGCCACGGTCTGGGCCGGAACACTACAGACAGCACCCGGAACGACCGAGCACAGCGCGGTCGTGCTGTCGGGCACGCCGTCGGCATTCGCGTCGGCGAACACTTCGACCTTGGTGAAGCCGTTCGGGCTGGCCGGTGCGGTCACGGTGAACGTGAAGGTGTCGGAGCCGTTGCCGGTGTTGGTCAGCACGTGCGGTGCGTACACGGTCGTGCCTGCAGCGCCGGTCTTCGTGTTGACCACATTGGTCGTCACGGAGGTGTAGGTGTCCAGGTTGAACGAGCCGACCTGCTGCACCGTCGTCTGCACGAGGTTGGAGGTGGCCAGTTGGCTGGCGCCGTTCGGGTCCAGGTAAGTGGCCGAAGCCTGGTTACCGATGATGGTGTTGGCGGGTGGAGCCGCAGCCAGGGCGCCGGAACTTCCAAACAGGAAGCTCAGCGTCAAAGCTGCTGCGCCCGCCCAGAGCGCGCGCGGCGCTGGGCCGGTGCGACGGGCAGACAAGGTAGGGGTCACTTGGGTTTCTCCTCGGGGTTGGGGTCAAAAAAGGTCAAAAAAAGGACGAACTCACCCCGGCCGGGGATTTCCGCGAACGGAAACCGGCAATGGAAAAACCAACGGGGTTTTGGAAAGAAAGAGAGAAGCGGCCGTCAGCGCGGCTCAGCGCCGCCCGCGACCGTCGTCAGCGCCGCGAACTCAGGGTGCGACGCGCGCCACCTTCTGCGCTTCGCCCGCAGCAGCCACCGGCGCGGGCGGCACGACCGCCTCGACCTTGGCGCGCGCGGTCACCGCAGCCGAGCCGTTGGCGGGCAGCTGGCCCAGCGTCCAGCGCAGCGAGCGGTATTCGTTGTACGGAACCGGCTCCGACTTGCCGTTGACGGTGCGCGCCAGCGGCTCGGCAGCGAAAGCGCCGTCCTTGGTCGCGACCTTGACCAGCGTCGCACCCGGCTTGGCGGTCTTGGGCAGGTACTCCAGGCCTTCGGGGATCGGCAGGTTGGCCACGAGACCCGTGACGTTCTTGCCCGTGTGGTTGGTATAGGTGGCCGTGTACTCGAGCACGTCGCCCGGCTTGACCGAATCGGCCGACACCAGCTGCTCCTTGCCCTGCGCGTCCTTGACCACCTTGGCCTGCGTCAGCACGACCGCCACGGTCTTCTTCTGCGCCGCCTCGGTGGGCGCGGGCGCGGCCTTCGTGCCCTGCGCGGCGGCCAGGCCGCCCAGCCCCAGGGTCATGGCCACGCCGAGCCCCAGGCCGAGGCGAACGGTCAGCCGGACGACCGGCGACATGAACGAATTCAATTGAGATGAACTTCCGATAGACATAGACAACTCCTAAAAACAACTTCAAAGCCAGACCGAGGCAACACGAAGATCAACTGACTTGACCTGTGGCCTTGCGAATTGGCGTCGAAGCCATTTCCCAGCCACTTGCAGCACACCACTGACACATCGCATCGCAGGCGGCACTTCAGCCGCTTCCGATGCCCGTTCCAAACCTCATGCATGCGAGCACTTTTTCAGCCGCTTCCATGAGCCATTTACCACGTTCATATTATTTTCTAGATGTTTACAAAATCAATCGAACCTCGGTGATCCACCTCTTGCAAGCGCGAGGGGTTTCGGGAAAATTTCACGACAGTCCCACCAAAGTTAACAAGTGTGAACATTGGCTCAATTTGGACGAGTGCATGGATCGTGAACAAAGCTGCAATTCATCTGTGATCAATTTCACAGGCGCATCTCCTCCAAGTGGTTGATGCGTTTGAATAATTTCACACCTGCAGCAGCCGGTCGAAGGCGCTCTTGCAGAACGCTTTCGGCGGAACTGGTGCGTCGACGGGCTGCTTCAGCGCCTGGCCGTGCTGCTTCGAAACTTAATTTACAAATTCACTGAATTTGTAAATAGCCACTGCACATCGAGATGTGCGCGCATCCCGACGCTCGCGCATCGATGGCATCCAGGCGAGGTGCATCCAAGGCCAAATGGAGTTTTTAAAAGCCAATTCCATATTTCAACGGGCGCAGCTGCGCCATTGGCTTGAATTCAATTCAAGCCATTCCGACCCGGCTCACTTCACCGAAATTCGTTCGTTGATCTGTCGATGCCCGGTTTCAATTCGAAAGCGGATCGGCAGGCATCGTTTTTTGGCGGCCTTGCGCCGCCCTGTGGAATGCCGCGGGGCGTCGCCCGCGCCCCCTCACCCTGCGCGTCGGTTGTGTGCGCGCTCCAGCGTGTAGCCCACCCCGTAGAGCGAGCGCACCCGGAATTCATCGCCCACGATCGACTCCAGCTTCCTGCGCACCCGGGACACCAGCGCGTCCAGCGAGCGGCTGGCCCCGTGCTCTTCATTCCGGCGGGGCCCCTGGGGCAATTGCTGCCTCGACACGGGCGTGTCGAGATAGCGCACCAGCACCCGCGCGATTTCGAACTCGCTCGGCGTCAGGATCGCTT
The DNA here is from genome assembly GCF_058788795.1 of Variovorax sp. FW301-JW7. Taxonomy (NCBI): domain Bacteria; kingdom Pseudomonadati; phylum Pseudomonadota; class Betaproteobacteria; order Burkholderiales; family Comamonadaceae; genus Variovorax; species Variovorax sp. FW301-JW7. The sequence continues at coordinate 266,906 of NZ_JBYTBC010000007.1, forward strand.
CTTTGCTCGCGTACTCGACGGCCAGGCGGCTGCGCACGAGCTGAAAGCCGTAGAGGCCGTGCGGCTTCGTGTTTCTGCGCGTCGACTTCTTGCCGCACAGCGCCGACACCCGTGCCACGACGTCCTGCGCGTTCCACGGACTCACCATGAAATCGTCGACATCGAACACCGAGACGCGCGGCGTTTCCAGCACGGCGCGCGACCGGGCCAGGGCAATCACCGGCGCCGAGGCCGCGCGGCTCGCGCTGATGCCGAACAGCACCTCCGGCAACGCGCGCTCCAGCACCTCGCCCATCAGCAGGAACAGCCCGACGCCCGGCATCGAGGCAGCCTCCAGCAGGTCTTCCTCGTTGACGACACAAAACGGGCTGAAGCCGGCGTCCTTCAACCGGCTGCGCAGCCAGTCGATCTCTTCGCCGGAATCCGTCAGCACCACCACACGACCGTTTTTCTGTTCCACCCTGTCCACCATCGGCTCCCTTTTCATCGCTCCCCACTCGCCTCTCACAATGGAGTGGAATGTATTAACGTTTATCAACAGTCGATAGGGAAAAGTGCCGGTATTGACCAACGGAAACAGGTGGCCCTGTTCTTTTGTCATGCAATGCAAACAAACTCACAGTAATGGGGCCTCCCCCCCTCGACACGCAGCGATGGAATCCCGGATCAGCCTTCCATTTCACGAAGGCCCAACGCGCTCAAGCCCTCTCGGAAGTGGCCTCGGACGCATGTGCGGCCTTGCGCACGGACAGCCTTTCGAGCAGCCCGACGAGCCAGCACATCGGGCAGCCGCGCAGCAGCAGCAAGGCGCCGACAAGGGCCGGTGGCGCGATCCAGGGATGCGCGGACGACAGCAGCACGGCCAGCGCGATGAGCACAAGCGCTCCCGCGCCGCGAAGCAGATGCCAGGTGATGGAAACAGGACACATGGTGCAGGGCTCCTTGGGGATGGACACCTGCCATAGAGGCGCCGAAACGCCCAAACGGTTCGCGGGCCCTCAGCCCCCTGCCGGCTCGAGCACGAACGCGAAGTCCAGCGTGTGGAACGGCCCGTCCTGCACGCTGCCGTCGGGCGCGCGGCCCGGCGCATGTGCCGCGAAGTCGCCGATGAGCGAGCTGCGCACGCCGAACACCGCGTCGCTGTCGAGGTACGGGTCGCCTTCGCGGAAGACGTGCGTGATCAGCGTCTCGTAGCCCGGCGCCTGCACCATGAAGTGCACGTGCGCGGGCCGCCACGGATGGCGCCGGGTCGCGCGCAGCATCGCGCCCACGGGCCCGTCGGTGGGAATCGGATAGGCCACCGGCGCCACGCCGCGAAACCACAGCCGCCCTTGCGCGTCCGTGCGCAGCACCGCCCGCCCCTGCATGGGGTTGCCGGGCCGCTGCACGTCGTAGAAGCCTTCGGCGTCGGCCTCCCACACGTCGACCACCGCATCGGCGACGGGCTCACCGTCGCGCCCGCGCACCGTAGCCTGCACGAACAGCGGCTCGCCCACCGCGCCAGCCGCGATGTCGCTGCCCAGCGGCAGCGGCGGTGCGCCGGCCACGTGGAAGGGGCCGAACACGGTGGCCTCGGTGGCCTGCGGGCTCTTGGCGTGGTTCATCGCCACCGTGAGCATCGACAGGCCCAGGGTGTCCGACAGCAGGATGAACTCCTGGCGCTGCGCGTCGCACTTCTGGCCCGTGGCGGTGAGGAAGTCGATGCCCGCGGCCCACTCGGCCTCGGTGAGCCGCACCTCGCGCGCGAAGTCGTGCAGGTGGCGCACCAGCGCCGACAGCACTTCCTTCAGGCGCGCGTCCTCGCAGCCGGCCATGCGCTCGAGCACGGCGGCGGTGATGGTGTGTTCATCGATGTTGCGCATGGGCGTCAGGCTCCAGGGGGGAAGAAGGCGCGTGCGGCGCCGCCAGGCACCGCTGCGTCGGGAACAGGGACCAGGCCCAGCGCTGCTGCGCCCAGCCCCACAGCCCCTGCTTGAAGAAGATCGTGGCCACGATGGCCAGCAGCCCGAGGCCGAGCAGGTACCAGGTGCCGTAGTCGCTCAGGAACTTGTTCAGCGCCCAGAACACCAGCGCGCCCACCAGCGGCCCCTCGATGCGGCCGATGCCGCCGATCACGACCATGAAGATCGCGAAGGCGGTCCAGTTCGGCGCGAAGGCCGCGTCGGGGCTGATGCGCAGGTTTCCCACGAAGTACAGCGCGCCCGCCAGCCCGGCGCCGAAGGCCGCCACCACGTACACCGCGAGCTTCATGCGCGCCACCGGGATGCCCTGCGATTCGGCGGCCATCTCGTTGTCGCGGATCGCCAGCAGCGCCAGCCCGAAGCGGCTGCGCAGGAACAGGTAGACCAGCGACACCGCCGCCACCACGCAGCCCAGCGCCATCCAGTAGGTGACGCTCTCGCGCGTGGCGCGCTCGATGCCGCGCAGCGCCGTGAGCGTGGTGCCCGAGCCGCCGCCCACCGCCGACACGTTGGCGAAGCTGAGCCGGAACACCTCGGCGATCACCCAGGTGCCGATGGCGAAGTAGCCGCCCGACAGCCGGAACGCCACGAAGGACACCGGCACCGCGATCAGCGCGGCGGCCAGTGCCCCGAGCGGAATCGCCACGAACGGATTCACGCCCGCGAAGTTGCCCAGCATCAGCATCACGTAGCCGCCGAAGCCGAAGAAGGCCTGCTGCCCGATGCTGACCATGCCGCCGTAGCCGGCCAGCAGGTTCCACATCATCGCGAAGATGAAGTAGCAGGCGATCTCGACGAACTCGCGCATCCAGCTGGGCTCGCCCCAGAAGGGCAGCGTGGCGGCCACCGCCACCAGCGCGGCGGCGGTCCAGCCCGCGCGGCGGCTGCTGCCGGTGTCGATGGTGACGACGACGGCGGTCATCGCGCTCAGTCCAGCTGCAGCTGCACGCGCGCGGCCACCTGGCCCCAGCGCTGGTGCTCGGCGCGCAGGCGACGCGCCGCTTCTTCGGGCGTGTTGGCCACCACCTCGAGGTCCATGGTGGCCAGCCGCTCGCGCAGTTCGGGCGCGGCCAGCGCCTTCGCCACCTCGGCCTGCAGGCGCGCCACCACGGCCGGCGGCGTGGCGCGCGGCATGGCCATCATCTCGGCGAAGCTGGCGTCGTAGCCCTTGATGCCCGCCTGCGCCACGGTCGGCACCGTGGGCTGGCTGCCCAGGCGCTTGCTGCCGGACACGGCGATGGCCACCAGCTTGCCGTCGCGGATGATCGGGCCGACCGTCGGCGAGGCCAGGAAGCCGCAGGGCACCATGCCGCCCATCACGTCCTGCATGGCCGGACTCGGGCCGCGGTAGGGCACGTGCTGCATCTGCACGCCGACGTCGGCCAGCAGCATCTCCATGGCCATGTGGCCGGGCACGCCGGGGCCGCCCGAGGCATAGCTCATGGGCTTGGCCCGGGCCGCGGCCAGCAGCTCGGGCAGGGTCTTGATGCCGGCGCCAGGAAAGCACACCAGCTCCTGGCTGAACGCGGCCAGCTGGGTCACGGGCACCAGGTCTTCCATCGGGCGGATGGCAAGCTTGCGGTACAGGTGCGGGTTGATGGTCAGCATGGTGTCGGGGCCGACCAGCACCGTGTGGCCGTCGGTGGCGCGCGCCACCTCCTGCATGCCGATGTTGCCGCCCGCGCCCGGCTTGTTGTCGACCACCACGGGCTGGCCCAGCGCCTTCTGCAGGGCCGGCTGCATCAGCCGCGAGACGATGTCGCCCGGCGCACCGGCCGGGAAGGCCACCACCAGCCGCACGGGCTTGGTGGGCCAGGTGTCGGCGGCGTGGCTGGGTGCGATGGTGGCGAGCACGGCGGCTGCCGCCATGCAGGCCGCGAGAGGTCGGCGAAAGGCGTTCATGGGATGTCTCCTGTCTTTGAAATGGGGTGCGCGGTCGCCTACCAGGCGCCGATGAGGATGCCGGCCGCCAGCTCGCGTGCGTTCCAGCGCGCGATGTCCTCGGGCGCCACCGTGGGAAAGCGCCGCCGCTGGCGCAGCCAGTCGAACAGCAGGCCCAGCATCTGCTCGCGCACCGCGGCCAAGGCCGGGTCGCGGCCCAGGTCGACCAGCTCGTCGGGGTCGGCCTGCATGTCGAACAGCTGCGGCGGCAGGTCTTCGAAGTGCACGAACTTCCAGCGGCGCGTGCGCAGCATCGTCATGTGGCAGCGCTCGACGGGCTGGGCCAGCGGCAGGCGCACCTCGTCGCGGAAGGCGAAGCTGTTCTCGCACACCACCAGGTCCTTGCCGGTCGCGCCGGCGTGGCCGTGCAGCAGCGGGCGCAGCGACTGCCCTTCGAGCCATTCGGCCGGCTGCGGCAGGCCCAGCGCGTCGAGCATGGTCGGCACGAGGTCGATGCACTCGACCAGCGCGTCGCTCACCGTGCCGCGACGCGCATCGGCCTCGGCGCGCGGGTCGACCACGATCAGCGGCACCTTCACGATCGGGTCGTGGAACAGCTCCTTCTCGCCCAGCCAGTGGTCGCCCAGGTAGTCGCCGTGGTCGCTGGTGAAGACCACCAGCGTGTCGCGGTCCAGCCCCTGTTCGGCCATGAAGGCGAAGAGCCGGCCGAGCTGGTCGTCGACCTGCTTCACGAGCCCCATGTAGGTCGGCACCACCATGTTGCGCACCTCGTCGCGGCTGAAGTTGCGGCTCACGGTCTCGCGCCGGAAGCCCTCGACGACCGGGTGGGCGTCGACGCGCTCGGCCTCGCTGCGCACCACCGGCAACATGTCGTCGGGCCCGTACATCGCGTGGTACGGCGCGGGCGCCACGTAGGGCCAGTGCGGCTTGATGTACGACAGGTGCAGCACCCAGGGCGCGTCGCCGGCCTCGCGCATGAAGTCGATCGCGCGCTCGGTCGTGTAGGGCGTCTCGCTGTGCGCGCCGGCGATGTGCGCGGGCCGGTCGGCCCAGCGCATCTGCCAGCCGCTCAGGATCTCGCCGTCGGGGCCGCGGCCCGAGTTGGCGAAGTCGTGCCAGGGGTTGTCCGATTCGTAGCCCTGCGCGCGCAGCCAGTCGCAGTAGGCATTGCCCGTGACCTTGAAGCCCGGCGGCCAGATGCCGTCGTCGCGCGCACAGGGCTCGAAGCCGCCCTCCATCGCGAGCCGGCCCGCGCCCTGCGTCGGGTCGATGCCCAGGCGCCGCGCGCCCTCGGTGTCGGCCTCGACGTGCGTCTTGCCGACCAGCGCGCAGCGCACGCCGTGCGGGCGCAGGTGGTCGCCCAGCGTCTTCTGCCCCACCGACAGCGGCACGAAGTTCCACATCGTCCCGTGGCTGCTGACATAGCGGCCGGTGTAGGTCGACATGCGCGAGGCGCCGCAGACCGCGCCCTGCGCATAGGCATGGCTGAAGCGCACGCCGCGCGCGGCCATCGTGTCGATGTGCGGGGTCTGCAGGCGCGGGTGGCCGTAGCACGAGAGGTGGTCGGCGCGCAGCTGGTCGCACATGATGAACAGCACGTGCTTGAGCGGCGCGGGGGAGGTCTTGTCGGTCATGTCGGAAGGGGTCAGCGTGTCTTGGGGAACAGTCCCTGCGGCCGCAGCACCAGCACCGCGAGGAACACGAGATGGCCGAACCAGATGCCCCAGCCCGGATCGATGCGAAAGCCGATCTGCTGCGCGATGCCCAGGATCATGGCGCCGGCCAGCGTGCCCCAGAACGAGCCCATGCCGCCGATGATCACGGCCTCGAAGGCAAAGAGCAGCAGCAGCGGGCCGTCCGACGGCGACACCGTGGTGCGCATGCCCTGCAGCGCGCCGGCGATGGCGATCAGCACGAAGGCGATGCCCGTGGCCAGCGCATACACCTGCTTGGCTTTGAGGCCCATCAGCTCGGCGATCTCGCGGTCGTCGGAGACCGCGCGGAAGGTGCGGCCCAGCGGCGTGCGCGTGAACATCCACTGCATCGCGCCCGTGGCCGCCACCGCGACCGCCAGGATCACCAGCGGCAACGCCCCCAGCGCCAGCGTGTCGCCCAGCGGCACCGACGCGGTGGCCAGCGCGCCGACCTCGATGGCGCGCGGGTCGGCCGAGAACAGCTCCAGCAGGAGGTTCTGGATCACGATCGACAGGCCGAAGGTCACGACCAGCGAAGGCAGCGGGTCCTTGCCCAGCGTGCCGTTGAGCACGTGGCGCTGCAGCAGGTAGCCGAAGCCGAAGGCCAGCGGCAGCACCGCGAGCACCACCGCCCACGGCACGGATGCGCCGGTCATCGAGACGCCGGCGATCACCGCGAAGGCGCCCAGGATGATGAAGTCGCCCTGCGCCGTGTTGGTGAGTCGCATGACGCCGAACATCAGCGACTGGCCGAGCGCGAACAGCGTGTAGAGGCCGCCGAGCAGCACGCCCTGGAGCAGGGTTTCAAGCATGATGCTCCTCGATGCCGAAGTAGGCTTGCGAGATCTGCTCGGGCGTGAGTTCGTCCGAGCGCCCCGTGAGCGACACGCGCCCGTCCTGGAAGCAGTACACGCGCTGCGACACCTGGCGCGCCATGCGCACGTCCTGCTCCACGATCACGACCGTCATGCCCTCCCCCGTGATGACCGGCATGGCCGCATAGATCTCGCGGATGACGACCGGCGCCAGGCCGAGCGAGAGCTCGTCGCACAGCAGCAGCTCGGGGTTGCTCATGAGCGCGCGGCCCAGCGCCACCATCTGCTGCTGCCCGCCCGACAGGGAGGTGGCGGGCTGGCGCCGCTTCTCGGCCAGGATGGGGAACAGGCCGTACAGGCGCTGCAGGTTCCATGGCCCCGCGCGGCGCGGCGTGGCGCCCATCAGCAGGTTCTCTTCCACGCTCAGGCTCGGGAACAGGCGCCGGCCTTCGGGCACCATCGCCAGGCCGCGCCGCACGATCTCGCCGGGCGGCAGGCCGCCGATGGGTTCGCCCTTGAAGCGGATCGCTTCGGACGGCGCGCGCAGCAGCCCCGTGAGGCTTTTCAGAAAGGTCGACTTGCCCGCGCCGTTGGCGCCGATGACCGCCACCAGTTCGCCCGCCGACAGCGTGAAGTCGATGCCGAACAGCGCCTGCGCATCGCCGTAGAAGGCCTGCAGGCCGTGGGTGTCGAGCAGCGCGTTCATGCCTCGATCCCCATGTACACGCGCCGCACCTCGGGGTCGTTCATCACCGCGCGCGGCGCGCCTTCCGCCAGCTGCTGCCCGAAGTTGATGACGAACAGCCGGTCGGCCAGCGACAGCAGCGCATGCACGACGTGCTCGATCCAGATCATGGTCACGCCGCGCGCCTTGATGCGTTTCAGTTCCGCCACCAGCACCGCCGCCTCGGGCTCGGTGAGCCCGCCCGCGATCTCGTCGAGCAGCAACAGGCGCGGCTTGGTCGCGAGCGCGCGCGCCAGCTCCAGCCGCTTGCGGTCGAGCAGCGTGAGCCCGCCGGCCGGCTTGTTGGCGTGCGGCGCCAGGCCGGTCTGGGCCAGCACCTCGTGCGCCGTCTCCCAGGCTTCGCGCTCGGCCTGCTGGCCGCCGAAGCAGGCGGCGGTGACGAGGTTCTCGAACACGCTCATGTGGCCGAAGGGCTGCGGCACCTGGTAGCTGCGGCCGATGCCGGCGCGGCAGCGCTGGTGCGGGCGCAGCCGCGTCACGTCGCGGCCCGCGTACTCCACCCGGCCGGCGTCGACGCGCGCGTCGCCCGAGATCAGGTTGAACAGCGTGGTCTTGCCCGCGCCGTTGGGCCCGAGGATGCCCAGCGTCTCGCCCTCGGCCACCGCCAGCGTGATGCCGTCGGTGACCTTCAGCGCCCCGTAGGACTTGCTCACGCCGTGCAAGGCCAGCAGCGTCATGGCAGCCGTCACTCAGAGCAGGCGCAGCGCGCCGCCGGTGGGGATCGCCTTCGCGGCCTCGTTGTTCACCAGCGTCAGCTCCACCTTGCGCTGCTTGCCCTTGCCCCACTGGCCGAGCACCAGCGGCGTCTTGCTGACGTTCTTGAACGGGCCCTGGCCGCCCCACTTCACGGGGCCGACCACGGAGTTGATCGAGGTCGCGGCCACGGCGTCGCGCACGTCGCCGGCCTTGAGCGACTTCGATCGCGACAGCGCGTTCGCCGCCACCTCGAACAGCGCATGCGCAAAGCCGATGGGCTGCGTCCACTGCTTCTTCGTGCCGGCTTCGTAGGCCTCGGCCAGCGCCTTGGCGCTTTGCTGCGTGAGGCTGGAGCTGAAGGGGTGCGACGGGCTCCACCACACCTCGGTCGACAGGCCCTCGCCCAACTCGCCCAGGGCCTCGATGGCGCCCGGGAACAGCAGCGCCTTGCCCAGCGTGATCACCTTGGGCTTGAAGCCCTGCTGGCGCGCCTGCGTGAGGAAGGTCTTGGCGTCGGGCGGGATCACCACGCCGGTGACGATCTCGACGTTGTCGCGCTTGAAGGCCGCGATCTGCGCGCTGAAGTCCTGCGTGCCGTTCTGGAAGCGGCCAGGGTCGGTGAGCGTGAAACCCATCTGCGCGAGCGGCTTGGGAAAGCCCAGCTCCTTGTCGCCCCAGGCATTGCCGTCGCCGTCGTTGGGGAACAGGCCGCCGACCTTCTTGTTGGTGGCCACGGTCTTCCATCCGTTGGTGAAGGTGGCGATGACGTCTTCGAGCCCCCAGAACAGGTGGTAGGTCCAGTTGAAGCCCTTGGCCGGATCGCCCTTGCGGCCGAAGAACCACGGCTGCCACGGCACCACGCTGGAGATGCACGGCACCTCGTTGAGTTCGCAGGCGTCGCTCACCGGGTTGGCAGTCTCGGGCGTGCCGGCCGTGAGCACCAGCGCGACCTTGTCCTTCAGGATCAGGTCGTTGGCCACCTCGCCCGCGCGGTTGGGGTTCGACTGGCTGTCCTTGAGCACGATCTGCACCGCGTACTTTTTTCCACCGACGGAGATGCCGTCCTTGAAGGCGGCCTTCATCTGCTCGATCACCCACTTGTCGGCCTCACCGAAGGGCGCGAGCGGCCCGGTCTGCGGCGACACGTAGCCGATCTTGAGCGTGTCGGCGGCGAACACCCGCGGCACGGCGCCCGTGGCGGCAAGCGCGGCGGCGGCCTGCGTGAACTGTCTGCGGTTGAATGTCATGGCTGTCTCCTTCGTTGTTCGTGTCTGTCTTCGATGCCCGCGCCGTGCCTAGCCCGGCGGCTCGCCGTCGAAGGCGCGTTGCAGCAGCGCGCGGATCGCGTCGCGCTCGGCCGGGCCGAAGGGCCGCGGGTTCCAGTACGGGTTGGCGACGGCGATGTCGGCCGCGCGGTCGAGGTCGGCGGCACGCATGCCGATGTCCTTCAGCGCCACCGGTGCGCCGTTGTCGCGCGCCAGCGCAAAGACCGCCGCCGGTGCCGACACGCCGCCGAGCGCGCGCGCGATGCGCGCCATGGCATGCGGCGCGGCCTGCGCGTTGAATGCGAGCGCATGCGGCAGCACCACCGTGTGCACCTCGGCGTGCGGCAGGTTGAAGCTGCCGCCCAGCGTGTGGCACAGCTTGTGGTGCAGGGCCATGCCCACCGCGCCGAGCACGCCGCCGCACAGCCAGGCGCCGTACAGCGCATCGGAACGGGCGGCCAGGTCGCCGGGCTGCACGCGGATGGCGGGCAGCGCGCGTGCGAGCGCGGCGATGCCTTCCTCGGCCATCAGGTCCATCACCGGGTTGCTGTCCTGCGCGTACAGGCCTTCGGCCGCGTGCGCGATGGCGTTGATGCCGCTGGTCACGCTCAGGCCCACGGGCAGCGTGCGCGACAGCTCGGGGTCGTAGATCACGGTGCGCGGCAGCACGCGCGGGTCCTTGCCGGTCTTCTTCAGGCCGTTCTCGGTGAGGCCGTAGATCGGCGTCATCTCGCTGCCCGCGTAGGTGGTGGGAATGGCGACGATCGGCAGCCCGGACTCCAGCGCGATGGCCTTGCCCAGCCCCGTGGTGGAGCCGCCGCCCAGCGCCACGGCGCAGTCGGCACCGAGCCGGCGCGCCAGGTCGCGGGCCTCGCGCGCCGTTTCCACGGGCACGTGCATCACGGCGCGGTCGAACAAGCCGGCCGCCTGCGCGCCGAGCGAGGCCGCCACGCGCTCGGCCTGCGGGCGCTGCTCGGGCGTGCACAGCACCAGCGCTTTCTTCGCGCCCAGCGCATCGATCTCGCGCGCCAGATGGCGCAGCGAACCGGCGCCGAACACCACGCGCTGCGGATGGGTGGTGTGGATGAAGTCGTGCATGGCGCGCTCCTTTTCTTTTTGGCTATTCGAGGCTCAGGCGGCGCTCGCGCACCAGCCGGGCCCACTTGTCCTGCTCGGCGCGCAGCACGGCGGCGAACTGCTCGGGCGTGTTGGCGATGCCCGTCAGACCCTGTTCGCGCAGCCGCTGCTGGAACGCGGGCTCCGTCACGATCTTTCGCACCTCGGCCTGCAGCCGGTCGACCACGGCGCGCGGCGTGCCGGCCGGGGCCAGCAGGCCGACCCAGGAGTTCACCTCGAAGCCGGGGTAGCCGCTCTCGGCCACGGTCGGCACGTCGGCATAGGCGGCCACGCGCTGCGCGCCGGTCTGGGCCAGGGCGCGCAGCCGGCCCGCGTTGACGTGCGGCTGGGCCAGCACGGCCGAGAGGAACATCATCTCGACCTGCCCGCCCAGCAGGTCCTGCTGGGCCGGACCGCCGCCGCGATAGGGGATGTGCGTGACGAAGGTACCGCTGACGGCCTTGAAGTACTCGGCCGTGAGGTGGTTGCTCGAGCCCGGCCCGACGCTGGCGTAGTTCAGGCGCCCCGGCTGCGCCTTGAGCAGGCCGACGAAGCGCACGAAATCCTTCGCCTCGACCTTCGGGTTGACCACCAGCACCAGCGGGTTGCTCGCCACCTGCGTCACGGGCTGCAGGTCTTTGGCGATGTCGAAACTCAGCTTCGGATAGACCAGCGGGTAGGTCGCGTAGCTGTCGAACACCATCAGCAGCGTGTGGCCGTCGGGCGCCGCGCGGGCCACCTCGGCGCCCGCCAGCGTGCCGCCGGCGCCGCTGCGGCTGTCCACGATCACGGTCTGGCCGAGCGCGGCCTGCAGGCGCGGCTGCAACTGGCGCGCGACGGTGTCGACGATGCCGCCCGGCGGAAAGCCGACGACCAGCCGCACCGGCTTGGTCGGCCAGGCCGGCGCCTGGGCCTGCGCGGCCATGCCCCACAGCAAGGTGCAGGCGACCAGGGCCCGGGAGAGGATCGAGAAAGACATCGTGTGCGTCCGTCGGGTTGGGAAGAAAAAGGAAAACGTCAGCGCACGAAGTGCGGCGGAATCTGCGCGTCGACGTTGACCCACACGCTTTTCACCTGCGTGTACTCGCGCATCGCATCGAAGCCCATCTCGCGGCCGTAGCCGCTCTGGCCCACGCCGCCGAAGGGCGAGCCGGGGTTCACGCGCTTGTAGCTGTTGATCCAGACCATGCCGGCGTGCAGGTCGCGCGCCACCTTGTGGGCGCGCTGCAGGTCGCGGGTCCACAGGCCGCTGCCCAGGCCGTAGTCGGTGCCGTTGGCGATCTGCATCGCCTCTTCGTCGCTCTTGAAGGTGAGCACGGTGACGAAGGGGCCGAACACCTCTTCCTGCGCCACGCGGTCCTGGTACGAGCGGGCACGCACCACGGTCGGCTGCACATAGCAGCCCTGCGCCAGGTCGCCGCCGGGCGCGCCGCCGCCCGCCAGCACCTCGCCGCCCTGCGCCTGCGCCACCTCGACATAGCTCAGCACGCGGTCGCGGTGCTGGGCGCTCGTGAGCGGGCCCATCTCGGTGGCCTCGTCGAGCGGGTTGCCCAGGCGGATGGATTGGGCCAGCGGAATGAACTGCTCGAGGAAGGCGTCGGCGATCTTCTCGTGCAGCATCAGCCGCGAGCCCGCGATGCAGGCCTGGCCCTGGTTGTGGAAGATGGCCCAGGCGCTGCCGTTCACGGCGGCCTGCAGGTTGGCGTCCTCGAACACGATGTTGGGGCCCTTGCCGCCCAGTTCGAGCTGCACCTTCTTCAGGTTGCCCGCGCTGGCCTGCACGATGCGCCGGCCGGTGGCGGTGCTGCCGGTGAAGGCGATCTTGGCGATCTCGGGATGCTCGGCGATGTACTGGCCCGCCACGCTGCCCAGGCCCGGCAGCATGTTGACCACGCCGGGCGGCACGCCGGCCTCGGCCATCAGCTCGGCGATGCGCAGCGAGGTGAGCGGCGTGATCTCGGCCGGCTTCATCACGATGCAGTTGCCGGCCGCGAGCGCGGGCGCCATCTTCCAGCTCGTGAACATGAGCGGGAAATTCCACGGCACCACCTGCCCGACGATGCCGACCGGCTCGCGCAGCGTGTAGTTGAGAAAGCCCTCTTCGACCGGAATGGTCTCGCCCTGGAACTTGTCGGCCATGCCGCCGAAGTAGCGAAAGCACGCGGCGGTGCGCGGCACGTCGAGCCGGCGCGAGTCGCGGATCGGGTGGCCGGTGTCCAGCGATTCGAGCCGCGCGAGTTCTTCGCCGTTGGCCTCGATGAGATCGGCCAGCTTCAGCAGGATGCGCCCGCGGTCGGCGGCGGCCATGCGGCTCCACTTGGGGAACGCACGCTTCGCGGCGGCCACGGCCTTGTCGACGTCGGCCTTGCCGGCCAGCGCGACCTGGGCGATGGGCGTGTTGTCGTGCGGGTTCAGCGTGGCGAGCGTCTCGCCGGATTCGGCGTCGACGAAACGGCCGTCGATGAAAAGCTGGTGGCGGATGGAAAGAGCAGGCATGGGTTCTCCTCGCCCTCCCCGCGCGGGGAGGGCTGGATGGATGAATGGCGGGAAGAAAGAGGCGGCGGCGGGCCGGCCGGTCAGAACTCGACCGGGATCTCGGGCGACTCGCCCTTCTGGATCTCGTAGACCAGGCTCGGCGAGCCGTTCTCCCACACCAGCAGCATCGAGCGCTTGGGGCTGAAGCCCTGGTGGCGGCAGTAGGCGGGCATGGCGGCCATGTCGCCGGCCTTCATGATCACGCGGGCCATGGGCTTGCCGGTGTTCTTGTCGCCGCAGTCCCAGTGGATCTCGTCGGTCATCTGGAAGAACCACTCGACGCGGTCGTTGCCGTGGATGATCGGCAGGATGTGCTCCTCGGTCGTCGGGCACATGTAGCTGTGCTTCACCACCGAGGTGAAGCTCGGGTTCCACGTGACCTGCGAGCGGCTCAAAAAACCGAAGAGGTTGAAGGCGTGCACCTCGTTCTCGAAGCCCGGCTCGGGGTGCAGCTCGGGCTGGCCCTGCGGCACGTCGGCGAAGGCGCGGTTGACCGGCGCGCCGCGCGCGTCGCTGCGCAGGTCGAGGTCGCCCTTCAGGCCCACGCAGCGCTTGGCCAGCTCGCGCGCCCGGGTGATCTTGGCGGTGTTGTTGCCGCTCTTGCGGCCGTAGGGCGAGCCGGTTTCCTGCGGCGCGGCGAAGGGGTCGAAGGCCTCGTTGGTCCAGTCGTCGAGCATGGCCTCGAAGGTGGCGCGGATCTGCGCCGTGGGGAAGTTCTCGAGCAGGTCGATGCCCGCGTCCTTCATGGTGCCGTTGAAACTGCCGGCATACAGGTCGACCGAGTCGTAGTGGTTGATGGTGCCGAACACGTTGTCGAAGTTGACCCAGCCGTAGAAGAAGCCCCAGGCCACGTCGCGCATCAGCGCACGCAGGTAGTTGCCTGCGTCCATGGTGTGGCTCATGGGTCGGCCGTCACGGGTCTTCCAGGTGATATGGGCGAAGTACTCGTCCCGGCGGAAGCCGAAGCTGCCGAGCGAAAAATCCTTGTAGCCGAGCGTGGCATCGGGCTGCGATGCGATGACCTTGGCGAGTTCTGCGGGTGCGTTCATGGTGTGGCTCCTGGATGGCGGGTTCAGTGCGTCTGGCAGATGTCGGCCCACTTCTCGATGGAGAGGTCGCCTTTGCAGGTCTGCAGCACGATCACGCCCGGGTCGCCGGCCACGCGGAACTGGTAGGCCGTGTTCTTGGGCAGCAGGCCCTGGTGGCCACGCGAGAGCTTCATCCAGCCCATCTTCTTGCCCTGGGGTTCGCCCTTCACGCGCACGGCGCCGTTCTTCTCGGTGTCGGCCACGGCCTGGGCCGCATCGAGCTGCACGAGGTGCACCTCGATTTCGCCGTCCATCACCAGCGCGAACTCGTCGTGGGCGCAGGTGAACCAGGGCGAGGTGCCTTCGGCGCGCAGCGTTTCCAGCACGTAGATCTGGTTCTGGCCGAACACGACCTTCTCGTACGGTGCGCTGATGCTGGCGATCTCGAAGCAGTTGGAGAACGCGTAGTGGCGCACGTCGTCGTCGATGGGCTCGACGTGGCCTTTCTCGAAGTGCTTGAGGGACCCGAAGCGGGTCTGGTATGCGACGGTCATGGGTGTCTCCTGAGGTGCCGGACGATGCAGCGTGGTGGCTGCGATGTATGCACTGTAGGAAACGGGGGGCGCGAGCGGTAGGCCCGAAACGCGGGCCGCATTGTTCGGCAAATCCGTTCAATGCACAGGGTTTACCCCGGAACGGACCGCGTTCACGTCAGGCGTCCCAGATCAGCCCCGGCGGCAGCAGGCCGCGTTCGATCATGGCGGCGTCCCACGGCGGCACCTTCGAGAACGCCTGGGTCAGGTGCTCGATGAACAGGCGCAGCTTGAAGGCATTGCGCGAGGTGCCCGCATACACCGCGCTGAGCGAGAACGACGACAGCTGGTGCGCCGGCAGCACCACCTCCAGGTCGCCGCGCAGGATCGCCTCGCCGGCCACCAGCGTCGGCAAACAGACGATGCCGGCGTGCTCCATGGCGTACTCGCGCAGCAGGTGGACGCTGTTGGTGAGCAGCGCCGCGCTCATGTACAGCGTGACCTGCTCGCCCGCGTGATGGAAGGTCCAGCGGTCGCGCGTGGGGTAGCCCGAATACAGGCCGAGCGTGTGCTTGTGCAGCTCGCGCGGGCTCGCGGGCCGGCCGTGCGCGCGCAGGTACTCGGGCGTGGCGCAGAACACGCGGCGCACCGGGAACAGCGGGCGCGACACCAGCTCGGTCGACGCCGCCGGAAAAATCTGCAGCGCACAGTCGACGCCTGCCTTCACCGGGTCGACCACCGCGTCGCTCACGATGAGCTCCAGGTGGATGTCCGGAAAGCTCACCTGGAAGGCGCGCAGCAACGTCGCGAAATGCCCCAGCACGAAACCCGTGAGCGCATGCACGCGCAGCGTGCCGGTGGGCCCGTCCTTGGCGTCGCGCATCTGGTCCATGATGTCGTTGGCCCGCCCGACCAGCTCGACGCAGTCGCGCAGGAAGGCCTGCCCCACGTCGCTGAGCCGGACCACGCGCGTGCTGCGGTGGAACAGCGGCGCGCCGACGTGGTCCTCGAGCTGCTTCACGCGGCTGGTCACCACCGATTTCGACACCCGCAGCTGGCGCGCGGCCTCGGCAAAGCTCTGGGTCTGTGCGACCCGCACGAAGGTCTCTATGTTCTCGAGGCGGTCCATGGGGCATGCAATGTAGCGGTTGCGCGGCGGCGGCCGGTCGGCCGCACGGGTGTGAAGTACTGCGCAATCCCGCTCGGAGATTGACCGCACCCTTCTCAATTCGCCCACAAATGTGAGCATTTCCCTGTGAGATTGTTAATACGGCAACTATTGTCCTGCCCCGAAGCACCCCGGGTGCACAAGAAATCGAAGCAGGGAGTTCCCATGACCAAATCCACGATCACCGTGATGCTCGCGCTGGCGGCATCCGTTCTCATGAGCGCGTGCGCGCACCACCAGGCGCCGCCGCCGCGCGCCGAGCCCGCGCCGGCCCAGAAGGGCGGCAACTTCTGCCCGCCGGGCCAGGCCAAGAAGGGCAACTGCTGATCGCCCGCCATGCTGAACCCGTTCCTGCGTGACATGACGCCCGACGAACTGCCGACCGGCACCGCGCGGCCGGCCTACATCGCCCTGCTGCCCGTGCTGGCCTATGTGCTCGTCGCCATCGCCTTCCTGAGCATGTCGGTGGTCGTGCCGAGCCTGGTCGTGGCCTGCCTGTTCGCGACCGCGGCGGCCATGTCGCTGGGCGCGGGCGTGGTGCTCGGCATGAGCATCTGGATCTTTCCGCAGCTGTCGAGCTGAGGGCCGCAAGCCATGAGTACTTCCAACGCTTCCGTCTTCCGCGTCCACAGCTGGCGCACGACCCTGCTGGCAGCCTCCGTGGTGCTGCTGATCGTGATGGCGCTGCTCATGAAGTGGCTGGTCGAGCTGCAGGTGGAAACCGCGCAGGAACGCCAGCTGCGCGAAGCCGTCGCGCGCGAGGCCGACGCCCGCTGCTTCGTGCTGCCCACGCGCCAGGAGGTCGACACCTGTCGGGCCGTCAACGCGGCGGGCCTCACGCCCTGACCGGGGCGCCGCTCACCCGAAGGTGAACGCGTAGGCCTGCGCGCCGGCGTCGAGAAACTCGATCTCGAACAGCCGCTCCCTGCCGCTGCCCGCCGACTGCCGCACCAGCTGGTACAGCTTCTGCGCATCGACCACGCCGTGGCCCTGGGCATCGGTGTCGGCGCCGTGGTCCGCCAGCGGCGGCTGGCCGTCGACCCGCACCGTGAAACGCACCGGCCTGCCGTCGGCCATCGGCCCGAGCACGAGGTGCAGGTCGCGCGCCTTGAAGCGGTAGGCGATGCGGCCGTTGGCCTGGTTCAGCACGGCCCGCTCGCCCTCCACCGTCCAGTCGCCGCCCAACGACCACTGGTTGGTGCGCAGCGAGGAAGCCACGGGCTCGTAGGACTTCGCACGGTCGCGCGCGATGCCGCCGGGCGATGCGAAGCCGTGCGCCCGCGCGTGGCCCAGATAGGTTTCGCCGGACTGCGCCGGCTCGGCGCCGGGCGCGGCCTGGGTGCCCTGCCCCTGCGGCGCGACCAGCCCGGCCGCGACCTGCGCCTGCCCGGCCTCGGCCAGCAGTTGCTGGATCACCTGCTCGGCCTTGTCGTAGCGGTTCTCGCCGAACTGGTGATGGCGGATGCGCCCCTGCGCGTCGACGAAATAGAACGCCGGCCAGGCCTGGTTGTCGAAGCCGCGCCAGATCGAAAAGTCGTTGTCCAGCGCCACCGGGAACCCGATGCCCAGGTCTTTCACGGCCTTGCGCACATTGGCCGGGCTCTTCTCGAACGCGAACTCCGGCGCATGCACGCCCAGGACGACCAGGCCCGCATCCCTGTACTTGTCGGCCCAGGCGCGCACGTAGGGCAGCGTGCGCAGGCAGTTGATGCACGAGTAGGTCCAGAAGTCGACCAGCACCACCTTGCCGCGCAAGGCCTCGGGCGTGAGCGGCGCCGAGTTGATCCACTCGGTCGCGCCGGCCAGCGAAGGCAGGCGGCCCTCGACGCGGAGGTCACGCGCGGGCACCGGGGCTGGGCGGGTGTCCGCGACGCGCACGAAGCCGGTGTCCGCGCGTTGCGCCTGCGGCGCGTCCTTGCGCAGCGTGTCCACCAGGGCCTGCTCCAGCGTCGCCGTGGTGCCCAGCGACAGGCGCGCGAGCCAGCCGGTGTCCAGCCCCAGCGCGATGGCGCCTACGCCGGCCAGCACCGCGGCACCGGCGAGGCGCCGCACGCCGTCGCCGGTCGGCAGCGTGCGCTTCAGCGCCGAGAGCAGCCGGCCGCCAGACAGCAGCGCCACCGCAAGCGAGGTGCATGCGCCGGCCGCATAGGCGAGCAACAGCAGCGAGGTGCCGACGCTCGCGCCGTTGAGCGCCGCGCCCGTCAGGATCAGCCCGAGGATCGGCCCCGCGCACGGCGCCCAGAGCAGGCCCGTGCCCACGCCGAGCCACAGCGGCGAGAACACGGAGGCCTGTGGCGCGTCGGACATGCGCAGGCCCAGCGCCACCAGCGGCCGGCTCAGGCGCTCGGCCACGCGCGGGAACAGCAGCGTCGCACCGAACAACGCGAGCAAGGCCATGGCCGCGTAGCGCCCGTATTCGTTGAGCGTGACGATCCAGCCGCCGCCCACCGCGGCCAGCGTGGCGACCACGGCAAAGGCCAGCGCCATGCCCACGAGCATCGGCAGGCCGTGCGAGCGGAAGGGCCGGTCGGCGCGCGCGAACACGAAGGGCAGCACCGGCAGGATGCAGGGGCTCAGGATCGTGAGCACCCCGCCCAGGTAGGCGATGAAGAGGATGAGCATGGTGTAAGGGATGTGGGGTCGGGTTCAGCGAGCGGGCGCGCCGGCCAACGCCAGCCGCGCCTCCAGCCCGCCTTCGGGGCGGTTGTGCAGCGTGAGTTCGGCGCCCATGGCCATGGCCAGCTGGTGTGCGATGGCCAGGCCCAGGCCGGTGCCGCCGGTGCTGCGGTTGCGCGAGCTTTCGACGCGGTAGAAGGGCTTGAGCACCGCGTCGAGTTCGTCGGGCGGAATGCCTGGGCCGTTGTCGAGCACGCTCACCACGAGGCGGCCGCCCTCGCCTTCGGCCTGCACGCGCAGCGTCACGTCGGAGCCGAACTTCAGCGCGTTGTCGATCAGGTTCATCAGGATGCGGCGCAGCGCGTTGGGGCGGCTCACGATCGGCGCGCCGGCCCGGCCGTCGAGGCGCACCTGCTGGCCCACGTCTTCGTAGTCGGCCACCATGCTCTCGAGCAGCGCGTCGGTATCGATGCGCAGCGGCGGCTCGGTGGCGCCGTGCAGCGTGCGCGCATAGGTCACGCCTTCGCGCACCAGCGCGTTCATGGCGTCCAGGTCCTGGCGGAATTTCTCGCGGTCGTGCGTGTCGTCCATCAGGTCGGTGCGCAGGCGCATCCGCGTGATGGGCGTCTGCAGGTCGTGCGAGATGGCCGCCAGGATTTCGACGCGCTCCGCCATGTAGCCCGCGATGCGCTGCTGCATGGCGTTGAAGGCGCGCGCCGCGTGCGCCACTTCGGTCGGGCCCTCTTCCACCAGCGTGCGGCCTTTCAGATCAGGGCCGAGCTGGTCGGCCGCCTCGGACAGCTGCGCGAGCGGCCGCGTCACCAGCCGCACCGCGACCCAGGCGCACACGGCCAGCACCAGCAGCTGGCCCGCCAGCAGCCACATCACCCAGCCCGACACCGGCATGCCCACGCGCACGGCGTGCACGACCACGGACGAGCCGTCGCCCAGCCGCACCTCGATCTGCAGGCCCTCGGGCGGCCAGGCCACCTCGCCGACCTTGACGACCGGGAACGGGCGCATCGCATCGACGATGGCCGCGGCAAACTGCTGCGAAGCCTCCGAGGCCGGCGCGCTGCCCTGCGCACTGCCGCCCAGCACGAAGCGGTAGTTGCGCCGTTCCAGCCGGTCGAGCCAGCCGGCGCGCTCCGCCGCGGGGAGCCGGTCGAGGATGGCGACCGAGCTTGCGATGTCGCGCTCGATGCCGATCATCATCAGCTCGCGAAGCGCCATGTTCCGCTCGTAGCGGATCGCCGCGAAGGTGAGCAGCTGCGCGATCGCCAGGCCCACCACGATGATCAGCGTCACGCGGGAGAACAGCGAGCCGGGCAGCAGGCGGCGCCAGCGCGGCGCCGTGCCGGTGGGATTCGCAACGGGGTTCGCGGAAGTGGACATGGACAGCTTCTTCGTCAGGCGGCGTGGCGATGCGTCATCAGCGCAGCGGGCTCACACCAGGTGGATGGCAACGTCGATGTTGCCTCGGGTCGCCTTGGAATAGGGGCAGGTCTGGTGCGCGGCCTCGGTGAGGGCTTGGGCCACCTCGCGGTCCAGGCCCGGCAGGCTCACGTTCAGGCGCGCCTGCAAAAAGTATTCGCCGCCCGCCGTGCCCAGGTCGACCTCGGCATCGACGGCCAGGTCCGGCGGCAGCGCGACCTTCATCTTTCCGGCCGCCTTGCCCATCGCGCCGATGAAGCAGGCCGACCAGCCGGCCGCGAACAGCTGCTCGGGGTTGGTGCCGGTGCCGGCGCTGCCGGGCGACGAGAGCTTGATGTCCAGGCGGCCGTCGGAGCTGCGCGCCTCGCCGTCGCGGCCTCCCGAGGAGGTGCGGGTCTTGCCGGTGTAGAGGACTTTGTCGATGCGGGTCATGAAGGTTCCTTGGATGCAGGGTGGTTGGAAAACGCACGGATTGTTGGGCCGCCCACCCCCTGCCGGATCGCCTTCTGTATGCCTGTGTATCTGGCCCGCACATCCACACACTACGTTTCCACGACCGTGGCCCGCGCGCCGCCGGAACGCTACATTGCGGCTGCGGCGCCGTGCCGCCAATGCCTCCCCTGCCATGACGCCCAAGACCTCCGACCACATCCTCATCGTCGACGACGACCGGGACATCCGCGAACTGCTCACCACCTACCTGGTGAAGAACGGCTTGCGCGTGGTCGCGGTGCCCACGGGGCGCCACATGCGCGCCGCGCTCGAGGCGTCGGGGCCCTTCGACCTGATCATCCTGGACCTGATGCTGCCCGGCGAAGACGGGCTCACGCTGTGCCGCGACCTGCGCACCGGCAAGTACAAGGCCACGCCCATCCTCATGCTGACCGCGCGCAGCGAGGAAGCCGACCGCATCCTGGGCCTGGAGATGGGCGCCGACGACTACCTGGCCAAGCCCTTTTCCGCGCGCGAGCTGCTGGCGCGCATCCGCGCCGTGATGCGGCGCACACGCATGCTGCCGCCCAACATGGGCACCGTCGAGCCCTCGCAGAAGCTGGGGTTCGGCGAGTGGCAGGTCGACACGGTGGCGCGCCACCTGATCGACGACGCCGGCGTGATGGTGGCGCTCAGCGGCGCCGAGTACCGGCTGCTGCGCGTGTTCCTGGACCACCCGCAGAAGGTGCTCAGCCGCGACCAGCTGCTGAGCCTGACGCAGGGCCGCGAAGCCGAACTCTTCGAGCGCTCCATCGACCTGCTCGTGAGCCGGCTGCGCCAGCGCCTGCGCGACGATGCGCGCGAGCCGCGCTACATCAAGACCGTGCGCAGCGAAGGCTACGTGCTCGCTTCGGCGGTCGAAGCGAGAGACTGACCGACGCCACGCTCTGGCACTGGGTCGGGTGGCGCACCTCGTGCGCCAGCCCGCCCGCGAAGAACAGCAGCGCGAACCAGAGCTTCTTGAATCCGCGAGGGCGCGTCATGGGGATTTCCTTCGGGCGATGAGTGGATGACGGGCGGATTGTTGGCCGCCTTCTCACCGCGCAACGGGCATTGCGTATGCCTGTGTATCCCGGCCCGACATCGACACACCACGTTTCGTCGAGGTGCCTTCGCACGCCTGCGTTTGAAATTTAGTGTGGCCGGAACCGGCGCGGATACAGAGGCATACACAAGCCGATCCGCAGGTGGGGTTCCCCCCGAACAATCGCGCCGTCCCCCCTCGAATCCCAGGAGATTTCCATGACCGCCTCCCCCTCGCTGCCACGCCGCGCCTTCCTCGGCAAGGCCGCGCTCGGCCTCGCCGCCACGCAGCTCACATCGATCGTTCCCGCCTTCGCCCAGTCCGCCAGCACAGGCAGCGCCCGGCGCCTCGAGCCCCTCAAGAGCATCGACGCCGGCAGCCTGCGCATCGGGTACTACGAGGTCGGCCCGGCCGACGGCGCGCCGGTGATCCTTCTGCATGGCTGGCCCTACGACATCCACATGTTCGTCGACGTCGCGCCGCAGCTGGCCGCCGCGGGCTTTCGCGTGATCGTGCCGTACCTGCGCGGCTACGGCACCACCCGCTTTTTGTCGGCGGACACGCCACGCAACGGGCAGCAGTCGGCGGTGGCCGTCGACATCATTGCGCTGATGGACGCGCTGAAGATCCCCGTCGCCACCGTGGCCGGCTGCGACTGGGGCGCGCGCACCGCGTGCATCATGGCCGCGCTGTGGCCGGAGCGCGTGAAGGCGCTGGTGTCGGTCAGCGGCTACCTCATCGGCAGCCAGGAGGCAGGCAAGGCGCCGCTGCCGCCGCAGGCCGAGCTGCAGTGGTGGTACCAGTACTACTTCGCGACCGAGCGCGGCCGCGCGGGCTACGAGAAGAACCGCCACGACTTCGCCAAACTCATCTGGCAGCTCGCCTCGCCGAAGTGGAACTTCGATGCCGCCACCTTCGAGCGCAGCGCCGTCGCCTTCGAGAACCCCGACCACGTGGCGATCACGGTGCACAACTACCGCTGGCGCCTCGGCCTGGCCGAGGGCGAGGCGAAATACCAGGCGCTGGAGAACCGGCTCGCCCAGGCGCCGGTGATCGGCGTGCCGACCATCACGCTCGAAGGCGACGCCAACGGCGCGCCGCACCCGGAACCCGGTGCGTATGCGAAGAAGTTCTCGGGGCGCTACGAGCACCGGCTGGTCAGCGGCGGCATCGGCCACAACCTGCCGCAGGAAGCACCCGAGGCGTTCGCGAAGGCGGTGATCGACATCACGCGCGGGTAAGGCGCGGGTTGCCGCGCACGCCGCTCAGTCGGCGGTGAGCGCCTGCGCCAGCGGCTCGGCGTCGAAGCGCTCGAACCCGCAGTAGCACAGGAAGTGGCGGTTGGCCGCGCGGCCGAACAAGGTCATGCCGAGCTGGGTGGCCAGCTCGTGCCCCATCGCGGTGACGCCGTTGCGCGAGACGACGATCGGCACGCCCATGTGGGCCGACTTCATCACCATCTCGCTGGTCAGGCGGCCCGTGGTGTAGAAGACCTTGTCGCCGCCGTCGACGCCGTGCACCGCCATCCATCCGGCGATGGTGTCGATGGCGTTGTGCCGTCCGACGTCTTCCGCGAACACCAGCATCTCGGTGCCACGGAACAGCGCGCACCCGTGCACCGACCCGGCGTGCCGGTGCACGCTGTTGCGCGATTTCATCTGTTCGAGGATGCGCGCCAGCGTGCCCTGCGCGATGCGCGCCGACTGCGCCGCCGGCAGCCGCACGGCGCCGATCTGCGCCATGGCGTCGCCGAAGACGGTGCCTTGTCCGCAGCCCGTGGTCACGACCCGGTGCGCGGTTTTCTCGGCGAGGTTCGCGATGCCGCGGTGGGTCTTCACGGCGGCCGCCTCCACGCTCCAGTCGACGTCGATGCTCTCGACCTCGTCGGCGCGCCGCACCAGGTCCTGGTTGAGCAGGTAGCCCAGCACCAGCAGCTCGGGCGCGGCGCCCAGGGTCATCAGCGTCACGAGTTCGCGCTTGTCGACGAAGACGGTCAACGGCCGCTCCGCCGGGATGTCGATGTCGCGGCGTTCGCCGTGCTGGTCGACGATCTCGATGCGGCGCAGCAGCGGGCCGCGCGCCGGGTTCAGGCGCGGCGCGCCGGCGCGCCGGGGCAGCGGGACCGCATCGAAAGCCAGCGGTGTCTCGTCTTCTGCGTCGTCTTCACGTGGGGCCATGCGGAATCCTACGCCACCGTTGCGAGCGGAGCGCGAAGGGGTACTGCTCGCAGACGGGCGCGCCATCGGCTATGGTTCGTTCATGCCTTCTTCGGACACTCCCGCGACCGCGCCCACGGGCCGCCCGACGCTCGACGTCGCGGTGGTCATGCGCCGCGAGCGCCTGCACGGCCCCTCGAGCCACTGGCAGCCCTGGCGCTGGACGCTCGACAGCGTGCTGCCCGACGAGCCCGGCTTCGGCACCGAGCCGCGCCTCCTGCGCGACGACGACGGCGAGCAGCACTGGCTGCACCCCGGCTTCAAGGTCGAGCTGTACCGCGACGAGGCCGAGGGCTACCACCTCAACGCGATCACACCGACGCCGTGCTGGTTCGTGCTGTGGCGCATGGACGAAGAGCCCACGCTCGCACCGCTGCCCATTCCGCGCCCGGTCGTGGTCACGCTCAGCTACTACGAGGCCGGCCGCTGGCTCGATGCGCAGGAAACCGTGGAACAGGTGCCGGCGCCCGCGGAGGTCGTCGACTGGGTGCGCGCCTTCGTCGACGAGCACTACGTGGTCGAGCCCAAGCGCCGTCGGCGGCCCGAGAGCTTCCGCTCGCTGGTCGACCGCTTCGGCAACGCCGCGAGCGTGACGACCGAGAAGAAGCGCGGACGGGGCGCGGGCGATGTCTGAAGGTTTCCTGGGACGCTGGTCGCGCCGCAAGCAGGAGGTGCGCGCGGCCGAGGCCGTCGTGGAAGAAAAGACCCTGCCGGCCGTGGAACCCGTTGCGGCGCCAGCGCCGGTGCCAGCACCCGCCGCGCTCGCCGAGCCCCCCGCCGCCGAAGGCGATCAGGAAGCCGCGCCGCCGCTGACGCTCGCGGACGTGGACGCGCTGGGCATCGAGTCCGACTACACGCCCTTCCTCACGAAGCAGGTGGCACCCGAGGTCAAGAACGCGGCCTTCCGCAAGCTCTTTGCCGATCCGCATTTCAACGTGATGGACGGCCTGGACACCTACGTCGACGACTACTCCCAGTCCACCCCCGTGCCCGAGAGCGTGCTGCGCCAGATGGCCAGCGCCAAGTTCCTCAAGCTCTTCGACGAAGACCCCGAAGACGCCGAAGACATTCCCCCTGAAACCCCCGACGCCGCCGAGGCGACGGACGTGGCACAGTCCCAGGATCCCGCAACGCTTCCCAGCCCGCCGGTTGCCACGCTGCAACCCGCCAGCCAAGAAACCGATGACCACCACGCTGATTTGCGACTGCAACCAGACGATGCCGCTCGAGCCGAAGACGCTCGGCGCGGCACTGGCTGAAACCCTCCCGCTGCATTCGTCGCTGTGCCGCCGCGAGGCGACCTCCTTCCAGCGCGCCATCCAGTCCGGCGACGACGTCGTGGTCGCCTGCACCCAGGAAAAACGGCTGTTCGGCGAACTCGCCACGCAGACGCCCAACGCCACCTCGCCGATCCGCTTCATCAACATCCGCGAGACGGGCGGCTGGAGCCGCGACGCGAAAAACGCGATGCCGAAGATCGCCGCGCTGCTGGCCGCCGCCAGCCTGCCCGAGCCCGACCCCGTCTCGACCGTGAGCTACACCAGCCAGGGCCGGCTGCTGATCATCGGCCCGCTCGACGCGGCCGAGCGCGCCGCGGCGCTGGTCGGCGACACGCTCGACGTCACCGTGCTCGCGCAGGGCCCCGGTGCAGACGGCGGCGCCCAGGCGCGCCGCTGGCCGGTGATCGCCGGGCGCATCGATTCGCTCACCGGCTGGCTCGGCGCCTTCACGCTGCGCTGGACGCGCGACAACGCGATCGACCTCGACCTGTGCACCCGCTGCAATGCCTGCGTGGTCGCCTGCCCCGAGCAGGCCATCGGGCTGGACTACCAGATCGACAGCGCGCGCTGCACCTCGCACCGCAACTGCGAGCGCGCCTGCAGCGTGGCCGGCGCCATCAACTTCAGCCGCGAGCCGCAGGCGCTCGACGCGGCCTTCGACCTCGTGCTCGACCTCGGCGCCGCGCCGCAGATCGACTGGCACGCGCCGCCGCAGGGCTACTTCCACCTGCCCGGCGGCGTCGCGCAGGCCGAGGGCCTGCAGACGCTGCTGCGCCTGCGCGAGCTGGTGGGCGAATTCGAGAAGCCCAAGTTCTTCGACTACAAGCAGAAGCTGTGCGCGCACAGCCGCAACGAGGTGGTCGGCTGCAACGCCTGCGTCGAGGTGTGCTCGGCCCATGCCGTGAGCAGCGACCCGCAACGCCAGCGCATCGTGGTCAACCCGAACCTGTGCGTCGGCTGCGGCGCCTGCACCACGGTGTGCCCGACGGGCGCGCTGGGCTACACCTACCCGCGCGCACCCGACCAGGGACTGAAGCTGCGCAAGCTGCTCGGCACCTATGCCGCGGCGGGTGGGCGCGATGCCGCGCTGCTGTTGCACAGCCAGGAAGGCGGCCAGGCGCTGCTCGAACAGCTCGGGCGGCAGGCGCAGCTGGGCAAGGCCCAGGGCGTGCCGGCGCGCGTGATGCCGGTCGACCTCTTTCATGCGGCCAGCACCGGCATCGACCTGTGGCTGAGCGCCGTCGCCTTCGGCGCCTCGCAGGTCGCGGTGCTGTGCACCGGCGAAGAGGCGCCGCAGTACCTCGCGGCGCTCAAGCAACAAAGGGACGTCGCGCAGGCGCTGCTGCTGGGCCTGGGCTACACCGGCACGCACTTCCACGTGATCGAGGCCGACTCGCCCGCCGCGCTGGACGCCGCGCTGGCCGGCCTGCGCACGACCACGCAGCGCGTGCCGGCCACGGCCGCCCGCTTCGCCGTCGGCGCCGACAAGCGCGACCGGCTCGAGATGGCGCTGGACCACCTGATGGGCGCGGCCCCGGCCCTGCAGGCGCCCGCCGAGACCCCGCTGGCCTTCGCGCTGCCGGCCGGATCGCCGCTGGGCGCCGTCGCCGTCGACAAGGACAAGTGCACGCTGTGCCTGGCCTGCGTCAGCGCCTGCCCGTCGGGCGCGCTGCTGGACAGCCAGAGCGCGCCGCAGCTGCGCTTCATCGAGAAGAACTGCGTGCAATGCGGCCTGTGCGAAACCACCTGCCCCGAGGACGCCGTCTCGCTCGTGCCGCGCCTGCTGGCCGCGCCCGAGCGCAAGCAGCAGGTGCTGCTGAACGAGGCCAAGCCCTGGGCCTGCATCCGCTGCAGCAAGCCCTTCGGCACGCAAAAGGCCATCGAGGCCATGCTCGGCAAGCTGGCCGGGCACGCCATGTTCCAAGGCGAAGCGCTGGAGCGCCTCAAGATGTGCAGCGACTGCCGCGTCATCGACCTGTACAGCGCCACCAACGAAGTGAAGATCGCCCCGCTATGAGCCAGACCTTTCCCGCCACTTCCGCGCTCGACGAGGAGGTGGCCCGGGCCGAGCTCTACGGCCTGCTCGCGCGGCTGTGGTACGCCGCGCCCGATGCCGAGTTGCTGGCGGCCTTCCAGGTCGCGCCCACCGAGGCGCCGGCCGCGGGCGCCTTCCTGGAAGAACCGTGGCGCCAGCTGGTCGGCATCGCGCGCGACACCAGCGCGGCCGCCGCGCACGAGGAATACGACGCACTCTTCGGCGGCATCGGCAAGCCCGAGGTGTTCCTGTTCGGCTCGCACTACCTCAGCGGCTTTCTCAACGACAAGCCGCTCGTGCAGCTGCGCCACGACCTCGACAAGCTGGGCCTGGCACGCACCGAGGCCACCTACGAGACCGAGGACCACATCGCCTGCCTGTTCGAGGTCATGCGCTACCTGATCGCCGGCGAAGACGTGGCGGTGGCCAACCTCACGCAGCAGCAGGCGATGTTCTCCAAACACATCCAGCCGTGGCTGCCCGCCTTGTGCGATGCTGTGTCGCAGCATCCGAAGGCGCGGTTCTACGCGGCGCTCGCCGCATTCACGCGCGCGTTCGGCGACGTCGAGGCGCAAGCCTTCGACATGCTGGACTGAAGCGAACGAATGCGAGGGGTATTCGGGTTGCTCACACCTTGTTGCTGGACTAGTATCCATAAGGCCGACCGGGTTTCCCTTGCTCGTCGCGCCCAGCCACTCCTGGAGTCAACATGCAGGACAGCCAAAACACCGGCATCAAGCCGGCCTC
Organism: Variovorax sp. FW301-JW7; assembly: GCF_058788795.1. NCBI lineage: Bacteria > Pseudomonadati > Pseudomonadota > Betaproteobacteria > Burkholderiales > Comamonadaceae > Variovorax > Variovorax sp. FW301-JW7. The sequence goes on from NZ_JBYTBC010000007.1 coordinate 294,208, forward strand.
CCGTCGCGGATTCTTTCTCGGTGCCGCCACCGCCGGCGCCGCCGCGGTGGCCGTCACCGCGCTGCCGAAGGTGGTGACCGAAGCGCCCGTCGCCGCCGCCACGCCTTCCCTGCCGCCCCCGCCCGAAAACGGCGGCGGCTATTCCCTGAGCGAACACGTCAAGCGTTACTACGCCACCACGTCAGCCTGAGGAGACCCCGTGCTTCTGACCAGAAAATCCCCAGGCACCGCGAGCCCGCGGGCCTCCGACGCGTCGCCCTTCGTTCACAGTCTGCGGCGCGGCCTCGCGAACGCCTTGCCGACCATGGACCGGCGCGCCTTCCTGCGGCGCTCCGGCCTGGGCGTCGGCGTGGGCCTGGCGGCCAGCCAGCTCACGCTGATCCAGAAGGCCAAGGCCGCCGACGGCCGGCCCACGGCCATCGGCGCCGGCAAGATCGAAGTGAAGCGCACCGTGTGCTCGCACTGCTCGGTCGGCTGCGCGTCCGACGCGGTGGTCGAGAACGGCGTGTGGGTGCGCCAGGAACCGGTGTTCGACTCGCCCATCAACCTGGGCGCGCACTGCGCCAAGGGCGCGGCGCTGCGCGAGCACGGCCACGGCGAGTACCGCCTGCGCTACCCGATGAAGCTCGTGAACGGCAAGTACGAGCGCATCAGCTGGGACACCGCACTCGACGAGATCACCGCCAAGCTGAAGGAACTCACCAAGGCCAGCGGCCCCGACGCGATCTACTGGATCGGCTCGAGCAAGCACAGCAACGAGCAGGCCTACCTGCTGCGCAAGTTCGTGAGCTTCTTCGGCAGCAACAACTGCGACCACCAGGCGCGCATCTGCCACTCGACCACGGTCGCTGGCGTGGCGAACACATGGGGCTACGGCGCCATGACCAATTCGTACAACGACATGCGCAACGCGAAGATCGCGATGTACATCGGCTCGAACGCGGCCGAGGCGCACCCCGTGAGCATGCTGCACATGCTGCATGCCAAGGAAAACGGCTGCAAGATGATCGTGGTCGACCCGCGCTTCACGCGCACGGCGGCCAAGGCCCACGAGTACGTGCGCATCCGTTCGGGCTCGGACATCGCGTTCCTGTTCGGCATCCTGCACCACATCTTCAAGAACGGCTGGGAAGACAAGCGCTACCTCAACGACCGCGTCTACGGCATGGAAGAAGTGCGCGCGGAAGTCATGAGCAAGTGGACGCCCGACAAGGTCGAGGAGGCCTGCGGCGTGAACGAGGCGCAGGTGCTGAAGGTCGCGACCATGCTGCACGAGCACCGCCCCGGCACCGTGGTGTGGTGCATGGGCCAGACGCAGCACAGCATCGGCAACGCCATCGTGCGGGCCTCGTGCATCCTGCAGCTGGCGCTGGGCAACGTGGGCACCTCGGGCGGCGGCACCAACATCTTCCGCGGCCACGACAACGTGCAGGGCGCGACCGACGTCGGCCCCAACCCCGATTCGCTGCCGGGCTACTACGGCCTGGTCGAAGGCTCGTGGAAGCACTTCGCCGCCACCTGGGGCGTGGACTTCGAATGGATCAAGGGCCGCTTCGCCTCGCCCGCGATGATGAGCAAGCCCGGCATCACGGTGTCGCGCTGGATCGACGGCGTGCTCGAGAAGAACGAGCTCATCGACCAGGACTCGAACCTGCGCGGCGTCTTCTACTGGGGCCATGCGCCCAACTCGCAGACGCGCGGCCTCGAGATGAAGCGGGCCATGGACAAGCTGGACCTGCTGGTCGTGGTCGACCCGTACCCCTCGGCCACGGCCGCCATGGCCGCGATGCCGGGCCGGCCCGAGGACGCCAACGCGAACCGCGCGGTGTACCTGCTGCCCGCGTGCACGCAGTTCGAGACCAGCGGCTCGGTGACGGCGTCGAACCGCTCGATCCAGTGGCGCGAGAAGGTCATCGAGCCGCTGTGGGAAAGCCGCACCGACCACATGATCATGCAGCAGTTCGCCGACCGCCTGGGCTTCGGCAAGGAGCTGAGCAAGAACTACAAGATGCAGAAGGTCAAGGGCATGGACGAGCCCGTGCCCGACGACATCCTGCGCGAGATCAACAAGTGCTGCTGGGCCGTCGGCTACTCGGGCCAGAGCCCCGAGCGGCTGCAGGCGCACATGCGCAACATGGCCGCCTTCGACGTGCGCACGCTGCGGGCCAAGGGCTCGGTCAAGGACAAGGTCAACGGCTACGACATCTCGGGCGACTACTACGGCCTGCCCTGGCCCTGCTACGGCACGCCCGAGCTCAAGCACCCCGGCTCGCCGAACCTGTACGACCCGTCCAAGCACGTGATGGACGGCGGCGGCAACTTCCGCGCGAACTTCGGCGTGGAGCGCAACGGCAAGAACCTGCTGGCCGAGGACGGCTCCCACTCGCTGGGCGCCGACATCACCACCGGCTACCCCGAGCTCGACCACCTGCTGCTCAAGAAGCTCGGCTGGTGGGACGAGCTCACCGAGGCCGAGAAGCCCAAGGCCGAAGGCAAGAACTGGAAGACCGACAGCTCGGGCGGCATGATCCGCGTGTTCATGAAGAACCACGGCTGCCACCCCTTCGGCAACGCCAAGGCGCGCGCGGTGGTGTGGAACTTTCCCGACGCGATCCCGCAGCACCGCGAGCCGCTCTACGGCACGCGCCCCGACCTGGTCGCCAAGTACCCGACGCACGACGACAAGATGGCCTTCTGGCGCCTGCCCACGCTCTACAAGACGGTGCAGCAGAAGAACATCGCCGACAAGATCGCCGAGAAGTTCCCCTACATCATGACTTCGGGCCGGCTCGTGGAGTACGAGGGCGGCGGCGAGGAAACCCGCTCTAACCCCTGGCTGGCCGAGCTGCAGCAGGAGATGTTCATCGAGATCAACCCGAAGGTGGCGGCCGAGAAGAACATCCGCAACGGCGAGCGCGCCTGGGTGCACACGCCCACGGGCGCCAAGCTCAACGTGCAGGCGCTGGTGACCGAGCGCGTGGGGCCCGACACGGTGTTCATGCCCTTCCACTTCTCGGGCCGCTGGCAGGGCGAAGACCTGCTGGCCTACTACCCGAAGGGCGCGGCGCCCATCGTGCGCGGCGAGGCCATCAACACCGCCACCACCTACGGCTACGACAGCGTCACCATGATGCAAGAGACCAAGACCACGGTCTGCAACATCGAGAAAGCATAAGGAATCACCATGGCAAGAATGAAGTTCGTCTGCGATTCCGAGCGCTGCATCGAGTGCAACGGCTGCGTCACGGCCTGCAAGAACGAGAACGAGGTGCCCTGGGGCGTGAACCGCCGCCGCGTGGTCACGCTCAATGACGGCCTGCCGGGCGAGAAATCGATCTCGGTGGCCTGCATGCACTGCTCCGACGCGCCCTGCATGGCGGTGTGCCCCGTGCAATGCTTCTACCGCACCGAGGAAGGCGTGGTGCTGCACGACAAGGACGTGTGCATCGGCTGCGGCTACTGCTCGTACGCCTGCCCGTTCGGCGCGCCGCAGTTCCCGTCGCAAGGCACCTTCGGTGCGCGCGGCAAGATGGACAAGTGCACCTTCTGCGCCGGCGGCCCCGAAGCCAACGGCTCCGAAGCCGAGTTCGAGAAGTACGGCCGCAACCGCCTGGCCGAAGGCAAGCTGCCGGCCTGCGCCGAGATGTGCTCGACCAAGGCCCTGCTGGCCGGCGACGGCGACGTGGTGGCCGACATCTTCCGCACCCGCGTCGTGCACCGCGGCACGGGCGCCGAGGTCTGGGGCTGGGGCACGGCCTACGGCTCGCAACAGGCCGGCACGCCGCCCACCGGAGGCACCAAGTGAAGCGCGCGGTCGTGATGCTCGTCGCGCTCGCCTCGGGCGCGATGCTGCTGGCGGCCTGCAGCGAGAAGCCGCAGACGAACGCCGAGGGCGTCAAGCACGACGCGGTGCCCTGGAGCGGCACGGGCACGCAGGCCAACACCGGCACCGCCTTCACCGCGCCCGGCTGGAAGGTAGGCGACAAGACGGCGTGGGAGCAGCAGATCAAGACGCGCTCCAACGGCCAGAACGAGTACACCCGAGAAAACTGAACCGGAGGCCGCATGAGCGTCACCATTCGCACCAGGCACGCGTTCCACGCGCTGCTGGCGACCGCGCTCCTGGGCTGGGCAGCGGTGGCGCCGGCCCAGGAGGCCAAACCGGCCGCGAGCGGCGCCGTGACCGCGGCGCCCGCCCCTGCTTCGCCTGCCGCAGCCACGGCTGCAGCACCGAAGGCCGAGGGCGGCATCCGCAGCCAGAACATCTTCGACGTCAAGCCCGAGGCCAGCGCCGACCCCAACTACCTCAACCAGACCAACGGCGAGCGCAACAAGGTCCAGCCCGGCAACAACGCGCCGATGTGGCGCCAGGTGAGCGGCGGCGTCACCGGCTACAGCAGCCTGCCGATGAGCCAGGCGCCCGAGGCCGGCAACCTGATCCAGCGCTTCGTGCAGTACCCCGGTTCGCGCTTCACCAACGCGGGCGAGGCCTGGCGGCAGGTGCGCAACGACTGGATCATTCCGTACGGCGCGGCACTGCTCTTCGTGACGCTGCTGGCGCTGGCGATCTTCTATTTCACGCGCGGGCCGATCCGCCTGCACGGCACCGAAACCGGCCGCAAGATCGAGCGCTTCACGCCCTTCGAGCGCGCCACGCACTGGTCGAACGCGCTGGCCTTCGTCACGCTCGCGATCTCGGGCATCGTGATGGCCTTCGGCAAGTTCTTCCTGCTGCCGGTGCTGGGCAGCACGCTGTTCGGCTGGCTCGCCTACGTGCTCAAGACGGTGCACAACTTCGTGGGGCCGCTGTTCGTGGTGACCACGCTGTTCATGATCTTCACCTTCATCCGCAGCAACTGGCCGAGCAAGGACGACTTCACCTGGCTGCGGCACGGCGGCGGCCTGTTCGGCGGCAAGGAGCCCGCGTCGCACCGCTTCAACGCCGGCGAGAAAGCGGTGTTCTGGGGCGGCGTGCTGTTCCTGGGCAGCATCGTCATCGCCTCGGGCCTGTTCCTGGACAAGCTGCTGCCCGGCTTCGTCTACACGCGCGGCGAGATGCAGGTCGCGCACATGGTGCACGCGGTGGCCACGCTGCTCATGATGGCGATGATCATGGGCCACATCTACATCGGCACGCTGGGCATGGACGGCGCCTACAAGGCGATGCGCGAAGGCTATGTCGACGAGGCCTGGGCGCGCGAACACCACAAGCTCTGGTACGACGACATCCAGGCCGGCAAGATCCCCGCGCAGCGCTCGCAACCGGCTGGCGCACCCGAGCCCGCGCGGCCGGCGACGGCGCAGCAAGGAACCTCCGCATGAAGCACACGCTGACCCTTCTTCTGTGCGCACTCGCTGCGACCTCCGCTGTCGCCAAGCTCCCCCCGCCCACGCCGGAAGCGCAGGCCAAGGCCGCCGAGGCCGCGGCCCGCACCGCGTGGAGCGCCAAGACCGACGGCTACCTGCTGTGCAAGTCACAGGACCAGGTCGCCGCCAAGTACCGCGCCAGCGCGCAGGCCGCGGGCAAGCCGGCACCGGCCGCGGTGGCCACGCCGCCCTGCGTGGACCCGGGGCCTTACGCCGCCGCCCCCAAGGTTGAAACCAAGCCCATCGAAGCATCGGGCGCTCACTCTCCGGCCCCCACGGCCGCGTCGCCACCGAGCTCGAACCAGACCTCGGCGCAGACGAATCCCGCACCCAAGAAGTAGGCCGGCCACGCACCGCGCGTGCGCGGACGCGGCTGAAGAAAAAACGACCGCAAATGGCCCGCCGGCAAGGTCCGGCACGGCCGCTCTTGCGCATGGCTGTCGGGTGCCATGCCCGACCACGCCGGCGACCTCCAACTTCTATACTGGCCCCGATGCCCACACCCGAACGAACCGTCTCGACCGATGTGCGTATGCGCGGCTTCACGCAGCGCGCCGAGGTGCCCACCGCCCTCGCCTGGATCGATGCCCACACGCCCTTGCTGCCCGGTGAATCCGTGGCCGTCGACGAGGCCACGGGGCGGGTGCTGCTGCAGGAGGTGATCGCGCCCATCGCGGTGCCCGAGTTCGACCGCGCGGCCATGGACGGCTATGCGCTGCGCGGCGGCGAGACCACGGGGGCCGGCGAATACAACCCGCTCGAATTTCCGATCGCGGGCCACGCCTGGCCCGGCCGCCCCTTCGAAGGCGAGGTGCCCGCAGGTGCTGCCATCCGCATCATGACCGGCGCCCCGGTGCCGCACGGGCTCGATGCCGTGGTGCCCGCCGAGTACGCGAGCGAGCAGGACGGGCGACTGGCCATCACGCGCGCCGTCGCGCCGGGCCAGCACGTGGGCCACGTCGGCGAGGACATCGCGCGCGGCAGCACGGCGCTGGCCACGGGTCGCCGCCTGCGTCCGCAAGATGCGGGGCTGGCGGCTTCGCTCGGCCTGGCGCAGTTGCAGGTGGTGCGCCGGCCGCGCGTGCGGCTGCTCGTCACCGGCAACGAAGTGCGCGCGCCTGGCACGCCCAAGGGCCCGAGCGAGATCTACGACGCCAACTCCGTGACCTTGCGCGGCTTGGTCGCACGCGACGGCGGCCTGCTCGAGTCGCACCAGCGCCTGGGCGACGACCCGCAAATCATCGCGCAGGCACTGGCCGCGCCCGGCGCCGACGTGGTGCTCATCTCCGGCGGCTCCAGCGTGGGCGCCGAGGACCACGCGCCGCGCCTGCTGGCCGAGCTCGGCGAGCTGGCGATCCACGGCATCGCGATGCGGCCCTCCAGCCCGGCCGGCATGGGGCGCATCGGCGACACGCTGGTGTTCCTGCTGCCGGGCAACCCGGTCTCCTGCCTGTGCGCCTACGACTTCTTTGCCGGGCGCGCGATCCGCCTGCTCGGCGGCCGGCCCGCCGACTGGCCCTACCCGCGCACGCGCGCCACCGTGGCGCGCAAGATCGTCTCGCAGGTGGGGCGCGTCGACTACGTGCGCGTGAAGATCGGCGCCGACGGCGTGGAGCCGCTCGCGCTCTCGGGCGCCTCGGTGCTGAGTTCGACCACGCGCGCCGACGGCTTCGTGATCGCCCCCGCCGAAAGCGAAGGCTTCGGGCCCGGGACCGACGTCACTGTTCATCTGTACGAGTGCCTGTGAAAGCCCAATCGCAATTTCTCGATGTCGTCACGCGGGACGAGGCCGAGCGCCGCTTCCGCGAACACCTGAGCCTCGCGCCGCTGGGCCGCGAGACCGTTCCGCTGCACGCGGCGCTGGGCCGGGTGCTCGCCGACGACGCGGTCGCCGCCATCGACGTGCCCGGCTTCGACCGCTCCAACGTTGACGGCTTTGCCGTGCAGGCCGCCGACACCTGGGGCGCGATGGAAGAACAGGTCCGCGCGTTGGCCCTCGTCGGCGAGACGCTCGCACCCGGCATCGTGCCGCAGTGCGAAGTGACGCCCGGGTGCGCCACGGCGATCGCCACCGGCGGCATGCTGCCGCGCGGTGCCGACGCGGTGGTGATGGTGGAACACACCGACCTCGACGGCGGCAACGTGCAGGTGCGCCGCGCCGCCACGGCCGGCGAGAACGTCAGCTACGCCGGCACCGACATCGCGCGCGGCGAAACCGTGCTGCGCGCCGGCCAGGTGCTGAGCTCGCGCGAGATCGGCGTGCTCGCGGCGCTGGGCCTGGCCGAGGTCGGCGTGTGGCGCAAGCCGCGCGTGGCCATCTTCTCCACCGGCAACGAGATCGTCGCGCCCGGTGCGCCGCTGCCCACGGGCGCGGTGTACGACTCCAACGCCGCCATCATCGGTGCCGCGGTCGAGGAACTGGGCGGCGAGCCCGTGCGCCTGGGCGTGATCCCCGACGACGAGGCCCTGCTGTCGGCCGCGCTCGCGCGGGGCCTGGCGTGCGACGCCGTGGTCTTCTCGGGCGGCACGTCCAAGGGCGAAGGCGACCTGTCGTACCGCGTGGTGGCCGCCCTCGGCGACCCAGGCGTGGTGGCGCACGGCGTGGCGCTCAAGCCCGGCAAGCCGGTGTGCCTGGCGGTCACGGGCGGCAAGCCGGTCGTGATCCTGCCGGGCTTTCCGACCTCGGCGGTCTTCACCTTCCACGAGTTCCTGGCGCCCGTGATCCGCGCCTTCGCGGGCCGGCCGCCGCAACGGCACGCGCACGTGGCGGCCACGCTGCCGATGCGCGTGAACTCCGAGCGCGGCCGCACCGAGTATTTGCTGGTGGGCCTCGTGCCCACCGACGACGGCGTGGCCGCCTACCCGATGGGCAAGGGCTCGGGCTCGGTCACCACCTTCAGCAGCGCCGACGGCTTCATCACCATCGGCCAGCACACCGAGATCGTCGATGCCGGCGCCCCCGTGCAGGTGCAGCTGCTGGGCCAGGGGCTGGACGCCGCCGACCTGATCTTCATCGGCAGCCACTGCGTGGGCCTGGACTGGCTGGCCGGCGAGCTGATGCGCCAGGGCATCCGCATCAAGGCCATGAACGTGGGCAGCACCGGCGGGCTGATGGCCGCCAAGCGCGGCGAATGCGACGTGGCCGGCATCCACCTGATGGACCCGGCGACGGGCGTCTACAACCGGCCGCTGCTCACGCCGGGCCTCGAACTGGTGACGGGCTACGGCCGCATGCAGGGCGTGGTCCATCGCCCCGGCGACACGCGCTTCGAGGGCCTGGACGCCGCCGCGGCCATCGCGGCCGCGACCGCACAGCCCGGCTGCACCATGGTCAACCGCAACGCCGGCAGCGGCACGCGCATCCTCATCGACCGCCTGCTCGGCGGCGCGCAACCGCCCGGCTACGGCGTGCAGACCAAGTCGCACAACGCGGTGGCGGTGGCCGTGGCGCAGCAGCGCGCCGACTGGGGCCTGGCCATCGACACGGTCGCGCGCCAGTACGGGCTGGGCTTCATTCCCGTGCAGGAGGAACGCTACGACTTCGTGGTGCCCCAGGCACGGCTTGGGCGCGCGCCGGTGCAGGCCTTCATTGCGTTGCTGCAATCGACCGCGGCGCGCGAGGCGCTGGGCCGGCTGGGCTTTCGCGTCGATGCCGCAGCCTGATGGCCGAACCGCTTCTTTCTTTCACTCTCGAGGACTGACACGATGACGATGGCTTCGCGCAGACGCTTCACCCTTCTCGCCCTCGCCGGTGCGCTTGCCGGCGCGCTGCTCGCGCCGATGGCGCAGGCACAGGACAAGTTCATCGTGCTGGCCTCGACCACCTCGACGGAACAGTCGGGCCTGTTCAAGCACCTGCTGCCGCAGTTCACCAAAGCATCGGGCACCGAGGTGCGCGTGGTGGCGGTGGGCACGGGCCAGGCGCTGGACATGGCGCGCCGCGGCGATGCCGACGCGCTGTTCGTGCACGACCAGCCCGCCGAAGAGAAGTTCGTCGCCGAAGGCTTCGGCCTGCCGCGCCGCCCGGTCATGTACAACGACTTCGTGCTGATCGGGCCCAAGTCCGACCCGGCCGGCGTGCGCGGCAACGACATCGCGGCGGCGCTCAAGCGCCTGGGCACCACGGGCGGCGCCTTCGTCTCGCGCGGCGACAAGAGCGGTACGCATGCGGCCGAGCTGCGCCAGTGGAAGCTGGCCGGTATCGACCTGGCCGCGGCCAAGCCGGCCGGCTACAAGGAATGCGGCTGTGGCATGGGCCAGGCGCTCAACATCGCGGCCTCGACCAATGCCTACGTGCTGTCCGACCGCGGCACCTGGCTCAACTTCAAGAACCGCGCCGACCTGGGCATCGTGGTCGAGGGCGATAAGCAGCTGTTCAACCAGTACGGTGTGATCGTCGTGAACCCGGCCAAACACCCGCACGTGAAGAAAGACCTGGCGCAGGCGTTCTCCGACTGGGTCGTGTCGCGCGACGGGCAGGCCGCCATCGCTGCGTACAAGATCGGCGGCGAGCAGCTCTTCTTCCCGAACGCGGGCCAGTGAACGGCGCGCCGGTCGATGACGGGGCCGGACCACGCGATGCGCACCGCCTCACGTCGGCGATGAAGGCCGTCTTTCGATGAACACCGTGACCGAAGGCTGGGCGCTGGCCTGGCACCTCATCACCAGCGCCGACCCCGAACTCGTGCGCATCACGGCGCTGTCGCTGCAGGTGAGCGCCACGGCCTGCCTGGTCGGCGCGCTGTTCGGCCTGCTGCTGGGCGCCTGGCTCGCGGTGGCGCGGTTCCCGGGGCATGTGCTGGCCGTGTGGCTGGTGAACACGCTGCTGGCCCTGCCCGCCGTGGTGGTGGGCCTGCTGGTGTACCTGCTGCTCTCGCGCTCGGGGCCGCTGGGCGAGTTGGGCATTCTTTTCACGCCGTCGGCGATGGTGGTGGCGCAGAGCGTGCTCGTCACGCCGCTGATCGCCGCGCTGTCGCGCCGGCTCGTGATGGCGGCGCTGGCCGACGGCGGCGACCAGCTGCGCTCGCTGGGCGCCGGGCCGCTCGCCACCGCCCTGCTGATGCTGGTGCACGACCGGATGGGCGTGGCCACCGTGCTGCTCACGGCCTTCGCGCGGGCCATCGCCGAGGTCGGGGCCGTGATGATCGTCGGCGGCAACATCGCCGGCGTCACGCGCGTGATGACCACCACCATCGCGCTGGAGACCAGCAAGGGCGACCTCGCGCTGGCCCTGGCGCTGGGCATCGTGCTGCTGGCGGTGGTCGGCGCGGTCAACGGCGCCATCGGGCTGCTGCAATGGCTGGCCATGCGCCCGCTGAGCACTGCCCCGCCGGCCAGGCCGCACGCGGTGCGCCGCACGCCCGCCCCGCACACGCCGGCCGCGGTGGGCACGGTGCCGCTGATCCGGCTCGAGCGCGCCACGGTGCGCTTCGGCGCGCTGGTCGCATTGGACGAGGCCTCGCTGACCCTGCACCGGGGCGACCGGCTCGTGCTCGTGGGCGCCAACGGCTCGGGCAAGACCACGCTGCTGCGGCTGCTGCACGGCCTGCTGCCCTGCGAAGGGCGCTGCGAGCGCCTGCCGCTGCGACCCGAAGGCCGCCTGCCGCGCGCGGCCATGCTGTTCCAGCGCCCCTTTCTGCTGAGCCTCTCGGTGTGGCGCAACGTGTGGGTGGGCCTGTGGCTGGCGGGCGTGCCGGCCGCCGAGCGCAGCGAGCGCTGCGGCCTGGCCCTGGCGCGCGTGGGCCTGCTCGAACATGCCGAGCGCTCGGCGCGTTCGCTGTCGGGCGGCCAGCAGCAGCGCCTGGGCCTGGCGCGCGCCTGGGCGCTGCAGCCCGACATCCTGTTCCTGGACGAGCCCACGGCCAGCCTGGACCCCGGCGCCAAGAACGAGATCGAGGCCCTCATCGAAGAGGTCGCCCACAGCGGCGTGACGATCGTGATGAGCACGCACAACCTCGGGCAGGCCAAGCGCCTGGCCACGCGCGTGGCGTATCTTCACGCGGGGCACATCGTGGTCGAGCGGCCCGTGGCGAGCTTCTTCGATTCGGACGATCTGCCGCCCGAGGCCGCCCAGTTCCTGCAGGGCGAGCTGGGCTGGTACCTTCAGCCCTAGCGCCGGCGGGCTGGTCGGCGGTTCCGCGCCCCTCGCCTTCGCTTACACGGCATCCCGATCCAGCGAGGCAAAATACCGCGATGGAAATCACTGTCGCGGTCTCGCTGCCGACATTCCTTCCTTCCGGGTCTGGGCGCGGCCACTTCTTTCGCCTGCACAGAGACCTCACCGACCGGCTGCGAACGCACGACCGCCCCCCGATAACCGACTACGCAGAGCCCTCATGAAAATAGCCACCTGGAACGTCAACTCCCTCACCGCGCGCCTGCAGCATGTGCTCGACTGGCTCATCGCCAACCCGGTCGATGTGCTGTGCCTGCAGGAGCTCAAGATGACCGACGACAAGTTTCCGCTCGAGGTGCTGAAGTCGGCCGGCTACGAGGCGGCAGTGTTCGGGCAGAAGACCTACAACGGCGTCGCCATCCTCAGCCTCTCGCCGCTGCGCGACGTGGTGAAGAACATCGACGGCTTCACCGACGAGCAGTCGCGCGTGATCGCCGCCACCCTCGACACGCCCTCGGGCCCGCTGCGCGTGGTGAACGGCTACTTCGTGAACGGCCAGGAACCGGGCAGCGAAAAATTCACCTACAAGATGAAGTGGCTCGACGCGCTGCACGCCTACATTGCGCGTGAACTCGCGGCGCACCCGAACCTCGTGCTGCTGGGCGACTTCAACGTCACGCCCGAGGACCGCGACAGCTTCGACCCCGTGGGCCTGAAGGAAACGATCCACCACACGACCGAAGAGCGTGACCATTTCAAGGCGCTGCTGGGCCTGGGCCTGACCGACAGCTTCCGCATGTTCGAGCAGCCCGAAAAGAGCTTCTCGTGGTGGGACTACCGCATGCTGGGCTACCAGAAGAACCGCGGCCTGCGCATCGACCACATCCTCGTGAGCGAACCGCTGCGGCCGCTGGTGAAGGGTTGCGTCATCGACCGCGTGCCGCGCAAGTGGGAAAAGCCGAGCGACCACGCCCCGGTGGTGCTCGAACTCGGCGCGGGCGCCTGACGGCCATGACGACGCCGATCGCCGCACGCCTGGCCCGTTCCGCCGCGATCGCCGCCGCGGCGCTCGCGTTGGCCGCCTGCTCGGTGCTCAAGCCGGGCGGCGGATCGGAAAGCGGCACGGGCACCCCGTCGCCCAGCGGCGAAACCGCCGCCGAAGGCAGTCGCGACGTGCCGACCGTGCGGCTCATCACCGCGCAGACGCCCGCCATCCGCACCTACCGCAAGACCGGCGCGCGCCACATCTACAAAGCGTATGCCGACCGCATCTACAAGGGCAAGATCCCGCCGCTGGTGTATGCGGTGGTGGTGGTCGAAACCGACATCGATGCGAACGGCAAGGTCAACAACGTGACCTTCAGCCGCGTGCCCAGCCATGCGCCCGAGGTGCCGCCGATGATCGCGGACCTGATCAAGGCGACCTCGCCCTTGCCGAGCCCCGGCAAGCTGGGCGGCCACACGTACGTCGACACCTGGCTCTGGGACAAGAGCGGGAAGTTCCAGCTCGATTCGCTGACGCTAGGCCAACGCAGCCGATAACTTGGTACACCCCCAGGCTGCGCGCACTTCGTGTCGCTACGCCAACCCCCTTGCAGGGGGCGATACCGGCGGCCCGGCAAAGCCGGTTCCGCGGTATCCCTGGAAGGGTTCGAGTGCGCGTAGGCAGGTCGAAAAAAAGGCCCGTAGAGGGCCTTTTCATTCGATACCGAGTTCCTGGATTTTCCGGGTGATGGTGTTGCGCCCGATGCCCAGCTTCTGGGCCGCCTCGATGCGCCGCCCGCGCGTGTTGGCCAGCGCGGTGAGGATCAGCCGCGATTCGAAACGGCGCGTGAGCACGTCCCACACGTCGGTGCGGCCTGCGGCCAGCAGCGCCTGAGCCTCGGCTTCGAGGCCGCTTTCCCAGGCGCTGGGGCCGGTCGGTGCGCCTGGCACCGCCTCGGGGGCCGCGACCACCGGCGCGGACGCGTCGCGCTCGACGGCCAACGGCGCTGCCGTCTGCACGGGCGCCGCCACCTCGGCCACCGCCGCATGCACGTCCGCCCCACTGACCGCCATCACTTCAGGCGGCAGGTCTTTCGATTCGATCAGCTGCGCGGGCGCCATCACCGTGAGCCAGTGGCAGATGTTCTCGAGCTGGCGCACGTTGCCCGGGAAGCTGAAGGTCGCGAGCTTGGCGAGCGCGGCATCGGAGATGCGCTTGGGCTCGACGCCCAGCTGGCGCGCGCTCTGCTGCAGGAAGTGCCTTGTGAGCGCGGGCACGTCCTCGCCGCGTTCGCGCAGTGCGGGCAGGCGCAGGCGGATCACGTTGAGGCGGTGGAACAGGTCTTCGCGGAAACCGCCGAGCTTCACGCGCTGCTCGAGGTCCTGGTGGGTGGCGGCGATGACGCGCACGTTGGCCTTGACCGAGTTGTGGCCGCCCACGCGGTAGAAATGGCCGTCGCTGAGCACGCGCAAGAGGCGCGTCTGCAGGTCGAAGGGCATGTCGCCGATTTCGTCGAGGAACAGCGTGCCGCCCTCGGCCTGCTCGAAGCGGCCGCGGCGCATGGTCTGCGCGCCGGTGAAGGCGCCGCGCTCGTGGCCGAAGAGTTCGCTCTCGAGCAGGTCCTTGGGAATGGCGGCGGTGTTGATCGCCACGAAGGGGCCGTTGGCGCGCGGCGAGTGCTTGTGCAGCGCGCGCGCCACCAGTTCCTTGCCCGAGCCCGATTCGCCGGTGATGAGCACCGTGACGTTGCTTTGCGACAGCCGGCCGATGGCACGGAACACGTCCTGCATCGCGGGCGCCTGGCCGAGCATCTCGGGCGCGGCAACCATGCGCTCTTCGGACACCTCTTCGCGCTGGCTTTCGTCGACGGCGCGGCGGATGAGTTCCACGGCGCGCGGCAGGTCGAAGGGCTTGGGCAGGTACTCGAAGGCGCCGCCCTGGAAGGCCGAAACCGCGCTGTCCAGGTCGGAGAAGGCGGTCATGATGATGACCGGCAGGCCGGGGTGCTTGGCCTTGATCTTGTCGAGCAGGTCGAGCCCCGAGCCGCCCGGCATGCGGATGTCGCTCACTAGGACCTGCGGGCCCTGCTGCTCGTCGCCTTCGGCCTGTTCGAGTGCGGCCAGGACTTCGCGTGTGTTCGTGAAGCTGCGCGTAGGCATGTCTTCGCGCAGCAGTGCCTTCTCGAGCACGAAGCGTATCGATTGGTCGTCATCAACTATCCAGATCGGCTTCATGCATCTCCTCTGTTGCCGGGGCTGCCCTAGGGCAGCGGAATCAATATCTTGAAATCGGTTCGGCCCGGGACGCTGTCGCACTCGATCACGCCGTGATGCTGTTGCACAAAAGTCTGCGCAAGCGTCAGTCCCAGCCCGGTCCCGCCTTCCCTGCCCGAAACGAGCGGATAGAAGATGCGGTCCTTGATCGTGTCCGGCACACCCGGTCCATTGTCGATGACATGCAATTCCAGTGCCAATCGATACCACTGCTTATTGAAGATCACCTGTCGGGCCACGCGGGTCTTGAAAGTGATCTGCGCATCGCCCGCCGCGCGGCGCTCGGCCAGGGCCTGCGCCGCGTTGTGCGCGATGTTGAGGGTGGCCTGGATGAGCTGCTCGCGGTCGCCGCGGAACTCGGGAATGGAGACGTCGAAGTCGCGCTCGATGTGCAGGTCGCGCGGAAACTCCGCCAGGATGACCGAGCGCACGCGCTCGCACACCTCGTGGATGTTCACGTCGCCCACCACGTGCGGGCGCCGGTGCGGCGCCAGCAGCCGGTCGACCAGCGTCTGCAGCCGGTCGGCCTCGTGGATGATGACCTGGGTGTACTCGATGAGGTCGCGCGACTCGACCTCCATCTGCAGCAGCTGCGCCGCGCCGCGAATGCCGCCCAGCGGGTTCTTGATCTCGTGCGCGAGGTTGCGGATGAGCTCCTTGTTGGCCTGCGCCTGGTCGATGAGGCGCTCCTCGCGGTCCTGGCGCACCTGCTGCTCCAGCGGCGACATCTCGATGATGAGTTCGCCCTTCTTGTCGCCGTGCGCCAGCGTGACCTGCACGGGCATCAGCTCGTGGTTCACGCGCCGCAGGAACGCCTCGTAGCGCAGCGTGGCGAAGTCGTTGCTGCTGGCGCCGTCGAGCGCGGTGCGCAGCACCTGCGGCTCATGGAAGCAGGCGCCGAACTGCGAGCCCTCGAGCGTGCGCCGCGAGGTACCCAGCGCGTCTTCGAGGCCTGCATTGGCGAACAGCACCGAGCCGTCGCTGTTGACCACCGCGATCAGCGTGGACAAGAGGTCGAAGGCACGAAAGCGCGGATTGGCGCCAGTCGCCTTCTTGCCGAACACCATGGACTGCGCGCCGCTTACTGCGCTTGCGGCTTGCCGGGCAGGCGGCCGATTTCGCGGCGGATGCCGGCGATGTCGCTCTCGTTGCGCGCGAGTTCGGCCTTCATCTCGGCCACGCGGTCGAGGTACTTCTGGTAGTTGCGGCCTTCGCTGCCCTGCTTCTCGGGCTCGCCGTTGTTGTATTCCTTCTTGAGCTCGGTCTGGCGAGCCTCGGCCTTGCGCAGCTCGGCCTCGAGCACCGAACGCGCCTCGCCGTCGCGCGCGCGCTGGTCGACGCCTTCGACGCGCGGGCTGCCCGCCGGGGCGCGCGCGGCGGATGAACCGCCCGACGACGACGCGCTGCCACCACCGCCGCCCGAAGGCTTCGTGCCCTGCACGACGGTGACGTTGCCGCCTTCCATGATCTTGCAGCCCTTTTGCTGGGCCACGGTCGCGTTGTTGGTGTACTCGTTGCCGCAGCGCCAGACGCGCTCTTGCGCGAGCGCCGCCGTGGCGGTGGCGAACGAGGCGGCGGCCAGGAAAATCAGGGAGACAGTCTTCATTTGATTCCGGAGAGGGCGCGACAAACGCGCATTTTGATGCAATTCGGGCCCGCTCACGACAGGGTGTTCCGCACCAAGGAAAAAGGACGGCCGGGGCCGTCCTTTTGTCTTACTTGCCCGCCGGGACGGGCTTGTTGTGGCGCTTTTTACAGCGAGTAGTACATGTCGAACTCGACCGGATGGGTCGCCATGCGGAAGCGCGTGACTTCCTGCATCTTGAGGTCGATGTACGCGTCGATGTACGAGTCGGTGAACACGCCGCCCTTGGTCAGGAACGCACGGTCCTTGTCCAGGTGCTCCAGGGCCTGGTCCAGGCTGTGGCAGACGGTCGGGATCAGCGCGTCTTCTTCCGGCGGCAGGTGGTACAGGTCCTTGCTGGCGGCTTCGCCCGGATGGATCTTGTTTTCCACGCCGTCCAGGCCGGCCATCAGCAGCGCGGCAAAGCCCAGGTACGGGTTCATCAGCGGATCGGGGAAGCGCGCTTCGACGCGGCGGCCCTTCGGGTTGGCCACGAACGGGATGCGGATCGAGGCCGAGCGGTTCTTGGCCGAGTAGGCCAGCTTCACCGGGGCTTCGAAGCCGGGCACCAGGCGCTTGTAGCTGTTGGTGCCGGGGTTCGTGATGGCGTTCAGGGCACGGGCGTGCTTGATGATGCCGCCGATGTAGTGCAGCGCGAAGTCCGACAGGCCTGCGTAGCCGTCGCCGGCGAACAGGTTCTTGCCGTCCTTCCAGACCGACTGGTGCACGTGCATGCCCGAGCCGTTGTCGCCAACGATGGGCTTGGGCATGAAGGTGGCGGTCTTGCCGTAGGCGTGGGCCACGTTGTGGATCACGTACTTCTGCAGCTGGACCCAGTCGGCGCGCTGCACCAGCGTGCTGAAGCGGGTGCCGATTTCGAGCTGGCCGGCGTTGGCCACTTCATGGTGATGCACTTCGACCGGGATGCCCAGCGATTCGAGCACCAGACTCATTTCCGAGCGCATGTCCTGGAAGCTGTCGACCGGGGGCACCGGGAAGTAGCCGCCCTTGACTGCGGGACGGTGGCCGCTGTTGCCGTGCTCGAACTCCTTGTCGGTGTTCCACGAGGCTTCTTCGGACTCGATCTTCACGAAGCAGCCCGACATGTCGTTCTTCCAGCGCACGCCGTCGAACACGAAGAATTCGGGTTCCGGTCCGAAGTAGGCGGTGTCGCCCAGGCCGGAAGCCTTCATGTACGCCTCGGCACGCTTGGCGAGCGAACGCGGGTCGCGCTCGTAGGCCTTGCCGTCGGCCGGGTCGATCACGTCGCAGGTCAGGATCAGCGTCGTTTCTTCGAAGAACGGGTCGATGTTGGCGGTGTTCGGGTCGGGCATGAGCTGCATGTCCGAGGCTTCGATGCCCTTCCAACCGGCGATGGACGAACCGTCGAACGCGTGGCCCGAGGTGAATTTGTCTTCATCGAAGTGCGACACAGGCACGGTGACGTGCTGTTCCTTGCCGCGGGTGTCGGTGAAGCGCAAGTCGACGAACTTGACCTCGTTTTCCTTGACGAGCTTGAGTACATCGGCGACGGTCTTTGCCATCAGTTTCTCCTGAGTTGGATGGTGGTTAGGAATACAGGGACGGGAGGATGCAGTTTCTGTGCCATTGTCACCCCGCCGGATGAGGCCCGGGTGACGGCCCAGGGGCTGCCGGAAAAGGAAATAATCACCAAACTGGTGCAATACGAATTAACGCACCAATTCGGGGCCGAGCTTCGCATCGAAAGTGTGCAGACCTTCGATCAGCTGGCCATAGGCGGCATCGAGCTTCGCGGGATCGCCCTTGACGCCCAGCTCGATGTGGCGGCCGTATTGGGGGTGATCCACACTGGGGAGGCTGAACACCTTGATGCCGGCGTGGGCCTGCTCGATGGCCTGCATCAGGGGCGTGAGGGTGGCTTCCATCGCACCGAAAACGATCACGGACTTCTCGGCGATGGCGTTGCGGGTGAACAGATCGGCATAGCGGCTGTCGAGCACCGACTCGATCATCGGCCAGGCCATGACCGGAAAGCCCGGCACGAAATGCACGTGCTCGACGCTGAACCCCGGGATCTTGTTGTACGGGTTGCGGATGATCGACGCGCCCTGCGGAAACACGCCCATGTTCAGGCGGTGGATGTTGTCGGACCGGTCGGGCTCGTAGGGCACGCCCTGCTCCTTGGCCGTGTCCTGCATGCGCTCGCGGATCAGCGCCTCGGCCTCGGGGTGCAGCGCCAACGGCACGCGCAGGGCCTGGGCGGCGCACTGGCGGGTGTGGTCGTCGGGCGTGGCGCCGATGCCGCCGGTCGAGAACACGATGTCGCCCGAGGCGAAGGCGCGCATGAGCGCCGCGGTGATCCGCGTGGGCTCGTCGCCCACGTATTCGGCCCAGCCCAGCTGCAGGCCGCGCGCGGCCAGCAGCTCGATGACCTTGGCCATGTGCTTGTCGGCCCGCTTGCCGGAAAGGATCTCGTCGCCGACGACGATGAGACCGAATGCGCGTGTCATGGTGAACCCCATTGAGAGAGAGCGGCCTTGTTGGCCTCGGTGGCTTCGGCGGCCTCGAGCGCCTGCTGCTGCGCGTCGCCGCCGCCGGCCGCGGCCTGCTGCGCCGCGCGCTGGGCACGCAGCTGGGCCAG
This sequence comes from Variovorax sp. FW301-JW7, assembly GCF_058788795.1. Classification (NCBI taxonomy): domain Bacteria; kingdom Pseudomonadati; phylum Pseudomonadota; class Betaproteobacteria; order Burkholderiales; family Comamonadaceae; genus Variovorax; species Variovorax sp. FW301-JW7. Next base: position 313,195 of record NZ_JBYTBC010000007.1, read on the forward strand.
GGCGTCCAGGCAGTAGTGAGCGAACCAGAGCGCGGAGAAAGCAAAGACCAGCGTGTAGATCCAGATGGCGATCGGCACCAGCACGAAGAAGGCTGCGGCGAACAGCAGGCCCGAGGCCCACACGATGCTCGGCGCGGCACCCAGGTAGCCGCACAGCACGCCGATGCACAGCAGCGGCAGCCGGTGGGCACGCAGCAGCGCGGCGCGCTCTTCGGGGCTGGCGTGCTCGGCCAGCGCGTCGAAGCTCATCACCCGGTAGGTCAGCCAGCCCCAGATCAGCGGCGGCAGGATCAGCACCAGCGGCGGAATGAGCCACAGCGGCATCGACACCACCAGGGCGATCAGCGCCAGCACCGTGGCGCCGAGCGAGCGCAGCACGCTGCCGAAGAAGGAGGCGCCCTTCTTCTGTTCGAGCGTCGGAAAGCGCCGTTCGGCCGCGAGCTTGGTGAGCGCCGGCGCCATGAAGCCGGCCACGATCAGCAGCGACAGCACCACGATCAGCGGCGTGACGCCGAACACCACCACCAACGGCGCCAGCGCGGCCGTGACGTCAGCCGAGAACAGGCGCCCGATCCAGGCCCAGAAGCTGGACAGCAACGGCCAGGCGTCTAGGGCTTCGCGCGTCCAGGCGACGGCCGCGTCCCAGTAGAAGTAGCCGAGCCCCGCGGCCAGCAGCACCATGAGCGCCAATGGCAGGAGCGACAGCACGATCACGCGCGGGAGCATGCAATACGCCACCGCGCGCCAGAAGGAGTCGAGGAGCAGGCGCATGAGGTTCGAGGATAGCGCAAGGCCCCGGCCCGCCAGCCGCCAGGCCTGCGGGTGGATCAGGCGCGGCCGAACAGCCGCTTCAGCCCCAGCCACTGCTGCGACCAGAAGCCCTGGCCGTAGTCGCGCGGCCGGCCGTCGGCGCCGGGCTCGACCTGGTCGCGGATGCCGGTCGGGTCGTAGCGGTTCTCGAAGTTGGCGGTGCGAAAGAGCATGTCCCACCAGGGCAGCAGCACGCCGAAGTTGTGGCCGCCGAGCGTGCTCCGGCCGTGCGACTCGTGGCCCAGCCCGATGCTGTGGTGCAGCCGGTGGAAGCGCGGGCTGACCCACAGCCGCTCGCCGATCGCCCCGAAGCTCAGCCGCAGGTTGGCGTGCTGCAGGCTTTCGCTGAGCTGGGTGAAGGCCACGACGGCGATGAACTGGCCCGGCGCCACGCCGATCAGCTGCGCCACGATGACGATGAGCGTGTCGTGGATGACGTCGTCCAGCAGGTGGTTGCGGTCGTCGCTCCACATCGTCATCTGGCGCTGCGAGTGGTGCAGCGAATGCAGGCTCCACCACCAGTTGAACTGGTGCTGGCCGCGGTGAATCCAGTAGCCGACAAAGTCGAGCACGACAAGGTAGATGGCAAAGGCCACCCACGGCACGTCGGTCACGCCGGGCCAGACTTCGTCCAGGTGGAAGGTGCCCCACCCCGCCATGCGCAGGCTGCCGAGCAGGTCGTCGAACACGGGCTGCAGCACGAAGAACAGCGCCAGCCGGAACAGGCCCAGCCGGTGGATCAGCGTGTAGATCACGTCGGTGCGGATGGCGCGGCGGTCGGTCACGGGCTCGACCGCGCGCCAGCGCTGCAGCGGGCCGATGACGGCCAGCAGCACGAGGATCTGGATCACGCCGACCAGCAGCCAGCCGGTGGCGTCGAAGGCGTCCTCGGCCCAGCCGCCCAGGCCGATGGCGTACACCAGCGGCTGCACGGCGGTCTCGAAGAGCCAGCCCTGCATGGCGGAAAAAACGTCGGTCAACCAGTCGATCACGGCGAAAACTCAGGATTCAAGGGTGGGAGGCGATCCAGGCGCGGTAGTCCGGGTGCTGGCGCAGGGTGCGAAAGCAGAAGCCCTTGGCCTTCAGGCCGACGATGAGCGGCTCGAGATTGGCCGGCGCCCACGGGTCCTTGCGCGACCAGATGCCCAGGTGTGCCAGCAGGATGTCGCCGGGGCGGATGCCCGCGAGTGCCTGGGCCAGCAGCTTCTGGTTGCTGAACGTCTCGCTGGGCAGCTCGTCGCCCAGGAAGCCGGCAGGCGACCAGCCCACGTGCGCGTAGCCGCAGTCCTTGGCGGCCGCCAATAAAGCGGGCGAGGTCTTGCCACCCGGCGCGCGGTACAGCGGCAGCGGCTTCTTGCCGGTGATGGCGGCCAGCCGGTCGGACGACTTGCGGATGTCGGCGCAGTAGTCAGCCGCGCTCCAGACCGACTCCTTGCCGGTCTGCGGGCCGGCCGACGGCTTGATGCGAAAGCCGGGCGGCGTGCCCTTGACGTCGCCGCGCCAGTAGGCGTGGTCGTAGGTGTGCGAGCCGAACTCGTGGCCCTCGGCCGCCCTCGCCTTCCACCACGGCGCCCAGTGGTCGTCCAGGCTGTCGCCGTCGGTCTGGGTGCGCTCGGCGGCGGCGAAGAAGGTGACGCGCACCTCCTGGCGCTTGAGCACGTCGGCCACCAGCGGGGCGATGCCCATGTGGCCGGTGTCCAGCGTCAGGTAGACGGGCTTGTCGCAGGCGGCGGCATCCTGGGCACCGGCCGCCGGCACGGTGGCGCAGGCCAGCGCCACGACGGCGCAGGCCACGCCGGCGGTGCGCACACCGCGCACGCGTTCAGATGCGCTTGGCATGGTCGAGGGTCCAGACGCCGTGCGGCGAGCGGCCGACGTTGATCTGCCGCACGACCTTCTGGCTCGCGAGATCGACCACCGTGAGCTTCTTGGCCCAGCGCGAGGTCACGTACAGCCTCTTGCCGTCGGCCGACACGTCCATGCAGTCGGGGCCGCCGGGCACGTTGTAGGTGGCAACGACCTTCAGCGTGGTCAGGTCGATGCGGCTGATGGTGTTGGCCACCCGGTTGCTCACGAACACGGTCTTGCCGTCGCCGGCCGAGCGGAAGGCGTGGGCGCCCTTGCCGGTGGGGATCTTGCCGACCAGCTTGGGCTGGGCGCCGGCCACGTCGAACACCTGCACGCCGTCGCTGCCGGTGAGGCCCACGAGCAGCGTCTTGTCGTTGTGGGCGCCGAAGATGTCGGCCGGCATGGCGCCGGTGACCATGCGCCAGCGCACGGTCTGCGTCGGCAGGTCGACCGCGATCAGCTCGTCGCTGTCCTGCATGGTGACGTAGGCCACCGTGCTGGTGTTGTCGATCCAGATGTGGCTGGGCGTCTTGCCGGTGGCGAGGCGCTTGGCCAGCTTCAGGTCCTTGCCGTCCCAGCGGTACACGTCGACGTGGTTCAGGCGGTTGGCCGCCGTGACGAACCACTTCATGTCGCGCGAGAACTGCAGCTGGTACGGATCGATGATCCCGTACACCACGCGCTGCACCTCGGCCGTGCGCGGGTCCAGGAAGGTCAGCGAGTCGCCGGCCGAATTGGCCACGATGACCGACTTCTCGTCGGGCGTCATGTAGATGTGGTGCGGCTCCTTGCCGGTCGGAATGCGCTGCTTCTCGGTCCAGTCGACCGGGTTGATCACGCTCACGCTGGCGTCCAGCGAATTGAGAACAAAAACCGGTGGAGGGGCCGGTGGAGCGGCCGGCGGCGCCGCCGCGGCGGGGAGGGTCACCAGGGCTGTCAGGCAGGACAGCAGGAAGGCCGCGAGGCGGCCGTTCGGGCGGGCAGGAAGTCGCAAGGGAAAGTTCCGGGAGAGATTTAACAATCTTAACGGTCGAAAGCAACAAACAGCTGACCGCAGGCGCCCCGGCGCCGCTGTTGCGCCCCGCGCCTTGACCTGTGTCAAGCGGCCCGGGGAACGGGCGCGCGCAACTGGGCCACCTGGTCGGCCGTGAGCCAGCGCCATTGCCCCGGCGCCAGGTCGTTCGGCAGCGCCAGGCCGCCGATGCGCGAGCGGTGCAGCCCTTCGACCCGGTTGCCGACCGCGGCCAGCATGCGCTTGACCTGGTGGTACTTGCCCTCGGTGAGCGTGAGCCGCAGGTGCAGCGGGCTGTCGGACTCGCAAGCCGCAGCGCGCACGGGCTTCGGGTCGTCGTCGAGCACCACGCCGGCCAGCAGCCTGGCGATCTGCGCCTCGTCGATCGGGTGCTTGGCCGTCACCTCGTAGACCTTGGGCACGTGGTGCTTGGGCGAGCCCATCTTGTGGATGAACTGGCCGTCGTCGGTCAAGAGCAGCAGGCCGGTCGTGTCCTGGTCGAGCCGGCCGATGGCCTGCACGCCCTGCACGGCGCCCTTGTTGGGCCGCAGGCGCAGCGGCGACGGCAGCAGCGTGTAGATGCTCGGGTAGGTCGAAGGCTTCTGCGAGCACTCGGTGCCGGCCGGCTTGTGCAGCATCAGGTAGGCCTTCTCGTGGCAGGCCCACTCGGTGCCCTGCACGGTGAACAGCAGGCCTTCGGGGTCGAGGTCGGCGAAGGGGTCGGTCACGGCCGCGCCGGCGACGCTCACGTGGCCTTGCTGGACCAGGCCCGCGCACACGCGGCGGGTGCCGAAGCCCTGGGTATAGAGGATGTCTTGCAGGTGCATGAAAAATGAAAAAAGCGGCCGTGCCGACAGGGGCACGACCGCCTTCAAGTGTGCCGCAGGTTCAGTAGCCCGCTGCCAGGCCCGTGTTGCGGCGCGGGTCGTTGGCGCCGTAGAAGCGATTCGCGCCCACCGGTTTGCCGCCCAGCGAGGGCGCGCCGACGATGATCGCCGCCAGGTGGTTGGCCGGCTGCGGCACGCCCAGGTTGTGGCCCATGTCGGTCAGGATCTTGCGGGTGTCGGGGCTGATCGCGAAGGTCTCGACGTTGGTCACGTCGGGCAGCCATTGCTGGTGGAAGCGCGGCGCATCCACGGCCTCCTGCACGTTCATGCCGTAGTCGACCACGTTCAGGATGGTGTGGAGCACGGCCGTGATGATGCGGCTGCCGCCGGGCGTGCCGACGACAAACACCGGCTTGCCGTCTTTCGACACGATGGTCGGGCTCATCGAGCTCAGCGGGCGCTTGCCCGGGGCGATGGCGTTGGCCTCGCCCTGCACCAGGCCGTACATGTTGGGCACGCCGATCTTGGAGGTGAAGTCGTCCATCTCGTTGTTCAGCAGCACGCCGGTCTTGTCGGCCGTGACCTTGGCGCCGAACCAGTCGTTCAGCGTGTAGGTGACCGACACCGCATTGCCCCACTTGTCGGTGATCGAGTAGTGGGTGGTGTTGCTGCCTTCATGCGGCGCCACGCCGGGCTTGATGTCCTTGGACACGCCGGCCTTCTTGGGGTCGATGGCGGCGCGGATCTTGGCGGCGTAGCCCTTGTCGAGCAGGCGGTCGAACGGGTTCTTCACGAAGTCGGGGTCGCCCAGGTAGCTGTTGCGGTCCACGTAGGCGTGGCGCATGGCTTCGATCTGGTAGTGCACCGACTCGGCCGAGCGGTAGCCCAGGTCCTTGAGCGGATAGCCCTCGAGGATGTTGAGCATCTCGCAGATGATCACGCCGCCCGAGCTCGGCGGGGGCGCCGACACCACGCGGTAGCCGCGGTAGTCGCACTCGACCGGCGCGAGTTCGCGCGTCTTGTACTGGTCGAGGTCGGCCTGCGTGATGATGCCCTTGCCGGCCTGGCTCGACGCCACGATGGCCTTGCCGACCCAGCCCTTGTAGAAGCCGTCGGCGCCCTTGGCGCTGATTTCGCGCAGCGTCTTGGCGAGGTCTTTCTGCACCAGCTTCTGGCCGACCGCGAAGGGCTCGCCCTTGTTCAGGAAGATCGCGCCGGAGACCGGGTCCTTCTTGAAGTCGTTGGTGGCGGTGAGCAGCATGTCGATGTCGCCCTGCTCCAGCGCGAAGCCCTTGTCGGCCAGCTGGACCGAGGGGGCGATGAGGTCGGCACGCTTCATCGTGCCGTACTTCTCGCGCGCGTATTCCATGCCCGAGACCGAGCCCGGCACGCCCACGGCGAGGTGGCCATTGGTGCTCAGGCCCTTGACGACGTTGCCGTCCTTGTCGAGGTACATGTTGGCCGTGGCGGCCAGCGGGGCCTTCTCGCGGAAGTCGAGGAAGGTCTTGCGGCCGTCGGCCAGCTGCACGGTCATGAAGCCGCCGCCGCCCAGGTTGCCGGCGGCCGGGTACACCACCGCCAGCGCATAGCCCACGGCCACGGCCGCATCGACGGCATTGCCGCCGCGCTTGAGCACATCGACGCCGACCTTGCTGGCCAGGTGCTGCGCGCTCACGACCATGCCGTGCTCGGCCGCGACCGGCGCCTGCGACGCGGCCTGCGAGCCGCCGGCCGCCGCCAAAGTGAGCGCGGCCGCGACGGCGGCGCGCAGGGTGGGGGTCCACTTGAAATGCTGCATGGAAAAGTCTCCTCTGTGCGTTGGATGAAGAATGAGGGAGGGTGAGTGGTGGGCCGTCAGGCCGTGAGCAGCGCCTTGCGCCGAAGACCCTGCAAAGCCTGCGCGACCTGCTCCTGCGCGAAAGCGTGGAGCGCCGACGGGTCGGTCAGCGGCTGGTCGTCCTTGAGGAAGCGCAGGCGTTCGGCGCGCACCTCGTCGAGCAGGAAAGCGGCCAGCGCCTCGTGCGAGTGCGCCCCGTCGAGCAGCGGCAGCAGGCTGCGTTCGAGCACCGTGAGCGACACCGGCTCGTGCCACTGGTTGCAGAGCACGGCCGTCGCTTGCGATGCGGGCAGGCCGGCCAGCGCGCGCCGCACGGGCGCCAGCACCTGCGGCAGCGCGGACACCGAAGCAGCCGCCGACACCGGCGTGCGCCGGATGCGCAGCGCGCCCAGGATCAGCAGCTCTTCGAGCATGGCGAGCACGATGGGCTCGACGGCCGCGCGCGGCTCGCCGGTGAGCGTCACCACGGCGGCCAGCAAGGCTTCGGTCGACATCGAACACGGATAGCTCGCATCGAGCGCCTGCGCCACCGCCTTGTGCGCCGGCAGCCGCAACGTGACCTTCAGGTCGCGCAGCGCGGTGCAGGGCTGCTCGCGGGTGTCGATGGTGAGCGCCTCACCACCGTCGACGCGGAAAACGCCGGCGAACTCCAGCGCGCGCAGGCGGGGAACCTCGAGCCGGTAGCGGATGTTCGCGGCATTGCCCTGCTTCACCAGCAGCGTCTGGCGGAAGGTGCGGTTGACGAGGAAGTCGAGGTACTGCTCCATCATCACCTGGCTGCCGCCGCATTCGCGCAGCAACGGATCGCGCACCTTCTCGCCGTAGTTCTGCACGAACATGGTCGAGGGCTCGGCGTCGCACAGGTAGGCCAGCCCGCGTGCCTCGGCACGGGCGACGAACTCCTTGAAATAACAGGGCTCGTTGCAGGGCTCGAGGAACTCGTGCAACAGGTAGTAGTTGCCGGAATTGCGCACGATCGGCATCGTCTCTTCGAGCGTCTTCTTGAGCACGCTGTCGGCCCGGGCCGACTGCTCGAGGAACTCGAGCATGCCGCGCGCGTAGGAGAGCTTTTCTTCGGGCGTGTCGCGCGGGCCGCCGCGCAGGATCATCGCGTCGCGCACGATCTCGCGCGCCTTCCAGCCCGGGTACACGTTGTAGCTCACGTAGACCACGCCGTTGGGCGCCAGGTTCTCGGCGCACACGCGCAGGATGGCGTCCTGCACCGGCCCCGGCACCCAGCTGTAGACGCCGTGGCAGACGATGTAGTCGAACAGGCCAAACGAGGCGTCGATGTCCGCGATGTTGAAGGTCTTCAACTCGATGTTCGACAGCCCCGCCTGGTCGAGCGCCGCGGCGCCCTGGGCCACCTGCACGCGCGACAAGTCCACGCCCACCGCGCGCGCCTGCGGATGGCGCACCGCGAACGGAATCAGGTTGCCGCCGGCGGCGCAGCCCAGTTCGAGCACGCGCGCCTTGTGCGGCGGCGGCGCCTCGAGCCCGAACAGGAAGGCCAGGGCTTCCAGGTGCTCCACGGCGGACTGGGGGAACGGGTGCGAGTCGTAGGGCACCGCATCGTAGTAACTGGTGAGCGTGGAAGTCAGAGAGTCCGGCACGAACGTCCTTTGGGGATCGGAAGGGGCTGCAGCAGTGCTCGCAGACTATAGCCCCGTGCCCTCGCAAAAAGAAGCCGGCGCGGGTCGCCCCGCCCTCCCCTCGGCAAGGACTCGTGCGCTTTCGCGACCTCTTTAGAATGGCCCGATGAACTGGCGCATCACACTGTTTCCCCTGGCTTTGGTCATTGCCGGCTGCTCGACGCCGCCCAACCAGATCGTTCCCTTCCGCGACGGTGTGCTGCGCGCCATGACCTACACCCAGGCCTCGGACTACTGCAGCGCCAAGGGACAAGACCCGAAGTGGCTCGGCAAGGCACCCGCCGAATCCGGCGTGCTGTTCCAGTGCCAGTGAGCCGCGGCATCACGCGCAACTGAGCGCACTCAGCCTGGCAGGCTGACGCGCACCACGCACGCTGAAGGCACAAAGATTTCATCGCAGTTCGGCCCGGCCCCGCCGCGGTCGATCACCACGAAGCTCGCCGGCTGCTGCGTGACCACCAGCGGGTGGTGCCAGACGCCGCGCGCATAGTTCACGCCCTGCCGCCCGTCGGTGACGAAGGCGCGGATGTCTTCCACGCGCACCGCGTCGCCCGCCGGCGCCACCACCACGAGAAAGCGGCTGCCGTCCATCGGCACGAAGGCCTGGCTGCCCAGCGGGTGGCGCTCCAGCATGCCCACCTGCAGCGGCATCGCATAGGGCCGGGTCTCGAAGATGTTCACCAGCACGCGGCTGTCGCCGGGGCCCGGGTCCACGCGCGCCAGGTCGTGAAAGCGCGTGGTCATGCCCGCGTTGATCGGCATCGACCGGGCATGCGCGCTCTCGATGACGTCGCCGAACGCGGCGAAGGCCTCGCGCGTCAGCGGCTGCGCAACGAGCGCGAGCGCCGCGGGCGTGCCCGGCGCCGGGGGCAGGAAGGTGGGGCTGGCAATCGTCAACAGAAACTCCTCGGCTTTTTGGTCCAACTGGTACTACCAGTATCCTTGCGATGTATCCAGACAGTCAATCGCCCAGCGTCAGGGAAATCGCTAGTGCCCAATGGCGCATGAGGCCTTAAGGTCTCGGTCGCGTTAAATCATACCGGTAATACCAGTTAATCCACCCCATCGACGCCTTCGAGGACCGCCATGTCAACCACCACCCTTCATGCGCCGCTGCAGCCGGCCACCACCTCTGCTGCAGCGGAGAACGCGCTCTACAAGAAAGTGGCATGGCGACTCATGCCGTTCCTCATGCTTTGCTACGTGGCCGCCTACCTGGACCGCGTCAACGTCGGCTTCGCCAAGCTGAACATGCTCAGCGACCTGCAGTTCAGCGAAACCATGTACGGGCTGGGCGCGGGCCTGTTCTTCATCGGCTACTTCTTCTTCGAGGTGCCGAGCAACCTGCTGATGCACCGCATCGGCGCCAAGGCCACCATCTCGCGGATCATGATCACGTGGAGCCTGATCTCGGCCGCGATGATGTTCGTGACCACGCCCACGCAGTTCTACGTGCTGCGCTTCCTGCTCGGGGCGGCCGAGGCCGGCTTCTACCCGGGGATGATTCTGTACCTCACCTACTGGTTTCCCTCGCACCGCCGCGCCAAGATGGTGGCGGTGTTCATGTGCGCGATTCCGGTGTCGGGCGTGCTGGGCGGACCGCTGTCGGGGCTGATCATGGACGCCATGCACGGCATGGGCGGGCTGCGCGGCTGGCAGTGGCTGTTCCTCATCGAGGCGCTGCCCTCGCTGGTGATCGGCCTGCTCGTCATCGTGTACCTGGACAACAGCATCCAGGGCGCACGCTGGCTCACCGCCGAAGAAAAGGCCGTGCTCGCACGCAACATCGCCGCCGAGAACGCCACCAAGGGCGGCACCAGCCACATGACGCTGCGCGCGCTGTTCGCCGACCGCCGCATCGTGAAGATGGCGCTGATCTGCTTTTGCACGGTGATGGGCCAGTACGGCCTGACCTTCTGGCTGCCCACGCTGGTGCGCCAGTCGGGCGTGTCGGGCGCGCTGAACATCGGGCTGCTCACGGCCATTCCCTTCGCCGTGGCCATCGTCTCGATGCTGCTGGTGAGCCGCAGCTCCGACCGCATGCGCGAACGCCGCTGGCACCTGATCGTGCCCTTCTGCTGCGGCGCGCTGGGCCTCACGCTGAGCGCGATCTTCAGCAACAACGTGTACCTCTCGCTGGCCGCATTGGCCCTGGCCGCGGGCGGCAGCCTGGCGACCTCGCCGCTGTTCTGGAGCCTGCCGACGGCCATCCTGTCGAGCGCAGGCGCAGCAGCCGGCATTGCGCTCATCAACTCCTTTGCCAACCTGGCAGGCTTCGTGAGCCCCTACATGATCGGCCTGATCAAGGACGCCACGAAGAGCACCGACATCGCCCTGTTCGTGCTGGCCGGCGTGCTGCTGTTCGGCGCCTTCCTCACCTGGACGGTGCCGGCGAAGCTGGTCAACAAGTAGGGAAGGCCCCGGGGTGCGGCCACAGTAAGATTTCCAGCCCCCGCCACTGCCGCACTTCGCACCGAAAACCACCCATGCTCGCCTCCCCCGCCGTCGCCGCCACCGCCGCCCGACTGATCCAGCAGCGGATCGCGGACGGCACCTACGCGGCCGGCGGGCTGCTGCCTTCGCAGCGCGACCTGGCCGAGCAGCTCGGCATCAGCCGCACCTCGCTGCGCGAGGCGCTGTCGACCTTGCAGGGCACCGGCCTCGTCATTCCGCGCCCCGGCAAGGGCATGTACGTGGCCGAGGACGGCGGACAACAACAAACGCCGGCGGCCTCCCCGGCCTGGAAGTTCGCCACCTCGCATTCGCTGCAGGACGTGTACCAGCTGCGCTTCGCGGTCGAGAACTTCACCGCGCGGCTGGCCTGCCTGGTCATCGAGGCGGACGACCTGACCGCGCTGCGCGCCAATGCGCAGGCCATGCGTGCGTGCATCGACGCCGGCGATTTCACGCAGGCCACGCAGCTCGACTTCGACTTCCACATGCAGATCATCGGCATCGCGGGCAACCAGGCCATCGCCGAGATCCTGCGCAACAGCGCCGAGGTGATGCAGGAGAGCCAGCGCCTGCCCTTCTACAAGCGCGGCGCGCGCCATGCCACCTACGACGAGCACATGGCGATCATCGAGGCGCTCGCGCAAGGCAACCCGGCACTGGCGCAGCAGGCGATGACGCAACACATCGTGCAGGCTGCGCAGCGCGCGGGGGTGCACTTTCCGACGGGGCTCGAGGCGGCTTCGGCGGCCGTCTGACGCTTCAGGCCCGCGTGTCGAAGGCGATGCGCAGCCCCTCGATCCGCTCGCTGCGGGCACATCGCAGGCCGACATAGACAGCCTGGCCAGCCCGTCGGCCGATCGGCCTTGGCATCACCCGTCGGACGGCCGCCCGGCGCCCGGACACTGCAACTTTGGCTCACTGGCCGTCAAACCGCAGTCCAAAGCTTTCACTCTGGCGCCGTGCGCAGGACAATGGCGCGTTGATGGTGGTCGGAGGCGCCGCCTCCGATCCTGTTGGCATTGCACTTTCAGGACAACACGCAGCGGCATGGAACAACGGCTGGACTGGGCCCTCGCGGCCTGCTCACGCATCCTTCGACCTGTGGTCAGGCTCGCCCTCGCGATGGGGGTCAAGCATCCCCACCTGGAGGAGTTGCTGCGCGACCTGCTGATCGAGGAGGCGCAGCACTCCTGGCGCAGCCAGGGCGTTCCCAAGCCCAACCTGAGCCAGCTGTCGGTCACCACCGGCCTGAACCGCAAGGCCGTGACCGCCAAGGTCCGCGCCACCGTCGACCCCCTGCCCCACACCGAACTGTCGGCCGCTGCCAAGACCTTCACGCTGTGGCTGCAGATGCTGACCGAAGACGCTTCGTTCCGGCGCCTGCCCGTCACGTCGGGCCACACGGCAGCGTCCTTCGAGGCGGTTGCGCGCCTGAGCAGCCGCGGCAACGTTCACCACCGCACCATCCTCGACGAGCTGATCCGGTTGAACATGGTGACCGAGAACGAAGGCATGGCCGAACTCACCGTCGACGGTTTCGTGCCCGTACAGGACCTGCAGTCCATGCTGGCCTTCCTGGGCGACAACGGCCGGGACCACCTGCTGGCAGCCGTCGCCAACACGCTGGGCGAGCAGCCTCGGATGCTCGAGCGCGCGGTGTACGCGCGCGGGCTCTCGCTGAACGATTGCGAACAGATCCACCGCCTGGTGCGCGACCGCTGGTCCGCCATGCACCACGAGCTCGCGCAGGAAATGGCGCACGCGGTCAGCCGCGCGCCGGCCCGCGCCAAAGGACGAATCCGTGTCGGCATCTACACGTACTACGAAGACGAGGGCGCTCCGCCCCCGCCCACGTCCTCTGAAAGCGAGCGCCCCTCATGAGCACGATCCAAACACCCCGCCGGCTCCTGCTGGGCCTGTTCTGTGCCGGCCTCACAGCCCTGTTGATGTCCTGCGGAGGCGGTGGTGGGGGCAGTGGCTCGGCGGGGAACCTGGGGCTGGGCACAGGCACCGCGATCGGCGGTGACAGCCCGAGCGGCAACGGCACGGGCGCAGGCGGAAATGGGATCGGGTCCGGCACGGGCAGCCCCGGCTCCGGCGACACCGCCAGCAACAGCAACCCCGACGGTTCCGGTGTCGGCTCGGGCGGCACCGGCGTGACGGCGGACGCCGCGGGCATCGGCGCCGCGGACGGCCTGGGCAGCATCATCCTGAACGGCCTGCGCTACAACACCGACACGGCCACCTTCACGATCGAGGACGCCACCGAACTGCAGATCGGCATGAGCGCGCGGGTCGCCGGCAAGGTCGACCCCGACTTCACCCGCGGCATCGCGACGCAGGTCGTGTCGGGGGCCGAACTGCGCGGCGCCGTCTCGCGCATCGACGTGAAGGCCGGCACCTTCGTCGTCATGGGCATCGGCGTGAGCATCGATGCGGCCACGGTCTGGGGCGACGCGAGCGGGCTCGCCAGCGTGACCGACGGCAGCCTCGTCCAGGTGTGGGGCTTGCCCGGCGCGCCGGGCACGCTGCGCGCCACCCGCGTGCTGGCGGCCCCCACGCTGACCGCCCCGCTGGTGACGGGTGCCATCCAGAACCTCAACGTGATGCACCAGACCTTCACGCTCGGCCAGCTGACGGTCAGCTATGGCGGCGCCAGCTTCGTGGGCATCGACGCGGCGTCGCTGACCAACGGCGTCATCGTGCGCGCCCGCAGCACGGCCGCGCCGACCGGCAACGGGCTCACGGCGACCCAGGTGGAAGGCTGGTACGCGATACCGGTGAGCAACGGCATCGCCCTGCAACTGGCGGGGGACATCACCGACTTCGTCTCGCGCGGCGCCTTCAAGGTGCTGGGCACGCCGGTGGACGCCACCAATGGGCAGATCACGGGCGGCCCCGTCGGCTCGCTCGGCAACGGCGTGAAGGTCGAGGTCGACGGCTTCATGTCCGGCGGCGTGCTGGTCGTCAAGAAGCTGCGCATCCGCCATGTGCCGGGCACGGGCGGACCGGCCTCCTTCACGGTCATCGGCGCCATCGGCGGCTACCAGTCTGCGGCCTATTTCCGGGTCCGGGGCCAGCCGGTGAACGCCAGCGGGCCGGGTACCACGTTCGAGAACGGCACCGCCGCGAACCTGGCCAACGGCCAGCGCGTGGCCGTCGTCGGAGACCGGGTGGTCGACGGCGTTCTCATCGCCCAGCGGGTGACCTTCAACCCCTGACCTGGGGCGGCGCGGCGCCCCGCCGCCCGGCCGCATCACCCGCCCCGCCCTGGCGGCGGGCGATGCCGGGACTTTCACATCCTCTTCGGCACCGCATCACGGCGGGCCTGCTCGCGCGGGCCGGATAACACCTTCGACCATCTATCGCCAAATTGATGGCGAAAGTACTAGAAAAGGACTAAAGTGAAAAAATCACATTTCTTACATCGGTGACTTTCGTGTCTGTCCGTGCGAACTCAGTGCAACCGTTGTTGCCACCCCTTGCGGGGCGGCGCACCGGATGCCTGTTCGCCGCCGGGCGGGCCGGTGCCGCTGACATTGCAAGGAGCACGCCATGCCGCTCGCCCTTCTTCTTCAGCTGCTGAACAAGCGCTTTCCGGTCACGCTCACCATGGACGCGGACATCCGGCACGCATCGGTGCTCGTGGCGACCGGGCTCATCGAAGCCGAGTTCCACGTCGACAGCTTCGGTTACCAGCGCTACGAAAGCGCCCAGGTCTTCGCCATCACGGACGAGGGACATGCGGAGATCGCCACGCTGTGCGGGCGCGGCGGCGCTTCGGTTCATGAGGAACACGCCCCATGGACCGTCATGCCGCTCGATTACCTGCGCAGGATCGGCAACTCGACCTTTCCCCTGCACACCGAGGACCCGTCGGAGATCAACTCCGTGGCGGTCCTGGAAGCCGCCGGCATGGTGGAGGCCACCCTCCCCCCGATCTGCCGTGCACGGCAGAAGCTGCGCCAGGCCACCGTGTTGCGGGTCACGCCCCTGGGGCGGACGGCGCTGGTGCCGCGGCGGCACTGAATCCGGGTCCGGGTCGCGCGGCGCGCCTGTCCTGACGCGCCGATGGAGGAGTGCGTCCGGCGCACACCAACACCGCCTCTCGCGCTCCCCTCCCCCATACCTCCATGAAACGGGTACCCGTTTGCCGTGCGGCGCCCCTCGGCCGAGGAAAAGCGCCTCGTGCGGCGACGGAAAAAGCCCGCCAACCACACAAATGAAACCATGTGAAACATACGTCACAGATCGCCTGCGAGGCTCCTTTCGAGTACCAAAGCAGTAATGTGAAACCTTCACATACACCACGTCATCGGCAAGAAGAAATGAACGCCACGCGGTTACAGCTGCATTTCAGCCCCAGCCGTGCATGAAACAGTTCATGCGAAGGATGCCTTGCCATGCGCGCCCCCGTCTCCGCCCCGAACCTCGACAACAGCCTGTCGACGGACGCCCTCATGGCCGCCCGCATGCGGCTGGTCCTGTCGATCTCGGCGGTGCTGGCCATGGCGGTCGATGCGGGGCCGGCCCGGCAGCCGGTGGACAGCGCGGTCTGGCTGGCCTTGTGCGGATACCTCCTGCACAGCGTGCTGGTGCATGCCTGCACGCAGGTGGGTTGGCGCCATCTCCAGGGCAAGGCCGTCCACTGGTCTGACGTGCTGTGGTTCACGCTGATCGTCTTCGTGACGGGCGGCGTGCAGAGCCTGTTCTTCCTGTTCTATTTCTTCGCCATCCTGACCTCCTCGTTCCGCTGGGGTTTCGAGGAAGGCGCCCGCGTGACGATCGTCTCGGTCGCGTCGTTCGCCGCCTGCGGGCTCGGCACGAGCACGGGCGACGACGCGCCGCAGCTGCTGATGCGCACGACCTTCCTGCTGGCGCTGGGGCACATGATCGTGCACTGGGGCGGCTCCAAGCTCGTCCTGCAGCGGCGCCTGGCCCTGCTGGGCGACATCAGCCAGCTGTCGAACCCGCGCTTCGGCGCAGGCCGCACCATCGCCCGCACGATGGAAAAGACGCTGGCCTTCTTCAAGGCCAGCCACTGCATCCTCATGACGCGGGACACCGCCACCGGCAACTGGACCCTGCGCACGCTGCGCAAGGACGACACCTGCGAGCACGTCGGTGTCGAGACGCTCGGGGGCATCGCCGAGTCGCCGCTGATGGCGCTCGAGCATCCGCACACCGTGCTGAGCAACCGCCTGCCCTGGCCGCTGAACCTCTTCTTTGCGCGCAGCCACATGCACGGCCCCGGCACGATCGGCTGGCGCCCCGAAGGCCGCGACGGCGCCCAGCGCAGTGCCGCCGTGGCCGCCATGCTCGAGGCCCGCGCGTTCATCAGCGCCGCGCTGCCGCTGCGCCTGGGCGAGGGGCGCGTGTTCATCTCGTCGCGCAACGGCCACTTCAGCAAGTCCGATGCGCTGTTCCTCGCGCACCTCATGGAACAGATCTTCCCGGTCATCGAGACCATCGAGGTGCTCGACCGCATGGCCTCGGAAGCCGCCGCGACCGAGCGCCTGAAGATCTCGCTGGACCTGCACGACACGGCCGTGCAGCCCTACATCGGACTGCGCATGGGCCTGTGCGCCCTGCGCAAGAAGGCCACCGCGGACAACCCGCTGCTCGAGGACCTCGACAAGCTCGCCGAAATGGCGAACGGCGTGATCGCCGACCTGCGGCGCTTCGCCGGCGCGGTCAAGGACGGCGCTGAAAGTTCGTGCGGCCTCGTGCTGCCCCAGCTGTACGGCCAGGCCGCCCGCATCCAGGGGCTCTACGGCATCGAGATTTCGGTGAACGTCGAAGGCCACGTGCGCCTTGACGACCGCATGACCGCGGAGGTCCTGCAGATGGTGGGCGAAGGCCTGAACAACATCTGCAAGCACACGCAGGCCCGCCGCGGCAGCGTGCGCATCGGCTGCCGCAATGGCTGCTTGCACCTGCGCATCGAGAACGAAGGCGGCGAAGAGAACTTCGCGCCCTTCCGGCCGCGCTCCCTCAGCGACCGCGCAGCGGCGCTCGGCGGCCGCGCGCAGGTCAGCCGGTGCCGGGGCGGCGGCACCGAGGTGCTGATCGAAATCCCCATCTGAGAGACAACGCGCGACCACATCCCCAGGAGCTCCTCATGCACACCGAAGAAGCCCATCCCATCGGCGTCCTGCTGGTGGACGATCACCAGACCATGCTGTGGGGCCTGTCCCGGCTGATCGACGGCGAACAGCCGCGCATGAAGGTCGTCGCCACCGCCAGTTGCTGCGAGGAAGCCGTGGCGCACACGCAGCGCCTGGCCCCCGACGTCATCGTGCTCGACCTCGACCTGGACGGCCACTGCGCCCTGGACATCCTGCCGCAGCTGCTGTCCAACGAGGTCTCGCGCGTGGTCGTGCTGACCGGCGAACGCGAGCAGCGCACACTGGACCTCGCGGTGCTGCGCGGCGCGCGCGGCGTGATGCGCAAGGACGCCTCGGCCGAGCAGGTGCTCGATGCCATCGAGCGCGTGCACCACGGCGAACTCTGCGTCGACGCCCCCACCATGGGCCGCGTGCTCTCGGAACTCACCTCGGTGAAGAAGCCGCCCAAAGCCGACCCCGAGTCGGTCAGGCAGGCCAGCCTGACCCAGAAGGAGCGCGACATCGTCCGCACCGTGGCGCGCGGCAGCGGCGCCTCCAACAAGACCCTGGCCGAGCAGACCTTCGTCACCGAACACACGCTGCGCAACCACCTCACGTCGATCTACCAGAAGCTCGGCGTGGCGAACCGGCTCGAGCTGTACATCTACGCCGTCAAGCACCACCTCGACGCCGTGGCGCACTGAGGTGTACCCGGCTGCGCCGGCCTCGGCCATTTCCCTGATTTCCCTGCTTTTGCGATCTCCATTGGCAGCGATCACGTGGCGTGCGAATGCGCATTTCCTGCCGTTTCAATCCATCGAATTTCAATTCAATTGAAGAATTCCAGGCAATGAACCGCTTGCAATGCAAACAGGCCGGAGCTTGATTTATTCAGCCAGGACAGCCATCCACCATGGGTAACTTCACCGAAGCTTCGATCCACGGTCAAAGACCAGTGGAATGGGTATGTCGAACGTCACGATTCAGGTAGTTCCATTTTGAAAGACCCATGTCTTTCCAAAAACCGAGGCAAACGATCTTCCCTGCCGCCCTGTCAAATTCATACGATGGCATGAGCCCTGTTTCAAATCGAATCCACTGAATAGACCTTCAATCTGGCAATTGTTCTTCACCTTCTTTCGATCCATGTATGGCCCCCCCAACCGCTTCGTCGCCGATGGGGCTGGCTGCACCGGAGCCCCCGCTGCGCGACCGTTTCGTCGCCCGGCCCGCGCTCGCCGTGACCGGCAGCCCTCGCTCATGCCAACCGGGGCAGGCACATGCTTGACCCCAAGCTCATCAGCTCCGGCGAAAAGGCCACCGTCGGCGTCTGCGCGCCCGCCGCGAGGCTGTGGCCCGACTTCCTGATCGGCCAGGAGAATTCGCCGGTGCGCGTGCTGCTCGTCGACGACGACGAGTACATGCGCCGGGTGATCGCCCAGGAGCTGCTGTCCGACCTGCGCATCCAGCTCGAAGGCCAGGCCGACAACGTTCGCGACGGGCGCAAGCTGCTGGCCACGCACACCTTCGACGTGCTGATGCTCGAGCTGCAGCTGGGCGACGAGATGAGCTTCGAGCTGATCGCCGAGGCGCGGCGCCTGCACCGCAACAGCGAGATCATCGTGATCTCCACGCTCGAGGACGACGCCCACGTGCTGCGTGCCTTCGAGCTGGGCGCCATGGGCTACCTGCTGAAGAACGCCTGGCTGCAAAGCTTTGCCGATGCGGTGCTGCACGTGGTGAACGGCGGCGCCGTCATCACGCCGCGGCTCGCGCGGCGCCTGCTGCACCGCCTGAACTACCAGCTCCACGAGCCCTTCGCCGGCGACGCGCCGCTGTCACCGCCGCCCAGGCCGCCGTCGCGCGACACGACGCTGACGCCGCGCGAGAGCGAGGTGCTTCGCTTCGTGGCCTCGGGCTACGTCTCTGCGGAGATCGGCGCCAAGCTCGGCATCACCGGCCAGACGGTCAACGTGCACATCAAGAGCATCTACAAGAAGCTGCACGTGCATTCGCGCGCGCAGGCGGTGAACTACGCCGTTCACACGGGCCTCATCTGAGCGGCGGCGATGCCGTGCGCTGCAACCTGTCCGTGAATCACAAACCGCCGCTTCGGCGATAGAGGCCCGGCGCGCTGCCCGTCCAGCACTTGAACGCGCGCTGGAAGGCGGAGCTGTTGGCAAACCCGAGTTCGTCGGCCAGCTCCGCCAGCGGCACGGTGCTCGTGCTCAGCCGCTGGATGGCCGTGTCGCGGCGCAGCTCGTCCTTCAGCGCCTGGAACGAGGTGCCCTCCAGCGCGAGCCGCCGCTGCAGCGTGGAGACCGTGACATGCAGCGCGGCGGCCGTCGCCACGAGGTCCGGCCATGCGGGCTGCGCGTGCTGCAGGTGGCTGCGCACGCGCGCGCCGATTCCCTCGTCGGTGCGCCGGGGCACGATCATGTGGGCCTGCGCATCGGCCAGGAAGACATGCAGCGCGGCTTCGTCGCGTCGCACGACGTCCTTCAGGCGTGCCGCGTCGAACCAGAACGCCGACAGCTCGCAATCGAACTGCTGCGGCGCCGGAAAAATCTTGCCGTAGCCGCCGGCATGCGCGGGCGGCCCGAACGCGAAGTCGAAGCGCACCACGGGCAGCTGGCCGCCCACGATCCACGCCATCAGGCGCCATGCGGTGCGCAGCAGCACCTCCTGCAGGAAGACCGTCGGCCTGGCGGCCGGTTCGGTGAAGCGCACCACCACACCGGCCAGGTCGGCCCGGCACACCAGCTCCAGCACCACGTCGTCCTGCAGCAGGCGAAAGGTGCGCGCCGCACGGCGAAGCGCCACCTGCAGCGTGGGCGCGCCGAGGGCCGAACGCGCGATCAGCGCAAAGCTCCCGCGCCGCAGCGGGCGGCTCAGCAGCCCGATGAAGTCGTCGTCCAGGCGCTCGGTCAGCACGCGGAACAGCCTGGCGTACTGCTGCGTCGTCACACGCGCATCCGACTGCCCGAGCAGGCCGGGCGCGATGCCGGCCTCGACCAGGAAAGGCTCGAGCGGCTGGCCGCGCGCATGGACCCCGGACAGGATGCCGTGCACGAAGCCGATGGAAACCGTTTGGGGAGGATGAAGCATCGAAGGCGGGCCGCGTCGCGTGGATGTTGCCGGGCCGACTGTGCACCGGCGCGTGCCTGTCGTGCAAGCGCCGCGTGGCCCGATCGCACGCCACGCAGATTGCGATGTTCTGCCATCCGAACAACGCAAAACGGCATCGTGCCAAAGGCGATCGGTTCCTAACATGAGCCACGCAGGCCAGGGTCTGCGAAACCCAGACCAAGAACCAAAGAGAGACAAACGCCATGTACATGACCCAGTCGCTGCACCGTGCCCTGCAGCAGATTCCCGACAAGGTGGCCGTGCGTTTTGCCGGTCGCACACGCACCTTCCGCGCGTACGTCGAGCGCGTCGCCCGCCTCGCAGGCGCCCTGCAGCAGCTGGGCATGAAGCCGGGCGACCGCGTGGCGATGCTGGCGCTCAACTCCGACCGCTACCTCGAATACCAGATGGCCGTGCCCTGGGGCGGCGGCGTGCTGAATCCCTGCAACATCCGCTGGTCGGCCGCCGAGATTCTCTATTCGCTGGAAGACTCGGGTTCGACCATCCTGCTCGTCGACGAGGCCTTCCGCCCGATGGTCGAGAAGATGCGCGGCGAATCCAGGAGCCTGCGCGAAGTCATCTATTGCAGCAGCGGCCAGGACGACGGTGAACTGCCGCCGGGCATGCACGGCTACGAGACGCTGCTGGCCGCAACCTCGCCCGTGCCCGATGCGGTTCGCCGCGACGAAGACCTGGCCGGCATCTTCTACACCGGCGGCACCACGGGCTTTCCCAAGGGCGTGATGCTCAGCCACACCAACCTGTGCAGCTCGGCCATGGCGATGCAGGCCGAAGGCCTGGCGCCCTCGGGCGGCAACTACCTGCATGCCGCACCGATGTTCCACCTGGGCGACATGGGCCTGGCCATGCCGCACTGGCCCGCCGGCAACACGCACACGATCATCCCGATGTTCAGTCCGCAGGGCGTGCTCGATGCGATCGAGCGCGACCGCGTGACCAACACGCTGCTGGTCCCCACGATGATCCAGATGCTGGTCGACCACCCGGCGATGAAGGAGCCGCGCGACCTCGCCAGCCTGAAGTGCATCTTCTACGGTGCATCGCCCATGCAGGAGGCTGTGCTGGAACGCGCGATGGCCGCCCTTCCCCACGTGGACTTCGTGCAGGGCTACGGCATGACGGAGCTGGCGCCGCTGGCCACGATCAATCCGCCCAGTTCGTACACGGCCGAAGGCCACCGCCTGGGCCGGCATCGTTCCGCGGGGCGCGCGAGCGTCTGCATGGAAGTGCGCATCGTCGACCCCGCCGGCCTCGAGGTGCCGCGCGGCACGGTGGGCGAAGTCACGGTGCGCGGCCCCAACGTGATGCAGGGCTACTGGGACAAGCCGGAACAGACGGCGGCCGCCGTGCGCGACGGCTGGATGCACACCGGGGACGGCGCCTGGATGGACGACGGCGGCTACATCTTCGTGGTCGACCGCATCAAGGACATGATCATCAGCGGCGGCGAGAACGTCTACTCGGCCGAGGTCGAGAACGCCGTCACCCAGCACCCCGCCGTCGCGGCCTGCGCGGTGATCGGCATCCCCAGCGACGAATGGGGCGAGAGCGTGCACGCGGTGCTGGTCCTCAAGCCGGGACAGAGCGCCGAAGCCTCGGACATCGTCGCCCACTGCAAGACGCTGATCGCGGGCTACAAGTGCCCGCGCAGCGTGGCCTTCGTCGAGGCATTGCCGATGTCCGGCGCCGGCAAGGTGCTCAAGACCCAGCTGCGCGAGCCCTTCTGGCAGGGCCGCCAGCGCAACGTCGCATGAGTGCGTCGCCTTCTTTTTTTTTTCTCTCAACCCTCAGGAAATTCCCATGAGCCGCGATGTCTTCGTCACCGGGGTCGGCATGATCCCCTTCACCAAACCGGGCGCCAGCGCGCCCTACCAGGCGATGGCCTCCGACGCCACGCGCCGTGCGCTGGCCGATGCCGGCATCGGCTACGAGCTGGTGCAGCAGGCCTATGTGGGCTACGTCTATGCCGATTCGACCGCAGGCCAGAGCGCGCTCTATGAAGTCGGCATGACCGGCATTCCCGTGGTCAACGTCAACAACAACTGCTCGACCGGCTCGACCGCGCTGTTCCTGGCGCGCCAGGCCGTGGCCAGCGGCGCGGCCGACTGCGTGCTGGCACTGGGCTTCGAGCAGATGAGCCCGGGCGCACTGGGCTCGGTGTTCAGCGACAAGCCCAGCCCCTTCGCGCGCTTCGACAAGGCCACCGACGAACTGGTCGGCGGCATCGACATTCCCCTGGCACTGCGCTACTTCGGCGGCGCGGGCCTGGCGCACATGCAGCAGTACGGCACCCAACTCTCGACCTTCGCGAAGATCCGCGCCAAGGCCAGCCGCCATGCCGCGAACAACCCGTTGGCCCTGTTCCGCAACGTGGTGACCGAAGACGAAGTGCTGGCCACGCCCGTGATGTGGCCCGGCGTGATGACGCGCCTGATGGCCTGTCCGCCCACCTGCGGCGCCGCCGCTGCCATCGTCTGCTCGGCCGAGTTCGCGCAGCGCCATGGGCTGAACCGCAGCGTGCGCATCAAGGCGCAGGCGATGACCACCGACCGCCCCGTGAGCTTCGAGGCGCGCGACATGCGCGAAGTGGTCGGCTTCAGCATGGCGCAGGAAGCCGCACGCCAGGTCTACGAAGCAGCCGGCGTCGGCCCGCAGGACATCGACGTGGTCGAGCTGCACGACTGCTTCGCGCACAACGAACTCATCAGCTACGAGGCGCTGGGCCTGTGTCCGGTCGGCGGCGCGCAGAAGTTCGTGGTCGATGGCGACAACACCTACGGCGGCAAGGTCGTGACCAACCCTTCGGGCGGCCTGCTGTCCAAGGGCCATCCGCTGGGCGCCACCGGCCTTGCCCAGTGCACGGAACTGGTCCAGCAGTTGCGCGGCACCGCCGAGAAGCGGCAGGTCGAAGGTGCGCGCCTCGCGCTGCAGCACAACCTCGGGTTGGGCGGCGCCTGCGTGGTCACGCTCTACGAGCGCGTCTGAACGAAACGACAACCCAAGGAGACCCTCCCATGATCGACAAGAAATGGATCGGCCACGAACTGCCCGTGTCGGTGCTGCCGATCGAGCGCAGCCGGCTGCAGTTCTTCGCCAAGGCCATCGGCGAGACCGACCCGGTCTACACCGATGCCGCCGCCGCGCGCGATGCCGGCTACCCCGACCTGCCCGCGCCGCCCACCTTCCTGTTCGCTGCCGAACTGGACTCGGGTGCTTCGGACCAGCTACTGACCGACCTGCAGATTCCGTTGGCCAAGCTGCTGCACGGCGAGCAGAGCTTCAGCTACCACCGCCCGGCCTGCGTCGGCGACACGGTGACGGTGCGCTCCACCATCAGCGACATCTACGACAAGAAGAACGGCGCGCTCGAATTCGTCGTGAAAACCTCGCGCGCCACCAACCAGCGCGACGAGCTCGTGGCCGAGCTGCGCACGGTCATCGTCTGCCGCAACTGAATGAATGAAAGAAAGAAGCCCATGACTTCACCCACCTTCGACACCGTCCAGGTCGGCGACGAACTTCCGGCCGTGCAGTTGCCGGCCGTGAACCGCACCGCGCTCGCGCTCTTTGCCGGCGCCTCGGGCGACCACAACCCGATCCACATCGACACCGACATGGCGCGCCGCTCGGGCATGCCCGACGTGTTCGCGCAGGGCATGCTGGGCATGGCCTGGCTCGGCCGCGTGCTCACGCAGTGGGCGCCGCAAAGCCGCCTGCGCCACTTCGAGGCGCGCTTCCAGGGCATCACGCACCTGGGCAACGCCATGCGCTGCAGCGGACGCATCGCGCAGAAGACCGAGCGCAACGGCGAACGCGGCGTGCGCATCGAGCTGCAAAGCACCAACCAGTTCGGCCAGACCAAGATCGTCGGCGAAGCCTTCGTATCCCTGCCCTGACAACCCACACCTTCCGAAAGAACACCATGACACGCAAACTCGAAGGCAAGGTCGCCCTCATCACCGGTTCGGGCCGCGGCATCGGCCGCTCCATTGCCATGAAGCTCGCCAGCGAAGGCGCCCGCATCGTCGTCAACGACCTCGACGCCGAACCCGCGCAGGAGGCCGTGCAGGCCATCCGCGAGGCCGGCGGCCAGGCCGTGGCCTGCGTCGGCAACGTCAACGCGACCGACTTCGCCGAGCGCTTCGTCGGCACGGCCGTGAGCGAATTCAAGGGCCTGGACATCGTCGTCAACAACGCCGGCTACACCTGGGACAACGTGATCCAGAAGATGACCGACGAGCAGTGGTACGCGATGCTCGACTGCCACCTGACGGCGCCGTTTCGCATCCTGCGTGCGGCGCAGCCGGTGATCCGCGCGCTCGGCAAAGCGGAGACCGAAGCCGGCCAGCGCGTGGTGCGCAAAGTGGTCAACATCTCGTCGATGGCGGGCCTGTTCGGCAACCCGGGCCAGACCAACTACGCGGCGGCCAAGGCCGGCATCACCGGCATGACGCAGACGCTGGCCAAGGAATGGGGACGCATGAACGTCACCGTCAACTGCGTGGCCTACGGCCTCATCAAGACCCGCCTGACGGGCAGCGCCGCCGACGGCGGCACCGCCCACATCGACGGGCGCGACATCAAGGTGGGCGTCAACCCCGACCTCATGGCCGCGATGGAACGCGGCATTCCGCTGGGCCGAGGCGGCACGCCCGAGGAAGCCGCGGGCGCGGTGTACCTGCTGTGCATTCCCGAGTCCGACTACGTGAGCGGCCAGACGCTGGTGTGCAGCGGCGGCCTCACGGGGTTCTGAGCGATGAACGCCGCTGTCCGGTGCGAGGTGCATGAAGGCATCGCGACGCTCACGCTCGACCGGCCCGAGGCCCTCAACGCCCTGGCACCGCCGCTGCTCGAAGCCCTGCTGGCGGCGCTGCGCGACAGCGCGGCCGACGCGCGCGTGCGCGCGATCGTGCTGACGGGCGCGGGCCGCGCCTTTTCCGGCGGAGGCGACATCGGCTACTTCGGTGAAGTGCTCGCCGGTGGCCCGGCCCATGCGCAGGAAGAGATCGGCCGCGGCATGGAAGAGGTGGGCAACCCCATCACGCAGGCCATCGCCGATTGCGCGGTGCCGGTGGTGGCCGCCGTCAACGGCCCGTGCGTGGGCGCTGGCGTGGGCATCGCGCTGGCGGCCGACGTCGTGATTGCGGCGCGCTCGGCCTACTTCCTGGTGCCGCAGGTGTCGCAACTGGGCGCCGTGCCCGACCTGGGCGCGACCTGGTCGCTGCCCCGGCTGCTCGGCCGCAGCCGCGCGCTCGGCATGGCGCTGCTCGGCGAACGCATCGACGCGGCGAAGGCCGAGCAATGGGGACTCATCTGGCGCTGCGTCGACGATGCCGTGCTGCTCGAAGAAGCCCGAGCGATCGCCAGGCGACTGGGCCATGCATCGGCTGCAGCCTTGCGCGACACCCGACAACTGATCGACGCGGCGAGCGACAACACGCTGGCCCGGCAACTGAGCGACGAATGCACGGCCCAGCGCCGGCATGTGGCCGGTGAATTTTTCAACAACGCCTGTGCACGCTTCCTTGCGCGTGCCAGGCCAGACTGACCCCTGGGAGAACCATGCTGCCTCAGCTCTACCGCCATCGCTGGATGGACGAAGACATCGATGCCTTTCGCGAACAGGCACGCCGCTACATCGCCGCCGAACTGTCGCCGCATCTCGAAGGCTGGCGCCGCCAGGGCTACATTCCGCGCGAGGTCTGGCGCCCGTTCGGGCAGATGGGTTTCCTGCTGCCCGAGATCGACGAGGCCTATGGCGGTGCCGGTGCATCGCTGGCCTACCAGATGGTGGTGCAGGACGAACTGGCCAAGGCCGAGTTTCCCGCCAACACCGGCGTGCACAACCTGGCCGCGCACTACATCCTCGACTACGGCACCGAGGCGCAGAAGCAGCGCTGGCTGCCGAAGCTCGCCAGCGGCGAGCTGTTCGCGGGCATCGCGCTCACCGAACCCGGCTGCGGCTCGGACCTGAAGGCGCTGCGCACGCGCGCGCGGCGCGAAGGCGATCACTACGTGATCGACGGCGCCAAGACCTTCATCACCAACGGCTTCTCGGGGAACCTGCTGGTGGTGGCGGTGCGCACCGGCGAGGCGGGCAGCCGCGGCGTGTCGCTCATCGTGCTGGAGACCGAAGACCTGCCCGGCTTTCGCGTGGGCCGGCGGCTCGAAAAGCTGGGGCAGCATGCATCGGATACGGCCGAAATCTTCTTCGACGGCGTGCGCGTTCCGGCCGACCATCTGCTCGGCGGCAAGGAAGGCGACGGCTTCATCCAGCTCATGAGCCAGTTGTCGTACGAACGCCTGTTCCTGTGCGTGCCGGCCGCCGCGGTGATCGAGCGCGCGGTGGAGCTGGCGGTGGACTACACGCAGCAGCGCAAGGCCTTCGGGCAGACCGTGTTCGACTTCCAGAACACGCGTTTCAAGCTCGCCGAATGCGCGACCATCGCGCACGTCGTGCGCACCTTCGTCAACGACTGCATCCAGCGCATGGTCGACGGCACGCTCGACCAGGAAGCCGCCTACATGGCCAAGCTGTGGTGCACCGAGCAGCAGGGCAAGGTCACGGACGAATGCCTGCAGCTCTTCGGCGGCTACGGCTACATGGTCGAGTACCCGATCGCTCGGATGTATGCCGATGCGCGCGTGCAGCGCATCTACGGCGGCACCAGCGAGATCATGAAGGACCTGATCGCACGCAAGCTGGGCGCATGAAAGCACCCCGTCGAGGGTGCGCGCGACCACGGAACGGCAACGCGCCCTCGCCGGTCGGCCTACGGCCCGCCTCCGGCTGAGCCAGAGGGTATTCCCCGAGCCGGTGTCGGCGAATCTGTCGGCTGGTTGACGGAATCGATGGCCGCTGTTTCCTAGCATGGAGACGCAGTCCCTCCCCCTGTAGCAACGGGGGACGCGCCTAGCGGCGCGGGGCCTGCGCGACCCCATTCCCAAGGAGACATTTCCGTGAACAGGACATTGCTGCGGCCGGCACTCACCGTGCTGGCCCTTCTCTCCCTCGCCGGCGCGGCCACGGCGCAAGACGGCGCTGGCTACCCCAGCAAGCCGGTCACCATCGTCGTGCCCACGCCGCCCGCCGGCGGCACCGACCTCATCGCGCGGCTGTTCGCCGACGTGCTGGGCAAGGCATTCAAGCAGAGCGTGATCGTCGACAACCGCGCCGGCGCCAACGGCATCCTGGGCGTCGACTTCGTCGCCAAGGGGCCGGCCGACGGCACGCGCGTGCTGTTCACCTACGCCGCCACGATGGTGATCAACCCGGCGCTCTACAAGAAGCTGCCCTACGAGCCGCTCAAGGACTTCGCGCCCGTCGCGCAGGTGGGCCGCGGCGGCAACCTGCTGCTGGTGCGCAAGGACCTGCCGCCGAACACGCTCAAGGACTTCGTCGCCCATGCCAAGGCCAACCCCGACAAGCTGAACTACTGCTCGTGGGGCAACGGCTCAGGCGGCCACCTCACGATGGAAAGCCTGAAGAAGCAGGCCGGCATCTCGCTGCTGCACGTGCCCTACAAGGGCAGCAGCCCCTGCGTGCAGGACCTCATGGGCGGCCAGGTGGACGCCGGCTTCGCCGACATCTCCTCCACCATCGAGGTGGTGAAGGCCGGCCGGGTCAAGGCCCTGGCCTACAGCGGCCCCGACCGCCTGCCGATGCTGCCCGACGTGCCCACGATGACGCAGGCCGGGTTCCCGTTCAAGAACTACACCTGGTACGGCTTCTTCGTGCCGGCCAAGACGCCGCCCGCCGTCGTCAAGCGCCTGAACGAAGAGATCTACCGCGCCCTGCAGGACCCGGCCGTGACCCAGCGCCTGCGCGAACTCAACTTCACGGACCTGCCGCGCCCCACGCCGGAGCAGTTCAAGGAGGTCCTGCGCCAGGACCTGCAGGACTGGAGCGCCCTGGTCAAGTCCATCGGCGTCACGCTGGACTGACACCCATCCACCACGACGCCGGGGCCCTGCCCCCGCGCGTCCCGGAGAACCCCCATGACACAAGAAAAAACCAACCCGTCCGCCACCCTCGGTGGCTTCAACACCCTGCCCGGCCAGGGCAGCCACCTGCCCTTCGACGCACCGCCCAGCGCCAGCATCGCGGGGCGCAAGCTGTCGGAGTCCACGCACGAGCGGCGCAAGGCGGTGCCGCACCTGCGCGACGACGCACCGAACGTGCTGATCGTGATGCTCGACGACGCCGGCTTCGCGCACCCCGACACCTTCGGCGGCGAGATCCACACGCCCACGCTCACGCGGCTGGCCGGCAGCGGCATCACCTACAACGCCTTCCACAACTGCGGCGTGTGCTCGCCCACGCGCGCGTCGCTGCTGACGGGGCGCAACGCGCACCGCGTGGGCTACGGCCACATCTCCGAATACGCCACCGACTGGGACGGCTACGTGGGCGTCATTCCGAAGAGCGCCGGCACCCTGGCCGAGGTGCTCGGGGCCTGGGGCTACAACACGGCCGCGTTCGGCAAGTGGCACAACACGCCGGCCAACCTGACCACGCAGATGGGCCCCTTCGACCGCTGGCCCACCGGCCACGGCTTCAATCACTTCTACGGCTTCCTGGGCGGCGAGAGCTCGCAGTACGAGCCGCGCCTGGTCGAGAACACCACGCTCATCGAGCCGCCGCGCGACGAGGGCTACCACCTGAGCGAGGACATGGCCGACAAGGCCTGCGGCTGGCTGCGCCGCCACCGCGCCATCACGCCCGACAAGCCCTTCCTGATGTACTGGGCGCCCGGCGCGGTGCACGGCCCGCACCACGTCTTCAAGGAGTGGACCGACAAGTACAAGGGCAAGTTCGACGACGGCTGGGACGCCTACCGCGAACGCGCCTTCGCGCGCCAGAAGGCGATGGGCTGGATCCCCGAGACCGCCGAGCTCACGCCCCGGCCCGAGACGCTCGCCAGCTGGGACAGCATTCCCGAGGCCGAGCGCCCGTTCCAGCGCCGGCTGATGGAGGTCTACGCCGGCTTCCTGGAGCACACCGATGCGCAGATCGGCAAAGTCGTCGACGAGCTGGAGCAGCTCGGGCTGCGCGACAACACGCTGGTGTTCTTCGTGTTCAGCGACAACGGCGGCAGCGCCGAAGGACAGAACGGCACCGTGGTCGAGCTGCTGGCGCAGAATCGCATCTCCACCAAGATCTCGCAGCACCTCGAGTTGCTGGAAGGCCTGGGCGGCCTCGACGCACTGGGTGGCCGCAAGACCGACAACATGTACCACGCGGGCTGGGCCTGGGCGGGCTCCACGCCGTTCCAGAGCACCAAGCTGATCGCCGCGCACTTCGGCGGCACGCGCACGCCGCTGGTCGTGTCGTGGCCGCGCGGCATCCAACCCGACACCACGCCGCGCTCGCAGTTCCACCACGTCAACGACATCGCGCCCACGCTCTACGACATCTTGGGCATCACGCCGCCGGTCGAGCTCAACGGCGTGCGGCAGGATTCGCTGGACGGCATCTCGATGGCCTACACCTTCGCCCATCCGCAGGCCGAGGGCCGCAAGGGCGTGCAGTACTTCGAGGTGGCGGGCAGCCGCATGGTGCACCACGACGGCTGGACCGCGGGCGTGTTCGGCCCGCGCATTCCCTGGGTCGCGGGCGCCGCGCCCGGGCTGGCCACCTGGGACCCGGACAACGACGTCTGGGAGCTGTACCACGTCGCGCAGGACTACGCGCAGGCGCACGACCTGGCGCAGGCGCAGCCCGCCAAGCTGGCGCAGATGAAGGAGATGTTCGCCGTGCAGGCGGGCATCAACCACGTCTATCCGCTGGGCGCGATCTACCACCTGACACTGAAGCCGCAGCACCGCATCGCGCCCCGGCACACCTCGTGGCACTTCAGCGGCGACATCACGCGCATTCCGGAGAACTGCGCGCCCAACATCAAGACGCGCAGCCACACGGCCACCGTCGATGCCACGCTGGGCGAGCGCGCGAGCGGCGTGCTGTTCGCGCTGGGCGGCTTCAACGGCGGCATCTGTCTGTACCTGGACGACGGCCACCTGGCCTACGAATACAACATGCTCGGCATGTACCGCTTCAAGGCGCGCTCGCCCGAACGCATTGCCGCCGGACGCCATGCGATCGACGTCGAGTTCACGATGAGCGACGGCACGGCTCCCCAGCGGCCCGCGCACGCCGTGCTGCGCGTCGACGGCGTGCAGGTGGCGGCGTGCGACATCGGCGTCACGGTGACGGCCATCTTCTCCGCCTGCGAGACCTTCGACGTCGGCTGCGACCTGGGCTCGCCGGTGGCGGCCGAGTACTTCGAGCGTGCGCCGTTCGGCTTCGACGGGCAGATCCACGACGTCTGGCTGCGCTATGCGGAGGCCCAGTCGTGAGCACGTTGATCACTGAAGCAGACGCCTACGCCATCGGCATCGAGGCCTACACCTATGCCTATCCGATGGTGGTGATGGAGCTGACGCGCCGCGTGGCCACCAACGTCGCGCAGCCCGACGGCGCGCGCGTGCGCGGGCCGATGAACCGCTTCGTGCACGTGCTCACCTACCCCGACGCCGGCTTCAAGGACGTGGTGCGTCCCAACGCCGACACGCTGTACTCCAACATCTGGTACGACGTCGGTGACGAGCCGCTGGTGCTGACGCTGCCGGACATGGGCGATCGCTACCACGTCATTCCGTTCTACGACCTGTGGACCGACGTGTTCGCCACGCTGGGCACGCGCACCAACGGCAACGGCGGCGGCCACTTCGCGCTCGTCGGCCCGCGCTGGAAGGGCACGCTGCCCGAGGGCGTGCGCGCCATCGTGAGCCCAACGGACGTGGGCTGGATCGTCGGGCGCATCCAGACCAACGGCGCGGCCGACTACGCCCACGTGCACACGCTGCAGGCCGGCTTCGAGGCCGTGCCGCTGTCGGCCTGGGGCAAGCCCCATGACCCACCCGCCGGACGGGTCGATGCAGCGCTGGACATGCGCCCGCCCGTGGAGCGGGTGGCCGCACTCGGTGCCGGTGACTTCTTCGCGCTCTTTGCCGAGCTGCTCCGACGCAACCCGCCGCATGCCACCGACGGTGCATTGCTGCTGCGCATGGAGCGCATCGGCCTCGTCCCTGGCCGCCGCTTCGCACTGGCCGAAGCCCCCGAGGCCGTGCAACGCGCCCTCGAGCGCGCCGCACCCGATGCCTACCGGCGCATGCGCGAGCGCGCGCCGGCGATGCGCATGGTGCGCAACGGCTGGAGCCTCGGCAGCAACGTGGGCGTCTACGGCAACGACTACCTGGCGCGCGCCTTCGTCGCCTACGCCGGGCTGGGCGCCCTGCCGCGCGAAGAGGCGATGTACCCGCGCTCGGTCTGCGACAGCGAGGGCCAGCCGCTGTCGGGCACTGCGCGCTACGTGCTGCACTTCGACGCGCACGAGTTGCCGCCGGCCGATGCGTTCTGGTCGTTGACGCTGTACGGCCCCGACCAGTTCTTCGTCGACAACGCGCTGAACCGCTACGCCATCGGCGACCGCGACGCGCTCGCCTTCAACGCCGACGGTTCGTTGGACCTGTACATCCAGCACGCGTCACCGGGCGCCGACAAGGCACCGAACTGGCTGCCCGCGCCCGCCGGCCCCTTCAGCATGAACCTGCGCCTGTACGTGCCGCAGGCGCCGGTGCTCGACGGGCGCTGGGCACCGCCTGCGCTGAAGCGCCTGCCCTGACCGAACCGACCGCATCGTTCCCCACCCGAAAGGCACTCACTTCATGACCCGTTCCCGCTTCCGCGCGCTGCGCGCGCCCGGCCTGTGCATCGCCGGGCTCCACCTGGCGGCCGGCGCCGCCCTGGCGCAGGCCGACTACCCGAGCAAGCCGATCCGCATCATCGTCCAGTACCAGGCCGGCGGCTCGGCCGATGCACTCGCGCGGCTGGTGGGCGACGGGCTCGCCAAGCGGCTGAAGCAGCCCGTGCTGGTGGAGAACCGCAGCGGCGCGGGCGGCATCATCGGCACCGACTACGTGGCCAAGAGCGCGCCCGACGGCTACACCGTGCTGCTGTCGGTGCCGGGCCCGATCGCCGCGAACCTGGCGCTGTACAAGAAGCTGCCCTACGACCCGCGCACCGACCTGCGCCATGTGTCGGACATCGCGAGCACGCGCACCATCATGGTCGTGCACCCCTCGGTGCCGGCGCAGGACTTCAAGAGCCTCGTCGAGGCCGTGCGCAAGGCGCCCGGCAAGTACGCGATGGGCTCCTGGGGCCCCGGCGTGCAGCCGCACCAGATGCAGGTCTTCATGGACAAGACCTACGGCACGCAGACGCTGCACGTGGCCTACAAGGGTGAGAGCCCGATGGCGGTCGACCTGCTCAGTGGCGTGATCCAGATGACCGTGGGCTCCATCAGCACCTTCCAGCCCTACGTCGCGGCCGGCAAGCTGCGCGCCATCGCCGTGCCCGGCGCGCAGCGCGCCAAGGCCGCCCCGACGGTGCCCACCTTCGCCGAGCAGGGCTACAAGGACGACATGTTCATGCTCATGGCGCCGACCTCACTGCTGGTGCCGGCCAAGACGCCCGACGCCATCGTCGAGAAGCTGAGCCGCGAAGTCGCCGCCGTGGTGAAGCAGCCCGAGGTGCAGCGCCGCATCGAGGACATGGGCGCCGAGCCCATCGGCAACACGCCGGCCGAAGCCTCGGCGGCGTACAAGGCGTTCCTGCCCGTGTCGCTGAAGCTCACGCGGGCCACGGGCGTCACGCTGGATTGATTGCTCCGCTTCTCGAGATCCGTGCACCACCCGCGTCCCGATTTCGAACCCCGGGTGCAGACCCCGCAGCACATCGCCGCGGTCGTTGTCATGCGGAACAGATGCCGCAGGGCTTTCCGAGCATCGCGTACCTGCGCAAGACGCGCATGACCACCGAAGACATCGCGGACCGCGTCACCTCGGTGGCGCACGGAGGCAGCGCGTTCTTCAGTCTTCCGCAGTGATGCGGTGCAGCTTGGGCAGGTCGACCACGGTGATCAGGCGATAGCCCTCGTTGCAGCCGAGCACGCCCTCGTCCTTCAGCTGCGCCAGCTCCTTGCCGATGGTCTGCCGCGACACGCCCAGCATGTTCGCCAGGTCGGTCTGCGAGATGCGCAGCTCGGTGTCGCACGGGCTCCCGCTCTCGTCGCCGTAGCGATACACCATGTTGATCAGCGTGATCGCGGTGCGGCGACGCACGGAGCCCAGCACCTGGTCCTGCAGGACCTCGGCGCTCATCCGATAGCGCCGCAGCATGGTCTGCGCGATGCTTCGCCACAGCACCGGCTCTGCATCGAGGATGCGCCGCATGGTGGCACCGGGGATGTGGATGATGTGCGAATCGGCGCGCGCCTCGAAGGCGAAGACCGGCTGCAGGTCGTCGATGAGGTGCACCATGCGCGTGATCTGGCCGGCCCCGAGCACCGAGAGGATGTACTTGTCGCCGGCCGCGTTCGTGGCCGCGATCTCGATCGAGCCCGACACGACCACGAACACTTCTCGCTGGTGGTTGCCGCGCCCCACGAGCGGCGTGCGGCGCCGGTAGTGCCTGGCGCGCGCGGCGCTCGCCAACTCGCGCAACCGGTCTTCCGGCCAATCGAGAAACACCGAACACGCACACAGCCCGCGCTCGATCTGTTCCCTTGTGCTCTGCGATACGGGTTGAGGGTATTCCATGGGATGACTCAGCAAAAACTGTTGCCTGGTTGACGGATTCGAAGAGCAGCGATTCCTATCATAGGACTGGCCAGTCAAAGAACAACGAGGAACTCCCTAAGTGAGACACACACGCTCCCTGCCTTCGCGCACACCGCTGTTTCTGTGCGCCATGAAGCGTTCGTTGACATGGTTCTTCGCGTCACTGATGCGACGCCGCACGCTCCTCGCGATGCGAATGCGGTGATGCGAAGCAAGGCGCTGCCAGCGCCTGCGCGCGCCTAGAGGCCGCCCCCTTTTTCCCGAAGTCCCCGAAGGGCATCCGCCCTTCGGAACACCCGAGCCCTGGAACGCAGCGATGCGCACCAGCGGCCTCGTTCATCCCTGAAGAAGCACGCAACGCAAGACCTGCCATGAAGAAACATCACGCCCTGTCCGCCCTCGCCCTCGTCGCGACCGTTGGTACTGCCGGTACCGCATCGGCGCAATCGTCCGTCACGGTGTTCGGCATCGTCGACGTCGGCATCAGCCGCTACACATCGAAGAGCACGTACCACAGCCCCAACCCCTTCGCGCTGCCGCCGGCCAGCGCAGCCGGTGGCGCGAAGACGAGCCAGACCGCGATGTCCAACTCGGGCTATGCAGGCAGCCGCGTCGGCTTTCGCGGCACGGAAGACCTGGGGGGTGGCCTGGCCGCCAGCTTCTGGCTCGAGTCGGGCATCACGAACGACGACGGTGCCAAGGGCATCACCAACTTCAACCGCCGCTCGACGATGAGCCTGTCGAGCCCCTTCGGTGAGCTGCGCCTGGGCCGCGACTACGCCGCGACCTTCTGGAACGACACCGTCTTCGATCCCTTCGGCACCAACGGCGTGGGCACCAACCTCATCGCCAACATCAACAGCCGCATCGCCGCCATCGCCGGCCCCGGCTCCGTGGTGGCCTCGACCGACAACTACATCCGCACCGGCAACTCGATCAGCTACTTCCTGCCGCCCGACCTCGGCGGCGTCTACGGCCAGGTGCAGTACACGCTGCACGAGAACACGAAGCGCAGCGACCAGCCCGGCACGCCGTCGGCCAAGGGCCGTTATGTCGGTGGCCGCGTGGGCTACGCCAGCGGCCCGCTCGACATGGCCATCGCCTACAGCCAGAGCACGGCCGCCGACAGCACCACGCTCAATGCGCTCGGCATCGCAACCGCCACGCAGGACCGCAAGATCAACTCGCTGAACCTGGGCGCGTCGTACAACTTCGGCCCTGCCAAGCTGTTCGCGGAA
The DNA here is from genome assembly GCF_058788795.1 of Variovorax sp. FW301-JW7. Classification (NCBI taxonomy): domain Bacteria; kingdom Pseudomonadati; phylum Pseudomonadota; class Betaproteobacteria; order Burkholderiales; family Comamonadaceae; genus Variovorax; species Variovorax sp. FW301-JW7. Next base: position 347,813 of record NZ_JBYTBC010000007.1, read on the forward strand.
GTGTCGCGCGTGCAGGACAAGAACGAGACCGGTGCACTGCAGAACGTGCCGGGCCTGGCGCTTCCCTTCATGAACACCACGACGCGCAAGGACAAGTACAACGGCTACCTGCTCGGCGTGACCGTGCCCGTGGGCCCGGGCCTGATCCGCGCGTCGTACGCCTCGGTGAAGTACAAGAACGGCGCACCGGCCGCGACCGACCTGAACAGCCTGCTGTGGGGCCTGAACGGCCACCGCGACACCACGGCCAACCAGATCTCGCTGGGCTACGTGCACAACCTCTCGAAGCGCACCGCGCTGTACGCCTCGGTGTCGCGCATCCGCATCAAGGACGGCTGGAACAACCCCGGCGTGATGGGCGCGATCACCGGCGGTTCGGCCGCCTACCTCACGGGCGGCACCGCGCAGGCCGCGGGCTGGGCGCCGCGCTCGTCGATGGGCTACGACTTCGGCATCCGCCATGCGTTCTGAGCGGGCGCGAGGAGACACCCCCATGGTTCTGAAACACCTCCCGCCGCTGCTCATGGTGATCCTGCTCGTGGGCGGATGCGCCACGACGCCTGCGCCGACCACCTCGCCCGCCGATGTCGGAGAGACGCGCCCCGGCTCCGGCTACCTCAAGGGCTACTTGGCGCAGGCCGACATGCCCGACAGCCTCGCGCTGCTGCCACCGCCGCCCGAGGCGGGCTCGGCCGCGCTGGCCGCCGACGTCGCCACGTTCCGCAGCCTGACGGCACTGCAAGGCACGCCGCGCGGCGCGCTCGCGGTGCGCGATGCCAACCTGCGTTTTCCTGAAGCGGCGGCCACCTTCTCGTGCGCGCTGGGCGTGCGCGTCTCCGAGCAACAGACGCCGCACCTGAACATGCTGCTGCGTCGCACGCTCGCCGATGCCGGCGGCGCCACCTACAAGGCCAAGGAGAAGTACCAGCGCACGCGGCCCTTCGTGGCGCTGAAGGCCGCGAGCTGCACGCCGAAGGAAGAGGCGCACCTGGCCAAGGACGGTTCGTACCCCTCCGGGCACTCGGCACTGGGATGGGCCTGGGCACTGGTGCTGACGGAGATCGCCCCGGAGCGCGCGGATGCGCTGCTGCAGCGGGGCCGTGCCTTCGCGCAAAGCCGCGGCATCTGCGGTGTGCACTGGCGCAGCGACATCGAGGCGGGACGCCTGATCGGCGCGGCGACCGTGAGCCGGCTGCATGCCAACCCGGTCTTCACGGCGCAGATGAACGCGGCCAGAAGCGAGATCGCGCAGGCACGCAGCCGCCCCGACAGCGCCCCGCCCGCGGCCGACTGCGCGGCAGAGACGAACGCGATCGCGGGCTCCGCGGCGCTGGCGCCCTGAGCACGCGCCGCCCCCCTCGAACGCGTCGCGCACGGCCAACGTGTCTGCGGGTTGTCGAGGGGAACGCGGCGTGTGCGAAGCGGGTAGCCTCGCCAGCTCCAACCACTCCAAGGAGACCTCGCATGCGCCATCGTTCCGTTCTGTCATGGGGTGCCGCGGCCTCGGCGGTCGCGCTCCTCGCTGCATGCGGCGCCATGTCTTCGGGCAAGGACGCCAACCCGATGAGCTTCTTCATCACGAGTGCCAATCCCGGCAAGGGCGGTGACCTCGGCGGCCTGGCCGGCGCCGACCGCCAGTGCCAGGCGCTGGCCGCGAGCGCCGGTGCGGGCGGCAAGACCTGGCGTGCCTACCTGAGCACCGCCGAAGCGGGCGGCCAGCCGGCCGTCAACGCACGCGACCGCATCGGCACCGGGCCGTGGCGCAACGCCAAGGGCGTGGTCGTGGCCACCAGCGTGGCCGACCTGCACAGCGCGAACGCCAAGCTCGGCAAGGACACCTCGCTGACCGAAAAGGGCGAGGTGGTCTCGGGCTTCGGCGACCCGGTCAACCAGCACGACATCCTCACAGGCTCGCGCCCCGACGGCACGCTCGCGCCGGCCGCCGCCGGCAAGGACACCACCTGCGGCAACTGGACGCGCAGCGTCGACGGCTCGGCCATCGTCGGCCACCACGACAAGAAGGGCACCAACCCCGACCCGGTCGCCAACGCCTCGTGGAACGCGTCGCATGGCACGCGGGGCTGCAGCATCGACCAGCTCAAGCAAAGCGGCAGCGCCGGCCTGATGTACTGCTTCGCTGTGAACTGAACCTGCAAGGCGGCGCCCCGGCCCGTGCGTCGATCCACGGGCGGGCGCACGGCGATTTGCCACAGACGACCCATCGGAGGACTTCATGATCCAAGCCACCCAGCCCCTTCGTGCTGCGCCGCGGCGCCTGCTTCTTTGCCTGGGTGCCGTCGCACTCGGCCTGGGCGCCTTCGGGGCAAGCCCCGCGTGGGCGCAGACGACCTGGCCCAGCAAATCGGTCACGCTGCTGATCGGCTTCCCGCCCGGTGGGCAGACCGACTTCGCCGGCCGCGTGCTGACGAACGGCATGCAGGGCGCGCTCGGCCAGCCCGTGGTCATCGACAACAAGGCCGGCGTGAACGGCAACATCGCGTCCGTTGAACTGATGAAGGCGCCGCCGGACGGCCACAAGCTGCTGGTGGGCAACGGCTCGATGACGATCATGCCGCACGTGTACACCAAGCTCGGCATCGTCGATCCGCAAAAGATGACCCCCATCGGCATCATGCTGCAGTCGCCGCTGGTCCTGGTGGTGCCCGCCACCTCGCCGATCAAGACCTACGCGCAGTTCGCCGAAGAGGTGAAGTCGCGTGCGAAGGGCGGCAAGGGCATCGACTACGGAACGGGGGGCGCAGGCTCGCTGATCCACGTCACCATGGAACTGCTGCGCGAGCGCCTGGGCAACCCGGCGATGAACCATGTGCCCTACAAGGGCAGCAGCCCGGCGATGGTCGACCTGATGGCCGGTCGCCTCGACGCCATGTTCGACGCGACCTCCGTCGTCGCGCCGTTCGTGAAGTCGGGTCAGCTGCGACCCTTGCTGGTGACCAGCGACAAGCGTTCGCCGATGCTGCCGAACGTACCCACCGCTGCGGAAAGCGGCATCAAGGACTTCAGCATCATCTCCTTCATCGGCCTGTACGGACCGCCCGGGTTGAGTCCCGAGGTCGTGAAGAAGGCCAACAGCGCGATGAACGCGGCACTGAAGGAGCCGACCGTGGTCAAGAGCATCGTCGATCGCGGGGACGAGCCCGGTGGCGGCTCGCCCGAGCAGCTCGGCACGATGACCCGCGACCAGTACAAGATGTGGGGCGCCGTCGTGAAGGCGAACAACATCACGGCCGACTGAGCTTCGGCCCCGCGCCTCGCATCAAGCGCTGAGCACTTCGCGCAAATGCTCGACGAAAGCGCGCGCCGCATCGGGCAGGCGCCGCCCCGCCATGCTCTGCACCTCGAAATGCCGCTCGTTCATCTCGCGGTCGCGCAAGGCGCGCGCCACGATCGTGCCGTTCTCGAGCTGCTGGCGCAGCGCGAGCTCGCCGCAGAAGGTCACGGCCTGGCCGTGCGCCGCGTAGTGCACCAGCGGGTAGAGGTGATCGCTGGTCAGTGCCGCCTCGAGCGGCAGGCGCTGGCGGGCGCAGCTGATGTTGAGCAGCTGGCGCAGCGTCGACGTGGGCGCCGGCAGCGCGAGCGGGTAATGGACCACCTGCGCCAGCGACACCTGCCGCCGCTCGGCCAGCGGATGCGAAGGTGCCATGACCGCGCACACGGGCGAGGGGTGCCGGATCTCGACGTCCAGGCCGTGCTCCGAGCCCAGGCTCACCGTCACGCCGAGGTCGACCAGGCCTTCGCGCACGCGGCGCGCCACCTCGCGCTGCACGCACATGTCGAGCGAGAAGCGGATGCCGGGACAGCGCGCCTGGAACGCCGCCACCAGGGCCGGCAGGAACTCGTAGGCGAAGCCTTCGGTCGCGGCCACGCGCACCTCGCCCTTGCGCAGGCCGCGCAGCGCGAGGATGTCGTCGGTCACGCGCTCGATGTCGAGCCAGGCCCGGCGTGCGTGCGCCGCCAGCAGCTCGCCGGCTGAGTTGAGCGCCATGCCGCGGGCGCGTCGCTCGAACAGGAGGGTGTCGAGCTCGCGCTCGATGCGGCCGATCTGGCGGCTCACGGCCGACGGCGCCACGTTCAGCCGCACGGCCGCCTCGGTGACCGAGCCGACGCGCGCCACCTCCAGGAAGTAGCGCATCGACTCTTCCTGGAGCACGCGCTGGTTGATCGGGCGTTCGGTGCGCGCCCCGGTACGGACGGGGGCGGGAGGCTTGGAAGTGGGAGATTTCATCGACGTGGTCTGCATTGCGCTTGCAGCAACGCAACCTTCCAATCATTGTGCTTGCTACACCGCAGGGCGTGCCCCAGCATTTCCCCTCCCCCTCTTCTCTTCGCTCTACGGAAGGACCCTGTCAATGAACGCTCCCCGTTCGCAAGCGCCGCAGCGGCGCTGGTGCTGTGCCGTCCTCGCGGGCCTGGCCGCCTGCCTCGGCATGGCCACGCCCGCGCAGGCGCAGGCGCAATCGGCCTACCCGACGCGCCCCGTCACGCTGGTGGTGCCGTACCCGCCCGGCGGCAGCGCGGACACGGTGGGGCGCCTGGTCGGCCAGCGCCTGTCGGAGGAACTGGGGCAACCGGTGCTCATCGACAACCGCCCCGGTGCCGGCACGGCGGTCGGCGCCGCGTTCGTGGCCAAGGCATCGCCCGACGGCTACACGCTGCTGCTCGGCTCGGGCTCGACCCTCACCATGAACCCGGCCATCCGCCCGAACCTGCCCTACGACGCCCTGGGCAGCTTCGAGCCGGTCGCGATCGTCGCGCGCATTCCGCTGATCCTGCTGGCCAACAAGAACGTGCCCATCGGCAACGTCAAGGAGTTCGCCAGCGCGATGCGCGCAGCGCCCGACAAGTACTCGTACGCCTCTTTCGGCACGGGCACGTCCTCGCACTTCACCGGCGAGATCATCCTGCAGGCGGTGGGCGCGAAGATCATGCACGTGCCCTACCGGGGCAGCGCACCGGCCATGACGGACCTGATCGGCGGCCAGGTGCCGTTCTCGGTGGACACCGTCACCGCCGCCATTCCGCAACTCAAGGGCGGCAAGATCAAGGCGATCGCCGTGACGACCCGGCAGCGCTCCTCGCAGCTGCCGCAGGTCCCGACCTTCGCCGAGGCGGGCTACCCCGAGGTCGATGCCGACACCTGGATCATGGTCGTCGCGCCCAAGGGCACCCCCGCACCGGTGCGCGAGCGGCTGGAGAAGACGCTCGCCAAGATCGTCGCCACGCCCCAGGCCCAGGCGGCCCTGCAGGCCCAGGGCGCGGAGCCGGCCTTCGCCGGCGCCGCCGCCTCGCTCGCGCAGATCGAACGCGAGCTTCCGCTCATGCGCGCCGTCGCCCGGCGCGCCAACATCCAGGCCGACTGAGTGCGGCACATTCCGAAAGCCATGACCCAACCTTTCTCTTCTTCCTCCGAACTCGTCGAACTCTCCGCAGTGGAACTGCGACGGCTGATCGGCACGCGCGCCCTTTCGCCGGTCGAGCTGCTCGAGGCCTGCATCGCGCGCATCGAACAGCTCAACCCCTTCGTCAACGCCGTGACCGCCACCTGCTACGAGCGCGCCCGCGCCGAGGCCCGCGCCGCGGAGCGGGCCGTGAAGAGCGGCGAGCCCCTGGGCCTGCTGCACGGCCTGCCGCTGGGCGTGAAGGACCTCGAGCCGACGGCGGGCCTGCTGTCCACCATGGGAACCCCCGCCCTGCGCAACCATGTGCCGTCGAACGACATCGAGCTGGTGCGCCGCCTGCGCGCCGCCGGCGCGATCGTGGTGGGCAAGACCAACGTGCCCGAGATGGGCGCCGGCGCCAACAGCCGCAATCCGGTCTGGGGGGCCACGGGCAATCCCTTCGACCCCAACCTCAACGCCGGCGGTTCTTCGGGCGGTTCGGCCGCGGCCCTGGCGCTGGACATGCTGCCGGTGTGCACCGGCTCCGACACCGGCGGCTCGCTGCGCATCCCGGCCGCCAAGTGCGGCGTGGTGGGCCTGCGGCCGTCGCCGGGCATCGTGCCCAGCGTGCGCAAGAGCCTGGGCTGGTCGCCGATCTCGGTGGTCGGCCCGATGGGCCGCGATGTGGCCGACGCCTGCCTCCAGCTCGCGGCCACGGCGGGCCCGCATCCGGGCGATCCCTTGAGCTATCCGCTGGATGCGGCGGCCTTCGCGCGGCCGGCGCCGCTGGACCTGTCGCGCCTGCGCGTGGCCTGGACCACCGACTTCGGCCTGTGCGATGTCGACCCGTCGATCCGCCGGACGATGCACGACCGCATGGCCGCCATGCGCGGGCTCTTTGCGGCCTGCGACGAGGTGCGCTTCGAGCTGGGCGAGGTGCACCGCTGTTTCGACGTGCTGCGCGCGGAGGCCTTCGTGGCCGGCATGCGCGAGGCCTACGAACGCGCCCCCGAGAGCCTGGGCCCGAACCCGCGCAGCAACTACGAGATGGGCGCGCGCATGAGCCTGCCGGACGCGGCCTGGGCCCAGACGGAACAGACGCGCATCCTCCAGCGCTTCCAGAAGGTGTTCGAGAACTACGACCTGGTGCTCTCGCCCACGACACCGGTGTCGCCTTTTCCCTGGACGCAGTCGCACGCGCTGCAGATCGACGGCCGCCAACAGGAGAACTACTACCGCTGGCTCGCACTGACCTACGTCGTGACGCTGACCACCCACCCTGCGATCAGCCTGCCGTGCGGCACCGACGAGCGCGGCATGCCCTTCGGCTTGCAGGTGGTGGGGCGCTTTCGCGGCGACCTCGCGCTGCTGTCGGCCGCGCAGGCGATGGAACAGGCCTTCGCGCCCGACCCGCGGCTGCGCCGGCCGCGGCCCGATCTCGCACGCCTTCGCAAGGCCGAGCCAGCCCTCGACTCGATCGTGACCGCGCCGCCCGACGACCGGCACGCCAGCGTGCCCACCGACGGCGCACCGGCGCCGGTCGTCTGAGGTCCGCGCCGCGTCAGGCGCTTCGCTTCAGCAAGGTGGCCAGAAGGGCCAGGGCCCCGGTCAGCTCGTCGAAGCTGGGGCCTCCCAGGCAGATTCGCAGGCCGCTCGCCTTGTCCTTCGGGTTCGCCATCAGGGTCTGCGGCGGGGTGAGCTTCACGCCGGCTTGCGCCGCCGCGGCCACGACGCCTTCGGCGGCATCGCGCCGCATCGGCAGCCAGACGTTGTAGGCATCGGGATGCCAGACCAGTTCGCTCGCACCGAGCAGCGAGACGGCCAGCCGGGAACGCCGCCGGGCCTCGTGGCGCAGATCGCGCTGGACCGAGGCGACCACGCCGGTGGCCAGCCATTCGTCGACCACCGCGCAGGAGAACGCCGACGGCGCCATGGGCACGTCCTGCAGCAGCTCCTGCGCCGGGCCGCACAGCTCGGGCGGCAGGGCCAGCACGCCGACCTGCAATCCCGGGCCGAGCGACTTGGAGAGCCCGTTCACATGCAATGCGATGTCGGGTGCCAGTGTGGCCAGCTGGGGCAAGCCGTCGGAGGCCGCCGCGTACACGCCGTCTTCGATGATCCAGGCGCCCGCGCGGCGGCACACCGCCACGATGGCGCGCCGTCGCTTCGCGCTCATCGTGGCTGTCGTCGGGTTGTGCAGCGTCGGGGTGAGGTAGACCGCCGTGCCACCGGCGGGCGCCACGCCGTCGAGCGCCTGCGCGAGCGCCTTCGGCACCATCCCTTCCGCGTCCATCTCGACGCCCTGGATGCGACACCCCTTGCGCCGGGCCAGCGCGAGGGCACCGGGGTAGGTGATCCGTTCGGTGAGCAGCACGCCTTGCCGCCCGCACACCAGGTCGAAGGCCAGCGACAGCGCCTGGCGTGCGCTGCTGGTCAGCACCAGCTGCGACGGATCGACGGCCAGGCCGATCGTCTCGAGCCAGCGGGCGAGAACGCGGCGATGTTCCAGGTGCCCGCCGGGCGGCGCATACAGGTTGAAGTGATCCGCGTCGATCTTGCGCGCGATGCCCGTCAGCGTGCGCGCCAGCACGCGCGCACCGAGCGCGGCCGGCGGCGCGTTCGACGACAGATCGATCTGCCGGTCGCCGTGCGCCTGGTGGATCGCCACGAAGGTTCCCCGGCCCTTGACGCTGCGCGTGAGGCCCCTGCGCTCCAGCATGGCATAGGCCTTCGTCACGGTGCCCAGGCCGATCTGCAGCGTCTTCGCCAGGTCCCGATGGGCAGGCAGCCGATCACCGCCCGCGAGCCGCCCCTCGACGATGTCGTCGGCCAGGGCCAACACCACGCGCTCGGTGGCATTCGTGCCGTTGCTTGCCAGACGGGGCGTCCAGGAGGATCGAAGGAGCATGTGCGCGGCCTCGCAAATAAAAGTGTCATGTGACACTTTTTGAATATTCCAATAGTGTAACTTTCACTCCTCGGCCGCCGAAAGGCGGGCCGCCGAAGACACCCTTGGTTTTGGAGCACCCGCATGGCCGTCAGCCAGATCGCACTCGTCTACGGGACGTACCTCATCGCCACCGCCAGTCCGGGGCCGAGCAACATGGCCATCATGGGCACCGCGATGCGCGACGGCCGCCGCCCTGCGCTCGCGCTTGCGGCCGGCGTTGTCACGGGCTCGCTCTTCTGGGCGATCCTGGCGGCGACCGGCGTTTCCGCGGTCCTGACCGCGTATGCGCAGGCGCTCGTCGTGCTCAAGATCGCCGGCGGCCTCTACCTGCTGTACCTGGCTTTTCGCGCGGGCCGATCCGCCATGCGACCCGGCGCCGACGCGGTGAAGAACAGCGCGGAACGCGGCGCATTGCGCTACCGCACCCTCTACCGCCAGGGCGTGCTCATGCACATCGGCAACCCGAAAGCCATCATGTCGTGGATCGCGATCATCTCGCTCGGCGTGCGCCAGGACACACCCGCCGGTGGGTTGCCGGCCATCGTGGGCGGTTGCGTGTGCCTCGGCATCCTGGTGTTCGGCGGCTACGCGATCGTCTTCTCCACCGCGTCGATGATTGCGCTGTATGCGAGGCTGCGACGCTGGATCGAAGGCGTGCTCTCGGCAGTGTTCGCGGCCGCGGGGCTCAAGCTGCTGGTCTCGCAGAACTGACTTCAACGTATCCCTGCGAAAGATCGAACGCATGAGCATCACCGTCCACATGGTCGACGTCTTCGGCGCCGGCCCGCTCTCGGGCAATCCGCTGGCGGTCGTCACCGGCGCCGACGCCCTCGCCACGCACGACATGCAGCAGCTGACGCGCTGGTTCAACCTCTCGGAAACCGCGTTCGTCTTCGCCCCCACGCACCCGGAGGCGGACTACCGCGTGAGGATCTTCACCCTGGACCGGGAGATGCCTTTTGCCGGGCACCCCACGCTCGGCAGCTGCCACGCCTGGCTCTCGGGCCAGGGCGCGCCCGGGCAACACGCCACGGTGATCACGCAGGAGTGCGGCGCGGGGCTGGTCCAGATCCGGCGCGACCAGGGACGGCTTGCGTTCGCCGCGCCGCCGCTGATCCGCTCGGGCGCGCCGACCCCGGCCGAACTCGAGGACGCGCGGCGGCTGCTGGGCATCGAAGTGGACGACATTCAGGACGCGGCCTGGATCGACAACGGCCCTGGCTGGCTGGGAATCCGGCTGGCATCGGCAGACAAGGTGCTGTCTCTCGACCCGGCCCGACGCTGGCCCACGCGCATCGACGTCGGCGTGGTCGGTCCTCATGCCAAGGGCGGCGATGCGGCCTTCGAAGTGCGCGCCTTCTTCACCGACCACCTGGGCGCCATCGTCGAAGACCCCGTCACGGGCAGCCTCAATGCGTCGCTCGCGCAGTGGCTCTTCGCCACGGGCGTGGCACAGGACGACTATGTCGCCGCGCAGGGGACACGCCTGGGCCGGCACGGCCGCATCCACCTGACCCGCGACGACGCCGGCCAGGTCTGGGTCGGCGGCGACACGCGCACGCACGTCAAGGGCGAACTGGACGGCCTCTGATCCGTTCACGCAAGGCCTGCACAGACTTCACTCTGACTTCACCTGCGTTGCGCACACTGCGTTTCGACAGCGGTTCGGCGCTGGTAGAGGCAAGGGGAAGAAAAAAATAGCTCAGGGAAACGCCTCGATGCCGACCGCTGTCACCTTTCATCGCCCGTCGCGAAAAGGCAGGCGCGCTCATCGCAAGGAAAGGGCCACGGGCCAAGGATGACCATCGGCCGGGCGCACGAGGACGCCAGCGACCCGGCCTCGCTCAGGCCACACGGGCCTCCCAGACCCGGCCCGTCGGGTCGGCCAACGCAAGCCGCATCATCTCGATGAAGCGGCGCAGGCGCGCCGGCTGGAAGCGCGTGTGCGGGTAGGTCAGGTAGACCGGCAGCGGCGCCACATGCCATTGCGGCACGAGCTGCACCAGCCGTCCGGCAGCGATATCCTCGTTCAGCAACCAGGCCGAACCCAGGCAGGCGCCCAGGCCCATGCGCGCCGCGCTTTGCAGCGCATAGAGGCTGTCGGTGCTCATGCGCGGACGGATCGGCACGCGCGCGATCTCGCCGGTCGGCCGGTGCGTGAGCAGCACCTCGTTGCGATAGAAGGTGCGCAGCGCGAGCCACGGCAGCTCGGCCAGTTCCGCCGCATGCGCGGGCGGTGAGCGGCCCTCCAGCAGCGAGGGCGCGGCGACCACCACGCGCGGGACCTCCGAGACCTTGACCGCCACGGCCATCGCGTCGGTCATCTCGCCGACCTGGATCGCGCAGTCGACGCCTTCGGCGATGAAGTCGGGGCGGCGGTCGTTCAGCAGCCATTCGACGGACACGCGCGGATAGGCGCGCAGGTACTCGGCCAGCAGACCGACCAGCAGCAGCTGGCCCAGCGCGTGCGGTGCGACCACGCGCAGCGTGCCCTCGGGCTCGTCGCCGACACCGCGCAGGTCGGCTTCGAAAGCGTGCCAGTCGGCGATCAGCTCCCGGGCCCGCTCGTAGCAGCGCTCGCCGTCTTCCGTGAGCTTCATGGCGTGCGTGGAGCGGCGCAGCAGCCGCACGCCCAGCGAGCGCTCCAGCGCCTGCAGGCGACGGCTCACGGTGGGCTGGGTGGCGCCCATCTGCAGCGCGGCGGCCGACAGGCTGCCGGCCTCGACGATGTGAAGAAAGGTCTGCATCAGCTCGATGCGGTCGACGGCAGGTGAAGTTGACATGGCCCTGTTCATGCGTTTGGCGTATGGGCATTGTGCGATCCACGGGACTACCAAGCCAAGACCCCAGCGGGCACATTCCAACCCTTGCTTCGATAATTGAGGGTTAACACCATGTCTTCCATTCAAACCACGCATGCACCGGCCACGGCGCAGGGGCACGACCTGCCGGCCTCGCTGATCCTGCTGCTGGCCGCCGGCGCGGGCCTGTCGGTGGCGTCGCTCTACTACGTGCAGCCGATGCTCGGGGTGCTGGGCGCCGACATCGGCGCCTCCACCCGCGCAGTGGGCTTCATTCCCACGCTCACGCTGCTGGGCTATGCGCTGGGCATCCTGCTGCTGGCGCCGCTGGGCGACCGCTTCGACCGGCGCCGCATCGTGCTGATCAAGGCGGCGGCGCTGTGCGCCGCGCTGCTGGTGGCCGGCGCGGCACCGTCGATCGGCGTGCTGCTCGCGGCCAGCCTCGCGATCGGGCTGGCGGCCACGATGGCGCAGGACCTCGTGCCCGCCGCCGCCACGCTGGCGCCCGATGCCACGCGCGGCAAGACGGTCGGCACGGTGATGACGGGGCTGCTGCTGGGCATCCTGCTGTCGCGCGTGGTGAGCGGCTTCGTGGCCGAGCACTTCGGTTGGCGCGCCATGTTCATCGCGGCCGCGGCCAGCATCGCACTCATCGGCGCCGCGGCCTGGCGCGGGCTGCCGCGCTTTCGGCCGACGACGCACCTGGCCTACGGCGCCCTGCTCGGCTCGCTGGGCACGCTGTGGTCGCGCCACGGCACGCTGCGCCGCGCGGCGCTGGCCCAGGCACTGCTGGCCGTGGGATTCAGCGCCTTCTGGTCGACGCTGGCGGTGATGCTGCACGGCGCGCCCTTCCACCTGGGCAGCGCGGCGGCAGGCGCCTTCGGCCTGGCCGGCGCGGCGGGCGCGCTGGCGGCGCCGCTGGCCGGGCGGCTGGCCGACCGGCGCGGACCGGAGCTGGTGACGCGCCTGGGCGCGGGGCTGGCGCTGGTGTCGTTCGCGGCCATGGGGCTGGCACCGCTGATGACGCCGCATGCGCAGCTGTGGCTGCTGGCGCTGGCTGCGGTCGGCTTCGACCTGGGCATGCAGGCGGCGCTGATCGCCCACCAGACGATCGTCTACGGCATCGAGCCCGGTGCGCGCAGCCGGCTCAACGCCGTGCTGTTCACCAGCATGTTCATCGGCATGGCGGCCGGCTCGGCGCTGGGCGCGCTGGTGCTCGCTTCCTGGGGCTGGGCCGGCGTGACGGCGCTGGCGACCGCCACGGCCGCCGCTGCGCTGGCGGTGCGGCTCTGGCCGCGCCAGGCAACGTAGTCGCGCCAGGTGGACGACGACCTCAGCGAGGGCCAGCCGGTCCTTGCGCGCCGCGCTGCTTCGCCGTGCCAGCGCGCGCCGGCGCCAGTGCCTTGAGCGCCTGCACGAACTCCTCGAGGAGTGGGGAGCGGTAGGTATTCGGGCGTGAAAAAAGCGAGATGCGCCTCGGGATCGACAGCGCCTCGACCGGAATCACCTTGACGCCACGCGCATGGGGCAGTGCGAGCACGGAGACCGGGACGATGCCCATCAGATCGGTCGCGGCAAGCACCGGCAGCGACCAGGACGCATTGAAGTGCACCTCGATCGCGCCTTGCGGCGGCGTCGCGCCCGCAGAGCGAAATACCTCGTCCAGCTTCGCGCGTGCAGCCGAATGAACGGACGGCAGCACCCAGGGGAATTTCGACAGATCGCCCATCGTGAGGCGGCGACGCGCGAAGACCGGATGCCCCACGCGCGCCACGGCGACGAGCGCATCGGTCAGCAGATCCTCATGCACCAGGCCGTGCGGCATCGACTCGTAGGTCGGAATCACGGCGACATCGAGCAGGCCCTGGCGCGTCCAGTCGATCAACTCGTCCGAAGACGCCACCTCCAGGCGCACATGCATGCCCGGGCGACGGGGCTGCAGCGCCGCCAGCGCCGGCGAGAGCACGGCATCCAAAACCGCCAGCGTCGCGCCCACACGGATGAGCCCGGCACGTCCTGCGCGGACGTCACCCGCATGACGAAGCGCCTCGTCGTGCTCGGACTTCATGCGTTGCGCACGTTCGTGGAACGCGACGCCGAAGGGCGTGAGCGTCATGCCGTGGCCCGAGCGCTCGAAGAGACCGAGCCCCATCTCGTCCTCCAGCCGGCGGATCGCCTTGGAAAGCGCCGCGGCCGTCACCGTCAGGCTGGTTGCTGCACGGGCCAGTTGCCCATGGCGCGCCACTTCCAGGAAATAGTCGAGGTCGCGTGCCGAGAAGGACATGAATAAAAGTTAACTAAAACTTCCCAAATGGAAACACCCGAATCCTAGCCGTTCCTAGACTGCAGTCGCAATGAGTCCCTCCATGAACCCACCCAACATCGTTCTCATCCTGGCCGACAACCTCGGCTGGGGCGAGCTCGGCTGCTACGGCGGCGGAGCGCTGCGGGGCGCGCCCACGCCACGCATCGACGCGCTCGCCAGCCAAGGCCTTCTGCTGCAGAACTTCAATGTCGAGAGCGATTGCGTGCCGACGCGCTCCGCGTTGATGAGCGGGCGGCATCCGATCCGCACGGGCTGCCTGCAGTCGGTGCCGCCCGGCCTGCCCCAGGGCTTGGCACGCCGCGAGATCACGCTGGCGCAGTTGCTCTCGGCACAGGGTTATGCGACGGCGCACTACGGCAAATGGCACCTGGGCGATGTTCAAGGCCGCTTCCCGAGCGACCGGGGATTCGACGAGTGGTACGGCATCCCGCGCACCACGGACGAGAGCCAGTTCACGGCCAGCGTCGGCTACGACCCGAGCGTGGCGGACATCCCGTACATCATGCAGGGCCGTGCGGGTGCGCCCTCAGAGAACGTGGAGGAATACAACCTGGATTCGCGCCGGCGCATCGACGAGACGCTGACGAACCGGTCCTTGGAATTCATCCAGCGCAACCACGCAGCACAGAAGCCGTTCTTCCTCTACCTGCCGCTCACGCACCTGCATTTCCCCACCCTGCCTCACCGCGATTTCGCGGGCCGCACCGGCCATGGCGATTTCGCCGATTCCATGGTGGAGATGGACCACCGCGTGGGCCAGGTCGTCGACGAGATCGAGCGCCTCGGCCTGTCGGAAGACACCCTCTTCATCTTCGCGAGCGACAACGGCCCCGAGTTCCGCGCCCCGTACCGCGGCACGGCCGGCCCCTGGCGCGGCACCTACCACACGGCCATGGAAGGCAGCCTGCGCGTGCCGTGCATCGTGCGCTGGCCAGGCAAGATCGCCGCAGGCCGGGTGAGCAACGAGATCGTGCACGTGACCGACCTCTTCTCCACGCTGGCACGCGCAGGTGGCGCCCGCATTCCCGAGGACAGGCCGATCGATGGCATGGACCAGATGCCCTTCTTCCTCGGCGAGCAGAAGTCCTTGCGCGAGGGCTTTCTCTTCCATATCAAGAACGAACTGCGCGCAGTGAAGTGGCGCGACTGGAAGCTGCATCTCTACTGGGAGCCCGAGGTGAACGAAGGCAAGGGCAAGCTCGAATCGCCCTATCTCTTCAACATCACGCGCGACCCCAAGGAGGAGTCGGATGTGCTCGTCTACAACACGTGGGTCCTGGGGCCGATCCAGCGGATGGTCCGCGCCTTCCATCAGAGTGCGGCAGCACATCCTCACACGGCGCCGGGAGCGCCGGACTGAGGCCGCGGAATCCCGACGCGTTCGAGCATCTCCCCACCATCCCAGAAGGCTCATTCCATGTCCCATCCAGGCGGCCGCCGAGGCCTCTTTCTGATCTTCTGCGCACTCACGGCGCTGGCGTCTTCTGCGACGCTCGCGCAAGAGAAGTACCCCTCTCGAGCGATCACCTGGGTCGTCGGCTACCCGCCCGGGGGAAGCGTCGATGTCGTCACGCGCCTTGTCGCCCGCAAGCTGGAGGCGACGCTCGGCCAGCCCATCGTGGTCGACAACAAGCCCGGCGCCACGGGCTCGCTCGCGCTGCGGTACGTGGCAACCCAGCCCGCCGACGGCTACACCCTGGTGACGGTTCCCGGCCCGGTGCTCACGAGCATCCCGATGCCGCAGATCGGCAAGGAGATGAGCGCCATCGCCATGCTCGCCAAAGGCTCCACCGTCCTCGTAGGACCGGCACGGCCCGATGCACCCAGGGACCTCAAGGCCCTGCTCGCCGACGCATCCGCCCACCCGGACAAGTACAGCTACGGCTCCTCCGGCAACGGCACCGGCCAGCACCTGACCGGAGAACTCATCCAGGCACTGACGGGCGTGACGATGACGCATGTGCCCTACAAGGGCGGCAACCAGGCGGTGACCGACGTGATCGGTGGACAGATCCCCCTGGCAGTACTGGGCATCACGCCCGTGCTGCCGCACATCAAGTCCGGCAAGCTCAAGGCGTATGGGGTCTCCACGGCGACCCGCTCCGCCTCCTTGCCCGAGTTGCCGACGCTCAGGGAAGCGGGTATCGCCAACTTCGAAGCCAGCCAGTGGTTCGTCCTCGCTGCGCGCACAGGCCTCCCGGCAGACCGAAGCGATCGCCTCAACGAAGCGGTGGCACAAGCCTTGAAGGACCCGGAGGTCATGAAGGGCTTCGAGAACGTCGGCATGTTTCCCGAAGCCAACAGCGCGAAGCAGACCGCCGACTACATCAGCACCGACATGCGGCGCTGGGCAGACCTCGTGAAGAAGAACAAGATCGCGATCGACTGACTAGCGCGTGGAGTGAGCCCCATCGGCGGGACCGCTGGGGTCGTCGTCCAGACGCTGCCGTCCCGAGTGAGGCGGCGAAGCACAAGCAACAGTCGCCTGGCCAATGAAAAAGGGCGTTCACTGAAGTTCAGTGAACGCCCTCGGTCGTTGTGATGGTGGAGCTGGGGGGATTTGAACCCCCGTCCGCAAGCCTTCATCGCGCAGTTCTACATGTGTAGTGATCTGATTTAAGTCTCGCTTCCGGAGTCGCGCAGTCACACGCTAAACCGGACGCCAGCACCCTATTTTCTCGCCCCGACCCAAGGTACCCGGATCGGAGCCAGCCCATGTAATTATCTTTGCAGCCGGGAGGATTCAGATTGCTCTGTCACCCCCTTGCCCAGCCCATCGGCCTGCTGTTGCAAAGCTCACTGGCAATTAAGCAGCGAGTGCGAAACGTTCGTCGTTTGCAGTTAGTTTGTTTGAATCTGTTTTACGAGCGCATTCAGCTCGACATGCCCCGCTGCGACTCCGAACCCACGTCGAAACCAGTGCAGCCCCAAGCGACCCATTTTAGGCGCTATTGAGTAACTTCAAGAGCTCAAGGGGTGAAGAGATTGAAGCATCGGCCTCCCAGAGCGCCGCATCGGCCTGCGAACCCATGTAGCCGTAGGTCGCGGCCACGGTTCCCATGCCCGCAGCGCGGCCCGCGATGATGTCGCGCTCGTCGTCGCCCACGTAGATGCAGGCCTCTGATGCCACGCCAAGGCGGCGCGCCGCCTCATGCAGCGGCTCGGGATGCGGCTTGGCGAACGGCGTGGTATCGCCGCTCACGATCGCACCCGCGCTCGCGAAGAGCGGCATCGCCCCGGTCAGCGGGTCGGTGAAGCGGGCCGACTTGTTGGTGACCACGCCCCAGCGCAGGCCGCGCTCGCGGATCGCCTCGATCAGCGGCGCCACGCCGTCGAACACCAGGGTGTTGAACAGCATGCGGCGCTCGTAGGCGACGTAGAACTCCTCGCGCAGCGCGTCGAACTCGGGCGCATCGGGTGTGATGCCGAATGCGATGCCGAGCATGCCGCGCGCGCCAGCACCGGCCATCGGGCGGTAGCGCTCCAGCGGGTAAGGCTCCAGGCCGCGGTCGGTGCGCATCTTGTCGGCGGCTGCGCCGAGGTCGGGCGCGCTGTCGATCAGCGTGCCGTCGAGGTCGAACAGGATGGCCTGCGTGGTCGTGCTCCCGATTTTCATCATCAGTGAGCCTCCGGCAGCGCCGGCTTCTGGGTCGCGAACAGGTAATTCACGCTGGTGTCGGCGCTGAGCCAGTAGCGCCGGGTCAGCGGGTTGTGTTCCATGCCCCGGGTGTGACGCAGGTCCAGGCTCGCGGCGCGGCAGTAGCCGGCCAGTTCGCTGGGACGGATCAGCTTGGGGTACTCGTGCGTGCCGCGCGGCAGCATGCCCAGGACGTACTCGGCACCCACGATCGCCAGCATGAAGGCCTTCAGGTTGCGGTTGATGGTCGAGAAGAACACCCAGCCGCCCGGCTTCACGAGGGTGGCGCAGGCCTGGATCACCGACGCCGGGTCGGGCACGTGCTCCAGCATTTCCATGCAGGTGACGACATCGAAGCTGCCGGGCTGCTCGGCCGCCAGCGCCTCGGCGCTGATCTCGCGGTACTTGACGCCGCGCGTCCCCGCCTCGAGGGCGTGCAGCTGGGCGACCTTGAGCGCCTTGGTCGCGAGGTCGATGCCCAGCACGTCGGCGCCCTTGCGCGCCATCGAATCGGCCAGGATGCCGCCGCCACAGCCGATATCGACCACACGTTGGCCCGAAATAGGCGCAATACCGTCAATCCATTCGAGTCTCAATGGATTGATTTCGTGCAGCGGGCGGAATTCGCTCTCCAAATCCCACCACCGGTGTGCAAGCTCCGAAAACTTGGCCAGTTCGGCCGGGTCTGCATTCACGTTTTCTGTCATAGGGCAATTATGAAGCGAGCAAAGCCCGACTCGAAAGCAATGGGCCTGCGTCAGGCTCGGCTGCAAATTCGGCGGGCATAAAAAAACCCCGCCGAGGCGGGGTTTTCATTCGTCGATGGAATCGATCGATCAGTTGGCGCGGGTGCCAACCACTTCGATTTCCACGCGACGGTTCTTGGCGCGGCCTTCCTTGGTGCGGTTGTCAGCCACTGGCTGCTTCTCGCCCTTGCCTTCGGTGTAGACGCGGTTGCGTTCGATGCCCTTCGAGACCAGGAAGGCCTTGACGGCTTCGGCGCGACGCACCGACAGACGCTGGTTGTAAGCGTCGGTACCGATGGAGTCGGTGTGACCCACAGCGATGATGACTTCGAGGTTCACGCCACGGATCTTCTCGACCAGGTCGGTCAGCTTGGCGCGACCTTCGGGCTTCAGAACCGACTTGTCGAAGTCGAAGAAGGCGTCAGCAGCGAAGGTGACCTTCGAAGCAGCGACTTGAGCCGGGGGAGCCACGGGAGCCACGCCAGGAGCGGTAGGCGCCACAGCAGCGGGGCCAGCCGGAACCAGAGCGCCGTCGCAACCGGCAGCAGCCGTTGCGGGCGTCCAGTTGGCATCGCGCCAGCACAGTTCGTTCGTGCCGTTCTTCCAGACCAGTTCGCCGGTGCCGTTTTGCCAGTTGTCGATCGTAGGACCGCCGTTCGCAGCGGTGACACGGGTCTGCGCGCCGGCGGCAGTGGCGAGCGCAGCGACTGCAAACATCATCGCCACTTTATTCAGTTTCTTCATGGTTCTCCTCTTGGGGAAAAAGCCGCAGCCGCGCTGCGAATCAAGGACGCTTTAAGTGACCACCACCCAAAACGTTGAGACGATTGTGCCATAGGGTCTTTGGCAAACAGGCCGCTGGACGCCCCCGAAGCGTAGGACGGAGGCGGAATAGAGCCCTTGTGTTGCGGCGGTGCGACACCCCTCACAGCGTAAAATTTCGCCTTCCTGCCGCCAGCCTCTAGCTCATGACCTCCTTCG
This sequence comes from Variovorax sp. FW301-JW7, assembly GCF_058788795.1. Classification (NCBI taxonomy): domain Bacteria; kingdom Pseudomonadati; phylum Pseudomonadota; class Betaproteobacteria; order Burkholderiales; family Comamonadaceae; genus Variovorax; species Variovorax sp. FW301-JW7. The sequence goes on from NZ_JBYTBC010000007.1 coordinate 366,653, forward strand.
CCAAAGAAACCCTGCCCATCAGTCTCGAAGAGGAAATGCGCAGCAGCTACCTCGATTACGCCATGAGCGTGATCGTTGGCCGGGCGCTTCCCGACGCCCGCGACGGCCTCAAGCCGGTGCACCGGCGCGTGCTGTACGCGATGCACGAGCTCAACAACGACTGGAACCGGCCGTACAAGAAGTCGGCCCGTATCGTCGGTGACGTGATCGGTAAGTACCACCCGCACGGCGACCAGTCGGTCTACGACACCATCGTCCGGCTGGCCCAGGACTTCTCGATGCGCCACATGCTGGTCGACGGCCAGGGCAACTTCGGGTCGGTCGACGGCGACAACGCAGCGGCAATGCGTTATACGGAAATCCGGCTGGCCAAAATTGCGCATGAAATGCTGGCCGATATCGACAAGGAAACTGTCGACTTTCAGGACAATTACGACGGCTCCGAAAAAGAACCGAAAGTTTTACCCAGCCAGCTGCCGAATTTGCTGGTCAATGGCTCTGGCGGTATTGCGGTCGGCATGGCCACCAATATCCCGCCGCACAACCTGAATGAAGTGGTGGATGCGTGCCTGTATCTGCTGCGCAATCCGCAGGCGAGCATCGACGAACTGATGGAAATCGTGCCGGCGCCCGACTTCCCCACTGCGGGCATCATCTACGGCATCAACGGCGTGAAGGACGGCTACCGTACCGGCCGCGGCAAGGTCGTGATGCGCGCCAAGTGCCACTTCGAGGACATCGACCGCGGCCAGCGCCAGGCGATCATCGTTGACGAGCTCCCCTACCAGGTCAACAAGAAGACGCTGCAGGAGCGCATGGCCGAGCTGGTGCACGAGAAAAAAATCGAGGGCATCAGCCACATCCAGGACGAGTCCGACAAGTCGGGCATGCGCCTGGTGATCGAGCTCAAGCGCGGCGAAGTGCCCGAGGTGGTGCTCAACAACCTCTACAAGCAGACGCAGCTGCAGGACACCTTCGGCATCAACATGGTGGCGCTGGTCGACGGCCAGCCCAAGCTGTGCAACCTGAAGGACCTGATCGAGGTCTTCCTGCAGCACCGCCGCGAAGTGGTCACGCGCCGCACCGTCTTCACACTGCGCAAGGCCCGCGAACGCGGCCACGTGCTCGAAGGCCTGGCGGTGGCGCTGGCCAACATCGACGAGTTCATCCGCATCATCCGTGAGTCGCCCACCCCGCCGGTCGCCAAGGCCGAGCTCATGACCCGCGCCTGGGACAGCAAGCTGGTGCGCGAGATGCTCACGCGTTCGCGCGCCGACGGCGGCGTGATCAACGCCGACGACTACCGCCCCGAAGGCCTCGAGCGCGAGTACGGCATGGGCGGCGACGGCCTGTATCGCCTGTCGGAAACGCAAGCGCAAGAAATCCTGCAGATGCGTCTGCAGCGCCTGACCGGCCTCGAGCAGGACAAGATCGTCGCCGAGTACAAGGACGTCATGGCCGAGATCGACGACCTGCTCGACATCCTGGCCAAGCCCGAACGTGTCTCCATCATCATTGGCGACGAACTCGGCGAGATCAAGCAGGAGTTCGGCCAGTCGAAGGTCGGCGCCCGCCGCAGCCTGGTCGAGCACAGCGCCTACGACCTCTCGACCGAAGACCTGATCACGCCGACCGACATGGTGGTCACGCTCTCGCACAGCGGCTACATCAAGAGCCAGCCGCTGGGCGAGTACCGCGCACAAAAACGCGGCGGCCGCGGCAAGCAGGCCACGGCGACGAAGGAAGACGACTGGATCGACCAGCTCTTCATCGCCAACACGCACGACTACATCCTGTGCTTCTCGAACCGCGGCCGCCTGTACTGGCTCAAGGTGTGGGAAGTGCCAGCGGGTTCGCGCGGCTCGCGCGGACGCCCCATCGTCAACATGTTCCCGCTGCAGGAAGGCGAGAAGATCAACGTCGCCCTCGCCCTCACCGGCGAGAAGCGCAACTTCCCGGCCGACCAGTACGTGTTCATGGCAACCTCGATGGGCACGGTCAAGAAGACGGCGCTCGACGAATTCAGCAACCCGCGCAAGGGCGGCATCATTGCCGTGAACCTCGATGAAGGCGACTACCTCATCGGCGCGGCGCTCACCGACGGCAAGCACGACGTGATGCTCTTCAGCGACAACGGCAAGGCCGTGCGCTTCGACGAAGAAGACGTCCGCCCGCTGGGCCGCAACGCCCGCGGCGTGCGCGGCATGTCGCTGGAGCCGGGCCAGGGCGTGATCGCCATGCTGGTGGCCGAGGACGAACAGCAGAGCGTGCTCACCGCCACCGAAAATGGTTACGGAAAACGCACAAGCATTACCGAATACACGCGTCATGGCCGCGGAACCAAAGGCATGATCGCGATTCAACAGAGTGAGCGCAACGGCAAGGTCGTTGCCGCCACGCTCGTTCATGCGGACGATGAGATCATGCTCATCACCGACAAGGGTGTGCTCGTGCGCACCCGAGTGGCCGAGATTCGCGAACTGGGTCGGGCGACGCAAGGCGTCACGCTGATCGGGCTCGACGAAGGCGCCAAACTCAGCGGGCTTCAACGCATCGTCGAAAACGACGCGGTCGGCGAAAGCGAGCCGGACGCAGACGACACTTCCACATCTTCAACGGAGAATCCTCAGTGAAAAAACAACTCAAGCTCGCACTCCTGACCGCAGCTCTCGCCGGATCGTCCATGGCCGCCATGGCCCAGGACAAGGCCACGCTGATCAAGCAGTTCATCGAGATCCAACGCCCCGGCATCGAATCGCTGGCACGCGGCCTGATCGAGCAGTCGAGCGCCCCCATCGCGCAAGCCGGCTCGCAGTACCTGCAGACCCAGGTGCCCGAAGCCAAGCGCGAATCCGCCGCCAAGGCCGCTGACGCCGAACTGAAGAAGTACTTCGACGAGTCCTACCCACTCGTGCGCGACAAGGCCATTCAGATTGCGCCGGGCGCACTCACCCCCATCCTCGAGCAGAACTTCAGCGAAGACGAGCTCAAGCAGCTGCTGGCCTGGATCAACTCGCCCCTGAGCAAGAAGTACCAGGAACTGAACCCGAAGATGCAGACCGCTCTGACGGAAAAGCTGGTGACCGAAACCCGCGCCACCATCGAACCCAAGATGCGCGCACTCGACACCAACGTCGCCAAGGCCCTCGGTGCTCCGACCGACGGCGCAGCAGCTCCCGCCAAGGCGCCCGCCGCCAAGGCTCCCGCCAAGAAGTAAAGCAACGTGACCCAGCAGCAGACGCCGGCCGGCAAGCGCCCCTACAACTTTTCGGCCGGTCCGGCTGCCATGCCGGAGGCGGTGCTGCAGCGCGCCGCTTCCGAGATGCTCGATTGGCAGGGCAGCGGCATGAGCGTGATGGAGATGAGCCATCGCGGCAAGGAATTCGGTGCCATCTGCACCCAGGCCGAAGCCGACATCCGCACGCTGCTGGCCATCCCCTCGCACTTTCACATCCTGTTCATGCAGGGTGGCGGTCTCGGCGAGAACGCCATCGTGCCGCTGAACCTGTCGCGCGGCGGCGCTGCCGACTTCGTCGTCACCGGCAGCTGGAGCGCCAAGTCGCACAAGGAAGCGCAGCGTTACTGCACCGCCCGCGTGGCGGCCAGCAACGCCGACAACCAGCACACGCAGCTGCCCGACCCCGCGAGCTGGCAGCTGTCCTCTGATGCCTCGTATGTGCACGTGTGCAGCAACGAGACCATCAACGGCATCGAGTTCCAGCAACTGCCCGACCTGGCCGCGCTCGGCAGCAAGGCGCCGCTGGTCATCGATTTTTCTTCCCACGTCGCCTCGCGCAGCGTCGACTGGAACCGCGTCGGCCTGGCCTTCGGCGGCGCCCAGAAGAACCTCGGCCCCGCCGGCCTGACCATCGTGGTCGTGCGCGACGACCTGCTGGGCCACGCACTCGAGATCTGCCCGAGCGCGTTCAACTACAAGACCGTGGCGGACAACCACTCCATGTACAACACGCCGCCGACCTGGGGCATCTACATGGCGGGGCTCACGTTCCAGTGGCTGCTGCAGCAGACCGAAGGCGAACTCACCGGCATTGCCGCCATGGAACAGCGCAATGTCGAGAAGGCCCGGCTGCTGTACGACTTCATCGACGGCTCCGACTTCTACGCCAACCGCATCGATGCAAGCTGCCGTTCGCGCATGAATGTGCCGTTCTTCCTGGCTGATGAGGGCCGCAACGAAGCCTTCCTGGCCGGTGCGCGCGAAGCCGGGCTGCTGCAGCTCAAGGGCCACAAGTCGGTCGGCGGCATGCGCGCGAGCATCTACAACGCCATGCCGCTCGCAGGGGTGCAGGCCTTGGTGGCCTACATGAGAGAATTCGAGCGATCGCATGCGTAGGCGCATGCCCTGTTGCTCGCACCGATGACCGCCTCTGCCCCCACACCACCCACCTCCCCCGACAATTCCGAAAGCCTGGCCGATCTGCGCGTGCAGATCGACTCGCTCGACCAACGACTCCTGAGCCTGCTCAATGAGCGCGCCCATGTGGCCGAGCTGGTCGGCGAGGTCAAGAAGCGCGAAGGCACGCCCTTCTTCCGCCCCGACCGCGTCGCCGCGGTCATCGACAAGATGCAAAGCAGCAATGGCGGTCCGCTCAAGGACCTCCATGTCGCGGCCATCTGGCGCGAGATCATGTCGGCCTGCCTGGCACTCGAATCGCCCCAACGCGTGGCCGTGCTCGGCCCCGAAGGCACCTTCTGCGAACAGGCCGCCATCGAGTACTTCGGCGGCGCCGCCGACCTGATCTACTGCGCCAGCTTCGACGAGGTGTTCCACGCCACCGCCGCGGGCAGCGCCCAGTACGGCGTGGTCGGCGTCGAGAACTCCACCGAAGGCGTGGTCACACGTTCGCTCGACCTGTTCCTGCACTCGCCCACCCATGTCGTCGGCGAAGTCAGCCTGCTGGTGCGCCACCACCTGATGCGCAGCAGCAACTCGCTCGAAGGCGTCGAGGCCGTGCTGGCCCACCCGCAGGCGCTGGCGCAGTGCCAGACCTGGCTGTCCAAGCACCTGCCCAACGCCGAGCGGCGCGCCGTGTCGAGCAACGCCGAAGGCGCGCGCCTCGCGGCCACCAACCCGGCCTGGGCCGCGCTGGCCGGTGAACGCGCCGCCACCCGCTTCGGCCTGCACATCGTGGCGCACGCCATCCAGGACGATTCGTACAACCGCACCCGCTTCTCGGTGATCTGCCTGCCGCAGACGCTGGCCATGCCGCCGGCCTCGGGCAAGGACTGCACGAGCCTCATCGTCTCGGTGCCGAACCGCCCCGGCGCGGTGCACGACCTGCTGGTGCCCCTGAAGGCCAACAACGTGTCGATGACGCGCTTCGAGTCGCGCCCCGCGCGCACCGGCCAGTGGGAGTACTACTTCTACATCGACCTCGACGGCCACCCCTCGCAGCCCAACGTGGCGGCGGCGCTGGCCGAACTGCGCGGCCTCTGCGCCTTCTACAAGGTGCTCGGCGCCTACCCGATCAAAGCCTGAGCCGAACGGACCGACGCGATGTTCGAGCAACTGGGATTGATCGGCTGCGGCCTCATGGGCGGCTCCTTTGCGCTCGCGCTCAAGCGCGCGAAGCTGGTGAAACGCGTGGTCGGCTACAGCAAGTCGCCCTCCACCACCGAGCGGGCGCGCCAGCTCGGCGTGATCGACGTGGCGGCGCCCTCGGCGCTGCTGGCGGTGTCGGGTGCCGACATCGTGCTGCTGGCCGTGCCGGTGGCCGCCTCGGAAGCCACCTTCAAGGCCATCCGCCACGGCATCTCTGCCGACACGCTGGTGATGGACGTGGGCTCGACCAAGGGCGACGTGATCGAGGCCGCGCGCAACGGCCTGCAAAAGCAATTCGCGAACTTCGTGCCGGCGCATCCGATCGCCGGCAAGGAAGTCTCCGGCATCGAGCACGCAGAAGCCTCGCTCTTCACCGGCCGCCAGGTCGTGCTGACCCCCGTCAAGACCACGCTGCGCTCCAACGTGCAGCGCGCCTCGCAGGTGTGGAGCGGCATCGGCGCCAACGTCGTCACCATGACGCACGAAGAGCACGACGCCGCCTTCGCCGCCGTGAGCCACCTGCCGCACCTGCTGGCCTTTGCCTACACCAACGCGCTCATCGGTCAGCCGCAGGGCGACCGCTTCCTGAGCCTCGCGGGACCGGGCTTTCGCGACTTCTCGCGCATCGCCGCCAGCGACCCCGTCATGTGGCGCGACGTGCTGCTCGCCAACCGCGAGCAGGTGCTGCAACAGTCGCAGGCCTTCCGCAAGGCGTTGGAAGACCTCGAGACGCTGATGACCGCCGGCGACCTGCAAGGCCTGGAGCAATCCATCGCCGCTGCCAGCAAGGCGCGCGCCGCCTGGCGACCGAATTCGAGCACCGACGCTCTGGCCCAGCAGGACAGCTGACATGTTCTCGACCGCCTTTCTCGACCTCCCTCCCCTCGCGGGCGCCGCCGGCACGGTCCGGCTGCCGGGCTCCAAGAGCATCTCCAACCGCGTGCTGCTGCTGGCCGCGCTCGCCAGCGGCACCACCACGATCCACGACCTGCTCGACTCCGACGACACGCGCGTGATGCTCGACGCGCTGCGCGCGCTGGGCTGCGGCATCGAGCCGGCCGACAGTTCGCTGCGCATCACGGGCCTCGGCGGCCAGCTGCCGCCGTCGCTGGGCGCGACGCTGCTGCCGCTGTTCCTGGGCAACGCCGGCACCGCCATGCGTCCGCTGACGGCGGCGCTGTCGCTGCTCGGTGGCGAGTTCGAACTCAGCGGCGTGCCGCGCATGCACGAGCGCCCCATCGGCGACCTGGTCGACGCGCTCACGCAGCTGGGCTGCCGCATCGACTACCTCGGCAACCCCGGCTACCCGCCGCTGCGCATCCACCCCGTGTCTCACGACGAACTGGCGCTCGGCGCACCGATCCGCGTGCGCGGCGACGTGTCGAGCCAGTTCCTGACCGCCCTGCTGCTGGCGCTGCCGCTGGCGGCGGCCGACGACATCGTGATCGAGGTGGTCGGCGAGCTGATCTCCAAGCCCTACATCGAGATCACGCTGAACCTGCTGGCGCGCTTCGGCATCGCGGTGCAGCGCGACGGCTGGGAGCGCTTCACCATTCCCGCCGGCAGCCGCTACAGCTCACCGGGCGAGATCCACGTCGAGGCGGACGCCTCGTCTGCTAGCTATTTCATAGCACTTGGCGCCATTGCGACGGGTGTCTCGGGCCAGAACGGCATCCGCATCGAAGGCGTCGGCGCAGCCTCGATCCAGGGTGACATCCGCTTCATCGACGCCGCCCAACAGATGGGCGCGCGGGTCGACAGCGGCCCGAACTGGCTCGAAATCCGCCGCGGCGCCTGGCCCCTGAAGGCCATCGACCTCGACGCGAACCACATCCCCGACGCCGCCATGACGCTGGCCGTCATGGCGCTGTACGCCGACGGCCCCAGCACGCTGCGCAACATCGCAAGCTGGCGCGTCAAGGAAACCGACCGCATCGACGCCATGGCGAACGAGCTGCAAAAGCTCGGCGCCACGGTCGAGGCCGGGCCCGATTTCATCCGCGTCCATCCGCTGCCCGCCGCCGGCTGGCAGCCTGCCAGCATCCGCACCTATGACGACCACCGGGTCGCCATGTGCTTTTCGCTCGCAGCCTTCAACCCGGCCGGCGTGCCGGTGCGCATCCTTGAGCCGCACTGCGTCGCCAAGACCTTCCCCGACTACTTCGAGACCCTGTTCTCGGTGGCCGAGGCCGCCGAAGTGCCGGTGATCTGCATCGACGGCCCGACCGCCTCGGGCAAGGGCACGCTGGCGGCCGAAGTCGCGCGCCTGCTGGGCTATCACTACCTCGATTCGGGGTCGCTCTACCGCGTGACCGGGCTTGCCGCGCGCCGCGCCGGCCTGGAGGCCAACGCCGCGAACGAAGCGCAGATCGCCGCCCTCGCCGCCGCCCTGCCCCTGCAGTTCACCGAGGGCAAGGTGCTGCTGGCCGGCGAAGACGTGAGCGACGACATCCGCACCGAAGCCGCCGGTATGGACGCCTCCCGCGTCTCCGCGCTGCCCGCCGTGCGCGAGGCGCTGCAAGACCTGCAGCACCGCTTTCGCCGCCTGCCCGGCCTGGTGGCCGACGGGCGCGACATGGGCACCGTGATCTTCCCCGACGCGGCGCTCAAGGTGTTCCTCACGGCGGGTGCCGCCCAGCGCGCCGAACGGCGGCATAAGCAGTTGATTTCAAAGGGTATTTCGACTACACTCGACAGTCTTCGCTCCGACTTGGAAGCACGTGACGCCCGGGACTCTTCCCGCAGCGTTGCGCCACTCAAGCCGGCGCAGGACGCTCGCCACCTCGACAACTCCCAGCTGTCCATCGAACACTCGATCGACACGGTGTTGAACTGGTGGCAGCAGGTTCAACCGTTCAAGTCCGCTTGAGCGGTTTGAAGTGCAGCCTTTCAAGTCCGCTTGAAAGGCTTGCGTCTCCCGGGTGTTCCGGGTGGCGTCTACCGCTCCAGCAGGCTCCTTCCGCGCGACAGCGCACCGGCCTGCTGGTTGTTCAACCAACCGGGCTCACGCCCACAACCTAACCGCCGTCTACAGACCTACAGCAGCCGCACGCAATTTCGCAAGAGCGCCTGCCAACCCTGCCTGACGGAAGGAACCATAAATGTCTGAATCTTTTGCCGACCTATTCGAAGAGTCCCTGAAGCGTTCCGAAATGCGCAGCGGCGAGGTCATCACGGCCGAAGTCGTGCGCGTCGAACACAACCACGTCGTCGTCAACGCCGGTCTGAAGTCCGAAGCGTATGTGCCGATCGAAGAGTTCAAGAACGACAAGGGCGAACTCGAAGTCCAGGCCGGCGATTTCGTTTCCGTTGCCATCGGCAGCGTTGAAAACGGCTACGGCGACACCATCCTCTCGCGCGACACCGCCAAGCGTCTGGCTTCGTGGCTCGCCCTGGAGAAGGCCCTGGAATCGGGCGACTTCGTCACCGGCACCACCAGCGGCAAGGTCAAGGGCGGTCTCACCGTCCTGGTCAACGGCATCCGCGCGTTCCTGCCGGGCTCGCTGATCGACACGCGTCCGATCAAGGACCTGACCCCGTACGAAAACAAGACCCTCGAATTCAAGGTCATCAAGCTCGATCGCAAGCGCAACAACGTCGTGCTGTCGCGCCGTGCCGTGGTCGAAGCCAGCATGGGCGAAGAACGCGCCAAGCTGATGGAAACCCTGAAGGAAGGCGCAGTCGTGCGCGGCGTGGTCAAGAACATCACCGAATACGGTGCGTTCGTGGACCTCGGCGGCATCGACGGCCTGCTGCACATCACCGACATGGCATGGCGCCGTGTTCGCCACCCGAGCGAAGTCGTTCAGGCCGGCCAGGAAATCACCGCCAAGATCCTCAAGTTCGACACCGAAAAGAACCGTGTCTCGCTGGGTCTCAAGCAAATGGGTGACGACCCGTGGATGGGCGTTTCGCGCCGCTACCCGCAATCGACCCGCCTGTTCGGCAAGGTCACGAACATCGCCGACTACGGCGCGTTCGTCGAACTCGAACCCGGCATCGAAGGCCTGGTGCACGTCTCCGAAATGGACTGGACCAACAAGAACATCGCTCCGAACAAGATCGTCTCGCTGGGCGACGAGGTCGAAGTCATGGTCCTGGAAATCGACGAAGACAAGCGCCGCATCAGCCTGGGCATGAAGCAGTGCAAGGCCAACCCGTGGCAAGAGTTCGCTCAGAACACGAAGCGTGGCGACCGCGTCAAGGGCCCGATCAAGTCGATCACCGACTTCGGCGTGTTCGTGGGTCTGGCTGCCGGCATCGACGGCCTGGTGCACCTCTCGGACCTCTCGTGGAACGAAACCGGCGAAACCGCCGTTCGCAACTACAAGAAGGGCCAGGAAGTCGAAGCGATCGTGCTGGCTGTCGACGTCGACCGCGAACGCATCTCGCTGGGCATCAAGCAGCTCGACAGCGATCCGTTCACTACGTTCACCACCGTGAACGACAAGGGCCAGATCGTGACCGGCAAGGTCAAGACCGTGGACGCCCGCGGCGCTGAAATCGACCTCGGCGAAGACATCATCGGCTACCTGCGTGCTTCGGAAATCTCGCGCGACCGCGTCGAAGATGCCCGCAATGTGCTCAAGGAAGGCGACGAAGTCACGGCCATCGTGGTGAATGTGGATCGCAAGACCCGCAACATCCAGCTGTCGATCAAGCAGAAGGACATGGTCGACGAACAAGGCGCCATGGCCAGCCTGAGCCAGCAGTCGGCACGCGAAAACGCGGGCACGACCAGCCTGGGCGCCCTGCTGCGCGCCAAGCTCGACAACAGCGACAACAAGTAAGCTGAGTCCGAAGACAGAGGCAGGCCCCCGGGGCCGCTCTGTCTTTTTTTTCGTCCACGTTTTTCGTTTATGTTTGGCCTATGACCCGCTCAGACCTCGTCGAAGAACTCGCCGCCCGTTTCGCGCAGCTCACGCACCGCGATGCCGAATACGCCGTCAAGACCATCCTCGACGCCATGAGCGACGCGCTCGTGCGCGGCCATCGCATCGAGATCCGTGGCTTCGGCAGCTTCTCGGTCAACCGCCGTCCGCCACGCATCGGCCGCAACCCGCGTTCGGGCGAGAGCGTGCAGATTCCCGAGAAGCGCGTGCCGCACTTCAAGCCGGGCAAGGCGCTGCGCGAAGCCGTCGACGCGAAGACCGCCGAGCTCGATGCAGGCAAGGAAGCCGCCGGCCGCAAGGCCTGATGCAAATGAATGCAAACGTAGAATGCTCCCGGCAACGGGAACAGCTATGAAGTACCTCCTGTGGCTGCTCAAGGCAGCCATTTTTTTTACGCTCTTCGCCTTCGCGCTGAACAACCAGCACGACGCGACCGTCTACTTCTTCTTCGGAACCCACTGGCGCGCGCCGCTGGTGCTCGTCGTGCTCGCGGCCTTTGCCGGCGGGCTCGTGGTCGGCGCGCTGGGCATGCTGCCCGGCTGGTGGAAACACCGCGCCGCCGCGGCGCAAGTGCCTGCGACCACCGAAGCCCCCTCGCCCGCACCGCTGGCCGCCGCCACCGCATCCACGGCAGCGCCATCCATTTCCGCCACCGACCTTCCCGCCGTACGTCAACATGGACTTTGATCCCAGCTGGCTGCTGATCGGCCTGCCCGTCGCCTTCGTGCTGGGCTGGCTCGCATCGCGCTTCGACATCCGCCAGCTCAAGCTCGAGAACCGGCAGGCGCCCAAGGCCTACTTTCGCGGCCTGAACTTCCTGCTCAACGAGCAGCAGGACCAGGCCATCGACGCCTTCATCGAGGCCGTGCAGAACGACCCCGACACGCAGGAGCTGCACTTCGCGCTCGGCAACCTGTTCCGCCGCCGCGGCGAGTACCAGCGCGCCGTGCGCGTGCACGAGCACCTGCTGGGCCGCGGCGACCTGAGCCGTGCCGACCGCGAGCGCGCACAGCACGCGCTGGCGCAAGACTTCCTGCGCGCCGGGCTGCTCGACCGCGCCGAAGCAGCGCTGCAGAAGCTCGAAGGCACGCGCTACGAGAACGAGGCCCGGCTCGCGCTGCTGGCCATCTACGAACGCTCACGCGAATGGGCGCAGGCCGCCGACGTGGCACAGAAGCTCGACGAGTCCGACCAGGCCAGCTACAGCACGCGCCGCGCCCACCACCTGTGCGAGCAGGCCAACGAACGCGTCGCGGCCGGCGACCTGCAGGGCGCCAGCGACCTGCTCACGCAGGCCCGCACGCTGGCGCCGCAGGCACCGCGCCCGGCCATCGACACCGCCACCTTGCAGCTGCGCAACGGCGAAGCCGCCGCGGCCTTCGACACGCTCGAAGGGCTCAGCGACACGGCGCCGCTGGCGCTGCCGCTGTACGCCGCGTCGCTGCAGAAAGCCGCCGTGGCCGCGCAGCGCGAAGGCGAGGCGTTGGCGCTGCTGCAGCGGCGCTATGCCGAGTCGCCGTCGATCGACGTGCTCGAGGCGCTGATCGCGCTTGGCGGCACGCCTGCCAGCACAGCATCGGACGCATCCGCCGAAGCGCCCGCCCCCACGCCGCGCGACAGCTACATCGCCCACCTCGCGCACCAGCCTTCGCTCGTGGCGGCGTCGCGCTGGCTCGCCGGCGAGCGCTTCGAGCACGAGCAGTTCCATCCGCAGGTGCAACGCGCGCTCGACCAGGCCACCCGCCCGCTTATGCGCTACCGCTGCGCGGCCTGCGGCTTCGAGGCGCACCAGTACTTCTGGCACTGCCCCGGCTGCCAGGCCTGGGACAGCTATCCGCCGCGCCGCGTGGAAGAACTCTGACCACGGTTCTGAACAATCGTCACACGGGGCCCAGGGCCCCGTTTTCACGTCAACTGCCGCGCGCGCCCTCTCGTTGAGCCGAAGCCGATATTCCTGTCGGCATAGCCATACCAACGATTGAAGAGGGAGTTTTCACCATGTTCAAGAAAATCATCGCCACGCTCGCCATGTGCTTCGCGGCTGTCTCGTTCGCTGCCGTCGACGCCAACAAGGGCAGCGCGGCCGACCTCGACGGCCTCAAGGGCGTCGGCCCCTCGCTGTCCAAGCGCATCCTCGACGCCCGCAAGGAAGGCGAGTTCAAGGACTGGCCAGACCTCATGCAACGCGTGAAGGGCGTGAAGGAAAAGAGCGCGGCCAAGCTGTCGGCCGAGGGCCTGACGGTCAACGGCCAGAGCTTCAACGGCGCTGCGGCCCCGGCCAAGGCAGGCAAGGCCGCCAAGGTGGCCGAAGCGAAACCCGCCAAGCAGTGACCTCACGCTGAAACGAAGAAACCGCCCCCGAGGCGGTTTTTTCATGCCCGCAGCTGGTGCCGCATCGACACCACATGGCAGGGAAATGCCTCAGCGAATGGCCCGGAATTTGCACGTATGCTTTTCTTTCATTCAGCTTTGACTACATTCCGGAGCGCGTCCATGAATCACAAGTTCGGCATTGCCCTGGCGGGCCTCACCCTTGGCGCCGCCGCCTTTGCGCAAGCCAAGTGGGACCTGCCCACCGCCTACCCCGCGACCAACTACCACACCGAGAACATCACGCAGTTCGCCAAAGACGTGGACGCGGCCACCGGCGGCAAGCTGAAGATCACGGTGCACGCCAACGCGTCGCTGTTCAAGGCGCCCGAGATCAAGCGCGCCGTGC